>CABRZT010000128.1:0-1519 GCA_902475595.1 uncultured Collinsella sp. | reverse complement strand
CAACATTGTCGAGGCCAAGGCCGCCAACGCCCCGCGCCTGCATGACAGCTTCTTTGCCTTTGGCAACACGGTGGAGCTCAAGGACAACGTGTGCCAGAGCCGTCATGTGACGCGCGGCGACGCCGCCAAGGCGCTGGCGGAGAGCGCATTCACCGTGACACAGCGCTTTACCACGCCCTTTACCGAACATGCCTTCTTGGAGCCCGAGTGCGCCGTTGCCTTCCCGTACAAGAACGGCGTCAAGGTGCAGTCGACCGACCAGGGTGCCTACGATACGCGCAAAGAGTGTGCCCACATGTTTGGCTGGGACAACGAGCCCGAGCGCGTGGTCGTCGAGACCATGCTCGTGGGCGGCGGCTTTGGCGGCAAGGAGGACGTGTCCATCCAGCACCTGGCCGCGCTTGCTGCCTATAAGCTTCAGCGTCCTGTGAAGTGCAAGCTCACGCGTGCCGAGTCGCTCGCTTTCCATCCCAAGCGCCATGCCATGGACGGCACCTTTACGCTGGGCTGCGACGCCGAGGGCAACTTTACCGGCCTGGATTGCGAGATCAACTTTGACACCGGCGCCTACGCGTCGCTGTGCGGCCCGGTGCTCGAGCGCGCCTGCACGCATGCCGTCGGCCCCTACAAGTACCAGAACACCGACATTCGCGGTTTTGGCTACTACACCAACAACCCGCCCGCCGGCGCGTACCGCGGCTTTGGCGTTTGCCAGTCCGAGTTTGCGCTCGAGAGCCTGATCGACCTGCTGGCAGAGAAGGTCGGCCTGGATCCGTGGGAGATTCGCTACCGCAACGCCATCGAGCCGGGCGAGGTTTTGCCCAACGGCCAGATTGCCGACTGCTCCACGGCGCTGAAGGAGACGCTGCTCGAGGTCAAGGATGCCTACTACGCGCATCCCGGACACGCCGGTATCGCCTGCGCCATGAAGAACGCCGGCGTGGGCGTGGGCCTGCCCGATGCCGGCCGCTGCAAGATTCGCGTCGAGAACGGCGTGGCCGTGGTCTATGCTGCCACGTCCGACATCGGCCAGGGCTGCAACACCGTCTTTTTGCAGGACGTTGCCGAGGCATGCGGTCTGCCGCTTCGCTACATTGCCAACGGCGAGTGCTCCACCGAGAACGCTCCCGACTCCGGCACCACGTCTGGCTCGCGTCAGACGGTCGTGACCGGCGAGGCCGTGCGCGGTGCCGCCTTCCTGCTGCGCGATGCCATGGTTGGCATCGAAGCCGGCAAGCCCGCGCCCGACGCTCCCGTGAGCGCGCATGGCGACGGCGTCAAGATCGAGTACGACGACGGTCACGCCTATCAGCTGCGCACGCAGGAACTCGTCGCCGGCCAGGGTATGCATCCTCAGGATCCTGCGGCCGCCATCAAGGCGCTCGAGGGATGCGAGTTTGGCTACGTGTACCTGGAGCCGACCGACAAGCTGGGTGCGGATGTTCCCAACCCCAAGAGCCACATCTGCTACGGCTTTGCCACGCATGTGGTTATTTTGGACGACGACGGCCGCGTGAGC
>CABRZT010000127.1:0-1537 GCA_902475595.1 uncultured Collinsella sp. | reverse complement strand
GGTCTTCTCGACGGCCTCGCTCTCGCCGGTGAGTGCGGACTCGATCACAAACAGGTCGCGCGCGGTGATGACGCGGGCATCGGCCGGCACCATATCGCCGGCAGAGAGACGGATTACATCGCCGGGGACGAGCTCGTCGAAGGGGATCTCGATGCGCTCGCCGTCGCGCAGGGCGGTGCAAGTGTTGGAGACCAGGTCCTTGAGGGCCTCTGCCGCATTGCCGCTGCGGGCTTCCTGGATAAACTTCATACCGCCCGATACCAGCAGCATGATGCCGATGACGATGACCGTGGAGGGGTCGCGCTGCGGCTCGGGTGCGGCGAAGGGATCGATGAACGCGTCGGCGATGCGGCGGGCGAGCGTTTTGGTCGTTGCCTCGATGGTGTTGGGGCCGACGGCGTTCAGGCGCTCAGTTGCCTGCTCGACGGTGAGGCCGTTTGCCGTGGCGTCAAGCAGTACGAGGGCGTCCTCGGCACTATGGGTGGCGGCGAATATGGTGTTCTTGGACAGGCCGGTATGAGCGGCAGGGCGCGCCGTGCGGCGGCGCTTGGAGATGGCTTCGAGTACCGTGACGGTTTTGAGCATCAGCATAGGGTCCTCCTTGTTGAGGGGAGTTAGCGTACGTGTCGTATTTGCTTCAAAAAACCTAGATGTCGCTCACGTCAAGCTCTTGAGCCCACAAAGGGTGCAGCGCGCCTTTGTGGTGGTTTTGGCGATCTGCCGGTGGCGTTTATGCGTGTGCGGAGTCCTCGCGGCGTGCCGAGGGCGACATGCAGGTTTTTCGACTAGGACTGCCTTCCATGGCACACCTCCTAAAGGCCGAGCGCAGCGCGCTTTGGGTATCTCGTACCCCTTTTTAATCCGCCCGTATTCTTGATGAGGGAGTTTGACATGTCAACCCCATTGTTCGGAAAACCATTCCCCCTGACAAAGCCTTTACAGAATGCCGTGGCCCCAAAGCGCGCCCGCATCTACGCTTCGCCTGCGCTAAACTGGAAGGCACGTACGCGATTACGAGAGGAGCCCGCATGGAGGCTTACAAGCAAGAGTTCATCAAGTTTATGGTCGAGTCCGACGTTCTTAAGTTCGGTAGCTTTACGCTCAAGAGCGGCCGTCAGTCCCCGTTCTTTATGAACGCCGGCGCTTACGTGACGGGCTATCAGCTCAAGAAGCTGGGCGAGTATTACGCTCAGGCCATCCACGATAACTTTGGCGACGACTTTGACGTGCTGTTTGGACCGGCCTACAAGGGTATTCCGCTGGCCGTCGTGACCGCAATTGCCTACCACGAGCTGTACGGCAAGGAGGTCAAGTACTGCTGTGACCGCAAGGAGGCCAAGGACCACGGTGCCGATAAGGGCAACCTGCTGGGTTATGAGCCCAAGGACGGCGACCGCGTGGTCATGGTCGAGGACGTTACCACCAGCGGCAAGTCCATCGACGAGACCTATCCCAAGGTCAAGGCTGCTGCCGATGTCGAGATCAAGGGCCTCATCGTGTCCCTCAACCGCATGGAGGTCGGCAAGGGCGGCGTGAC
>CABRZT010000126.1:0-1597 GCA_902475595.1 uncultured Collinsella sp. | reverse complement strand
ACCGCCGCGGGCCAGGTAAAGACGATCGAGATGCCGTGCGCGATGAGCCACTGGCCCACCCCGGTCGAACGGCCAAACAGAATAAGCAGCAAAAAGCCGCACACCGTAGGCGGCAGCACCATAGGAATCGTAAAGACCGAATCGAGCAGGCCCTTGATGCGACTCGAGGTACCCATGGTCTTCCACGCGGCGAACAGGCCCAGCGCAAGGGAGATCACCAGGGCAAGGCCGCTCGTTTTAATGGACACCCAAAACGGGCGATAGTCGATGTCGCCCAAAAAGGAAGCCAGAGAGGTCAAGGGCCCCTGCTCATCCCGCAACACGACAGACGATGCTTCTACCATGTGAGCGCTATCAAGCCAACGCGCGCCGCCCTTGGCATCACCCGAGGCTGATGCAATCACCACATAACGGTCCCCATCCGCACCGCGCTCGTCAAAGCTATAGGTATACCCGCCGGCATCAAACGTTGTTTCCGCCGTGACATACCAAGGAAGATCCACGTCCCCCAGCTGCGCACCTCCCATGCAGTTTGCGCTGTCGAGCTCACAGACGAGGACCTTGAGACCCGATACACACTCGTTGTCCTGCAGATCCAATCCAAACTTCTCGACCGCCTTGGGCGATATCCACACCACAACGCGATCGGCAGCAGGCGCCACCACAAGGTCCACGTCCTCGTCAACGGGAAACCGGTAGCCCTCAGGCTGGCTCTCCATGGCACGAGCGGTCCCCTTGGCCAACCGCTCAAAACCCTCGATCCCATAGGAAAGCCCATGAGCGGTCGCAGCAACCTGGGCCCCGTCCTCAGCGTCCCCAGCAAACGCAAATCCCGGCACCCAGCAAAGCACGAAGGTCAAAGCACAGGCGACAAGCATGCGGAATCTATTAAGCACGAAAAGCTCCAAGCGAATACAAGGACGGAGTGAAACACAAAACGATGGAATTATCGCGCCAAGCCGCACTACGCGGAAAGCTCAAAGCCGTACTTAGCCCAAATCTTCTGAGCCTTCTTGTTGGTCAGACAGAAGTCGATGAACGCCTTGGCTTCGTCGGCATGCTCGGAGCTCTCGGCGACAGCGCCCGGATACACGATGGGCTTGTGCGAGTCCTCGGGACACACGAAGGCCTCCTCGATGCCGTCGTAGCGGAAGATATCGGAGCTGTAGACAAATCCAGCCACGCAGTCGCCTGTGGACACATAGGCGGCGGCGGTACCAACTTTATCGGCCAGTGCGACCTTGTCGGCAATCTCGGGAGCATACTCACCGTCGTCGCCCTCGGTGCCGGTGTAGAGGCCCACGGAGGCCAGAGCCTGGTTGGCGTACTTTCCGGCGGGAACGGTCTTGGCGTCGCCGATGGCGATCTTGCCGTCCAGATTCGCGACGCCGGCGATGGCCTCGACCTTGGTATCGGAGCCCTCGGCGCGAATGATCACAAGGTCGTTGACGAACATGTCCTCACGCGTGTCGGCGTCGACGAGCTCGGCGGCCTCGGCGTCGTCCATGGTGCCCTTGGAAGCCGTGATGAGCACGTCGACGGCGGCACCGGCGCGCATCTGCTCGACGAGGTCGCCAGACGCCTTAAACTGCGTGTC
>CABRZT010000125.1:0-1752 GCA_902475595.1 uncultured Collinsella sp. | reverse complement strand
CGCACAATCTCGGCCATAACGGCGCTGGTAAACAGCGTAAAGGCGATGGTCGAAATCACAATGTCCAAACCCTGCACCGTAAAGTAGATAAACAGAATCCACAGCAGGTTTGGCGTGCAACGGAACAGCTCGATATAGGCGCTCACCAAAATACGGAACGGGCGGGGCGCATAGCTCTTAACGAGCGCCAGCACCGTGCCAAAGATGAGCGAGAAAAAAATCGACAGCGCCGAGATCTCGATGGTCTTAACAAAGCCGCCCCAAATGTAGAGCAGGTTGGTCGCGTTGAAGATTTCCATGCGCTAGGCCTCCTCTACGTTGTCGAGCCCCAACTCGGCCAGGCTCACGCCGCGCGGACGCTCCTTGGAGCGGCGCTCGAGCCACTGCACCAGCATGGCGAGCGGAAAGCAGATGATGAAGTACATAAGGCAGCAGACGATGTATCCCTGCAGGTAACCGTACAGACTCACAAAGTTGTCGGAACGGTACATAAGGTCGCCGCCGGCCACAAGCGCCAGCACCGACGTGTTCTTGACCAGGTTGAGCGCCTGGTTACACAGCGGCGGCAAAATGATCTTGAACGTCTGGGGCAGCACGATGTACCAGTATGCCTGCGCACGGGTGAAGCCCTGGCTCTGGGCCGCCTCCATCTGACCGCGCGGAACCGCCTCGATACCGGTGCGGATGACCTCCGAAATGTAGGCCGCGTGATACAAGCCCACACCCAAGAAGCCCAGCACGAACGGCGCGATGCGCACCGGCTGATCGGCACCGGTTATGGCCTGCAAAAACTGCGGACCGGCCATGTACATGAAGAGCACCTGCACGGGCAACGGGGTGTTCTGGTAAAACTCCACGTACACACGGCTTATGGCGCGCAGCACGCGCGAGCGAGTGGTAGAGAACACGCCAAGCAGCGTGCCCAGCACCAGCGACAGCAGCAGACCGGCAACGACCACCTGCAGCGTCACGCCAAAGCCCTCCCAGAAGGGCCCCATGTTTTGAAATGTCGTCGACCAGCGGTCGGCGTCAAACAATCCTTCGAGCATTTGATTCCTTCCTTGGACGATGCGCCTATACAAGACCCCAGGTCTTGACCTCTTGGTCGAGCCAGCCGTCGGCCAGGCGATCGCAAATCACCTGATCGACCACGGCCGAAAGGTCGCAGCCCTTCTTGGTCGCCACGCCGTAGCCCTGCTCACCAAACTTGACCTCGGGTTGCAGCAGCTCAACGGTCTCGTTCATGTAACCGGCCAGCGTGGAGCGGTCCATGGCAAAGACGTCGATATTGCCGGCGTCGAGCGAACTCTTGATGATGGGGTAGCCGCTAAAGGCCCTAAACTCGGGCTTGCAGCTAAAGCCGTTGTCCTTGATCATCTGCTCGATCAGGCCCTGCGTGGTAGCACCCTGGCTCACGCCGATGACCTTGCCGTCCAGATCCTCAATCGAGGTAAAGCCCGAACGCTTCTTGACCATGAGCCCCACGTAGTCGGTGCGGTACGGCGTCGAGAAATCCCAGCTCTTCTTGCGCTCGTCGGTGATGGTGTAGGTCGCCGCGACCACGTCGAGTTGGCCGTTATCGATCAGCGGGCCGCGTGTCTTGGGCGTTACGTCGGTAAACTCGACAAGCTCCTGGGCGCGGGCCTCCTTGTAGCTCACGCCAAAGACGGCAGCGGCGATCTGGTAGCACAAATCGACTTCCATGCCCTCAAAGCGGCCCTTGGCGGTGTCGTAATAGCCGTAGCCGGGAAC
>CABRZT010000124.1:0-1757 GCA_902475595.1 uncultured Collinsella sp. | reverse complement strand
GTTGTGCGCTGCACGATCCGCTGGCCGTTGCCGTGGCGATCGACCCCACGCTCGTAGGTGCGCTCGGCTGCAACCTGCGTGTTGATCTGCTGGGCGAGTACCGCGGTCGCACCATCTGCGATGAGCGCCGCCTGTCCGATCCGGACAAGAGCACGCTTGTGGCACTGACCGTGGATGCTCCGCGCTTCCTGTCCGAGTTCAAGACGCGTATGGCCCGCGTCCTGGGCTAAGTTGTCTTTTTGGGGCGGGGCTTTTTTGACTGGTATGATTGGTGCGACCATTCGAACCGGCTAAAAGAGTCCCGTCCCAAATTGACTATCGAGAGGATCTGCCATGGAGCGCATCGCCAGCTTTTCCGTTGACCATCTGCTGCTTGAGCCCGGCGTGTATGTGAGCCGCATCGACCGCGATCCGGCGACCGGTGCTGCCGTCACCACGTTTGACCTGCGCCTGACCACGCCCAACAAGGAGCCGGTCATGAACACCGCCGAGTGCCACACCATCGAGCACCTGGGCGCGACGTTCCTTCGCAATCATGCCGAGTGGTCGAGCCGCATTGTCTACTTTGGCCCCATGGGCTGCCGCACGGGCTTTTACCTCGTCGTATTTGGCGAGGTGACGAGCGAGGAGATCCTGCCGCTCGTGCGTGAGCTGTTCGAGTTTGTCGCCGACTTCGAGGGCGATGTCCCCGGTGCCGCTCCCGAGGAGTGCGGCAACTACCTGGACCAGAACCTCCCCATGGCAAACTGGCTCGCGCGCCGCTATCTCGACCGTGACCTGGCCGATATCGATGAGAAGCACCTGCATTATCAGCAGGCGTAAGGGCTTTATCGCCCAAAACGCGTGCATTGGGCGCCTTCGCTTATGCGGGGGCGCCTTTTTGTTGATTGGTCGGGACGAGCGTTCAAAATCGCTCATGTTTGTTCTAGAATGTTCGTATAGTCACATTTACGAACAGGAGTGAACATGCATATCTACTCTGTCAACGATCCCGAGTTCAAATCCTATGGCAACGTTTGGGATGACGTTCCGTCCGAGCTTACGTCGCCCGTGCTCGAGGCGCTCTCTGCCACGCCCATTCCCGAAGGCAGCAAGTACGTTGCAAGTGCGCCGGAGCTCGAGGACGTCAAGGATGCCGACAAGCTTGGCTTTCTCATGTTTGGTGGCCGTCCGTTCCAGCTGGGCTGGTGCAACGGCCACAATACACGACTCAACTGCCTGGAGTATCACCGCGCCAGCGAGTTCAACCTGGGTGCACGCGACTTTATCCTGCTCGTGGCGCATCGTTGGGAGATCGAGGGCGGCAAGCTCGACACCGCATGCGTTAAGGCGTTCCGCGTGCCGGCGGGTACGGTCGTCGAAGTCTTCAACACCACGCTCCACTACACGCCCTGCATGGTCGACGACGGCGGCTTCCAGGTGATGGTGGCGCTGCCGGCGGGCACCAACGGCCCGCGCCCCGAGGCTGCGGCCGATATGCCTGCTGCCGGCGACAGCTACTGCTACTGGAAGGCCGACAAGTGGGTTCTCTGCCATGCTGACAGCCCCAAGGCAGCCGAGGGCGGCTACGTTGGCCTCATCGGCAAAAATCTCGACATCACCGTGGACTAGCGCATCGCCCCAAACCACCACAAAGGTGCCTGTCTCCTTTGCGGTGGTTTGGGGCGGGCGGATATCGGGAAGTGCCAGACGGGGGAGGCTGCCGGGCGCCTTGCCGTCTGCGGATTTTGGGACATGCGGCCCGCTTTTTCGACCCA
>CABRZT010000123.1:0-1777 GCA_902475595.1 uncultured Collinsella sp. | reverse complement strand
TGGGTGCCGTGATGCACGCGTGCGGCTATGGTGCCGACGTCGCCGGCGCCGATGCGCTCAACGCTGCGGGCATTGCGTTTAACTTGTCCGCCGCCACGCTGGGCAACATCGTGGGCGGCGCGGTTCTAATCGCGCTCGGCTACTGGTTTGTCTACGCCAAGAAGTCCGAGGCGTAATAAGCTGGAATGACGTACGGGCCTCCCGAGGGGCGTTTGCCTTTTGGGAGGCTCTTCGTGTCTTGCTGCGGTAGATGCAGCGGGCTTTGCGTCGCGGCAGCTGGTGGCAGGGCTGTGGTGCGGCGGGGCATGAACCCCTGAGCTGGAAGGAATAATCGAGATGGCATCGAGAGCTATGCATGACGGTCGCTCCGTGGTGACGACATGCGGGGGATGCTATGCCGATTGCGCCTTTGCGGCACGCGTTGAGGACGGTCGCGTGGTGGCCGAGTTGCCGGTGCCGGGACATCCGTGCGCGGCGCGTGCCCTGTGCGCCCGCGGGCGCCATCGCCTGGCAATGCCGTTTGACGAGCGCGACCGGATTTTGCACCCCATGCGACGCCGCCGGGATGGCTCGGGGTTTGATGCGATTACCTGGGACGAGGCGTTTGCTCAGATTGCCGAGCGTCTTTTGGGAATTGTTGACGAGCGCGGGCCCCGTGCGCTGGGCATGACACTTGGTGTGCCCTCGTTCGACCGCTACTGGGCCTATCGCTTTATGCATGCGCTGGGCTCGCCCAACGTGTACGGTGCCGATGGCGCCTGCGAGGTAAGCAGACTTACCGGTTGGGAGCACAGCCTGGGCTATAGCCCCGCCTCCGACCTTGCGCATACCGACTGCATCATGTACCTGGGGCGTTCCATTGTCGATTCGTCGACGATGGGGGCCGTTGACGCGCTCAACGATGCGCGCCGGCGCGGGGCGAAGATCATCGTGGTTGACCCCCGGCGCAGCGGCTCGGCCGCGCTTGCCGACCGCTGGCTGCGCGTACGTCCTGGATGCGATCTGGCGTTGCTGCTGGGTATCGCACATGTGCTGGTATCCGAGGACCTGTACGATCACGAGTTCGTGGACCGCTACGCCACAGGCTTTGACGAGCTGGCGCAGGCGGCCAGTGCTTGGACGCCCGAGTGGGCCGAGTCGATGTGCGACGTGCCGGCCGCAGAGATTGTCGCCACGGCGCGCGAGCTAGCTGCCGCCGCGCCTGCCGCTGTGGTGGATGCAGGCTTTCATGGTGGCATCGGCATCGCGTATGCCAATAGCACCCAGACCGCGCGCGCTATCTGCTTGGTCGATGTGCTGCTGGGCTGCATCGGGCATGAGGGCGGTGCCCTCAACCCGCCCACGCCGCTTGTGTTGGGCGATTTGGACCCTACGCGTTTCGCGACGCCGTCGATGCCGCGTGAGCCCAAGTTGGGGTCCGAGCGCTATCCGCTGGTCGATCCGGTGCGCGGCCTGTGTACGACCATCGGTCAGTCGATTCTTGCCGGCGATTTGCGTGGGCTCATCGTCTATGCCAGTAACCCTGGTGCGGGCTATGGCAATGCACAGGCTTGGTTGGGTATTTTGCAGCAGCTCGACTTGCTTGTGACGATTGATATTCGTTGGTCCGAGACGGCGCGTGCTTCTGACTTCGTGCTGCCCGACGTGACGTATCTGGAGGCCGACCGCGGTGTGGGCACAGTCGTGGGCGCCAACGATTCGCGCGTGTTCTACCGCAACGCCGTGCTGCCCGTGCAGCATGACGACACACGTCCCGGTCGGGAGATTTTTGCCGGTC
>CABRZT010000122.1:0-1801 GCA_902475595.1 uncultured Collinsella sp. | reverse complement strand
GGCGGACGCCGACGAGGCGGGCGTCAACGTCGTGGACTCCACCATCTGCTACGACGCGCCCGACGACGAGGGCGAGACCGCTTGCAAGGCCCTCGGAGCCGAGCTCGTGTAACGAACCCAGGGCCTCCAAGAGAGCCTGCATCAAAGCGCATCCCCATCCCTACAAAAGAGCGGGGCTGGATTCAAGTCCAGCCCCGCTCTTTTGTAACGGCAGTTACATCAACCGGCTACGAGATATTGCCCAAGAACGCCTTGGTGCGCTCGCTCTTGGGGTGGTCGAAGACCTCGCTCGGCGTACCCTCTTCCACAATGACGCCGCCGTCCATAAAGACGACGCGGTCGGCGACATCGCGGGCAAAGCCCATCTCGTGCGTCACGACGATCATGGTCATACCGTCGTGCGCCAGGTCGCGCATGACGCCCAGAACGTCGCGCACGAGCTCAGGGTCGAGCGCCGAGGTGGCCTCGTCAAAGAGCATCACGTGCGGGTTCATCGACAGGGCGCGGGCGATGGCCACGCGCTGCTGCTGGCCGCCCGAGAGCTGGCTCGGCATAAAGTCGATGCGCTCGGCCAGGCCGACCTTGGTCAGCTCCTCGACGGCGATCTTCTCGGCCTCTTCCTTGCTGCGCTTGAGCACCTTTTGCTGCGCAAGCATGACGTTCTTTTTGACCGACAGGTGCGGGAACAGGTTGAACTGCTGAAACACCATGCCCAGGTGCGTGCGCACTTTGTTGAGGTCGACGCCCTTGGCACACACATCCACGCCCTCGACGACAATCGAGCCGCTCGTGGGATGCTCCAGGCGATTGATGCAGCGAAGCATCGTCGACTTGCCCGAGCCTGAGGGGCCCAAGACCACAACGACCTCACCCTTGTGCACATCCAGATCGATATCGCGCAGGACCACGTTGTCCCCAAAGGCCTTCTGGAGGTTCTTGATGCTGACGACGACCTCGTTCGAGTTATTGGTTTCGCTCATGATAGGACCTCCTTACAGACCGGCGATGTGATCGGCGGGCGTCGCGACAACCTGTCCGGCGCTCTTGGCGGGACGCTTCTTCTTGGTCTCGGCCGTGCCCAAAAGCCTCGCCTCAAGACCGCTCACCAAGCGAGCGAGCGGCAGGGTGATGACCAGATAGAACAGGGCGGCAACCACGTACGGTGTAATGGAGCCCGTCGTGGCCACGATGGTACGGGCGTTCATGACGATCTCGACCACACCCACGGCGGCAAGCAGCGACGTATCCTTGTAAAGCAAGATAAACTCGCTGGTCAGCGTAGGCAAAACATTACGGAACGTCTGCGGAATCATGACATAGAGCAGCGTCTGGAACGCGTTCATGCCCAGCGAACGCGCAGCCTCGTTTTGGCCCTTGGGGATCGATTGAATACCGGCACGGAAGATCTCGCATAGGTACGCAGACGAGTTCATGGCCATGACGATAACGCCAAGCACGTAGTCATCAACCTTGACGCCGGCCAACGGCAGACCGAAGAACGCGATATAGATCTGCAGGAACGCCGGCGTACCGCGGATGATATTCACATAGATGCCGGCGAGGCAGCGCAGGATGCGCGACTTGGAGATGCGCATGAGCGACAAGGCAAAGCCAAAGGGAATTGCCAGCGGAAACGCCACAAGCACGATCGAGAGCGACATAAGGAAGCCCTTAAAGACGATCGGCAGGCTTTGGACCAAAATGACCGGGTTTAAGAACAGGCGCAGGAACATATTGGAGTTCCAGGCCTCGACCCACGGCTGCTCCTTAAGATCGGCCAGGAAGTTATCGAATGCCGTCA
>CABRZT010000121.1:0-1809 GCA_902475595.1 uncultured Collinsella sp. | reverse complement strand
GGGCTCGCTTAAGGCCGACACGCTCGACGTGCTCGAGACCGCGGGCCTGGACGTCTCCGAGCTGCGTGACCCCGGCCGTCACCTGATCGTGCGCGGCCGCGACACGCGTGTCGGCGAGGGCGCGGTCGGCGATATCGAGTTTGTCATCGTGCGCCCCAGCGACGCGCCTGCTTTTGTGGGCTGTGGCGGTGCCGATTGCGGCATCTGCGGTTGGGATTCGCTTATCGAGGCAGACCTCAACCTGCTGCAGCTGGTCGACCTGGGCTATGGCCTGTGCACCTTTATCGAGGCGGAGCCCGCATGGCGCGCCGGTCAGGCCGAGCGCAACTATGCTCGCCGCGGGTCGCTTCGCGTGGCAACCAAGTATCCGCGCATCGCGAGTGCCTGGTATGCCGAGCGAGGCGTGAACGCCGACATAGTTTCGCTGCACGGCAACATCGAGTTGGGCCCCATCGTCGGCATGACCGATCGCATCGTGGACATTACCGCCACGGGTGCCACGCTGCGCGACAACGACCTGGTCATCACCGGTCGCATCATGGACTGCACGGCCCGCTTCTTTGTCAACCCGGACGCCGCGCGCCTGGATCCGCGCGTACGCAATCTGGCAGATCGTCTGGCCACGGCCGTTAAGGACAAGCATTTTGAGCCCGTCGCGGGCTCGGCACAATAGCGCGAGCGCGCACGGGCGCCCCAATGTCTGGGCTGCGGGCCGACTGGCGCCGCTGCCCAGTCGCTCGTTTTTCGAACACAACCTCGACCGATAGGGGATACCGATATGAAGACCATCAAGCTTGCTCCCGGTGAGCGCCTCGTTACCAACCAGCTCAACCGCAAGGGTGTGCTGCCGCAAAACATCGTCGACGCCGCCCGCGATATCGTGGCCGACGTGCGCGCCAACGGCGATGCCGCGGTGCGCGATTACTGTCAGCGTTTTGACGGTGTCGAGCTGCAGAGCTTCCGCTTGCCGCAGGAGCAGATCGATGCCGCGCTCGAAGGCCTCGATCCCGCTTTTGCCGCGGCGCTCGAAAAGGCTGCACGCCAGATTCGTGAGTTCCACCAGCGCGAGGTCGAGCAGAGCTGGTTTACCACGCGTGCGGACGGCACGATGCTCGGCGTTAAGGTGACCCCGCTCGCGGCGGCCGGCATCTACGTGCCGGGCGGTCGCGCGCAGTATCCCTCCACGGTGCTCATGAATGCCATTCCCGCCAAGGTTGCCGGCGTCAAGCGCGTGGTCATGGTGACCCCGCCGCAGAAAGATGGCCTGATCAGCCCGTATACGCTCGCCGCGGCAAAGCTCGGCGGCGTGGACGAGATCTATATGGTAGGTGGCGCTCAGGCCGTGGCCGCGCTGGCGTACGGCACCGAGACCATTCCGCGCGTCGACAAGATCACCGGCCCGGGCAACGCCTTTGTCGCTGCGGCCAAGCAGATTGTCTCGGGCGACGTGGGTATCGACATGGTCGCTGGCCCCTCCGAAGTCTGCGTGCTGGCCGATGCCACGGCCAAGCCCATGGTGGTCGCGGCCGACCTGATGGCCCAGGCCGAGCACGATCCGCTGGCAGCCTGCTATCTGGTGACCTGCGACGAGCAGTTTGCGCGCGAGGTCGAGGCAGGCATCGATATCCTGGTGGCGCAGTCGCCGCGTGCCGAGATCACGCGTGCTTCGCTCGACAATGAGGGCACCATCGTGGTGGCCGCCGACATGGCTGCCGCCGTCGAGGCGGTGAATACCGTGGCGCCCGAGCACTTGGAGCTGCACTGCAAGGACGCGATGGGCCTGCTCGGCGGCATTCGCAACGCCGGCGC
>CABRZT010000120.1:0-1848 GCA_902475595.1 uncultured Collinsella sp. | reverse complement strand
GCCAGTGGCTCATCGCGCACGGCATCTCGATCGTCTTTACCTGGCCCGCGGCGGTGATCTCTGCCGTGGTGGTATCGTTCCCCCTGGTCTACCGTACGGCGCTCGGCGCCTTTGAGAGCCTCGACACCCAGATGCTTGACGCCGCGCGAACCCTGGGATGGTCCGAGCGTCGCATCTTTGCCAAGCTTATGATGCCGCTTGGGTGGACTTCTATTGCCGCTGGTACGGTGCTCGCCTTTGCCCGCGCGATGGGCGAGTTTGGCTGCACGCTGTTCTTTGCGGGCAACTACGCCGGTATTACGCAGACCATCCCCATTGCCATCTACTTTGAGTGGATGGGCGGCAACACGTCGGTAGCCCTCTTTTGGGTCGTCGTCGTGATCGTGTTTAGTTTCCTAGTCATCCTGTTCATCAACATGTACACCGCTCATTCGCAAAAGTATCGCGAGCGGGGCTTTTCCCGTGTGGAGCGCAAGCAGACCAAAGATCTCAACGGACAGGGCGATTCGCTCGACCCGGCGGGCGGCGATGCCTTGCGTATCGATCGCGAGGCGCTGGCCGAGCTCATGCGCGATGGTGCGGCCCCGCAGGGAGGTCGATAAGCTATGTCGCTCGTTTTGGATATTAAGAAACGTTATCCCGGGTTTATGCTCGACATGCAGCTTGAGGCCGGCGAGGAGCGCGTGGCGCTGCTGGGCGCCTCGGGTTGCGGCAAGAGCTGCACACTGCGCTGCATTGCCGGCGTGGAGACGCCCGACGAGGGCAAGATCGTCGTCAACGGCGTGACCTTTTTTGACTCGGCGGCGGGCATCAACTTGTCGCCCCAGGAGCGAAAATGCGCCCTGTTGTTCCAAAACTATCAGCTGTTTCCCAACATGACGGTGGCCGATAACGTGTGTGCCGGCGTAAAGGATGCGGGTGACGCCGCCGCGCGCAAAAAGCTAGCCGAGCGCTATCTTGGTATTTTCGGTCTGGCCGATTTCGCCGACCGTTATCCCGCGCGGCTCTCGGGCGGCCAGCAACAACGCGTGGCGCTTGCCCGCATGGTGGCGGCGCATCCGGGCATTTTTATGTTCGACGAGCCCATGAGCGCGCTCGATTCCTATCTTAAGAGCGCCCTCGAGCAGAACATGCTCGACCTGTTCGACGTCTGTAACCGTACCGTGCTCTACGTGAGCCACGACATCGACGAAGCGTGCCGCCTGTGCCAGCGTATCTGCGTGATGCACGACGGGCATGTTGAGGAGATCGGTTCTGTCGAGGACGTGGTCCGCCGTCCGCAGACGCTGGCGGCGCTGCGCCTAACGGGCTGCAAGAATACAAGCCGGGCGTGCAAGATCGGCGACGAAGAAGTTGAGGCCCTCGACTGGGGCATGACCTTTAACGTAGGTCGGGAGGTCCCCGATGGCGTGGCGTACTTGGGCATTCGCGCAAGCTACTTCCATGTGGACAACCGTGCTGAGCGGGGTCGTAACAGCTACGACCTGCATGTGGCCCGTGTGAGCGATTCGCGCTTTGAGCGGCTGGTGCTGCTGGACGTGCCGCGCGGCGATGCGCCCACGCGTCTGCAGTGGAAGGTCAACAAGGTGGGCGTGCCTGTCGACGAGCTGCCGCAAGCAGGCGAGACGCTGCGCATGCACTTCGATGCGAGTAGGATCCATTTGGTTTGCCGATAGCGCCGGGTAATGCCGTCGGGGATATAAGCCTCGGCGGCTTTGTCTTGCCGTTCGCCGAATGAGGAATGGCAAACTCTTATCAATCAAGATAATTATTTATTAAACGACGACACACGGCGCTGTCGTACGAATGTCAACGGTGTTCGCATGGTCGGCGACCGTTGATATAGTT
>CABRZT010000119.1:0-1886 GCA_902475595.1 uncultured Collinsella sp. | reverse complement strand
GGCCACGGCCTGGGCGCCGCCCACCATATAGATCTCGTCCACGCCGCCGAGCTTGGCAGCCGCGAGCGTATAGGGGCTGATTAGGCCATCTTTTTGCGGCGGGGTCACCATGACCACGCGCTTAACGCCAGCCACCTTGGCAGGGATGGCGTTCATAAGCACCGTGGAGGGATACTGCGCACGACCGCCTGGCACGTAAATGCCGGCAGCGGCAAGCGGGGTCACCTTAACGCCGAGCATCGTGCCGTCCGGGCGCGTGGTAAACCAGCTCTGCTCGACCTCACGCTGGTGGAACTCGCGGATCTGGCGTGCGGCCTTTTCGAGAGCCGCGACAAAGGCAGGATCGAGGCCTTCGAGTGCAGCATCAATCTGCTCCTGCGGCAGGCGAAAACTCTGCAGCTCAACGCCGTCAAAACGCTGGCAGTAATCGCGCACCGCGGCATCGCCGTTGGCGCGTACGTTGGCCACGATATCGCGGGCGGCGTCGACGATGTTTTGTGGCAACACGCCCTTGCGGTTGAGCTGGTTGGTAACGAGGCGCTCACCGGGAGCAAGCTTGATCGTCTTCATATCGGTATCCCCTATCGGTCGAGGTTGTGTTCGAAAAACGAGAGGCCGGGCGGCGGCGCCAATCGGCCCGCAGCCCGGATATGGGGGTGCCCGTGCGTGCTCGCACTATTGTGCCGAGCCCGCGACGGGCTCAAAATGTTTGTCTTTCACGGCAGCAGCCAGGCGATCGGCCAAGTTGCGAACGCGCGGATCCAAGCGCGCGGCACCTGGGTTGACGAAGAAGCGGGCCGTGCAGTCCATGATGCGGCCGGTGATGACCAAATCGTTATCGCGCAGCGTGGCGCCCGTGGCGGTAATGTCCACGATACGGTCGGTCATACCGACGATGGGGCCCAGCTCGATGTTACCGTGCAGCGAAACGATGTCGGCATTCACGCCGCGCTCGGCATACCAGGCGCTCGCGATGCGCGGGTACTTGGTTGCCACGCGAAGCGACCCGCGGCGAGCATAGTTGCGCTCGGCCTGGCCGGCGCGCCATGCGGGCTCCGCCTCGATAAACGTGCACAGGCCGTAGCCCAAATCGACCAGCTGCAGCAGGTTGAGGTCGGCCTCGATAAGCGAGTCCCAGCCGCAGATGCCGCAGTCGGCGCCGCCGCAGCCCACAAAGGCGGGCGCGTCGCTGGGGCGCACAATGACAAACTCGATATCGCCGACCGTGCCCTCACCGGCACGCGTGTCGCGGCCGCGCACGATCAGGTGACGGCCGGGATCGCGCAGCTCAGAGACGTCTAAGCCCGCTGCCTCGAGCACGTCGAGCGTGTCGGCCTTAAGCGAGCCCTTGGGTACGGCAATGCGCAGCGGACCCTCAGCACCGCGCCCCACGGCGTGATCGCCATCGGAAGCAGCGTCCTCGGCCGAGGTGTGCGCGGCCTCCAGACGCTCGAGCGAAAAGGCGAAGCCCGCCGCCGGCACCTCGATACCGTCGCCAAACGCACCGGTAAAGATGGAGTCGTAGCGTCCGCCCGAACCGACCGGATCGGGCAGGCCGCCGGCATAGGCCTTAAAGACCAGACCCGTGTAGTAATCAAAAGAGTTCATGATGGAGAAGTCGAAGGACAGCACCTGGGCCTCCTCGGGGGCCAGGCCCTCAACCAGGGCGCGCAGCTCGCGCGTGAGCGGCGCGACAATGCCCGCCGCCGCCAGCAGCGCGTCGACGCGGTCGAGCACCTCGGCACCACCGTGCAGGCGCGGCAGCTCGCTAATGGCGACCTTAACGGCCTCGGACTCGGTGCTTTTCGCCACGCGGGCATCGAGGCCCACGAAGTCGTTGGCGTGCACGCAGCTCAGCGCCTCGGCAGCCAGCTCGCGATCTTCGC
>CABRZT010000118.1:0-2044 GCA_902475595.1 uncultured Collinsella sp. | reverse complement strand
GCGGCGTCGCCGAGGGCAACGCCTTCGCCGGCGCCAAGAATCCCTACCTGCAGGAGAGCCAGTGGGGCTGGGCCATCGATCCGCTGGGCTTCCGCATCACCCTTAACGACCTGTACGACCGTTATCAGAAGCCGCTGTTTGTGGTCGAGAACGGTCTGGGCGCCAAGGATGTTGTCGAGGAGGATGGCTCCATCAACGACGACTACCGTATCGACTACCTGCGTCAGCACATCCAGACCATGCGCGACGCGGTGACCGAGGACGGCGTTGACCTGCTGGGCTACACCACCTGGGGCCCGATCGACCTGGTGTCTGCCGGCACGGGCGAGATGTCCAAGCGCTACGGCTTTATCTATGTGGATCGCGACGATGCGGGCAACGGCACTCTCAAGCGCTCCAAGAAGAAGAGCTTCGACTGGTACAAGAAGGTTATTGCTTCTAATGGTGAGGACCTATCCTAAGGAAGCTGAGACACTCAACTTCATAGCCTCCTAGCCAAGGCGCCCGGCGAGTATGTGCTCTCCGGGCGCCTTGCCGTCTGCGGATTTTGGGACATGCGGCCCGCTTTTTCGACCCATCTGTCGGTACACTAAAGGGACTATGGGTACCCGCGAGCGACATATCGGCCACGCGGCCGCCCGGACCGCGCCGGTTGCGGATCCCAGGGGTGGCAGGCTCTTCGCCATGCCGCGATTCCTTGTTGGCATAACACATCAGGTGTATCGTCATCGCGTCTTTGCTATCGCCGGCGCCATCACCGCACTGTTCCTCATGCTTTTGGCGGTCTTGCCGGCGCTGTTCGCCTTCGATCCCAAACTTTCTAACGTCGTGCCCGCCTATAGCGAGGTGTCCGAAGAGGTCGTGGATGCGCTCGTCCACTCGAGCTCTCTCCCGCTGCTTGTCGCCGCAATTGTATTTTCGATCTGGGGCGTATCGGTCTATCTGCGCTGTTTGGACTATGTGTTGCGCCGCCGCCTTGTTGCCATCGCCACCATCTGCGCCCTGTGGATGATCGAAGTCATTCTCAAGTACAAGTCGTTCACGCCGTTCTATGCCACCGTGCTGTGGTACCTGTACTACGTGCCCATGACGCTCATTCCGCTGCTCTACCAGTTGTGTGGTCTGCGCCTTGCGGGCCTGGAGCAACACCGCCTGGGTCGCCGCTACTGCGCTGCGCTGTGGATTATGGCTATCCTGCTTATCGGATTTGTGCTCACCAACGATTTTCACCAGCAGGTCTTCCACTTTGACCGTACAAGCGACACCTGGAGCAACGATTACACGTACGGCTGGGGTTATTTCGCCGTCCTCGTGTGGACGGCCTTTAACTTTGTGGCCTTTTTTATCCTGGTGGGCCGGTCCTCGTCCTTTCGCATCCAACGTTTCTCGGGCACGGCGGCGCTCGTGCTGCTGGGCGGCGCGTTCTTTGCCATCTCATATGCGTTGCGCGTGCCCTGGGCATGGAGGCTCAACTTCTCGCTCGTCTATTGCGTCTTGTGCGTGGTGGCGATGGAAATCTGTCTCGATTGCGGTGTCATTCCGTCATATCACGACATCGCCGGCATCTTCGACACCTTGCCGCTCGACCTCAAAGTTCTAACGCGCGACCTGCAGGAAGTCTATGCCACGCCAGTGTCAAAGCCAATGCCGGTAGGCGTGTGCGAAGAGCTGCGAGCCCAGGAACACGGGCATGCCCATGCCTTTGCCGTGGAGTCCAATCCCGATGTAATGTACCGAGCCTTTCCACTGCTGGGTGGATCGGCCCTGCTTGCCCAAGACCTGTCGGATCTCAACGAGCTTAACCGTGAACTGGCACACCGTCGCATGGAGCTGCAGCGTCAAAACGAGCTGCTCGCTGCCGACTACGACCTTAAGACGCACCTGGCAGATCAAGAGGCCGAGACCTTGCTGGTTCAAGACGTGGACCAGGCGCTTGCCCGCGCGCTCGAAGGGATGTACGACCTGCTGAGCTCGCTGCCGCCGTTGACCGATGAATCGTCTTCGCACGAGCGTTACCGCATGCTGCAGCGCGCCAAGATGCTCG
>CABRZT010000117.1:0-2178 GCA_902475595.1 uncultured Collinsella sp. | reverse complement strand
GGCTGCGAATTTCCTCGCGATCTTTAACGTGGCCGGTGCCGGCGATCATGTGGTCGCGAGTTCTGCCATTTACGGCGGTACGTATAACCTGCTCGCCCACACCATGGGCCGCATGGGCGTGACCTGCACGTTCGTCGCCCCCGACTGCACTGATGAGGAGCTCGAGGCAGCCTTTGAGCCCAATACCAAGCTCGTCTTTGGCGAGACGATCGCCAATCCCGCCCTCGCCGTGCTCGATATTGAGCGCTTTGCCAAGGCCGCGCACGACCACGGCGTGCCGCTGATGGTCGACAACACCTTCCCGACGCCCGTGATGTGCCGTCCCTTTGAGTGGGGCGCCGACATCGTTACGCACTCCACCACCAAGTACATGGATGGACATGCTGCCTACCTGGGCGGCGTGATCGTTGACCACGGCCAGTTTGACTGGATGGCCCATGCGGATAAGTTCCCGGGTCTCACCACGCCCGACGAGAGCTACCACGGCGTGACGTATGCCAAGAAGTTCGGTCGCGAGGGCGCCTTCATTACCAAGGCCACCGCGCAGCTCATGCGCGATCTTGGTCCTATGCAGAACCCGCAGGCGGCGTTCTTCCTGAACAGCTCGCTCGAGAGCCTGCATGTGCGCATGCCGCGTCATTGTGAGAACGGCCTGGCCGTTGCCAAGTTCCTGCAGAGTCATCCCAAGGTACGCTTCGTGAGCTATCCGGGCCTAGAGGGCGATAAGTACTATGACATCGCTCAGAAGTACATGCCCAACGGTACCTGCGGCGTTGTGAGCTTTGGCTTTAACGGTGGTCGCGCGGCGGCTGAGACCTTTATGAAGAGCCTTAAGCTCGCCCAGATCGCCACGCATGTGGCCGACGCCCGCACTTGCTGCCTGCATCCCGCTAATGCCACGCACCGCCAGATGAACGATGAGGAGCTCATCGCCTGTGGCATCTCCGCCGATATGGTACGCCTGTCGTGCGGCCTCGAGGACACGGCCGACTTGATTGCCGACCTTGAGCAGGCACTCGAGCAGTGCTAGGCTAGCGTTCGCATAAGGCGCCGATGCTGGCAGAAAGCTTCGGCGACCTTTCGTTCCGATTCCGTAGGCGGGACCCCAATCGCGGCTGTTTGCTGGCGATTGGGGCCCCGTTTTTGCCTTGCGCCACTCGAAAGGATGGATATGGAGAAAACCGCAGAGCAGCTGCGCCGCGAGCACATTGCCCTTGAGGGCGACACCCATGGCAAGAACAAATGGGCGATTCTGTTTACCGTGCTCATCATGACGTTTATGTCGTGTCTGGATTCGACCGTCGTGACCGTGGCGTTGCCCGTGATGCAAAAGGAGCTGGGCGTGGGCCTCGATCGCATTCAGCTGGTAAGTTCGGTGTATCTGCTTGCGACTTGCGTGGCTATGTTGCCGTTTGGCCGTCTGGGCGACGTGCGCGGCAAGGTGAATGTGTTCCAGTTGGGCGTCATCGTCTTTTCGGTCGGTTCGCTGCTGTGCGGCCTTTCGGCCTCGCTTGAGGTTCTTATCCTGGCACGCATTGTTCAGGGCATCGGTTGCGCGGCGGCCATGGCTAACAACATGGGTATCATCACCGAGTCGTTTCCGGCGCGCGAACGAGGCCGTGCCATGGGTGTTCTCGCGACCTTTGTGGCCCTCGGCATGATGTGTGGCCCCGTGCTCGGCGGCATGCTGGTGGCAAGCTTTCCCTGGGAGAGCATCTTCCTCATCAACCTGCCCATTGGCGTGATCTCGTTTATCGTGGGACTCTACACGCTGCCGCATGTTAGGCCAGAGGCCGGCGAACGTCCCATGCCCCTTGCCGAGGCCGCTCGTCGCTGCTTTGCAAATTCGGCCTTCACCATCAACCTTGCCTGCATGCTCATCGTGTTCGTTGGCATTGGCGCATCCGAGTTTATTCTGCCGTTCTATTTTCAGGACGCCCACGGCTTTGGTTCTGACATTTCCGGATTGCTCTTTTTGGCGCTGCCAATGGTGAATGCCTTTATCGGCCCGCTTTCGGGAACGGTTTCGGACCGTGTTGGCTGCGAGGGTCCCACGGCGGTCGGCCTGGGCGTGTATGTGTGCGGTCTCTTTGCAGTAAGCACGCTCGACGAGCACTCTTCTATCCCTGTGATCGTGTGCTGCGTCGCATTTATGTCGTGCGGTACGTCGATTTTCCA
>CABRZT010000116.1:0-2200 GCA_902475595.1 uncultured Collinsella sp. | reverse complement strand
GGCTGCGCCCACTCGGTGGCCTATGCCGAGGCCGTCGAGCGCGCCCAGGGCATTCATGTCCCGCCGCGCGCCCAGTACATCCGCGCCATCATGCTCGAGGTCGAGCGTCTGCACTCACACCTGCTCAATATTGGCCTCGCATCGCACTACACCGGCTTCGACTCCGGCTTCCAGCAGTTCTTCCGCGTCCGCGAGAAGTCCATGGACCTGGCCGAGAAGCTCTCCGGTCACCGCAAGACCTACGGCCTCAACGTGATCGGCGGCGTGCGTCGCGACATTTTGGCCGAGCAGAAGCTCTCCACGCTCACGACCATCCACCAGCTGCGCTCCGAGGTTCAGGAGCTCGTCGACGTCTTGCTCTCCACGCCCAACTTTATTGAGCGCACGAGTGGCATCGGCATTCTGGACCGCAAGATCGCACGCGACTTCTCGCCGGTCGGCCCGCTCATGCGTGGCTCTGGCTATGCCCGCGACGTGCGCTTTGACCATCCCTTCGACGGCTACGCCGATCCGGACGTCCAAAAGATGCACGCCGCCACGGCTGACACCTGCGATGCCTTCGGCCGTACCGCCGTTCGCATCCAGGAGGTCTACGATTCGATCGACATGATCGAGACCATGCTCGAGAACTGCCCGTCGGGCCCCATCCTTACCACGGATTGGGAGTACACCCCGCACAAGTACGCCATCGGCGCCACCGAGGCTCCGCGCGGCGAGGACGTGCACTGGGCCATGCTCGGCAACAACCAGAAGTGCTACCGCTGGCGCGCCAAGGCGGCCACGTACAGCAACTGGCCGGTCCTGCGCTACATGTTCCGCGGCAACACTGTGGGCGATGCGGCGCTGATCGTCGGCTCGCTCGACCCGTGCTACTCCTGCACCGACCGCGTGACGGTGACCGATGTCGCCGCCAAGCGCGACCACGTGCTCGACAAGGAGCAGTTCGAGAACGTCTGGCGCGACAAGTCGCCGCTTGCGGGCGAGGGCACCATGGCCGCTCCGCTCGATGAGGAGGCGCTCTAATATGCTGAAGCTTTGGAAGGTTAACGCCAAGGCCGGCGACGCGACGGTCAAGTACCCGTTTGCGCCGTTCCCCACCAACAAGGACATGCGCGGCAAGCCCGAGCACAATGCCGAGCTCTGCATCGCCTGTGGAGCCTGCGGCGTGGCGTGCCCGGCCGATGCCATTCGCATGGACACCGACCTTGCGGCCGATACCATCACCTGGTCGATCGACTACGGTCGCTGCATCTTTTGCGGCCGCTGTGAGGAAGCCTGCCCCATGGAGGCCATCAAGCTCACCGAGGAGTTTGAGCTGGCCGTCATGAGCAAGGACGACCTCACCAGCAAGAGCGTCTACACGCTCGAGCACTGCTCGCGCTGCGGCAAGCCGTTCGCCCCGCACAAGGAGATCGACTACGCCAAGCGCCTGCTGCAAAAGGCCGGCGGCATGGAGGCCGAGCAGGCCGCCCGTACCGTCGGTATGTGCCAGGAGTGCAAGCGCGAGCTCGACGCCCTGCGCGCCGCCTCGGCCGTAAAGACCGGCAACGCGCACGGCATGGCTGCCAACGAGACGCTTGCGTCCGGTGAGCCCCAGGGCCCCGGCATGGAGTATCTGGGCGGCCACGGCGTGAACCCGGAGTATATCGACCGCGAGCTCAACCCCGATGCGCCCGAGATTCCCGCCGGTCCGGCACCGGTCGAGGGCATCATCATGGATTTTGATACGAAGGAGGAGTAACCATGGCCGAACCCACGCTTTTGCCCGAGCGGCTTCAGTACCGCCCGACCAAGATCGAGCTCGACGAGAGCATCGAGAAGGCCAAGGCGACCCTTCTTAAGAAGATCAAGCGCTCGGTGTACGTCTACCGTGTCGACTGCGGCGGCTGCAACGGCTGCGAGATCGAGATCTTCGGTTCCATCACGCCCGTCTTTGACGTCGAGCGCTTTGGCATCAAGGTCGTGCCCTCGCCCCGTCACGCCGATGTGCTGCTGTACACCGGCGCCGTGACGCGTGCCATGCGCATGCCGGCCCTGCGCGCGTTTGAGGCCGCACCCGATCCCAAGATCGTGGTGTCCTATGGCGCGTGCGGCTGCACCGGCGGCATCTTCTACGACAACTACTGCGTCTGGGGCGGTACGGATAAGATTCTGCCGGTCGATGTCTACATCCCCGGCTGCCCGCCCAGCCCCGCGCAGA
>CABRZT010000115.1:0-2207 GCA_902475595.1 uncultured Collinsella sp. | reverse complement strand
CAGCCATATTTGGGATGAGTGGGCCGACGAGACCGGCTCTATCGGCAAGGCCTACGGGTACCAAATTGGCCAGAAAAGCCATTATGCCGAGGGCGATTTCGACCAGATGGACCGCGTGCTGTACGACCTTAAGCATACGCCGTACAGCCGCCGCATCATGACCAACACGTACGTGTTCAGCGACCTTTCCGAGATGCACCTGTATCCGTGCGCCTACAGCGTGACCTATAACGTCACGCAGCGCCCGCAGGACGATAAGCCCACGCTCAACATGATTCTCAACCAGCGCAGTCAGGACATTTTGGCCGCGAACAACTGGAATGTGTGCCAGTACGCTATCTTGTTGATGATGGTCGCACAGTCGGTCGATATGATTCCCGGTGAGCTGCTGCATGTGATTGCCGATGCCCACATTTACGACCGTCATGTCAATATCGTCCGTGAGCTTATCGAGCGCCCGCAGTTTGCGGCGCCCAAGGTAACGCTTAACCCCGACGTGCATGATTTTTACGCGTTTACTACCGATGACCTGATCGTCGAGGGCTATGAGCACGGCCCGCAGGTCAAGAACATTCCCATTGCGGTGTAGGTGGTGCTCATGACGTGTAAGCTATCTGCTATCGTCGCCGTGTGTGAGGATTGGGGCATTGGGTGCGAGGGCGACATGGTGGTGTCCAATCACGCCGACATGCGCCATTTTGTGGCGTGCACCAAAGGTTGCCCGGTTATTATGGGGCGCAAGACCCTGTTGAGTTTTCCCGGTGGGCGTCCGCTCAAGAATCGTCGCAATATCGTGCTCACGCGCGACGAGGATTTTGCGCCCCAGGGCGTCGACGTGGTCCATAGCATCGACGAGGCGCTCGCCGCGGTTGCCGATGAGCCCGTTGCCTGGGTGATTGGTGGCGGCGATGTCTATCGGCAGTTTTTGCCGTATTGCGTCGAGGCCGAGGTCACGCATAACCACTGCGTCCATATCGTGGATACGTACTTTCCCGATTTGGAAGCCGATCCTGCGTGGGAGATTGCGCAGCGTAGCGGGGTCGCGACGATTGCCGCCGGTGAGGGTGACGAGGGCATCGATTATGAGTTCGTGACGTATCGTCGCATCGAGGCGTAAAACCGATTATCTCTTCAGTATTATCGGGTTGAAATGAATGACGGGGCGGCGCATGGCGTTGCCCCGATATTTGTATAGGTGCTGTAAAGAAAGGTGCGGGCTGGCTGCTATGACTGATGCCGTTGAGGTTCTGCGAATTGATTCGCTCGAGGACGAGCGGCTTGATGCCTATGTTCGACTGACCGAGCGCGAGCTGCGCTGCGTGTTGGAGCCGCAGAAGGGCATCTTTATCGCCGAGAGCGCCAAGGTCATCGAGCGCGCGGTGCGTGCCGGATATCAGCCGGTGAGCTTTCTTTTGGGCGAACGCTGGCTCGACCAGATGATGCCGCTGTTTGAGCGCCTGGCGGTTCGCGAAGGTGCGGGTCCGGTTCCCGTGTTCGTGGCCTCGATGGAGCTCATGGAGCAGTTGACGGGCTTTAACGTGACGCGTGGTGCGCTTGCGGCGTTCCGTCGCCCGCGTCAGATTCCGGTTGATGAGTTCTTGGGTGGCGTCGTCGAGGCGGCGGGGGAGCGTCCGGTGCGCGTGTGCGTGCTCGAGGGCATTGTCGACCATACCAATGTGGGCGCGATTTTCCGTTCGGCGGCCGCATTGAACGTTGACGGTATTTTGGTCAGCCCGACGTGCTGCGACCCGCTGTACCGTCGCTCGGCCCGCGTGAGCATGGGCACCGTGTTTCAGGTGCCGTGGACGCGCATTGGCAGCGAGGTTCGCGTGTGGCCGCATGACGGGTTGGCGGCGCTACACGATGCCGGCTTTTCGTGTGCCGCTATGGCGTTGACGGACGACTCTGTTTCGCTTGATGATCCTGTGCTGCAGAAGATTGATCGCTTGGCGATTTTTATGGGCACCGAGGGTGCCGGCTTGGGCGCCAAGACCATTGCCGGCTGTGACCACGCGGTGCGTATTCCGATGGCGCACGGGGTCGATTCACTCAACGTTGCCGCGGCGAGTGCCGTCGCCTTTTGGCAGCTGTGCCCGCACGTGAGTAATGAGTATCACTACCAGCCAGGTTTGTATCACTAGGCAGTTTTCCGGGTTGATTTCCGATCTCAGCCGAACACTTTGAGCGGATAGGCCGTTCCCGCAGTT
>CABRZT010000114.1:0-2220 GCA_902475595.1 uncultured Collinsella sp. | reverse complement strand
GAGATCGATGAGGCCGTCGAAGACGACGATGTCCAGAGCGTCGAAATCTCCCCCGCCGTCACCGTCGCCGATGACGATCTGTGCACCATCACCATCACCGAGAAGTTCAAGGACGACTGGGGCGACATCGGCTTTGTCGTCAACATCACCAACAAGAGCGACAAGGACCTGACCTTCTACGCTCCTTCCGGCAAGACCAACGTCAACGGCACTATGAAGGAACCCTGGTTCTCGGCTCACCTGATGCCCGGCACCAACGCCACCGAGGAATTCACGTTCTCGAACGGCGAGCTTGACAGCCTTGACGACCTGGTCAATACGACCATCGGCATCGACGCCTACCTGACCGATTCCTACGAGGACGTCGCCTCTTACAGCGCAACCATCGCGTAACGGCAGACACCGATAGCCGCGGATTGGCGGACACATCCGCGCACACCAAGCGGGGCCGCAGGAGATGATCCTGCGGCCCCGTCGCTTTATGCCGACAGCACTGCCCATACAAGCAGGCCGCCCGCCGATTTTAGTTGCGAAACGGCGGGTGGCCTATCTTTGGCGTTGGAGCACGGGCGGCGCACCGACTACGGGCGCTCCATATTGGGGACGATACTGCCTTCGGTCACCGCATGCACGGCAAGACGCATGATGTTGTCGTAGCCAGTCTTGCTCAGGATCTCCGAAATGCGGCGCTTGATGGTGCCCTCGCTCATAAACAGCTCGGCCGCGATCTCGCGACGACTTTTGCCCTCGCAGGCAAGGCGCAAAATCGACAGCTCAACATCGTCGAGGGCCGCCGTGCCCGAGAAGATGCTCTCGGGCGGCTTGGGAAACGTGCAGTAACCCGCCAGCGTGGAGCGCATCACGGCGAAAAGCTCGTCGATACCGACGTTCTTGTACACAAAGCTATCGACGCCCGCCTCGCGCGCCTGATCGACAAAGGTGATCTCGGGCATGCCTGTCATGATGATGACGCGGCACTCGGGCAGTTGTTCTTTGATGCGCGCCGCCGCCACGATACCGTTGGAATCATGCTCGGTGCATACGTCCATCAGTATCATGTCCGGGCGCTCCTTAAGCACAACGTCCAAGGCATCCGAGGCGTCGGCGATCGCGGCAACAACCGTCATGTCGGGCTGGTCACCGACGGAGCGCGCGAGGCTCTCGCGCAAGATAGCCTGGTCTTCGACGATTAACACGCGAATCATGAACTTCTCCTTTGGACCGTGGCGCTGGAGGCGAGCGGGATGGACACCGTAAGCGTGAAGGGCGGGGCGGTGTGGACTTCCAGGCTGCCGCCCAGATTCTGTGCGACATGCCTCATACCTGGGATACCCGTTCCCTCGCGATACGATACGGGTGCAGGCGCGCCGTCGTTAGAAACGACCATCCGCGCGACAGCGCCGTCTTCTGTCCCCTCCTGCCACAGGCGCACATGGACCTGATGGGCCTGTGCATGTTTGGTGGCATTGGTCGAGGCTTCGCGGATAATCTGCAAAAATGCTGCGGCGACACGCGCGTCGTTTGGCAGCTCGCCCTCCACATCGATCTGCACGCTCACCAGGCCAAAGGCATGGACGATATCGCCCAATTGCTCTGCCGGTTCGGTGTCGCCCCCGCTGCGCAGATCGGCAGCGATTGAGCGCAGCAGCGGGTCGATCTGCTCGAGTGACTCGTCATCCAGGCGCCCTTCCTCCAGATAACGATGGAGAATGGATAGGCGCTGCCCGATCACGTCGTGCACGCGAGCGCGCATACGCAGATAGGCCGCATTGTCAGCAACTTTTTTGACTTCTTCGATCTGGGCTTGGAGCTCTTGGCCCGCAAGCTCAAGCAGGTGGTTGGCTTGCGCTAGGCGATCATGGGCATGCGCATACTCTGTTACATCCAGACCGATAATGCGCTCGAAGAGGCGGCCCGAAACCATAACGTCATCGTGCACGAACAAGCGAATCTCGGCGGGAGAAACCTCGACCACAACGCGCGCCTCACCAAAGCGGTCCAGATTAATCCGCACACGGTTCCTGCTGCTTTCGGGCATTTGCATGCTGAGTTTGCGCAGGTCGTTCCATGTACCGCTCATATCGCCTAGGTCGGTGGGCATATGAAGCTCCACCAGGTTTTTGCGCATGCAGCGGTTCATGAGCAGCGGACGGCCCCTCGGGTCCAGATACAGGATGCCCACGGGAATCACGTTGATGGTCTCGATCGTCGAGAACATGG
>CABRZT010000113.1:0-2253 GCA_902475595.1 uncultured Collinsella sp. | reverse complement strand
GCATCGGCGCCGGCGACGTCGGCACCATAGCCGCACGCGTGCATCACGGCACCCATGGGCAAAAAGTACATGTTGGCAACGCAGTGCTCAAAACCGCAGGCCACAAAGGCGGCGATGGGCAGCAAAATGCCCACAACCTTATCGACTACGGTCTTGCCCGCAGTACCAATCCACACGGCCAGGCACACAAAGATATTGCACAGGATGCCACGGAAGAAGATCGTCACCCAGTCGATCGTCACCTTGCCGGCGGCGACGCTCACCATGGAGTTGGCGACCGCCTCGCCGTTGAGTTTATAGATGCCGGCCATGTACACCAAAAAGACGATGAACAGGGCACCGACAAAATTGCCGACCCACACGACGACCCAAGCCTTGAGCATCTGGACCAGGGTGATCTTTTTGCTCTTGAGCGCGCAGACCATAAGCGAATTGCCGGTAAACAGCTCGGCGCCGCACACCAGCACCAGCACCAGGCCCAGGCAAAAGCACAGGCCGCCCACGACGCGCTGGGCGCCCCAGCCCAGCGTGCTATCGCTCAAGAACACGGTAAAGAACAGGCCACCGAAGGCAATAAACGCACCGGCGAACATTGCCAACAGAAAGGCCTTTGCGACCGGCAGGTTGGCCTTGGTCACGCCGGCGGCCTCGGTCTTGGCCTCGATCGCAGCGGGTACCAGGCAATCAGGAGCGGGGTACTCCACCTTGGAATCTGCCATGTCAATCACTTCTTTCCTAATCAGCAGGGACAAGCGCTCCTATTGCTCTTGCCCCAAGCGGACAAAGTGGGAAAAGTCGTTGGCGGCCACGGCGTCGTACACGGCGTCGACGGCGTCAAAGACCTCCGGGGACATAGGGTTGTAAAACTCCGTATCGCCCGGCTGAATCCCTATGAAGACGATATCTTCGCACGATTGCTCGATTTCCTCGATCAGAATCGACAAAGGGAGCGAATGCGTGGTGAACATCGACTTGCGGGCCACGTCACGTTTGTCGAGCAAGCGGATGGCGCCGACGGGCAGCGCCATGTCGGCGGCATCGACCAAAACCAAACGCGGCGGACGCTCACGCTTAACCTCGATGATGTCGTCCTCGGGCGTTTGCCCGCCGTCGATGGTGTACCAACCGGCGATGGGCGCGTCCTCCATCTTTTTGGAGAGCACGGGGCCGGCGGCATCGTCGGCACGCAGCACGCTTCCCGCCGTGAGCACGATACCCGCAAACGGGGCGCCGTTCACACGACCATCCACAACGCGACCCATTACTGCAACCTTCCCGTCAGATACACGCCCGATACATCGCGCACGCGTTCCACCAGATCGCGGAACTTCATCAAAAACACGACCTGCTGGGCATGCAGGCCAAAGTCGTCATCGAACACCGAGATGCCGGCCTTGGCAGATCCGCGAAAACCGCGCTCGCCGAGCAGCGTGTCGCAGGCCTCGAGCAGCGACGGCACCGCCGCCTTGTCGAGCTGGCATTCACCAAAGGAGCGGATGGCCTCGAACTTGGTTTTGGCCAGCGGATGGCCTCGAACTTGGTCTTGGCCTCCCCCTCCGGCAGCGCGTCGACGAGCGAATAGAAGACATCCACCGGCACCGACAGGCGCGGCTCAAAGCAGTCGAGCACGCCGGTGTGGTGGCCCACGGCGAGCGTGTAGTACAGCACGTCGCAGGCCTCCTGGGGAACGTCTTCCTCGGTCTCCACAAACTTACGCGTAAGCTCGTAGAAGACCACCTGGTCGGGCGCGTGGCCCAGGCAGGGGTCGGCGACGCCCTCGGCGGCCTCGTCGCTTGCGCGCGAGGCATCGCCAAAGGAGCCGCCGAGCATACCGGGGCCCGCAAAGTAACCAGAGCGGTCCGTGAGCTCCATCTAGCGACCTCCGGCCAGCACCAGATCCTGCAGCGCCGAGTACACCTCGACGCGGCGCGGATCGTCCTGCTTGTCGATGAGCAGAGCCATGGCACCGCGGATATCGCCCTTGGGCGCGCCTTCGAGCGTATCCATAAACTCATTGGCCAGGTCGCGGCCGTAACGGTAGCCGCTCATGGCGCGAGCCTCGCGCTCGATGGCAACGCGCAGCTTGTACGGCACGCCGGGGTGCAGGATATCGGCCTGCTCGCCGGCGGCCTCCACCGTGGTCTCGGCATGGAGCTTTTGGTCCAGCAGACCGAGCGCCATGGCAAAGCCGTAGACGGTCTGCGCGGGGCTGGGCGGGCAGCCGGGGATGTAGACATCGACCGGCAGAATCTT
>CABRZT010000112.1:0-2259 GCA_902475595.1 uncultured Collinsella sp. | reverse complement strand
CCCCTATTCTGCCGCAAACAGGAACTATTCCACCGCAAGTTATAAAAGGGGCATCAGGAGCGCGTTTTGCAAAAGGCTTTAAGTGCGGCCGTTACGGGGCCGGGCTGGAAACGTCGGCGCACATCGTCGAGACGTTCGGGAATATCGATGTGCTGCGGGCAGTGACGCGCGCATTTGCCGCACTTGACGCAATTGCTCACCAGCTTGGGCTCGTTCGTCCGCACCGCGCTCGCCGTAAAGTATTGAGACAGCCCCGTAAACCAACTATGTGCGTAGCTCGCGTTGTAGGCACCAAAGCAGCCGGGAATATTGATGCCCTTGGGGCACGGCATGCAGTAGCCGCACCCCGTACAGGGCACGCGATTCGATTTCTCAAACTCTCCCAGCACACGTGCGATGGTATCGAGCTGCTCTGTCGTCATCGAATCCGGCAGGGCCCAATCAGCCAACGCCGCGTTCTCATCCACTTGCGCGGTATCAGTCATGCCCGAAAGCAGCATCGTGACTTGAGGATGGTTCCACACCCACGAAAGGCCCCAGGCGACAGGCGTGCGCAAATGCGGATCGTGCGCGTCGTCAAACACGGCGCGCGCCCGCGGCGGCAACTTACCCGCTAGGCGTCCGCCTAAAAGCGGCTCCATCACAAACACCGCGAGCCCGCGCTCGGTGGCTGCCATGAGTCCCGCCGTTCCCGCTTGGTAGTGCTCTCCAGCGTAGTTATACTGGATCTGGCAAAAGTCCCAGTCATACGCGTCAAGCATCGTGAAGAAGTCCGCCGCACTGCCGTGGTACGAAAAACCTATCTGGCGAATACGCCCCGCAGCCTTTTGGCGCGCAATCCAATCCTCGATACCCAGCGCCACCACGCGTTCCCACTGGGCGGGCGAGGTAATGTTGTGCATGAGGTAGTAGTCGATATGGTCAGTCCGCAGGCGGCGCAGCTGCTCATCAAAGAAACAGTCGAAATCCTCCGCGCACTTGCACGAGGCGTGCGGCAGCTTGGTCGCGAGCAAAACCTGGTCGCGCAGGCCCAAGCGTTCAAGCGAAGCGCCCACGCATGCCTCGTTGCCGGGATAAAGGTACGCCGTGTCCAGGTAATTTATCCCCTGCTCCACGGCGCGGGAAATGATAGCATCAGCTGTCTTCGCATCGGGGCGTCCCGGCGCGCCGGGAAACCTCATGCACCCCAGCCCCAACGCCGAGATACGGTTACCGCTTTTGGGGTCAACGCGATACTGCACGGCCCCTCCTCTCCCATCGAAGCCCTGACAAGGCGAAACAAACCCGTCACGCCATCGAAACACATCAGAATCGCAATCGAGAACGTATCGTAACCCAGCAGAAATCGAGCCGTCACGGAAGCGCTTTAACATCAGCAAAAAGCCCGATGAAAGGAGGCAAGCGTGACCACGCGTGAGGACGCCTACCCTTATCCCGGCGAGCAATACATCCACTCGGTCGACCGTTATCAGATCGAGGTCATGGCCCATCTGGACGAGCTTCCCGCCACAGGCGCTGTCATCTTCTGCACCTTCCCCAAGGTGCGCGATGGCGTCGGATACCCTGCGCGCGTTTTTGCGATCTGTCCCGCGGCATAAGCGCACAGTGCAATAGTTTCTTTTTCATAACAGCAGCCCCACGCGCTTACCAAACGCCCCGGCGACATACAATCCATCAGGCGCCCCTTACGCGGGCGCCTTTTATATGGGGAGATGATTCGCATGCAGATCAACAAGGTCGCCTTTATCGGCAAGGGCGGCGTCGGCCTGCTCTACGGCAGCATGATCGCCAGGGCGCTCGGCAACGACGCCGTCGAATACGTTATGGATGACGCACGTTTTGAGCGTCACGCGAGCGATGCGCTCACCGTCAACGGCAGGCCCTGTGCGCTCAAATCCGTCCGCGTCAGCGAGGCAGTGCCCGCCGATCTGGTCATTCTCACGGTCAAGACCACTGGACTCGATGTGGCGCTCAAGACTATGGAGTGCGTCGTGGGGTCCAATACGCTCATCGCCTCGCTGTGCAACGGCATTACGAGCGAGCAAAAGATTGCCGAGCGCTTTGGCTGGAAGCACACCGTCCTGGGTATTTGCCAGGGCATGGACGCCGTGTTCCTCAACGGAGAGCTCACCTTTACCAATACCGGCGAAATCCGCTTTGGCGCGGCGGCCGGTACGGATTCCGCAACCATCACCGCAATCGACGAGCTCTACACGCGCTGCGGCATCGCCCATACCGTCGAGAGCGACATTGCGCACC
>CABRZT010000111.1:0-2279 GCA_902475595.1 uncultured Collinsella sp. | reverse complement strand
TCGCCACCTCGCAGCCGTGCTGCAGCAGGTACTCGGCAGTCTCGGTGCCCACCAGACCGCCGCCAATGACGGCGACGCGCCCGCTGAGCTCCACCTTGCCGGCCAGCACGTCCCAGCTCGAGACGACCTTCTCCGAGTCGGCGCCCGGAACGGGAATGACCACGTCGTGCGCGCCCACGGCCACAATCGCGGCGTCGGCGGCGTTGAGGTCCTCAGCGGTAGCGGCATGGCTGAGCTCAACCTTCACGCCCAGGCCAGGCAGAATCTTCTCGTAGTACTCGACCGAGCGCATGATCTCGTCCTTGCGCGGAGGCGCAGCCGCCAGCACAATCTGGCCGCCCAGATGGTCGCTCGCCTCGTAAACGGTCACATCGTAGCCGCGCTTGGCCGCCACGCGCGCGGCCTCCAGGCCGGCAATGCCGCCGCCCACCACGGCGATCTTCTTGTCGCCCTCGCCCGGCTTGATGGCGATGGTCGCCTCGTCGCCGTTCTCGGCATTGAGCACGCACGAGATGTACTTGCGATTTTGAATCGCGTCGACGCAGCCCTTGTTGCAGTTGAGGCACTCGCGGATGGGCTCACCCGTGGCGGCCTTCAGCGCAATGTCGGGGTCGCACATGAGCGAGCGGCCATAGGCGATGATGTCGGCCGCGCCGTCTTCCAGAATCTTCTCGCCGGCCTCGACCGAGACAACACGGCCGACGGTTGCCACCGGCACGGAGACCAGAGCCTTGACGCGCTCGGCCACGGGCAACGTCCAGTTGTAGGGCATGGCGCCCATGGGCGGAATGGTGTCGCCCATGTTGCCGGTGTGGTTGGCCTGTGCGACCTGGATCATGTCGATGCCCGCGCCCTCAAGCAGCTTGGCAAACTCGCAGGCCTCGTCGGGCTGCAGGCCGCCCTTGCCGCGCGGCGTGCCGTCGGGGTTCTCCATAATCACGGGGAGCTTGTACTCCACCATCAGCTGCGGCGCGGCTTCCTTAATGGCAGCGACGACCTCCAGCGCGTAGCGAACGCGGTTCTCGAACGAGCCACCGTACTCGTCGGTGCGCTGGTTGAGGATTGCCGAGCACAGCGAACCCACCAGACGGTCGCCGTGGACCTCGATGGCATCGATCCCGGCCTGCTGCGCGCGAGCGGCCGAGGCAGCGATGGCCTCCTTGATCTGGGTAAGCTGCTCTACGCTCGCCTCGTTCACAAAGTGCTGCATGTCGTGGTGCAGCTTGGCGTAGGCCTGGTTGCGAATCTCGTTGGACTCGGCCATCTTGGCGGCAAAGGTCTCCTCGTCGCCAGCGGCCTTGGCCTCCTGCGCGGCCTTGGCGGCAGCCATGGATCCCATGACCATGCGGCCGACACCGGGCACGTCGTACTCGGGGTGGAACAGCTGCAGCGCGACCTTGGCGCCGTGCTTGTGGACGGCATCGGCCAGGGCCTTAAACGTGGGGATCTGAGCGTCGGTCGCCAGCTTGGGCGTGGGGCTTGCGGTCATGACGGGAGCAACGTCGCCGATGACGATGTAGCTCACGCCGCCACGGGCCAGGCGCTCGTAAAAAGCCAGGCTGCGCTCGCCAATGGAACCGTCGCGCTCCTCGTAACCGGTGGTCAGCGGCGGGAACATAATGCGGTTCTTGAGCTCAAGGGGGCCAACCGTAATGGGCTGGAGCAGCTTGGATGCAGGTGCGGTCATGGACATTCCTCTCTTGTAGGCGCGACGGCGATGGTGCCGCGTAGTTGTCTAGAGGATATAGCATGGGGGTACAGCGGCACAACGGAAATCGGCGAATATCAGGTGCCGGCAGGCGGATGGGGCAAGGCGGCCCGTCGGTTTGCCCGCCGGTTTATCTCAATCTGTAACAGTTACGCGACAAAACCGGGTCTTACTGTTACAGATCGAGACATTCCTCTCGGCCCATCCTCAACAATCTAGATCTGTAACAGCTAGGCCCACTTTTGGCCCCTATCTGTTACAGATCGAGACAAACCAAACCCGCCTGCTAGAAAATCTCAATCTATAACAACAACTCGGCAAAATCCGTCCCTCGTGTTACAGATTTAGACAAACACGACCCAACCCACCGGTATATCTCGATCTGTAACACCTAGCCGCCCAAATCGGGTCTAGATGTTACAGATCGAGATTTTGTTTGAGAGGCCGAGAATTGGACCGAAAACACGGTCCCGGAATAACAAAAAAGCTCGCCGGCTAGGCCGACGAGCTGCAAGTTCTTGGTCGCGGGGGCAGGATTTGAACCTACGACCTCCGGGTTATGAGCCCGGCG
>CABRZT010000110.1:0-2313 GCA_902475595.1 uncultured Collinsella sp. | reverse complement strand
CAAGCTCGACGCCGCCGGCTTTGAGGTATCGGCCGGCTCTGCCTGCTCAAGCGGCAGCATGGATCCCAGCCATGTTTTGAGCGCAATGGCCATCGGTCGTGAGCAGGCGCTGGGCGCACTGCGCATCTCCTTCGATGACCGTGTGAATCCGGGCGATCTGGACGAGTTTGCCCAGACGCTGCTCTCGATCGTGGGTGCCGCATGATCGTCGTCGAGCTTGAACGTGCGCTGCTGGCGCGCTACCCCAAGATGGACGCCGAGGGCTGGGATCATGTTGGGCTATCTGTGGGAGATCCCGCTGCTGAGATCACCGGTGTTGCCTGCGCGCTCGATGCGACCGAAGCTAATGTTCTCCGCGCCCAAGAAGCTGGTGCAAACGTGCTACTGACGCATCATCCTGTCTATATCAAGGCGCCCGAGGCGTTTTGTCCAGCGGATGCCACTCGCCCCCAGTGCAGCGCGGCACTCTATGAGGCGGCCCGTTGCGGCGTGAGCATCATATCGCTCCACACCAACCTGGACTGCTCGCACGAAGCCCGTGTCTGCCTGAGCGAGCTGCTGGGTGCCGCACCCGTGAGCTCACTGGAGCACGTGGACGACCCCGAGGCAACCGGCCTGGGCGCGCTTGCAACGCTCAACGACCCGTGCACGCTGCGCGATCTTGCCACCCGTGCTGCCACGGCCTTCGGCAGCGACCCGCGTGTGTGGGGCGAAGCCGATCGCCCGTGCCGCACCGTCGCCATTTTGGGCGGCTCCCTGGGCGACTTTGGAGAGCTCGCCATCGCCGCGGGCGCGGACGTTGTCGTGACGGGCGAGGCGGGATACCACGTGGCGCAAGACCTTGCCTTACGCGCGCTGCCGGTGATCTTGCTCGGCCACGACCGCTCCGAGGAGCCGTTCGTTGATATATTGATGAACTCTGCAGTTGACGCCGGGGTCGACCCCCGTCATGCGATTAAAATACTGAACCCTTGCCAATGGTGGACTGTGACAAAAGGAGAGAACTTATGAGCGCCGGCGCTACGCTACTCAAGCTGCAACAGATCGATTTGGAGCTCGCCCGCAACAAGAGCGAACTTGCCAATATGCCGGAGCTCAAGGAGCTCGCTTCCAAGCGCAAGACCTATGTGAAGCTCAAGTCCGAGATGACCAAGCTCTACGCCCAGCGCAAGGATCTGGACATTGAGCTCGACGATCTCAACACCACCGAGATTCAGACCAACAACGCCATCGAGGCTGCCAAGAAGCGCCATGTCGACGGCTCCGACTACCGCGAGGTTCAGGACCTGGAGAATGAACTCGCCACCCTGGCCAAGCGTCTGGACAAGATTGAGCACACCCGCAAGGACGTCGTTGTCGCCCATAAGGAGGCGCTCGACCGCGAGGCCCGCGCTCAGGCAATCATCGCCAAGTTCGAGGAGGGCGTGAAGGCCGATACCAAGGCCGCCCGCGCCAAGGCTGCCGACCTGCAGGCTCAGATTGACGCCGCCGCTAAGGAGCGCACCGCGCTTGCTGCCACGCTGCCGGCCGACGTTCTCACCGACTACGAGCGTCTGCTCAAGCAGTTCCGTGGCCTGGCCGTCGAGACCATCCAGGGCAACATCCCCACGGTCTGCCACACCGCGCTGCAGGCATCGTCCATGAGCGACCTCAACCACGACGGTAGCGAGATTACGCACTGCCCGTACTGCCACCGCCTCCTGGTACTCCCGAGCAAGGAAGCCTAGCGATGACGGCGGCATCCAACAATTCAATGCAACTTGAGGGAAAAACGATCCTGCTGGGCATTACCGGCGGGATCGCCGCCTATAAGTCGTGCAATATCGTGCGCCTGCTGCAAAAGCGCGGCGCGCACGTCAAGGTCGTTATGAGCGAGCATGCCACCGAGTTTGTGGGCCCGCTCACCTTTCGCGCACTCACCAATGAGCCGGTCGCTGTTGGGCTATTCGACGACCCGTCTGACCCCATCCACCATATCTCGCTTGCGCAGGAGCCCGATCTGGTGGTCGTAGCGCCCGCGACGGCCAATATCATCGCCAAGATGGCCAACGGCATCGCCGACGACCTCATCTCCACTACGCTGCTGGCAACGCCACGACCCATCGTGATCGCGCCGGCCATGAACAATGGCATGTGGAAAGCGCCGGCGACGCAGGCCAACATGGCCACGTTGCGCGAGCGCGGTGTCCATGTGGTGGGTCCGGGCAGCGGCTACCTTGCCTGCGGCGACGTGGACACGGGACGCATGAGTGAGCCCGAGTATATCCTCGAGGCTGTCTGCGAGGTGCTCAACCCCGCGCCTCAGGACCTGGA
>CABRZT010000109.1:0-2328 GCA_902475595.1 uncultured Collinsella sp. | reverse complement strand
GGACTTCCGCCAGGTGAGCTACGCCCGTCTGGCCTGCTTCGCCACCATCACCGGTGAGGGCCTGCAGGGCTACGCACATGCGCTAGAGCTGTTGAGGGAACGACTCGAAAAGTAGTCTCGCGCGCAAATCCATCAACCCCGATTCGCACGCCAGTAATGCCAGTGCCGCCAGCAGCAACCTCGCTACTGGCGGCACTTTATTACTGGCATATAATCGTTGCAGCCACACAACGTCTGGAGACTCGCATGCTAAGCATCCATCTGGGAGATTACCCCGGTTCCATCTACGATACCGAGACCTACTTTAGGAACTCATACTTGGACTCATGGTTCGAAGACCCTATGGCCGCACAGATCATTAAAAGCGTGGACGAATCAGAGCTCATCGGCCCCCACAACATCGTAAGCAAGCAGCTGGGCTCGATCACCCCACTCGAACTGTCCGGCGGCGTTAAGACGCTGCTGCTGGTGCGCAATCTACCAAACATGGTGTTCAATGCATCCACTTGCGGAGATAACTGCGCCCGCTGGCTGCTCAAAATTGGCAAAGAGCAGGATGTGCTGGTGACCCTTTACCACATCATGAAATTTCCCTGGAAGCGTTTTGAGATTCGCATCAATAACGACGGCCGCATCGTCAGGAACATGCAGGAGTTCGTCGGTGCCACCAATGATTTTCTGGATGTTGATGAGTAATGAAAGGATCACACACCGTTGTCGTGGAGCGCGCAAAAGTCAAATACACGCTCACCTTTAAACGCAATATTTCCTTCATCCGCGGCAACAGCGGCACGGGCAAAACGACGCTCATCTCGATGATTCGCGACTACAACGACCGAGGACCGGAAAGCGGCGTTGCACTCAGCTGCGACGTGCCTTGTGAAACGCTTTCCGGCAGACGCTGGGAGCGCGAGCTTTCGATCATCGAAGATTCAATCGTCTTTCTAGATGAGGGCAACGAGTTTATCTACTCAAAGGACTTCGCCAAAACCGTAAACGGCTCGTCCAACTATTTTGTTCTAATATCTCGTCGCGATGCCAACGAGCTCCCCTACAGCGTTGATGAGATCCTGAAGTTAGTCAACACGACGAGTAAAACAATCAATGGCCGCAAGAGCGACAGGCGCTTCTACTCGGTGACCAAGCCGCTATATGACCACACGGCAAGCATGCTGTATCAGGATCTAAATGTTGGATTCGAGGTACCCGACGCCGTAGTTGTCGAGGATAGCAAATCTGGCTATCAATTCTACGACGCTCTTTGCAACCGGCTCGGAATCCCCTGCTATACCGCCACCGGCGTAGCAAATCTAAAGCGGACAATTCACGAATGCCCCGAGCAAAACGTTCTTGCCATTGGAGACGGCGCAGCGTTTGGTCCCTACATCGAAAAGGTGCTCGGACAGCGCGTTTACAAGAACGTTCGCTTGTTCCTCCCGGAATCATTCGAGTGGACACTTCTGCAATCTGGCCTCATTCCCAGTAACGACATTCCAAAAATCCTCAAGGATCCTTCGAGCTATATCGAAAGCCGCGACTACCTAAGCTGGGAACGATTCTTCACCGACGTATTGATCAAGTACTCGGCAGACACTCGCTACGCCTACAGAAAGGCAAAGCTCAATGAGCAGTACCTGAGGCCGCAGGCGATGAATGCAGTTGCAAACGTCTTGCCCGAGTGCCTGAAGGCAGACTAGACAGACTAGATATAGTGGGGAGGGCCAAGTTGGTCCTCCCCGTTTTTGTTACGCCTTCTTGATCACGTACACCAACCCTATGTCGCACCTGCGGCGCACAATCGACGCAAAGAGCCACGATGCTGGCAGCGTCATAAGCAGAGGCATGGTCTGCCAAGGAATAAACCAATCGACCGCGTGGATTGCAAAGATGGCAAGACTGGCCTGTCCGCAGAACACGAGCGCTCGCTCAAAGGACCCCAAAACCGGCACGTCTTTCAACTTCTCCAACGCCATCGAAACCCAGCACACGCAGTAGCTACCGGCAAGAGCGGCAACTGTCGCAACCAAAAACCCATCCACGCGGCGGCTCGAAAGCTCACCCCACTCAGCGCGGCAAGGACAAGCCAAGCAACACCGGCTCCAATAAACAGCAGAGGCTCGCTCACGCTCGGCTCCAGCCCCCTTAGGCGCGCCGTATAACCAATCCACATCAGCAGCACAACAGCAGCTCACGCCACGGCTTCGGCCTAAACGTATACCCGGCAAGAATAAAGAATACCGGCATGTGAAAAAGCCCAGACCACCAAGCGGTCCGGGCTTAATAAACGATGGTGCTCCATGGCGGATTCGAACCGTCGACCTTGGGATT
>CABRZT010000108.1:0-2413 GCA_902475595.1 uncultured Collinsella sp. | reverse complement strand
TTAGGGTAGATCTTGACGTCTTTAAACCTACCCGAACCTTTGTCCTGGAACAGCAAGGTATTGTTGTCCATACGCGTCACTCCCGCGGGGTTCGATAAAACTGCCTCTATGGTCACATTTTAGTCGCCGCAAACCCTTTTCGCGGTCGTGCGCAGAGCACCAAAATCGTGTCCGCACGAGCAAATAAACTAATACAACAAGGAATATAAGCCGTTATCCAAAGATGGCACCACAAAACAAAGGGTTAGTAATAACTAAGATTTAAGTCTTAAACCCTTAGAAAGTGCTAATATATAGTTATTGAAAGAGGCTAAGATGCAGAGACGCGAATTGATCCGCATCCTCGAAGAAGCCGGCTTCATCTCGAAAGGAGGCACTAATCACGAGAAGTTCGTCAAAGGAGATAAACTCGTGCTCGTGAAACGCCACCGAGAGATTGAGGATCAAATTGCCAAAAGAATCCTAAGGCAGGCAGGACTTCGATAGCTCATCCTCATCACATTTCGCATCGCTTTTTAGAGGAGGTCTTACATGGTTTACGTATGGGAATTTGAGTTCTTTGATTCGGACGGCATGGTCGATGCCGTGCCATGTGGCTCGCTGGGCGGAGGAGGAACGTTTGGCTCCGACCTAAACGACGCTGTCGAAAGCGCCGCCGATTTTCTCGCATGCATGGTCGATGACCACCTAATGGGCGGCGTCGACCTGCCTGCGCCGGACTTCGGACATGAGCCGCGACACGGCGGCAAGATTATCGCCGTAGCCGTCAGCCGCGAACTCAACGATATCCCCGCCGTCACCGCAGCGGATGCCGCGCGCATGCTTGGCGTTAGCTCGGCAAGAGTATCGCAACTGATAAATGCTGGACTGTTGGATTCATGGAAGGATGGCACCAAGCGCATGGTGTCCAAAGCTTCCATCGAGGCACGACTCGCCGACACTCCAAAGGCAGGGCGCCCGAAAGAGGTCTCTATTGTTGTATAAGGCGAGGATACTGCGCACTTTTATTCCACACGACGTTTTCAGCCTGGCTTAAACAAGTTCAATAGCAGAATACAAATCCAGCCATCGTGTCTAGTTACGAAAGGTTTTTTTCCTTTTCTGCGGCAAACTCTTCCTCGGTAAGTACTCCACTATCACGCAGCGTTGCAAGTCTCTCAAGCCTTGCAACTACATCACCACTATCCGCCAGCGTCTCAATAGTCTGTGAAACCTGCGGATACTGCTCGAGCTCCTTCGATAGGGCATCGACTATCTCGGCAATATTCTTTGCATTTTTGCCCCCGTTTAATACGTTTGTCCTGACCTTAGATGATGAGTTGACAGTAACGCCAGATCCGCCTTCAACTGGAACAACCGAAATACTGATATTTTCACCCCAGGACCAAAGGCTCATACCAATCTCAGCTGCAACTGTTCTTGTTGTGGGCGATGCGCTATCAACTTTTACTTTAGGCAGCTTTTCCATAGCTGCCTTCAAGGCATTAAACGTGTCGTCAGGAGAATACGGCACCTGAATCTGAAGCTGCTGATCCGCAAAACCCATAATCCGGCCTCCGCTTCTACAAGATTAAGGCTATCGGCAATGTTAGCACGTTCCCAGCACTTTTAAATTCATCTAATGACCTTGTGATGCAGCCCAACACCCCAGCACTACTCCCCTACTTCCCAAATAGCGCACCCAGCAGACCGCGGCGTTTGGGCTTCTCCTCTCGGTAGGAACCCTCGACGGCGGCTGCAACCTGGCGCGGTTGCTCGCCGCCTCCACGGCGCACAATCTGGTATAGGAAGGGCGATTTAACGTATTTGACCTCGATGGGCGTGGCGTGCACGGTGCTTTCGCTCGACAGCATCACGTTGGGATTGAGCGGTGCCACGATATGCGTTTCGTGCTTGTCGCTAAACACCACCGCGGCTGCACGACCCGTCTGGCCGTTTACGGCAATGCGCACCTGCTCGCCATCGCGGCCATCCGTCGCCGGACGATCGACAAAGTAGACCGGCACCATCACCAGGCCATCCTTATGCTTGCGGGCCTTGCGCGCCCAGGTTCGGATGCTCTTTTTATTGAGCCCCAGCACCGCCTCGGCATCGTTGCCGGCAATGTCGAGCGCCAACTTATCAATGACCACCTGGTCCTTGGTAGACGCATCGACGGAGACGACGCGGAAGTCGCCTTCCTGCATGGCGGGATCGAACGACCCAACCTTAGCAAAGTCCCACGGCTCCAAAATTCCCATAAGGCGAACATCCAGGTAGTTTGCCCTGGGATATGCCCAGTCGAGCACCTCGTAGTACACCAAGGTCTCCTTGCTCAGGCCCTTGCCCGGGAAGGACGCCATCATGCGCAAATCCGCGAGCGCCATGGGGAAATAGAAGAGCATCATGTCGTTTTGGATCGCATCTTCCACGT
>CABRZT010000107.1:0-2496 GCA_902475595.1 uncultured Collinsella sp. | reverse complement strand
CCCACTCCTGGCCATCCGGATCGGGCACGCTCACCTCAAAGCCCGAGCCCTCAACATCACCAAACATGTCGAAGAACGACGTCTGGCCGCTCGCACGATCCTTCTGGCGCTTCACCGCGGCATCGATGATGTTCTCAGGGTTGTTCTTATCCACAAAGTGCATCATCTGGCGACGCGGATACCCCGTGGAGTCGAAGGCGCCTGCCTTGATGAGCGATTCGATCACACGGCGGTTGGCCTGGCTCGAGTCCACGCGCTCGACAAAGTCGTGCAGCGTCTTAAACGGGCCGCCCGCCTCGCGCTCTGCGATAATCGCCTGCGCCACGCCGGTGCCCACGCCGCGAATGCCGGCCAGACCAAAGCGCACGCCCTCCTTGGTAGCCGTGAACTCGGTACCGGACTCGTTGACATCTGGCGACAGCACGGGAATGCCGTCGTGACGGCACGCCGAGACGTAGTGCACGATCTTGTCGGTCTTGCCCGTATAGGACGTCAGAACGGCCGCCATGTACTCGTGCGGATAATGCGCCTTGAGCCACGCCGTCTGCATAACCAGGATGGCGTAGCCGGCGGAGTGCGACTTGTTAAAGGCGTAGGACGCGAACTCAAGAACATCGTCCCAAATCTTCTGGGCGACCTCGCGCGTGTAGTTGTTCTTGATAGCGCCGTTCATCCAGTGGTCGTAGGTGGTCTCGTCCGAGCCATCCTCCCAGTGGAGCACCGTCGACGTGAGCAGCTTGATCTTTTTCTTAGCCACGGGCTTACGGATACGCGAGTCCGATTCGCCCTTGGAGAAGCCGCACATCTCGACGGAGATGAGCATAACCTGCTCCTGATAGACCATGGTGCCGTAGGTTTCGCCCAGGATGTCGTCCAGACGGTCGTCGTAGGAGACCGCCGGCTCCTTGCCGTTCATACGGTTGATGTAGGACGAAACCATGCCGGCGCCCAGCGGGCCCGGGCGGTACAGAGCGATCAATGCCACGACGTGCTTGTACTCGGTGGGCTTCATGTTCTTGATCGTGGCCGTCATGCCGGCGGACTCGACCTGGAAGACGCCGGCGGTGTGGCCGGAGCCCATGAGCTTAAAGATCTCGGGATCGTCAAAGGGGATCTCTTCCTCTTTGATGTCGATGCCGAAGTTCTTTTTGATGTTGGCCTTGGCCTTGGAGATAACCGTCAGCGTACGCAGACCCAGGAAGTCCATCTTGAGCAGGCCCATGTCGGCAACGGTATGGCCCTCGTACTGGGTAATCTCGACGCCGCCCTTGGTATCGAGCTTGGTGGGCACGTGCTCGTTGACGGGGTCGCGGCAAATCAGAACGGCGCACGCGTGCACGCCCTCGCCACGGGTAAGGCCCTCGATCGAGAGCGCCGTGTCGATGATGCGGCGGGCGTCGTCGTCCTTTTTATAGGCCTCGGCAAAGTCGGGGTTAAACAGATCCTCTTTGCCGGGTTGCTTTTCGAGCACCTGCTTGAGCTTGACCTTGGGGTCGCTCGAGACCATCTTGGACAGGCGCTGGCCCATGTAGACCGGGTAGTCCAGGACGCGCGCGGCGTCGTTAATGGCCTGCTTGGCCTTAATGGTCGAGTAGGTGATGACGTGGGTGACCTTCTCGGGACCGTAGAGCTGGCGAACGTGCTCCACGACCTCGAGACGCCGCTCATCGTCGAAGTCCATATCGATATCGGGCATCTCGGTACGCTGCGGGGACAGGAACCTCTCGAACATCAGGCCGTTCTCGAGCGGGTCGAACGCGGTGATGTTCATGGCGTAGGCGACGATAGCGCCGGCGGCCGAGCCACGGCCGGGGCCGACGCCGATGCCGTTGTCCTTAGCCCATTGCACGTACTCGGCAACGATGAGGAAGTAGGCGGCAAAGCCCTTGTCACAGATGACCTTGTATTCGTACTCAAAGCGCTCTTTGATGTTGACGCCACCGATCTCGCGCGTGGCCCAGTCGTCGCCATAGTGCTGGCGCAGGCCCTTCTCGCACTCACGGCGGAACTGGCTCTCGTGCGTCTCACCGGGATCGAGCAACGGAAAGCGCGGCAGGATGATAGAGTCCCAGTCCAGCTCAACGTAGCACTTGTCGGCGATCTCGAGTGTGTTGTCGCAGGCCTCGGGGCAATACGGGAACATCGCCCGCATCTCCTCCTCGGTCTTCATGTAAAACTCCGAGCCGGTCATGCGCATGCGGTTGGGGTCATCGACCTTGGCGTTCATGCCAATACACATGATGACGTCCTGCACGGGCGCATCCTCGCGGCGCAGGTAGTGGAAGTCGTTGGTGGCGATGACCTTGACGCCCACCTGCTTGGCGATGTCGATGAGCGTGCGGTCCATCTGCTCGTCAGTCAGGCCGTTGTCGGTGGTGATGCCGTGTTCCTGGATCTCGATGTAGAAGTCACCGGGCTCGAAGGTATCACGGAAGGTCTCGGCCCACTTGATGGCGCCTTCCATGTCGCCGCAGTCAAATTCGTAGAGGTTGCCGA
>CABRZT010000106.1:0-2502 GCA_902475595.1 uncultured Collinsella sp. | reverse complement strand
CGAGGTAGCCCTCCTGGTCGAAGTGCATGATCTCGATCTTCTCGGTCTCCTTCATTCCCGCTCCTTTCACGAGCAGTTTGAATTGTCGCACGGAATGAACGGGCTTGCCGCCCCGTCGCACCGCTTAACCTTGTGGACATCTTGGCCCCAAGCTCAACAATTCAAAGGTTCTTAATACCAGTGAACGATTACAGGTTAGCCGTTTTTAATACCGTTTTATGATTTCATCCTCCCCTCTCGGTAGACGGTCAGTTTTTGCCGCTCATCGGTCAAGCGACATATATCCGTAAAAACGAGCGCCCCCGCCATGCGCAGGGACGCTCTAGACGCTAATAGTTGTAGGTATATCCGCCAGCGTCGCCGCGGGTAAAAGACTTGGCATGCTCGATTGCCTGCCCACTCGAGTCATAGGTCAGGCCTTCCAGCACGAGCGCCAGATCGCCCGGCTCAAGATTGAGCAAACTCGCATCGCGTGCGCCCAGCGCCTCGATATCGAGTTTCTCTACCGACTGATCTGGCTTGCGTCCCAACATATCGTAGGTCTCGAACAGGCTGAAGACCGAAATGTCCACGTCTTCGATGCCCGGAAACAGCAGGCACGGAATCAGTGTCATCTCGATCGATACGGGCTCACCATCGATGCAGTTGAGGCGGCGCACCGAGTAAAGCAGATCGTCCTCGGCGATGCCAAACAAGTCGGCATAATACGGGCCGGCGTAGCGTTTGGAGCGCGCCAGGATGCGCACCGACGGCGTCGTGCCCGATGCCAAAACCGACTGGCGGAAGCCGCCCTTGCGTTCGTGCTCGTCAAACCACTTGTGTCCCACAAAGGCGCCTTTGCCCTGCACGCGATGAATCTGGCCACTTTTGACCAGCTCGTCCATGGCGCTTCGGATTGTCAGGCGTGTCGTGCCAAACTCCTCGGCCAGCTCGTTTTCGGACGGAATCATCGAGCCCGTCGGGTAGTCGCCGCGCTCGATTCGCTCCGCAATGCAGCGGCGAATTTGTTTGTAAACCGGCAAGTCTTCTACTGCATCAGCCATTCGACACCCACCTTCGTCGCAACGCCGTCTGCCTCGCCGTTATCGGCAAAACGATACTTGGTCGGCAGAATCACGGACTTGCAATACTCGACAAAGCCATCGTTCTCGTCACGCTCGTGCGAAGCCTTGTAAAACACCGGCGTGCCCTCCTGAGCACCCAGCAACTTGGCCTCGTCGGCGTTCAGACGGCTGATGGAAATATGCTCCTTGCCGTGCGCCACATGGACATTCCCCTCTTTGAGCAAAACGTCGTAGAGGCTTTCCTGCTCAAAATCGTGATCGGGAAGCGAGGGGCACAAAGACAGATTGACGTGAGCCGTCTCAATCGACGCCGGGGAACCATTAACCACGCGCACGCGCCGAATGCAGAAGAGCGGCATGCCCAGGTCGATCTGGGCTTTTTGGGCCAGATCGATATCGGCGTACACGACCTTGGACCAAACCAGGCGTGCGGTCGACTTTGAGCCAACCCTCTCCACCGCCTGCGTATAGTTCCATGTTTCCTGAAAGATATTCAGCGGTTTGGGAGGACACACATAGGTGCCCGAACCGCGGCGGCTTTCCAAAGTTCCGCACGAAATAAGACGCGTGATCGCAGCGCGCAACGCCGTGCGCGACACGCCCAGCTCTTCACAGAGCACACGCTCGGCGGGCAGCCGGTCACCACCCTGCAGGTCATAATGTTTGATATACCAAAGAATGCCCTCAAAGGCGCGATCTTTGGGCGGAATCGCATATGGTTCACTCGACATGGGCAAGGCTCCTCAACCGCTTGATGCTGCGGGCATCATTGCTCCGGACGCCCCATGGCGTCGAAGGCTTCTTTGATCTGCTCCGCAACGTTCCGATACGATCGATATAGGCCGGAGTCTCGCTTGACTTCGCCCGCGGTCACCGGAATCTCAAGCTTCGAAATCTCATCCTCGCCGGTTTGCACGGCAACGATGACACCCATACCAAGGCACATATTACGCTTGGCAGCGTTGTTTTTGGTAGCCTGAGCTGGATTAATCAAAATCTGCTGAGCTAGTTCGCGCTTGCTAACCTCCGGCACATCCTCGGGATTTCCGGTCTCGACAATCTCGCACTGCAGCACGTCCGCATAGTCAAAAATCTTCGGCTCGCCGCCGCGCTGATGCACGGCCCACTTGCGACGCGTGGCATCCTGGTAGATAGCCGGCAAAAACGTAAACCGCGGCGGGTCCAAAATCGTATCCGTGATGGTAAACACATCGGGATCAAAGGCATCCTGCGGGTTTTTCTTCTTGAACAGCCCCATATCAGCCTCCCGTACTAGCATTAAACAACTCAAGCTGAATATAGCACCAATTTCAAGCCGCTGCCTTACCCTATCGGTGCGCGGCGTCTATGGCTCGCCCAGCGGAAGAGTTAACGGACGAGGGCCGGGGCGCCTGCCTTGTTTTGAGAAGTGGGCTCCGCGAACTCCTCAAAACAAGGC
>CABRZT010000105.1:0-2507 GCA_902475595.1 uncultured Collinsella sp. | reverse complement strand
GCCCAGAGCGCCGCTCGTGCGCGGCACGATGGTGATCTTGGTCACCGGCGCGGAACCCTTTTGGCGGGCAGCGACGATGGCATGACCGATCTCGTGGTAGGAAACGACCTGCTTCTCGTGGTCGGAAAGCACCGTGGACTTACGCTGCTGGCCGGCAATGACGACCTCCACCGACTCCTCGAAGTCGTCCTGGGTCGCGCGCTTGCGGCCTTCGCGAACAGCGCGCAGGGCACCCTCGTTGATGATATTGGCAAGGTCGGCGCCCGAGGCACCGGGCGTGGCGCGGGCAATAGCGGTCAGGTCGATCGGCGGCTGCGTCTTCACGCTCTTGGCATGCAGCTCGAGGATGTTCTTGCGGCCAGTCAGGTCGGGCAGCTCAACGGGAATGCGGCGGTCAAAACGACCGGGGCGCAGCAGGGCGGGATCGAGGCTGTCGGGACGGTTGGTCGCAGCGAGGACGACGATGCCCTTGTGGTTATCGAAGCCGTCCATCTCGGTCAGCAGCTGGTTGAGCGTCTGCTCGCGCTCGTCGTTGCCACTAAAGCCGCCGCCATCGCGCTTCTTGCCGATGGTATCGATCTCATCGATAAAGACGATACACGGGGCCTTTTCCTTGGCCTGCTTAAACAGGTCACGAACCTTGGCGGCACCGCGGCCGACGAACATCTCGACGAACTCAGAACCCGAAATGCTAAAGAACGGAACGCCCGCCTCACCGGCAACGGCCTTGGCGAGCAGGGTTTTACCGGTACCCGGAGGGCCGACAAGGAGGGCACCGCGCGGCAGCTTGGCGCCAATTTCCTCGTAGCGCTGCGGCTTCTCCAGAAAGTCGACGACCTCCTTAAGGGATTCCTTGGCCTCTTCCTGGCCTGCAACATCCTTAAAGGTCACGCCCACATCTTTGGAGGCGATAACGCGAGCGCCGGACTTACCCAGTCCGCCGCCGCCAAAGCCACCACCGCCAAAGTTCATCGACGGACCGTCTTCGCCCATGGCCTTCTTCATACGGCGGTTGAGCCACCAGCCGATGAGGAAGAAAATCGCCATGGGAAGAATGAGGGTGAGCAGGTAGTAGGTCATCAGACCCGAGTTCTTATCGGGAACGACCGACTCAAGCGAGGCGCCAGATTCAAGCACGCGATCGGTAAAGCCCGCATCATTCGGCACACCGGTCGTCTTGTAGGCGATGTTCTCGTCCTCGCCCTTCTTGGTGTAATAAATCGAGTAATCGTCCGTGTTGTACTCGACCTTGTCGACACTCTTCTTATCGAGCGCCTTGACAAACGTCGAGTAATCGGTCTTCGTAATCTGCTGCGTGTGACCGATGTTGGGGAACAGAACGGTCGAGAGCACGAGGTAGACGACGAAGGCGATGAGCACGTAGAGGATCATATTCCGTCTACGCTTGTTGTCATCCATCTCCATCTGCTTGAACTCCATCTACTGGGGTTGATAATGCTTTCTAGAATACCCAACCCGGACGGCGATAAACCGACGCCGGGCACGAAAGGACAGAGATGGCATCACTGTAAGTCGGCAAGGTTCAAATCTATACAGGCGACGGCAAGGGCAAGACGACGGCTGCGCTGGGGCTCGCGCTGCGCGCGACGGGCTACGGACTCGACGTTCTTAGGCTGCAGTTTGCCAAGAAACTTCACTGCGCCGAGCATGATGCGGCGCCCCGTTTGGGTCTACGCATCGTACAAGCCGACCGCGACACGCCCGAGGCCTGCGCGGCGCAGATCATGGAGCTCGCATGCGAGCAGATATCACAGGTCGATGTTCTGATTTTGGACGAACTCGGCGAGGCCATGCGCCGAGGTTTCGTGACGCGCAAGGATGTGGAGGGGCTGATCGCACTGAAGCCTACCACCACAGAGCTCGTGCTCACCGGCCGCGGGCTGCTGCCGTTGGCCGACCTCGCGGACTTAGTCACCGAAATGCGCCCCGTCAAACACTACTTCGACGAAGGCCTCTTAGCCCGCCAGGGCATCGAATACTATTTGATCCGAAGGGGACGGAGGAAAACGGATCATCGACATCGCGACGGAGAGCAATGATCCATTTTCCTCCGCCCCAAGGGATCATTAGGCGGTGGCGCGGCCGAGCCAGTTGCCGCTGTGGTGGTAGATGGTGAACATCGTGGCGGTGATGAGCCAGGTTACGGGGTAGACCAGCAGCAGGTGCTCAAGCGACGGATCGAACGGCATAATCGCAAACACCCAGATCACCCTGAGCACGACGGTGCCAAAAATCGTGAGCAGCATCGGCTGCAAGCTCACGCCGGCACCACGAATGGAGCCCGAAGCGTTCTCGATAATCGAGAAAATCGCGTAGAACGGCGCAATGAAATGAAGAATCGTCGTGGTATACGCCGAAATCGAAGCATCGTCGACAAACAGACGCGACAACGGACCCGAGAATACCAGCAGCACGGCAGACAGGCCGCCAATGAGCATAAACGACAGCACGAGCGACGTATGGTAGCCCTTGCGCATGCGCTCGTA
>CABRZT010000104.1:0-2595 GCA_902475595.1 uncultured Collinsella sp. | reverse complement strand
GAATAGCGCAGAACGTAGTGAACTGAATGTCCTCGGTCAGCGTGTGGAACTGCCAGCCGTGCATGCCCTCAATAACACTGGCGGAGATGAGGTAGCCCGAACCCGAGACGGCGCAAGACGTCTTACAGATATTACGCGCATTGTTAAGGAAGCGCGCCTCGCGCAAATACCAGGTAGCATTAGCTGCCGAGATCCACGAGCTGCCAAAATTCTTGGAGTTGCGATAGCTCGTGACCACATGGAATCCCTGGTCAAAGGCATCGTTCATCTTGGACACGTAATCGCGGGAGATAACGTTATCGGCATCGAAGATAAAGTAGCCCTCGAACGTGTCGGGATACTCGTTAAGAATGCGATCAAAACCAAAGTCCATGACCCAGCTCTTACCCTTGCGGGCCAGGTCGTTGCGCTCATAAACGATGGCACCCGCCTCGCGCGCGAGCTGCGCCGTGTTGTCGGTGCAGGCATCGGCGACCACGAAGACCTCAATAAGCTCGGACGGATAATCCTGATCCTTGATAGAGCGCACGAGATTGGCAATTACCGCCTCCTCATTATGCGCCGCGATAAAGAAGGCATAACGATGCAGCTTCTTGGCCTTGGGAGGCGCGACCTCGCCACGAAGAGCGCCAATGACAAAGAAGACCACCTGGTACAGAAAGCAGACCGTGAGCAGCGTGACGACAATCTGATTGAAGATCACGATGGGTGTGTTGGTTTGTAAAAAGGCGAGCATGCAGGCTCCCAGCAACGCGTTACGTAAACAACCGTATATCTTACCGCAGGCTTACCGAGTTCAAGAAACCACCTAATACTGGCTAGGCTTCGAGAAGACCGAGCTGAGGAACGATCTCGTCGCCGGCAGCGGTGCGACCAAGCGAGCGCGGGGCCAGGTCGTCAAGAACCGCAGCGAGATCCCACGGTAGCTCGTCGCGGCACTCAATGCGCTCCCCCGTCACGGGATGGTCGAATGCAACACGCCAGGAATGAAGGAATTGCCTGGTCAGACCTTGATCGGCGCGTGCATCGCACTTGCCGTAGAGCGGATCGCCCACGCAGGCGTGGTTGATATGGCGCATATGCACGCGAATCTGATGTGTGCGGCCCGTAAACAGGTGGCACTCGACGAGCGTATAGCCGTCGTCAAAACGCGTGGAATCGAAGCGCTCGAGGACCTTAAAGGTCGTAATGGCCTGGCGCGCGAAAGGATCGTCCGAAACCGCCATCTTGACACGGTCACGCGTAGAACGGGCAATGCCGGTGTTAATGGTGCCCTCATCCATAGCGATATGTCCGTGAACGAGCGTGATATAGCGACGATCGAGCGTGCGCGTGCGAATGAGATTTTGGAGTGCGCGCTGCGTGTCGTCGTCTTTTGCCGCAAGCATGAGGCCCGAGGTATCGCGATCCAAACGATGCACGATGCCGGGGCGGTCCTCACCCTGCACGGTACCAAGATGGTCGATGCCACAGTGATAGACCAGAGCGTTCGCAAGAGTGCCGCTCTCGTGGCCATGGGCGGGATGGCACACAAGGCCCCGCTGCTTGGAGAGCACGATGAGGTAATCGTCCTCGTAGCGGATATCGAGGGGAATGGCCTCGGGAATCACGTCAGTCGGATCGTGAGGCTCGGGCAGGTCAACCGAGATGCGGTCACCGGCGCGTACGGCATACTTTTTTGACAAACAGGTCTCGCCGTTCACGATTACGGCGCCGCCCTCGATCAGATGCGCGCAGGCAGAGCGCGTGGGGCAGCCGTCGTTGGCACCCAGAAAGGCGTCGAGACGCTGGCCAGAGCAATCGTCGGCAACAAGAATATGGATGTCGGCCATTAACGCTCATTCCTTTCGCGAATCTTGCGGGCACGCTCCCCACGCTGCTTGGCTTTGCGCTTGGCGCGAGCCTCATCACGGGCATTGAGCTCGGCAGTCGCATCAACATCGCGGGCCGCAGGGCTCAAGAACATGTAGCCGATGAGGGCAAGCACGACGCCTACGGTGATGCCGATATCGGCCACGTTAAAGACGGGAAAGTCGATAAAGGTGGTGGCAATAAAATCGGTAACGAAGCCAAAGACAAGGCGATCGATAGCGTTGCCGATAGCGCCGCCAGCAACCATAGCCATGCCCACGACCTCAAGACGAGCGAGCTGAGGCGCACGGAGCAAGTACACGGCAATGGCGACAATGACCGCAAGCGCCAGCACAGCAAACGCAATGCCATGCCCCTCGCCCATGCTAAAGGCAGCACCGATATTGCGGACAAACATAAAGTCGATGACACCGGGGATGACGGTCACATGCAAAGCGTCGCCCACGACACGAACCGCAAGCTTGGTCAGCTGGTCAACAAGCAGCACAACCAGCGCCACCCCACCAGCAACACCCAACCGCCAACGCAAAGGCGGCGTCATATCCCCAGTACGACCCAAATCAATCCCCTACCCTCAAGAACATCGAATTCCGTTTAACGCAATTAACCATCTTATATTGCCACACGCAGAGCGCACGACATATTCGCTAACGCCAGATAAATAACCAGCATAAAAAGAAAGCGGCATTCCGAAAAACAGAATGCCGCTTTTATTCAGCGGAG
>CABRZT010000103.1:0-2641 GCA_902475595.1 uncultured Collinsella sp. | reverse complement strand
CGCCCACATGCTCCGACCCCGAGCCCGTGGAGGCAGCGGAGCTCACGTCCGATGAACGCCTCGATGCTTTCGTCGCCACCTTTGGGCTTACAGAGCGCGAGCGCGATATTCTTGAGGTATTGGTCGTTTCGGACCAGAGCGTTCAGGACATCGCCACAACGCTCTTCCTTTCGCGCTCCACGCTCTATCGCCACATTTCCTCAATCAACAAGAAGACCGATACCGCCTCGCGCGTGGCCCTTATCAACTTCTTCTGGTCCTGGACGCCCAAGGACTAGCTAATCTCCCAATAAGTTGCGGTGGAATAGTCCCTAAATTAAAGTCACGCGGCTTTAAACAGGAACTATTTCACCGCAATTGCTGAGGGGATAGATTGCGGCAGCGGCAGAGGCAACGGCAGCGGCGTCGGCAGCCGTGGTAGTGGCAACGGCAACTGGCAGGGTGTTTTCCGTCTGCTTGCTACAGCAGCTCGCCGTGGCGTGCAATGTAGCGGCGCTTTGCCAGCTGGGTGAGCGCGATATAGGCGGTAACGATGCCAATGAGCAGCCCAAAAAAGCTCGTGGGCAGCGGCATGAGGCCGAGCACATCGGCGATGGGGCTTGCCGGCAGCCAGGTGACGAGCGCTAGGCCCAGCACGGTAAGAACGCACAGTGCGGGCGCGGCGTGGTCGCGCGGGCTCGGCAGATGCGGGGAGCGCAGCATGTGGACCACGAGTGTCTGCGACCACATGGACTCGACAAACCAGCCGCTCTGGAAGAGCGCAGCAAAGGTCGCCATACCCGTGACGTCGCCCGCAGCGGCAAGCTCGGACCAGCTTGCGTCCACGGCGGCGGGGCACACGACAAAGAAGAGCGCGGCGAAGGTCACGATGTCAAACAGCGAGCTCACGGGGCCCAGCTCGAGCATAAAGCCCTTGATGGACGCGGCGTCCCAGGCACGCGGGCGGGCAGTCCAGGCGTCATCGACGGTGTCCCACGGCAGTGCGATGCACACGATCTCGTAGACCAGCGACAGCAGTACCAGCTGCAGGGCGCTCATGGGCAAAAACGGCAAGAACAGGCTCGCGACGGTCACGGACAGCACATTGCCAAAGTTGGAGCTCACCGTGGTCTTGAGGTACTTGAGCAGGTTGCCGTAAGTGCGGCGGCCTTCGATGATGCCGCGCTCGAGCACGCCCAGGTCCTTCTGAAGCAAGATGATATCGGCGGATTCCTTGGCAATATCGACGGCCGAATCGACCGAGATGCCGCAATCGCTCGCACGCATGGCGGCGGCGTCGTTGATGCCGTCGCCCATAAAGCCCACGGTGTGGCCGAGCATCTCGCGCATGACACGTACCAGGCGCGCCTTCTGCAGCGGCGAGAGCTTGGCGAAGAGGTGGGTTTTCTCGGCGCGCTCGGCAAGTTCGGCGTCATCGAGCGCATCGATCTCGGAGCCGAGCAAGACGTTGCTCGCATCGATACCAATCTGCTCGCAGACGGTGGCGGCGACGCGGTCGTTGTCGCCGGTTAGGACCTTGACCGCCACGCCCTTGGCCTCGAGGGTGGCGACGGCGCCCGCGGCACTTGCTTTGGGTGGATCGAGGAAGGCCAAAAAGCCCATTAGCACCATGTCGCACTCGTCGGCGATGCCAAACTCGCCCACGCAGCGCGGATTGGTCTTCTGCGCCACGGCAATTACGCGTAGGCCCTCGGCGTTGAGCCCGGCGATCTGCTTGCGAATCTGGGCGAGCTTCTCGTCGGTGAGCGGCTGAGCGATGCCATCGATCTCGACAAAGGAGCAGATCTCGAGCATTTCCTCGGCAGCGCCCTTGGTAACCATCTGGGTTTTGCCTTGGGCGTCGGCGACAACTACGCTCAGGCGACGGCGCGAGAAATCGAAGGGAACCTCGTCGACCTTGGTGTAGCGGTCGCGCAGGCTCTGGCCCAGCATGGAATCGGGTGCGACGGTCGAGGGCGTCACATCGGCACGGTCGATTACGGCCAGGTCGATAAGATTTTTGAGGCCGGTCTGGAAGAAGCTGTTCAAAAACGCATGGCGCAGCACGCGCGTGTCCTCGTTGCCGTCGGTGTTGAGGTAGCGCTCGAGCACGATGCAGTCTTCGGTGAGGGTGCCGGTCTTGTCGCAGCACAGGACGTCCATCGCGCCGAGGTTTTGAATCGCCGGCAGCTCCTTGACGATAACCTGGCGACGGGCGAGGTCCTTGGCGCCCTGCGATAGGCTCGTGGTCACGATGACGGGAAGCATCTGCGGCGTGATGCCCACGGCCACGCTCGTGGCGAACAGCAGCGCGTCGATGACGCTGCCCTTGGTGGCGGCGTTGATGGCAAAGACGGCCGGCGCCATAACGAGCATCAGGCGCACCAGCAGCATGGAGACGCTCGAGACGCCGCGGTCAAACGCGCTCTTTTCGCCGCGCCCGTTGAGCATCTTGGCGATGCCGCCCAGGTAGGTGTCCGAGCCTGTGGCAACGACAAGCGCCATGGCGGCGCCGTTTTGCACGGAGGTGCCGGTAAAGACGATGTTCTTGCAGGCAGAGAGTGGCAGTGCGGAGCCGTCGGCGCCCTCGACGACGGTGGCGGCGGTGGTCTTCTCGACGGCCTCGCTCTCGCCGGTGAGTGCGGACTCGATCACAAACAGG
>CABRZT010000102.1:0-2750 GCA_902475595.1 uncultured Collinsella sp. | reverse complement strand
CGACATCGGGGTTATCGGCACCGGCAGAGCAGCGGGTGCTGTAGTAGCTAAAGCTGATGAAGTCGACGGTGTTGGCGGCCAGGATCTCGCGGTCCTCGTCGGTCATGCCCACATCGATGCCTAGACGCTCGAGCTTCTTGACGGCATAGGCCGGGTAGTAGCCGCGGCTCTGGACGTCGACGAAGAAGTAGTTGTCCTGGTTATCGAGCTGCGCCTGGCGCACATCGCCCGGACGGCAGCTGTAGGGGTAGTAGCTACCTGCGGCGAGCATGCAGCCGATCTTGATCTCGGGGTCGATCTCGTGAGCAATCTTGGTTGCCCAAGCGCTGGCGACGAGCTCGTTGTGGGCGGCCAGGTACTCAACGGCCTCCTTGTTCTCGCCCTCCTCAAAGACCAGGCCGGCACCCATAAACGGCAGGTGCAAGATCATATTGATCTCGTTAAAGGTGAGCCAGTACTTCACCAGGCCCTTGTAGCGGGTAAAAATCGTGGTCGCGAGATTCTTGTAGAAGTCGATGAGCTTGCGGTTGCGCCAGCCGCCGTACTCCTTGATGAGATGAATCGGGCAGTCGAAGTGCGTGATAGTCACGAGCGGCTCGATGCCGTGCGCCTGGCACTCGCGGAACACATCCTCGTAGAAGGCCAGGCCAGCCTCGTTGGGCTCGGTCTCGTCGCCGTTGGGGAAGATGCGGGTCCAAGCCAGGCTCATACGGAAGGTCTTAAAGCCCATCTCGGCAAAGAGAGCAATGTCCTCCTTGTAGTGGTGATAGAAATCGATGCCGGTCTGCGCGGGATAGTAATAGCCGTCCTCGAAGTCGAGCATCTTACGCTGGCCGGAGACCACCGCATAGCGCTCGGGGCCGTGCGGAGCCACGTCCACGTTGGCAAGGCCGCGGCCGTCCACGTTATAGGCGCCCTCGCACTGGTTGGCAGCCGTCGCGCCGCCCCACAGGAAGTCATTACGGAAAGCCATGCATCGATCCTTTCATACGCTGCTTGTCGTGGTTTCAGTATCCCCGCAAATAGAGCCTCGCTCAACGACAGCGGCGCAGGTCGACACTTCTTTTCGCACGCGGGCGCTCGACAGCCGCCCCCATCTGACACTTTTTGATACCCGCCTACCCAATCCACCACAAAGGGGACAGGCACCTTTGTGGTGGATTGGGGCGGTTTGTCTTGATCTGTAACAGGTAGAAACGATTTAGCCCGCTAGATGTTACAGATCGAGACAGAAGATTCTAGTCGCAGGCGATGTCGAGGTTCTTGCCGATGAGGCCTACGTAGCCGCCTTCGCCGGCGGGATATTTGACTGAATAGGGAAAAAAGGAAAAAATAGGAAAAAAAGGAAAGGAGACTCATGACTGAAACCATCTTCTCCCCCTCATTTGGAAATCGCCCGTCCTATCTGGTGGGGCGCGGGAGCGTGATTTCGACATTCATCTCCGGCCTTGAGCAGGAGCCGGGCAATCGAGACCGGGCTATGCTCATGCTCGGCCAGCGAGGCGGCGGCAAAACGGTTCTGCTGTGGGAACTTGCCGATCGCGCACGCAAGCTCGGCTTTGTTGTCGCCACGCCCACCGTAGCCTCCGAGGATATGCTCGAGCGCATTGTTGAGAAGATCCAGGAAGCGGGCGAGCCCTACGCCAACAAGCATCGTCTCCCCAAACTTGCGGGCGGCAGCCTGAGCGTCTTCGGCTTCTCAGCCGGCCTTGAGTTCACGCGCGATGTGCAGGAAACCAAAAGCTTCCAGTTCAAGCTCACGCAGCTGGCGCGCAAGCTGACCGAGCAGGGACACGGCATCCTCATCCTCATCGATGAGCTCCAGGCCAATTCGCCCGAGATCAGACAGCTCGTCACCGCCTATCAAGAGCTGGTCGGCGAGGGGCTCAACGTCGCGCTCGTCATGGCGGGCCTCCCGGGAGCAGTCTCCGCGACACTCAACGACCGCGTACTGACATTTCTCAACCGCGCACGCAAGGTCACGCTCGAACCGCTTTCAGTTGGAGATGTGGATGCCTGCTATCAGCGAGCTTTCGAAGAGCTCGACCTTGATATTCCAGGCAATCTTCGGCTGGACGCTGCTCGCGCAACTCAGGGCTCGCCCTACATGCTGCAGCTCATCGGCTACAACATCGCCAATCGTTGCCAGGCAGGAGAACACGTAACGCCAGAGCAAGTCGACGGAGCAATCGAAGCGTCAAAGGCCGATTTCGAAAACGATGTTTGTGAAACGACGCTCGCCGCGCTATCGGACCAAGACGTCGCGTTTCTCGACGCAATGATTGATGACGAAGACGCCGTTTCGCGCATTTCCGATGTTGCGAAGCGCATGTCAGTCACACCCGACTATGCGCAAAAGTATCGCCGTCGCCTCATCGACGCCGGCGTTATCGAACAAGCGCGCCGCGGTTACGTGCGTTTCGCTGTTCCATATATGGCTGACTATCTGCGCAGCCAGCTCTAGGCAGCCACCACAATGGGGACAGGCGCCTTTGTGGTGGATTGGGCCCGGTTTGTCTCGATCTGTAACAGTTAGGCCGCCAAAATCGGGCCTGGTGTTACAGATCGAGATTTTCGGGCGGCCTCTACGGTATGTCTCGATCTGTAACAGGTAGAAACGATTTAGCCCGCTAGATGTTACAGATCGAGACGAAAGGTTCTAGTCCACGGCGATGTCGAGGTTCTTGCCGATGAGACCTACGTAGCCGCCCTCGGCAGCCTTGGGGCTGTCAGCATGGCAGAGAACCCAC
>CABRZT010000101.1:0-2756 GCA_902475595.1 uncultured Collinsella sp. | reverse complement strand
CACTCGCCCTCGGCAGCCTCGATAGCAACGGAGAGCTCCTCGCCCTGGGTTAGCTCAACATCGGAAACGATGTAGAACTCGGCCAGGTCGACGGCCTTATCACCGGTCAGCAGCGCGTACATCTCGGCGGGAACGACCGCCTTGACGCGGACCTGCTGGCTCTTGGTGAAGGTGCCGGCAGAACGGGCATCCTCAAGGGCCTTGGTCACGGCGCTACGGAGCTCAAGAGAAGCCTCGAGCACGCCCTCAAACTCGTTGGCCTCATCGACCGTGATGGGCGACTTGTACCAATCGAGCAGCGCGGCGTACTTCTGGTGATCGACGCAGCCGGCGGGCGCATATGCCATGGCCTCGTCGACGGTGTAGGACAGGATCGGCTGCAGGTCGCGCATGAGCATCGAAAAGAGCTCGGCCAGCACGGTCTGGGCGCTGCGGCGCTCGAGCGAGCCGGGCTTGTCGCAGTACAGACGGTCCTTCAGGGCGTCGAGGTACACGTTGGAAAGCTCGGTAACCACGAAGTCGTAGAGCGCACGGTAGGCGCGCGGGAACTCGTAGCTGGCGTAGGCGTCGTCGACCTCGGCCTGGACCTGGGTCAGACGGGCAACCATGAGCTTGTCGAGCGGCAGCAAGTCGGCAAAGGCGACGCCGTCGGTCTCGGGCTCAAACTGACCCTCAAGCTCGGAGAGCAAGAAGCGCAGCGTGTTGCGGAAACGACGGTAGGCATCGGACGTACGAGCGAGAATCTCGTGGTCGATGGAGACGTCAGAGCTGGTGTCGACGGAGGCAACCCACAGACGGATGATGTCAGCGCCCATCTCGTCGCAGACCTTATTGGGGTCGATGACATTGCCGAGCGACTTGGACATCTTGCGGCCCTGGCCATCGAGTGTGAAGCCCTGCGAGACGACCGCCTTGTACGGAGCATGGCCGTTGGCACCCACCGAGGTGAGCAGCGAACTCTGGAACCAACCGCGGTGCTGGTCGGAGCCCTCGAGGTACACATCCGCCGGATACTCCAGCTCGGGACGGTACTCGCAGACGGCCTTCCAGGAGACGCCGGAATCCCACCACACGTCGAGGATGTCCTTATCGGCCTTGAGGTGATGGCCGCCGCACTTGGGGCAGACGCAGGCCTCGCCCAGGTAACTCTCGGGAGCGTCGGTGAACCAGGCGTCAGAGCCCTTCTCGTGGAAGAGCTTGATGACGGCGTCGAGCGTAGCGTCGTTCATGACCTTCTCGCCGCAGTCGGCGCAGGTGTAGCTGGGGATAGGCACGCCCCAGTTGCGCTGACGGCTGATGCACCAGTCGGGACGCTGCTCGACCATGGCGCCGATGCGGTTGGCGGCGTGAGCCGGATACCACTTGACGTTCTCGCGAACCTCCTTGCCAGCCTGCTCACGCAAGCCGGTCTTGTCCATCGAGACAAACCACTGGTCAGTAGCACGGAAGAGCACCGGGTGCTTGCAGCGCCAGCAGTGCGGATAGCTGTGCGTGATCTTCTTCTCGAGGACCAGGGTGCCGCGCTCGCGCAGGAACTCGATGATGTGCGGGTTGGCCTCATCGGTATCCATGCCGCTGAAGGGACCACCGGTGCCAAACTCCTCGCCGGTGTAGAACTTGCCGTCACCATCGACCGGCATGCAGATGTCGGTAATGCCCTCCTTGAGGCAGGCAAAGTAGTCGTCGACGCCGTGGCCGGGCGAGTTGTGGACGATACCGGTACCGTCATCGACACCGACGTAATCGGCCAGCAGCGCCACGCCCTCGACACCGTCAAAGATCGGCTGCTTGTAGTGGATATGATGGAAGGTCTCGGCGGGAACCACGTAGGGCTTGCCGTCGACCATGACCGGGGTGTACTCCCAGCCAAACTCCTCACAGCACTTGGGAGCCAGGTCCTCGAGCATGACCTCGGCACGGCCATCGTGCTCAACGGCGACATAGGCGGCGCCGGGCTTGAGGGAAACGGCCTGGTCGGAGGGGATGGTCCACGGGGTGGTCGTCCAGATGATGAAGTCAACCGGGCCGTCGAAGTTCTCGAGGCCGGCGGGCTTGGAGGTCATCTCGAAGCGCACGAAGATGGAGGGGCTCGTCTCGTCAGAGTACTCAATCTCGGCCTCGGCGAGTGCGGTGTGGCAGTGCTTGCACCAGTGGACGGGCTTGTGACCGCGATAGATCATGCCCTTGTCGAACATGGCCTTGAAGACCTCGATGTCGGCGGCGTCATGCTGGTGATAAAGCGTCAGATACGGGTTGTCCCAATCGCCGAGCACGCCCAGGCGACGGAAGCCGGCCTTCTGCAGCTCGATGTTCTCGACAGCAAACTTGTTGCACAGCTCGCGAATCTTGGCAGTGGAAGTCTGGTTGAACTTCTCGGTGCCGAGCTTCTCCTCGACCTTATGCTCAATCGGCTGACCGTGGCAGTCCCAACCGGGGACATAGGGAACCTCATAGCCCTGCATCATCCAGTAACGGTTGATCATGTCCTTAGAGATCTTGTTCATGGCGTGGCCGATGTGGATCGGGCCGTTGGCGTACGGAGGGCCGTCGTGCAGCACAAACTTCTTGTGACCCGCGTTCTTCTTTAGAACTTGCTCGTAGACCTTGTTGTCCTGCCAGTCCTTAAGTCGCTTGGGCTCGGACTTGGAAAGACCGGCACGCATGGGAAATCCGGTTTTGGGCAGATTCATCGTCTGCTTGTACTCGTTTGCCACGGTACCCCTTTCATGTCGTGGGCGCGCACGCCCTCTGGGCAC
>CABRZT010000100.1:0-2767 GCA_902475595.1 uncultured Collinsella sp. | reverse complement strand
TGGAGTACGCGAGCACGCGTTTGGCGTTGCTCTGCGAGATGGCCATGAGGGCAGCGAGCAAAAACGTGATGGCACCCACACTCGTGACCATAAAGCCGGTCACGGGATAGATGGCATAGAGCGGGCTCAGCTTGACCATCAGGAACACGCCGGCCTTGACCATGGTGGACGAGTGCAGCAGGGCGCTCGTGGGCGTGGGGGCAACCATGGCACCCAACAGCCAAGTGTGGAACGGCATCTGTGCGGCCTTGGCGAGTGCGGCGAGCGACAGCAGAACGACCGGCATCACCAGCAGCGCGGATTGCGCGGTTCCGGCGCCGGAAAGCTCGATCATGCCCGAGATGGTCAACGGCATGCCGTTGACGTGCAGGAACATAAGGCCAACCAAAAACGCGATGCCACCCAGCATGTTGAGGATGATCTGGGTGAAGGCGTTTTTAATGGCCTCGGGCGTGCGCGTGTAGCCAATCATAAGGAACGAGCACACGGTGGTGATTTCCCAGCCGCAGAACAGCCACTCAAGGTTGTCGCTCGTCACGATGACGAACATGGCCGAGAGGAACAGGAACATAAGCGCCAGGAACTGCGGGCGACGGTCGGGCGCGGTCCGCCCGCGCAGCGCGGCCTCGTGCTCGTCATGGGCCTGGAAGTCCTTCATGTAGCCCAGGGCATACACGCAGATTAGGCTGCCGACGATGCCGACGGCGAGGACCATGATCACGCTCATGTAGTCTAGGTAGAGCGGCGTAGCGGTGACGACCTCGACCGCAGGCAACGCCATGGCCGCAAAGACGAACGAGCCCACCAGCTGGACTGTGCCGAGCACCATGGCGAGCGTGCTCTTAAATTTGCGCGCGTTGTACAGGATGACGGCGCACAGAATTACGTCGATGACGGAGCTGATGATCGAGAGCGCATGCGAGGTACCGGGGGCAATCTCAAAGCTCTGCGGACCCGTGCAAAAAAACATGACGGCGACTACAACTGTCACCGCCATGATAATGCCGGAACCTATGAGCCCCACCGCATCGCGGGCGCGGTCACCGCGCGCGAGCAGCATGCCCAGCGCCGGTACCAGCGGAAACAGGGTAAGGAAATACAGTAGCGTCATACCATCACTCCCCCGTGCAAAAACGCTGCAATTGTTTAACGTTATAGCTCAATTGAGGAGTAGCGGCGGCAGGTTTTCGGTCAACTGGGGAGTTTTAGACGTACGAGGCAAGGGCGCGTCCGCTTTGGAGCAGAGAGGCGACGCTCCCCTATCGCAGCGACAGGCGCGCGGGCCACTGCGTGCAGTTTATTGGCCACGTTGGAGGATGTCCCGACAGGCTCGCGCCGGTCCAAAAAGTTGGCGCGGCAAGAAAAATGGGCTTATAGGACAAAATGTGTGTCCCGATAGAACATCCGTTTCCATCCATTAATCCAGCCAGAACGGGTACGGGTCCCTGTGGTGGAGGTCCTCCCACACGGCCCTGTCGCCCCACTCCGGCCCTCCGTCCTCGCGCGACGGCGAGGCGGAGTAGACGCTGAACAGGAAGTCGATGTCCGCGTCGGTCGGCATCGTGGCGAGCTTCTCGCGCGCCGTCCTCGCGTCCCCCGAGTGCGCGTGGCACCACCAGAACACCGCCTTCACGCGCTTGACCGACGTCAGCCCCCGGTGGTTGCGCAGGACGGCCCTCAGCTGCGAGTTCACCCCTCCCTCGATCATGTTGTTGGTCGACGGCAGCGGGCCGGCCTTGGCCAGGGCGGGGTCGAGGTAGGTGAACAGCGTCCCCGCCGACACCAGCGACGACAGCGACGAGCGCGCCCGCCTCAGCCTCTCGTGGGTGTAGACCCTCCTGCCGTCCACCACGGTCCTGTCCTCCAGGAAGTCGGCCCAGAACCCGCACCAGTCGAGGTAGCGCTCGACCCAGAGCTCGGCCTGGTGCAGCGTCTCGATGCCCATGAGGTCGCGCGCGATGAGGTAGAGCTCGCGCCCCGCCTGGAGCTTCGGCCGCGTCGTCGTGTAGCGCTTGACCTGCGAGAAGGCGTGGAAGGTGCACCTCTGGACCCTGGTGCGCGGCCAGGTCTCGCGCACGGCCTTGGCGAACCCGCTCCCGCCGTCGGTGACGACCACCTCGGGCGCCGGGACCGGCGACATGAGGGCCGACCACGCCCTCGAGTTCTCGGACCTGGCCATGTACCAGGAGACCACCCTCTCGCCGCTGCAGCATATGAGCACCACGAGGTCGCGCGCGACCCAGATCCCGTCGACGTGGAGCACGCGGTGCAGCTCGCCGTCGGGGACGGGCATGGGCCAGACCTCCCAGAACTCGGCCGTCCTGCGCCTGAAGGACCGTCCGCCGCCCGGCATCGCCGCCTGGGAGTCCTTGGAGAGGAGCCACCCGAGGAACTCGTCCAGCCTTGCCGCCGTGTCGTCGTACCTCACCGTCGTCGACGCGCCGCAGGCCGTGCACCTCCACCGCTGGGACCCCGATGAAGTCCTGCCGTTGCGCTTGGTCCGACCGCCGCAGTAGGGGCAATAAACGGCCTTCATGGGCACCTCTTCCGAAAGGATATTTAACGGTTCCGGAAAAGGTTATCTACCTGCGGGAACGATAGGCAACCGGACACACATTCTGTCCGAGCGGTTAAAAGCGGGCACGGAATTTAAACGGCTGAAAAAGGGGCATCGACCTGCGCCGATGCCCCCAACGTGGACACACATTTTGTCCTATAAGCCCAGATTGCCGCTTAGGGGCGTTTGCAGCGTCGCGCCGTTACGCGG
>CABRZT010000099.1:0-2774 GCA_902475595.1 uncultured Collinsella sp. | reverse complement strand
TTTGAAGTCGAAGAAGTCGAGGCCCTCTATCGCGAGCGCCAGGACAAGGCAGATGCCAAAGCCGATGCCGCAGCCGCAGCTCCCAAACCTGCTGCCGACGACGCGGTGCAGGAGCTGGCTCAAAACGCCGGTTACATCTGCTCGTCGTGCGGCGCCGAGCTCGTGTCCGACGGCACCGTCTCTGTCACCACCTGCCCGTACTGCGGCAACTCCGCCGTAGCGCCCGGTCAGCTTTCGGGCGACTTCTCGCCCGACCTGGTGATTCCATTTAAGCTCGGGCGCGATGACGTCACGGCCGCACTCAAGGAACACTACAAGGGCAAGATCTTGCTGCCCAAGAGCTTTGTCACCGGCAACCACATCGACGAGGTCCAAGGTGTCTACGTGCCGTTTTGGCTCTACGGTGCCCGCGTTGACGGCGAAGTGTACTTTGACGCGACCAACGAGACCGTGACCGAGGAATCCGACCGCACCGTCACGACCACCGACCACTACGATGCCTATCGCAAGGGCAATATCTCGTTTAAGCGCGTGCCCGTCGACGGATCGTCCAAGATGCCCGACGGCCACATGGATGCCATCGAGCCGTTTGACTACGACGCGCTGCGTCCGTTCTCGGTCGCCTATATGCCCGGCTACATCGCCAACCGTTACGACGAGGACTGCGAGACCTGCAAGGCGCGCGCCGAGCGCCGTATGGAAGAAAGCACGATCTCGGCCCTGCGCGAGACCGTCGTCGACGAATACGACGATGCCACGGTCGAAAGCAAGCAGCTCGACTACACCTGGGAAGACAGCGACTACGCCCTGTTCCCCGTCTGGATGCTCTCCACCTCGTGGAACGGCAAGAGCTACCTGTTTGCCATGAACGGCCAGACCGGCCGCTTGGTCGGCGAGCTCCCCTGCTCCAAGCCCAAGCTCGCCATCGCCTCGGTGCTGTTCTTTGTGATCGGATTTATCCTCTCCCAGATTCTCTTTATGGGGGAATACGCCTTCGATCCGGATTACCTCACCTTTGATATCGAGGGTATCCTCATCAACATCATCGCGCCGCTGATCATCGTGATTATCGGAGACGTGCTACTGGTAGGCCAGCTCAAGACGGCCAACGAAGCAACCCATGCCGATGAGTATTGTGGCGAGCTCGACCTGACCGAGAAGCACGACACCTTCAGCCACACCGAGACCACCGTTGTCATGAAGGACAACAAGGACGATTAGCCATTCTGACCAATACCACCCGGCCTTTGACGAGAAAGGAAGATCACCATGGGACTCTTGAAAGCTGGATTGGGAGCTGCCGGCGGCGTCATGGCCGACCAGTGGAAGGAATTTATCTACTGCGAATCGATGCCTGCTGACGTCTTGGCCTGCAAGGGCAGCAAACGTACCGGTGGCCGCAGCTCCAACACGCGCGGCGAGGACAACGTCATCTCCAACGGCTCGGTCATCGCCGTCAACGACGGCCAGGGCATGCTCGTGGTGCAAAACGGCAAGATCATCGAAGTCGCGCTGGAGCCCGGCGAGTTTGTCTTTGACACCGGCAGCGAGCCGAGCGTCTTTAGCGGCAACCTGGGCGATTCCATCAAGGAGACGTTCGCCAATATCGGCAGCCGTTTTACCTTTGGCGGCGATGCAGGCAAGGACCAGCGCGTCTACTTCATCAACACCAAGGAGATCATCGGCAACAAGTACGGCACCGCCTCGCCCGTGCCCTTCCGCGTGGTCGATAACAACATTGGCCTGGACGTCGACATCTCCGTGCGCTGCAACGGCGAGTATTCGTACCGCATCACCAACCCGCTGCTGTTCTACACCAACGTATGCGGCAACGTGACCGATAGCTATACGCGCAACAAGATCGACAGCCAGCTTAAGTCCGAGCTGCTCACCGCCCTGCAGCCCGCCTTTGCCAAGATCTCGGAGATGGGCATCCGCTACAGTGCCATCCCCGGCCACACCACCGAGCTCGCCCGCGCGCTCAACGAGGTCCTCTCGGCCGACTGGCGCGACCTGCGTGGTGTCGAGATCGTGAGCTTTGGCGTCAACTCCATCGCCGCCTCGCAAGAAGACGAGCAGATGATCAAGGACCTGCAGAAAGCCGCGGTCATGCGCGATCCCACCATGGCGGCAGCCAACATCGCCAGCGCCCAGAGCGATGCGATGCGCGCGGCAGCCGCCAACCCCAACGGCGCGATGGCAGGCTTTATGGGCATGGGCATGGCAGGTGGCATGGGCGGCATGAACGCCAGCCAGCTGTTCGCCGCCGGCCAGGCACAGCAGCAGGCCGCCCCGCAGCCGGCTCCGGCTCCCGCCCCCGCACCGGCTCCCGCCGCCGCACCTGCGGCCGGCACGTGGACTTGCAGCTGCGGCGCCACCAACACCGGCAAGTTCTGCTCCGAGTGCGGCAGTCCCGCACCCGCCCCGGCACCGGCAAAGTGGTTCTGCCCCAACTGCGGCAGCGAAAACGGCGGCAAGTTCTGCAGCAACTGCGGAACGCCCCGGCCCTAGCCCCTCTATCTGGTAATTGGCGGGGGATCCGCCACCCCCGCATTTGCTTCTATGGGTTTCGTTCGATGGAGGAGGACACCATGAAGACAACGTTCAAAAAGTACGTACTCGCATTTCTGACATGCGTCCTGGCGCTCGCCTTTGCCCTGACGGGCTGCAGCGGCGGCGGCAAGGACCCCAAGGCCAACTTCGTCGGCAGCTGGCAGTACTCGGGTGGAACCTTGGATGGCGAAGAGCTCACCGATGAGTACATGGATATGCTC
>CABRZT010000098.1:0-2793 GCA_902475595.1 uncultured Collinsella sp. | reverse complement strand
CGAGATGGACGATGCGCTGCAACTCATCTATCGCTGCTCCACGCTGGGCGCCGACGCCTTCATTATCCAGGACTGGGGTCTGTTCTTTGAAGTCAAGCGCACCATGCCCGGCATCGAGACGCACATCTCAACCCAAGCAAACATCCATGACGACCGCGGAACGCTTTGGTGCCGTGAGCAGGGCGCCGACCGAGTGACCTTGTCGCGCGAGCTCTCCATTGACGAGATCGCCGCCATCCACGACGCCGCACCCGATGTGGACCTCGAGGTCTTTAGCCACGGTGCCATCTGCTTTTGTTACTCGGGCCTGTGCCTGCTCTCGAGCTTTGCCATGGCGGGCCGCTCGGCCAACCGCGGCATGTGCGCCCAGCCCTGCCGCCTGCCCTACGAGCTGATCGACGAGAACGGCCGCTCGCTCTCCCCTGCCGGTCGCGAGCGTGCGCTATGCCCGCGCGACACCAACACTTCGCAGCTTGTTCGCCGTCTGTATGACGCCGGCGCCGCATCGCTCAAGCTCGAGGGCCGCATGAAGGCCCCTGATTACGTGTACTCCATCGTCGACGTGTATCGTCATCAGATTGATGACATGCTGGCCGATGTTTCGACCTCCAAGGATGAGGATGCAGCCCGTCAGCGACAGCTCAAGCGCTGCTTTAACCGCGACTTTACGCACGCCTACCAAGACGGTACCTCGGGTGACGAGATGATGAGCTACGAGCGCTCCAACAACCGCGGCCAGATCGTGGGCACGGTGCTGGGCAGCCGCCCGGCCAACCGCGATGTGCGCGGCCTCAAGCCCGACGACCGCCGTCGCCGCGCCGCCATCGCCCGCATTGAGTTGTTTGAGCCCGTGGGCAAGGGCGACCTGCTGGAGCTTCGTCACGATAACGAGTTTGACCAGTTCCTGACCACCATTGCCGCCGATGATGCCGCCGCAGGCGACATCATCGAGTGCCGCGTGCCCCGCAGCATGCCCGAGGGCTGCCGCGTCCGCGTGATTCGCAGTCAGCGTGCCATTGACGCCGCCGGCGCCGCGCTCAAGCGCGATGTGCTGCGCCGCCGCGCCGTAGATGTGTCCGTCGTGGCGCGTCTGGGCGAGCCGTTTACCGTTACGCTCACCTGCTGCGACGACCCTTCGCTTACGGCAACGGCCACGGGCTTTACCGTCGAGGCCGCCAAGACCCGTGCGGTCGAGGCGTCCGATCTGGTGGAGCACGTCGGTCGCATGGGCTCCTCGCCCTTTGAGGCTGCGAGCTTTGATGTGACGCTCGATGAGGGCTGCGGCATGGGCTTCTCCGCTGTGCACAAGGTGCGCGCTGCCGCCTGCAAGGCGCTCGAGGAGGCCATTCTGGCACCGTATGATGAGCGCGCCCGCACGCTCGAGCTGCCGGCGATTGTTACCAGTGATTCCCGCCCCGCGCCCGAGCACTACCGCGATGAGCCGCAGATTTGCGCCACCGTCACCTCGCCCGAAGCCGCCGAGGCAGCTCGTGCCGAGGGCGCCACGCGCATCTACATGACCACCGATGCGCTCGAGGCTGTCGGACTCTCCCCTGCCGATGCATTTGAGCAGGGCATCATACCCGTACTCGACGAGGTCTGCCGCGCCGTCGACCACGAGCGCGTCGATACCTGGATCAATGCTGGGGCCACCGTCGCCGTCGGCAATATCTCCGAGCTCGCCGTAGCCGCGCATGCCGGCGCCACGGGCGAAATTCGCTCTTGCCTGCCGGTGCACAACACGCCCTGCATGGAGGCGCTTGCCGAGCGCGGAGCCGGTGCGTTTTGGCTCTCGCCCGAAATCACGCTCGACGAGATTGTCTCGCTCGGCGCCGCCGCGCCCGCGGCTCTGGGCATCACCGTCTTTGGCCGCCCGCGCGTCATGACAAGCGAGCACTGCATTCTGCAGGTTGCCAACGGCTGCATCCACGATTGCACCAACTGCCGCCTGCGCGCCCGCAAGCTCTCGCTCAAGAATATCGACGGAAAGGTCATGCCCGTCCGCACCGATATCCACGGCCGCTCTCGCCTGTACGATGCCTACCCCATCGACCTCACGCCGCAGGTTCCTCAGCTGCTCGATGCCGGCGTGCGTCGTCTCATGGTGGACGGAACGCTGCTCGAGACGGATGAGGTGGGCCGTGCCGTCGCCCGCGTCCGTCGTGCCGTCGAAGCAGCGTATGCCGGTCGCAAGCCCGCCGCCCGCCTACGCGGGGCGACCTCGGGCTGCATGTTTGTGGGAATCAGCTAACCGAAAGGCTTACACGTGAACGAAGAACCTCAAGTCCTCTACTGCGACGCCTGGCTCATGGCCATCGACAAGCCCGCCGGCATGATCGTCCACGGCGACGGCACCGGCGAGCGCACACTTACCGACTACGCCAGCGACCTGCTGCTGGCCATGGGCGACGGTTTTGCCGCGACTGACATGCAGCCGCTCAACCGCCTGGACCGCAACACCACCGGCGTGGTGTTGTTCTCGCTCGACAAGCAGACGCAGCCCGCCTTTGACCAGATGATCATCGATCACGCCTTCGAAAAGCACTATCTGGCGCTCGCCGAGGGCAAGATCGACTGGAACGAGAAGCTCATCGACAAGCCCATCGCCCGCGACCGCCACGACAGCCGCAAGATGCGCGTCGGCGCCAGCGGCAAGCCGTCTCAGACGCGCGTGAAGGTGCTCAAGCGCCTTAAGAGCCGCCGAGGCCTGCCCACGCGCTCGTATATCGATGTCGAGTTGCTCACCGGCCGCAAGCACCAAATCCGTGTGCATCTGGCGAGCGAGCGTCATCC
>CABRZT010000097.1:0-2831 GCA_902475595.1 uncultured Collinsella sp. | reverse complement strand
GAACGAAAGGCGCTAAAGACCAGAGCATCGAAGCGCTGGAGCAACCGGGATGCTCGTCTCACTAGATTTTACAACGCTTGTCGCGAATACAGTTGAAAGCCAATCCGGTTCCGATGGCTCCCCCTATGAGAAACACGTGGACACTAAGGGACGCGTTCTGAGCGACAAGTGCATCGCGGACGAGGTTCCGTTTGGGATTCCGGAAAGCTGGGCCTGGGCGAGATTTAGTGAAGTCATTGGAATTGCAGCGCGTTTGGTCGACCCGTTGAAATATCAGGACTTTCCTCATATCGCGCCTGACAACATCCAAAAAGGCACCGGAAAGCTCTTGTTCTGTCATAGTGTTAAGGCCGACGAGGTTAAGAGCGCCAATCACCTGTTCTCTGCAGGACAGATTCTCTATTCGAAGATTCGTCCAGCTCTTCGAAAGGCGGTTATCGCCCCTTTTGATGGGCTGTGTAGTGCGGATATGTATCCGCTCAACACCAAGCTGCAACCTGAATATGTCCTCACGGTTCTCCTCAGCAATTTCTTCACTGAGGAGACGCTTAAGGGTGATACGCGTGTCAAAATGCCAAAGACTAATCAGAAGTCATTGAACGTCATTCTGGTCCCAGTTCCGCCCCTGGCCGAGCAGCGCCGCATCGTCGAGCGGGTGAACGAGCTCATGCCCCTGGTCGAGGAGTACGGTGAGCTCGAGGACGCCCGCGAGGAGCTCGACGCCGCGCTGCCCGGCCGCCTGCGCAAGTCGGTGCTGCAGCTGGCGGTTCAGGGAGGGCTCGTGCCGCAGGACCCCGCAGACGAGCCCGCCGGCGTTCTGCTGGAGCGCATCCGCGGGCAGCGCCGGCAGCTCGTGGCCGAGGGGGAGATGAAGGCCCCGAAGGGCGGTGAGTCGATCATCTTCTCCGGTTCCGATGGCCGCCGCTATGAGAAGAGGGTGGACGCCAGGGGCCGCGAGTCCGAGCCCGTCTGCATCGAGGACGAGATCCCGTTCGAGATACCCGAGAGCTGGGAGTGGTCGTTTAGGGTCTCTTGTCTTGAATCGCGGGCAGAAGAGGCCTGAGGCGCGTTTTGCCTATATCGACATCTCGTCGATTGACAATGTGAACCAAAAGCTCGGACAAGAAACTGTTATAAATGCAGCTGACGCGCCCTCACGAGCAAGAAAGCTAGTCGCAAAGAATGATGTGCTCTATGCGACCGTCCGCCCTTATTTGCATAATGCCTGTATCGTAGATAAGGATTTTAATATTAAGCCCATCGTAAGTACTGGGTTTGCTGTCCTTTCATGTCTTGACGGATTCCTTCCTAGTTTTCTTCTCTACTTTTTGGTTTCTCCTAGCTTTGACTCTTATGCAAATGCCAATGAGAACGCAAAGGGGGTTGCCTATCCGGCAATCAATGACAACAGGCTGTATCGCGCTCTAGTTCCTGTTCCCCCGGCCAGCGAGCAGAAACGAATTGTTTTTAGAGTCACCGAAGTATTTGCTCTTACCAATTGACTGCTTCATCAACCGCGGCGCGCTGTTCATCGGCAGTGCGCCGCAGATAGATTCGCGTTGTCTCAATGCTTTCGTGTCCCATAAGATCAGCAAGCAGTGAAATATCTGGGTTGCGGTTGATAAAGTTTTTTGCGAACAAGTGCCGAAATGAATGCGGGTATACGACGTCTTGGTCGACGCCATAGCGCAGTGCGGCACGCTTCAACCCTACGGATATGCCGCGCGAAGTAATCGCGTTGTCGTTTTTGCCTGGAAATAGAAGGCCATTCATTGGCTTGGCTTTCCATGTAAGACTTTCTTCACGCAAAGAGTCAGGTATCCAAATTCTCCTGAGCTTCTGGCCTTTTGAAACAATGTCCATATATCCAGCGGTAACGTGTTCTACTTTGAACTGTCTTAACTCACTTACTCTCGCACCCGTACAACCAAGAAAGCGAACGATGAAATACCAAAACCAATCACCGTCTTGCTTCAGGCCGCTGATTAACTGCATGTATTGTTCATTGCTGATGACATTGTCGAGAAACGGCTTCTGTTGAATTCGCACTCCTTTGAGTCGGATTCCATCGAAAGCGATGAAATCAAGGTAGGTGTTAATTGCGCCGATGCGGTTGTTAACCGTTTTCGGAGCGAATGAAGAAACCAGCCACTCTTTGTGCGCAAGAAGCGACTGGTTTGTTAGAGACTGAGTTTTATCGATAAGCTGGCATATTGCAAAGGAATAAGAATCAACAGTGTTTTCCGCATAACCCTTTTCCTGCAAGTATTGTACAAACATTCTCATGACATCTTCCTTTCGACGAGGTCATGAAAACAGTTAGACAAGTATTTTGAAAAGCCAGTCAACTTCATAAACGATGCGACGCTGCTCGGCGAGGGGCGGAACTGGGATTAGGTAGTTTCTGACCGTCTCCTGCGCAAGCTCTTTCTGCTTCGTGCTGCCGCTTGCCTGGTCTTCAATTTCAGACTGGACTGACGGCCCCGCGAAATAGGCGAAGGCAAACCGGTGATCAAGCCAATCTTCCCGCGTCCTGATCACCGTCACGTGGCTGTCGGCGACGGCCCAGCCGTATCTGTTTTTCGCCGAGTCATAGACCGCCATTCTGCCCAACGTGCCGAGGCCGGTCGAGTTCCAGAGAAGGTCACCATCCTTCAGAATCCGCTCATCCGCGTACTTGGATACGGTGGCTGGGTCGATGAACCTCGCCTTTTCCACGGAGAATCCGCTCCACTGGTTGCACTTTTGGGCGATCACGGGGTATTTCTCGACGGTCGAATACTTCGGCGACTTGCCCCTCTGGATGTAAGTGGTGACGCTCTCGAGCCTCG
>CABRZT010000096.1:0-2834 GCA_902475595.1 uncultured Collinsella sp. | reverse complement strand
GCCTTTATCAGCTACCTAACCGCCGGACACCGCGGCGTGTACCCCGCCCAGCGCATCATCTCGCCCAAGCGCCGTTCGCTTATTGTGGATGAGGGCGGTACGGTAGCGGATGCTATCGAGCGCCACAACGACCTGATAGAGTAGACGTAAGTATTCGACGTGCAGCCACAATCGGGGGCAATTCGACCTGAGCGCGACCGCACCGTCACGTCATACGCCGGGAGTCGCCCCATGCACGCAACTGATTTTGGCCTCACGCTCATCATCGCCAACCCAGCCGCCCAGTCGGGTGCGGCGCGCGAAGTTGCCGAGCGCCTGCAACGCTTTTTGGATATGACCGCGCGCGCATCCCAGTTTGACCTGGTGCTGACCGAGCGCATGGGACACGCCAAGGAGCTGGCCGCACAGGCTCAGGGCTATCGCACCGTTATCGCCCTTGGCGGCGACGGCGTGATTCACGAGGTCGTCAACGGGCTTATGACGCAAGAGGAGGACACCCGCCCCGCTCTTGCCATCCTACCCGTGGGCTCCGGCAACGATTTTGGCCAAACGCTCGGCATCGACGATTTCTCCGGTAAGGATTTTGGCGCGCTGCTCACCTGCGAGCTGCAGCGTCAGGACATCGGGCGCATTCGCTTATGGAACCCCACAAGCGGCAGCGGCGAGGCTACCGTTGAGTACTACGACCAGACGCTTTCGGTCGGCATCGATGCCGCCATCGGCCTTGGCACCACCGAGCTACGCAAAAAGACGAGCCTCACCGGCGCGCCGCTCTACACTCTTTCGGGACTTGAGCAGTTTGGCCTACGCTATCGCAATTACCCCATGACCATCAGCTTTGATGGCGCACCCGCCGAGCGCGTGCGGGCGATTATCATGGCCATCCAGCTGGGACCCACCTATGGCTCGGGCTATCGCATCTGCCCCGATGCCGACCCCTGCGACGGCATACTCGACGTCTGCTACGCCTGCGGCCCCGTCCCTCGCGCGGTTGCCCTGCCTATGTTTCTTTCGGCCAAGGACGGCCACCATACCAAGTTGCCGCCGGTTCGCATGCGCCGCTGCCACCATGTCGAGCTCACCTTTGAGGAGCCCAACTATCCCATCCAAGCCGACGGCGAGCCCATCGTCGCCTCGCGCATCGAGGTCGACATCCTTGCCGGCGCCCTCCACGTCTGGCACCCCACCCGCTAGCCCCACCTAAGTTGCGGTGAAATAGGGACTGTTTATGTAGCTAAAGCCGCAAAACAGTCCCTATTTCACCGCAACTTATTGATAAGATCATTCCTCCCCGCCCAGCTTGCGACGGTTGGCCTTTTTAATCGCATTGAAGTGTTTGTCGTTGAGCCTGCGCTGGCGCGATCGCTGTGGCACTTTGGTCTTGACGCGGCGGCGCGGCGGACGCCCGCGACGCTCAAGCTCAGCGCGCAGCTTACGTAGGCAGCTGCTACGGTTTTGGAACTGACTGCGGCTCTCGCGCGCCATCACGACAATCCCCGAAGGGATATGTTTCATGCGTACCGCCGAGTCCGTCGTGTTCACGCCCTGTCCGCCCGGACCCGTCGCGCGAAACACCTGCACCTCGCAATCGCGCGCCAACTCCTCGGCCGACATCTCGGCATAGCGCGCATACTCGCGCCATCCCATCTTATTCTCATCCATATCAACACCTCCCCTCATACAAAAAATGTGACAAAGGGACAGTCCCTTTGTCACATCGCATACCAATCGCTTGTGTTGCGCGCTTAGGCGAAGGTGATCTCGCCGTTCTCGCAGTCCATATCGGCGATACGTGCCAGGCTCTCAACGCGGAAGCCGCGCTTACGGAGCTTATCGCCGCCGCCCTGGAAGCCCTTCTCAACGGCGATGCCAATGCCGGCAACTTCGGCGCCCGCAGCCTCGCAGATCTTAATAAGGCCCTCAAGCGCGCAGCCGTTGGCCAGGAAGTCGTCGATAATCAGGACCTTGTCGCCCTCGGACAGGAAGCGCTTACCCACAATGACCGGGTACTCCTTCTGCTTGGTAAAGGAGTAGATGGTCGTGGCATACTGCTCGCCGTCGAGGTTGATGGACTGCGCCTTCTTGGCAAAGACCACCGGCACGCCGCCAAAATGCTGAGCCGCGATGCAAGCCATGCCAATGCCCGAAGCCTCAATCGTCAGGATCTTGTTGATCTCGACACCCTCGAACAGTCGGGCCCACTCGGCGCCCATGTGGTCGAACAGCTCAACGTCGCATTGGTGGTTGAGGAAGGCATCAACCTTAAGGACGTTACCGGCCTTTACGATGCCGTCATGGCGAATACGATCCTCAAGCTCCTGCATGGCGCAACCCCTTCTCGCGGCAACGATACCGCGCGATTAATAAACGTTGTTCGATAGTCTACCACGGACCGACCCCCGCCCGTCCCACAAGCCGCATCGCACCACAAACCAGTCTTTTTGGGACGGCGCGAATCGTGGCAGACAGCCTCCCAACACGCTAATGGCGGGCGCGCATCTTCACCAAACGCACCATGGCAAGCGCAAAGCCCACAGCGGCCACAGCCATCAACACATAGAACACCGAACGGAAACCAAACAGGAACACATCCGGACGTCCTGCAACAAAACTGGTCACGGCCTCGCCCATCGCCACGCTCATCTGTCCATACAGGATATTCGACGCCACCGTAATGCCGAGTGCCATACCCGCATAACGCGCCAGGCTACCCAGACTACCCGCAAAGCCAAGTGCCTCGCGCGGAGCCGAGCCCATGTACAGCGAGTTGTTGGGGCTCTGGAAAATCGACGTACCGCACGACATAAATGCGACGCAGCACACGATCACAGGGA
>CABRZT010000095.1:0-2942 GCA_902475595.1 uncultured Collinsella sp. | reverse complement strand
CGCCGCGGGCCTCAACGCCGGTCGTTGCGTAACGTTCGGCATGCTGTGCGGCAAGCATGTCGCTAATCTGTAGGAAAACCAGGATACGAAACCAAAGGGCATTCGCAGCTATTGCGCGAATGCCCTTTCTGATTGACGAGAATCTCCGTCACTCGCCCCATCACGATTCATCACACAACAAGAATGCCGCAATTCACAATGAGCGCATCAGTACCGCCAAATAACCATACTGCGCATCTTTCCCTGGCTATACGAAAACCGCAATACCGAACGATTCACGCAATAAGAGAGGCGTCAATTGCCCATACGCATCGATAACGTTCTCGATAGATAGGACCATAGAACAAAAAGTGCGTCCTGTTCAGGGACGTCGGGGGCACTCCCTCATCAAACAAACGCGGCCCTGTGCTCTCGCCAAAAGCGAATCGCACAGGGCCGCTTTCATCGGACACTATTTGCAGATCAGCACACTATGCGAGAGCCGCTAGCGCATCGCGCGCCGAAATGGCGCCCGTATAACAGCTCGTTCCAACCCCAGAGCCAGATGCAGGATAAGTGCCATCGAAGACGTTGGCATACATAACCTCGCCTGCCGCATAAAGGTTACCGATTTCCTCGCCAACCTCATTCACCACACGGCAATGCTCATCGACTTTAATACCAGGAATCGACCCGATGAAGAGGGGCTTGCGCTGGATGCAGTAGAACGGTGCCGACTTGATGTCGGCGCTTTGGCTTATAGGACAAAAAGTGTGTCTCATTTAGGGGCATCGGCGCAGGTCGATGCCCCTTTCTCGTTCGTTTAAATTCGTCGGCCCTATTTAAGCACTCGGACAAAATGTGTGTCCTCGCGCTCGCCGTTCCTCCAGATGGATAGCCTTTTTCGGAAACGTTAAAAACCTTTCGGGAGGGGTGCGCCATGAAGGCGGTCAAATGCGCTTGCTGCGGCGGGTCGATGAAAAGGAACGGCAAGACCTCGTCGGGGGCCCAGAGATGGAGGTGCGCCGCGTGCGGCGCTTCGGCCACCGTGCGCTACGACGACGCGGCCGCCCGCCTCGAGGAGTTCCTGTCGTGGTTGCTGCCGAAGGGCACGCAGCTCGAGATGCCGGGCGCCGGCCGGACTTTCAGGCGCAGGACCTCGGAGTTCTGGGAGGTTTGGCCCATGCCCGTGCCCGACGGGGAGCTCCACCGCGTCCTTTTCGTCGACGGGATCTGGCTCGCGGAGCGCCTGGTCGTGCTGATCTGCTGCAGCGGCGAGCGCGTCGTCTCGTGGTACATGGCGGAATCCGAGAACTCGAGGGCGTGGTCGGCGCTCATGGAGCCGATACCGGCGCCCGACGTCGTGGTCACCGACGGCGGGAGCGGCTTCGCGAAGGCCGTGCGCGCGACCTGGCCCCGGACCAAGGTCCAGAGATGCGTGTTCCACGCGTTCTGCCAGGTCAAAAGGTGCACGACGACAAGGCCGAAGCTTCAGGCGGGCCGGGAGCTGTACGGGATCGCGCTCGACCTCATGCATATCGAGACGCTGCACCAGGCGGAGCTGTGGCGCGAGCGCTACCTCGACTGGTGCGGCTTCTGGGCCGACTTCCTCGAGGACACCACGCTCGTCGACGGGAGGCGGGTCTACACCCACGAGAGGCTCAGGAAGGCGAGGAGGTCGCTGTCCTCGCTGGTCTCGGCGGGGACGCTCTTCACCTACCTCGATCCCGGGCTCACGAAGGCCGGCCCGCTCCCTTCGACCAACAATAGGATAGAGGGAGGCGTCAACGCCCAGCTCAGGGCTATTCTCCGCAACCACAGGGGGCTCACGTCCCTGAAGCGCGTGAAGGCCGTGTTCTGGTGGTGCCACGCGCATTCCGGCGACGCGAGGACCGCCAGGGAGAAGCTGGCGACCATGCCGAGGGACGCCGACATCGACCTGCTCTACGAGGTCTACTCGTCATCCCCGAAGCAAGGCGATGGGAGGCCGGAATGGGGTGACAGGGCTGTCTGGGAAGAACTCCACCGCAAGAACCCCTTCCCGTTCTGGCTGGATTAGCGTGAGGGGAACATGCGTTCTATCGAGACACACTTTTTGTCCTATAAGCCGTCGCAGCACGGCGGCTGCTCTTGATCAAGCTGCGGCAACAGCCCTCATGATTGATTGCACCGAAGACGAAAAATATAGTTTGGCCTGCGGCAACGCTCTAAGCATGGTATGATTTGCCCAGCAGAGAGAAAGAGTTTTCCATATCAGAACCGGTATTCAAGCCCTGCATGCAGAACCAGCCGATGCTCTTCCCGCCGGACGTTTCCGACCTCATCCCGGCCAACGCGATGGTTCGCGCGGCGGGCTTCATCGTGAACCCGCTGGACCGGAAGTCCCTCACCGACCTCTATCCTGGCGGCGGAGCCTCCGCCTACGACCCGTCCATGATACCGAAGGCCATCATCCGCTCGTACGCGAAGAGCATCTGCTCCAGCCGCAAGATCGCACAGACCACGCGCGAGGACGTCAACCCGCTATGGTCGACCGGCATGCGCCCGCTGGGGCATAACACCGCGAACAGATTCCGCTCCACGCGCGCACAGCCGGCGGTGAGCTGAAGTTCATCACGCAGAAAACAACCGGCACCATCTGGATTCCCGGCGGTCCGGTTGCAGTGCCCGAAGCAAGCGTGGAAAAGATTTTGGGCGAGCACTTCCCGCATAAGCGAGAGATCGTGCGCATGTACGAATACGACGGCTACGACACCTCGCTCGAGATTGCCAAGACCTTGGTCAATCGAGGCCGAGCCAGCGAGAGCAGCGTGATCATCGTATCCGGCGCCCAAGCGCCACGCGGCGTGGATGCCTTGGCGGGCGCTGCCCTTGCAGGCATCAACAATAACGTGATCCTGCTGGTCAACGCAAACCCCAAAATCGAAGGGGTCCATACTGAAGCCGTGGACGGATTCCTGATT
>CABRZT010000094.1:0-3215 GCA_902475595.1 uncultured Collinsella sp. | reverse complement strand
TCTGACGTTCAACTTCAAGGGCGCGACCAGAAGGTCAGCGCCCTTTCGTTTCACGACACCTTGTCTCAAATGCGACCCGCTCGCTGGCGATGCCAAAACATCGGCGCTTCCGTTGTTGGCACTTGGGGACGTTCCTTTTGTGCCGGCACTTTGGGACGCTCCTTGTCATTGGTGCAAAGCAACCTCTCCTCATTGCACCAAGTGGCGGATGCCATTAAGCGGAGAGGCGTATTGTTGACCCATCGTTTGGGCATACAATGGCTATTGGTTTGCTGCGGTGAAGGCCTGTCCGCTCCGCAGCTTTTTTCTACGGTTAAAGGAGTATGTATGTCCGTTGAGGTCATGAGGTCTGTGATCGATGCTGCCGAGGGGCGCGTGCCCGTCGACACGCTGTTTACCAATGCACAGATTGTCGACGTGTATGGCCAGCGCGTGGCGCCCGGTAGCGTTGCCGTCAAGGACGGTGTGATCGTCGGCGTGCTCTACGATGGTCGCGACGATGCCGCTGGCACCTATGAGGCAACTGAGGTCATCGACTGCCAGGGTCGCTATCTCGCTCCCGGTTTTATTGACGGGCATCTGCATATCGAGTCTTCGAACATCCGTCCCGCCGAGTATGCTCGCATGGCCGCGACGCGCGGTACTACCACTGCCATTGCCGACAGCCACGAGATTGCCAATGTTGCCGGTCTCGACGGCTTGCGCTTTATGATCGAGGATGGCCGCCGCGCACCCATCTCCATCAAGTACATGATGCCTTCGTGCGTGCCCGCGCTGCCCGACGAGCAGGCCGGTGCCGTTATTTCGGCTGCCGATATGCAGGCGTTTTTTGCCGAGCATCCAGGCGATGTCTTTGGTCTGGGCGAAATGATGAACCTGCCGGGCGTCTTTATGGCCGACCCCGAGACCTGCGCTCGCATCGATGCTGCCAACCAGACGCCGTCCAAGCAGGTTGACGGCCACGCGCCGCTCGTTGCCGGTAAGGACCTCAATGCCTATGCCGCAGCGGGCATTATCGCCGACCACGAGTCGACGATTCCCGAGGAGGCACTCGACAAGCTATCCCGCGGCATGTATGTGATGCTGCGTGTGGGCACGTGCAGCCACGACCTGGCCAATTTGTCCCCGATGCTGCTGGAGAATCCTGCCCGCGCCCGCCGCTGCTGCTTTGCGACCGACGATCGCGCTCCCTCCGATGCTCTTTCGACCGGCATGATCGACAATGCCTGCCGCGTGGCTATCGAGGCCGGTATCGACCCCGTGGTCGCCATCTCTATGGCGTCCCTTTCCACGGCTGAGGCATTTGGCCTGGACCACGGCTGCCGCGACCCGCACGAGCTCCGCGGCGCGATCGCTCCGGGCAAGCGCGCCGACCTGCTGGTGCTCGATGACCTGACCTTTGCCACGGCCCCGCATCGCGTATATGCCGCCGGTGCTCTGGTGGCGCAGGATGGCACCTTTGTGGGCGAGATCGCACCCGAGACGGCCGAGGTCGCAGCGCTTGCCGATGAGCTGCGTGCTTCCGTTAAGCTGCCGAAGCTATCGCTCGACGTGTTCGACTATGCCTTTAAGCCGGGCGAGGCGGTTATCGATGTGATCCCGGGCATGGCTATCACGGGCATGGTCCGTCCCGAGAGCGCCGAGGACTTGCGTCGCATTATGCTTATCGAGCGCCATGGCCGCGGCGTGTCGCTGCAGGCCGAGGGCGCCGATGGCGACGGTCCCGCCGGCATGGGGCTCGTCGGCAAGCATATCGGTCGCGGCTGGGTGCGCGGTTTCACCATCACGGGCGGTGCCATTGCCTCCACGATCGGCCACGACTCGCACAACGTGTGCGTGGTGGGCGACAACGCTGCCGATATGATGACTGCCGTTGAGGCCGTGGGCCAGGGCGGCCACGTGCTGGTGCGCAACGGCGAGGTCGTGGCGCGCATTCCGCTGGCGCTCGGTGGCCTTATGAGCGAAGGCACGGCCGAGGACGTTGCTGCGCAGCACGACGACTTTATGGTCAAGGCGCGCGCCATGGGTATTGAGCCGCCGCTCGACCCCATCATGGGCATCATCTTCCTGCCCCTGCCGGTCATCCCGACGCTCCGCATCCGCCCCGAGGGCATGTTCGACGTCACAACCTTCACCTACGCCGACTAGTCATCGGGGACGTTCTTAAACGACTAGTCATCGGGGACACTCTTTGGCGCGCTGCCTGACGCCGCGACCGTAGGACCTCTGGCATGTGTGAGCTATTTGCCAGGTCCTTGTAACGTTTACGCCCGCGGAGTCTTATTTGAGCTCCCTTTGGGTACGTTGGAATCGGATACGCGTTTGATTCCAACAAGCCCGAAGGGAGCTTTTCTATGTTTAAACTGATTGCATCCGATATGGACGGCACACTGCTTGACGAAAACGGCCAGGTGCCTCCCGAGACCTACGAACTGATTCTGGCGCTACACGAGCATGGCGTGCATTTCGCTGCATCGTCAGGTCGTCGCTACGATCGCCTGTGTGAGTTCTTTGCGCCCGTTCGCGACAAGATGGACTTTGTCGCCGCTAACGGCGCCCAGGTCTACGCCGACGGTAAGATGGTAGACCGTGAGGTGTATTCCCACCTGGCGATTCGAAGGCTCGCCCAAGCCGTCAGGACGTTTCCCAATCTGCATCTTGCGCTCTTTGACCGAACCAAGTCCTTCCTGCTCGATGACGAGTGCAAGTTCGTGCGTGAGGTCGATAAGGACCTTCCCAATGCCGAGCGCATTTGGGAGCTGCCCGATCCCAGCGTAAATATCATCAAGGCGAGTATCTTTTGCGATGACTGTGCCGTTATGGACAGTGCCTACGTACTGCAGCGCGAGCTTGGCCAGCTCTTTACCTTTGCGCCTTCTGGAAACGCATGGATCGATGCCATGCAGCCCGGTGTGTCGAAAGCCTCGGGAATCGAGCAGCTCATGGAGCACTATGGCGTCGAACGCGACGAGGTCATGGCGTTTGGCGACTCGATGAACGACTACGAGATCATTCGCTTTGTCGGCACGGGCTGCGCGATGGAAAACGCGCGCCCCGCGCTTAAGGCGGTGGCCGATCGCGTGGTGGGTTGTAACCGCGACCACGCCGTCCAGCAGGAGCTCCGTCGCGTGCTGGAGAGTCTCTCCTAATCCGGCAGATGGGGACGTTCCTTTTAATATGAGCAGGACATTGTCAAGAGGCAAAATCGGGCCTGG
>CABRZT010000093.1:0-3296 GCA_902475595.1 uncultured Collinsella sp. | reverse complement strand
CGGTCCTGCTCGATGTCTCGACCAAGGCCGACGAGTGCGAGAAGAAGAAGTTCTCGGCCGAGGACGCGCTCGACGCCATCGTCGTCGAGGCCTACCAGTCCGTCGCTCGCACGCCCGACCTGCTGCCCGTTCTGAAGGAGAACGGCGTGGTCGACTCCGGTGCCTTCGGCTTTGCCATCTTCCTGGAGAACTTTGTTGCCGCCGCGCTTGGCCGCAGCACCGTTGTCGAGGATTTCTCCGCCACGTTTGATTCCGCTGGCTCTGCCCGCGACGCGGCCCTCGGTCGCGTTGAGATCGAGGCCAACGACGATTGGGAGGGCTCGGAGTTCCGCTACTGCAACGAGTTCCTCTTTAAGGCCGACGCTCCGTTTGACGAGGACGAGTGCCTTAAGTTCCTGGGCTCCATGGGCGACTGCGAGCTGCTCGTGGGTGCCTACCCCGACTACAAGATTCATGTGCACTCCAACACCCCCAACCTGGTGCTCGAGCACATGCTGCAGCTCGGTCAGATCTATGAGGTCTTTATCCACAACATGGAGATGGAGGCCCACGACCGTACCGCCAAGATCCACGAGGACCAGGAGAAGGCCGCCGAGCCTGCCAAGGCGCTGGGTTTTGTCGCCGTTGCCGCCGGTTCCGGTGAGGCCGACATCCTCAAGTCCCTCGGCGTTGACGTGATCGTGTCGGGTGGTCAGACCATGAACCCCTCGACTGCAGACCTGCTGGGCGCTGTTGACCAGGTCAACGCGACCTCGGTCATCATCCTGCCCAATAACGGCAACATCCGCATGGCCGCCGAGGCCGCTGCCTCTGCCTGTACCGACAAGAAGGTCGCCGTCGTTCCCACCAAGACCGTTCCGCAGGCCTTCTCCGCGCTGTTCGCCGTCCTGCCCGATTCCGAGCTCGAGGACGCCGTCGCCGCCATGGTCGACGCCATCAGCGAGGTCCGCGATGGCGAGGTCACCCGCGCCGTGCGCGATTCCAGCGCCTCTGACGGCTCTCCGATTCACTCCGGTGATGTCATGGGCATCATTGCCGGCTCCATCGATGTGGTCGGCTCCGACGTGAAGCAGGTCACGCTCGATTGCATCAACCGCATGCAGGAGGAAGAGGAGGGTGACGCGCTGACGATTCTGGCCGGCGAGGAACTGTCCGATGAGGCCTTCCAGGAGATCGTCGACGCTATCGAGGAGGCTCAGCCCGATCTGGAGATCGACGCCCATCGTGGCGAGCAGCCGCTCTATCCCGTAATCTTCTCAATCGAGTAGGCATCTGCCCATGTCCGAGCTCTGCTCCGTGCCGCGCGTCTCGGAGCGCTTTGCCCAGAGCAATGCGCTCGACGAGGATATCGCGCGACTCAAATTTGTTTCGGGTAAACGTGAGGAGGCCCTTCGCCGTCTGGGAATTCGGACGGTGGGGGACCTCCTTCTCCATATCCCTCATCGATACCTCGACTTTACCCGTTCGTGGTCCATCGAGATGGCGCCCATCGGTACCGTGTGCACCATCATCGCCACGGTCGACCGTATCGTCCGAAAGCAGCCGCGTCCGCGCATGCAGGTGACCGAAGTCTCACTCGTTGACGAGACGGGCGTGCTGCAGGTCGCCTTTTTCCGCCAGCCCTGGATTGCCCAGCAGCTTAAGCAGGGCGACCGCCTGGCCGTGATGGGTAAGGTCGAGTTTGCCTACGGTTTTAAGCAGATGGCCTCGCCGCACTTTGAAAAGCTCGATGACGGGCGTGCTGTGGGTACCATTTTGCCGGTCCATTATGTGAGTGACGGCGTGAGCCAGGCATGGATGCGCCGCATCGTAAGCGGCGCGCTCGAGGTCGTCGGCAATCCCTTCGACCCGATTCCCGCACGCTTGCGCGTCAAGCGTCGCCTGATGAGCAATGCCCGCGCGCTTCGATCGATCCACTTTCCCTCGAGCATGGCAGAGCGCGATATCGCGCGCGCACGGCTTGCCTACGAGGAGTGCCTCTACCTGCAGCTGGCACTGCGCCTGCGCAACGACGGCGGCCTGGTCGAAGTCGTTCCCTACGCCCACACCGCGGGCGAGCACCTGGCCGCGCTCAAGCAAGCCCTGCCGTTTTCGCTGAGCGACGAGCAGGAGGCCGCGTTCCAAGATATCCTGCGCGATATGTGCGATGGCGGGCGCGTTATGAACCGCCTGCTGCTGGGCGATGTCGGTACTGGTAAGACCGCCGTTGCCGCTTGCGCGCTGGCAGTGGCTGCCGATAGCGGCATGCAGGCCTGCGTTATGGCGCCCACGGGCGTGCTGGCGCGTCAATATGCCGATAAGACCGGCCCCTTGCTCTCGCAGGCGGGCATTTCCTGGGCGCTCCTGACGGGTGCCACGCCGGCGGCTGAGCGTGAGCAGATCCATGCCCAGCTGGAATCGGGCGAGCTTGACGTGCTCTTTGGCACCCATGCGGTGCTTTCGGATACCGTTGCGTTCAAGCATCTGTCGCTTGTTGTCATCGACGAGCAACACCGCTTTGGCGTAGGCCAGCGCAACGCCCTGCGCGCGAAGGGCCCCGGTGCCGATCTGCTCGTTATGACGGCAACGCCCATCCCGCGTACGCTGGCGCTTTCGGTCTACGGCGATCTGGACACGAGCATCATCCGCCATCGGCCCGTCCTTGGCGCTGGCGTGTCGACACGCGTGCTCACCGAGTCGAGCCGTGACCTCGCCTATGGAGCCATCCGCGAGGCGCATGAAAAGGGTCAGCAGGCCTACGTGATTTGCCCGCTCGTGGAGCCGAATGACTCGGCCGATGAGTTGGAGGACGTGCCCGGTATCGCCCGCGACGACGAGGGCCGCGTGACGGTCCCCGTGCCGCTGCACGATACGGCGACCGAGCTAGATCGCCTGCGTCTGGCGTTGCCGGGTCTTGCCATCGAGCGCCTTCACGGCCGTATGCCAGCGGGGGAGAAGGATCAGGTTATCGATGCCTTCAAGCGTGGCGAGATTGACGTGCTCGTCTCGACTACGGTGGTCGAGGTGGGTGTCGACGTGCCCAACGCCACCGTCATGGTCATCGAGAACGGTGAGCGCTTTGGCTTGGCGGCCCTGCACCAGCTGCGCGGTCGTGTGGGCCGTGGCAGCGTGTCGGGCACGTGCCTGGTCATGACGCACTCCAAGGGCAACGGCGGCGCGTCGGCAGCACAAGATCGCCTGCAATCGCTCGAAAAAACTTCGGATGGTTTTACGCTTGCCCAGATGGACCTGCGTCTGCGTCACGAGGGCGAAATCCTGGGTTACCGTCAGCACGGCGGCGTGACCTTGCGCTTTGT
>CABRZT010000092.1:0-3309 GCA_902475595.1 uncultured Collinsella sp. | reverse complement strand
AGCGCCACAAAACGGGCAGTCTGCCCGTAAAAGCTCTTCGCTTAACCACCCAGCTTAGATGCCCTCGCTCGCGTCGCCGCGCGCTCGCATCCGTTACTCGGCTGGTCTGTATCGACGACCATCTCGGCGATGTCTACTAAGACGAACCTGCGCGGCACGTCCGTTGGGACCGCAGCTCCGGGGTGATTTTCATCGGTCGCATGCACGGGTTCTCAGCGCTCCCCACTCTCTGTAACATGCGGACGGCCGACTACTCGTCCCCATCAACGCTTATGCGGAGTATGCTAGCACGTTCCGCGCCAGCGAAAAACCCTCAACACTGGTTTTATACGTTCGAAATTTCTCGCGGCTGTGGACCTTCTCTTGGAGCAAAATACCTGAAAGCACTTTATCGAACGAAAGAAGGTTGCTATGCGCACGATTGGAATGAGCGACTACACCGTTGGCGAGGATTGTTTTACCGAGTTGCCCGCCGCACTGGCAGAGTACGGAGCGACCAAGGTCGCCATCATTGGCGGCAAGCGAGCCCTGGCTGCAGCGCTGCCGGGCATCGAGGCGGCTCTTGAAGGTACCGATGTCGAGGTTCTGGAGACGCGCGTCTATGGCACCAACAGTACGCGTGCCAATATCGCCAAAGTCGTGAACTCTCCTGCCTGCCAGGAAGCCGACGTGCTCATCGCCTGCGGCGGCGGCAAGGCGCTCGACACCGTGAAGACCGCAGCCATCGAGCTCAAGAAGATAGTCTTTACCGTACCGACGATTTGCTCCAACTGCTCGGCCGCGACCGCCATTGCCGTTGTCTACAATGACGATGGCTCGCTCGAGGGCTATTCGTACCCCAACCGACCGGCGCACATCTTCATCAACCCCAAGATCATCGCCGAGGCTCCAGCGGAGTACTTCTGGGCCGGCGTGGGCGATGCCCTGTCCAAGCAGCCCGAGGTCGAGTACGCCACGAGCGCCGGTAATTTGGAGCATACCGCCGGTCTTGGCCTGGCACTCGCCCACACCTGCTCCGAGCCTCTGTTTACTTATGGCGTCCAGGGTCTTGAGGACGTACGCAAGAACCTGTCGAGCGAAGCCGTCAAGCAGATCGCGCTCGACATCGTGGTCAACACGGGCTACGTTTCGAACCTGACCAACCAGAACGATTACTACTACAACTCGAGCGTGGCGCACGCATTCTACAACGCCACCTGCAGCATTCCGCGTGAGGGCACCTACCTGCACGGCGAGGTCGTGAGTCTGGGCGTGCTGGTGCTGTTTGCCTACACGGGCGACACCGAGAACCTCGAGCGCTATGCTGCCTTCAACAAGCAGATGGGGCTGCCCGTGACGCTTGAGCAGGTCGGGCTTTCCGAGGCCGATATCCCTGCCCTGTGCGAGTACGCGCACGCCACCAACGAGTGGAAGCAAGGCAACCCGGAGCCCTTCACCGACGAGAAATTCGCCGCCGCCATCAAAGCCGCCAACGCCTACGGCCACACGCTCTAGACCTAGCCCAAAACCACCACAAGGGAGCAGTGCCCTTGTGGTGGTTTTTTTATTGCTCCAGCATGCTGGGGTCGAACTCGCTAGCTGGTATAACGCGATAGCCGTGACGCAGCAACAGATCAACGAAGACGCCGTTGCCCACGGTGAGCGTACCGCTGAACATTCCGTCGTAGATGCGATCTACGCCACACGAGGGGCTGCGGTCCTGCAGGATGCACGCGGCGATCTCTTCCGGACCGCCCGCTTGCTCGCACATATCGAGCGCACGTTGAGCGCCTAGGCGAAACTCGCGATCGACCGAGATGCCCTCGCAGGTACGGACCTCGCCGTCCACGATCTCGGACGGCTTGCGCGGTGTGGGCAGGCCGCCAAAGACCTCAGGGCACACCAAGAGGACCTCGGTCCCCGTACGTTCGCAGGCCTCGACCAACGCGCGGTGGTAGTTGTCGAGCCCGTTATACTTGCAGCTCTCGCCCATCAAGCAGGCACTTACCACGATCTTCATATACAACTCTCCCCACGCAAAACGCCCCATTTGAGATAAACACTCAAATGGGGCGATTGACACTGCGCAACCAGTATTACTGCTGCTTTGGCATCAGCGGATTCTCGCGCGTGAGGAGATTCATGAACTCCTCGCCCGTGATCGTCTCCTTCTTGTACAGATAACGAGCCAGCTCGTGGAGCTTGAACTTGTTCTCCTTCAGAATCTGCAGGGCGCGGTCGTGCGCATCCTCGATCAGCTTGGCGACAATCGCGTCCACGCGCTCGGCCGTACCGGGGGCGCAGGTGAGCGACGTGTCCTGGTTAAGGTACGCATTCTGAACGGTACCGAGTGCCATCATGCCAAACTCATCGGACATACCAAAGCGCGTCACCATGTTACGGGCGAGCTTGGTGGCCTGCTCGATATCGTTGGCGGCGCCGGTCGTCATCTCACCAAAGATGAGCTCCTCGGCTGCACGGCCACCGCAATAGACGGCGAGCTTGTCCAGGACCTCCTGGCGCGTGGTCAGGAAGCGCTCATCCTCCTCGACCTGCATGGTGTAGCCCAGAGCACCGCTCGTGCGCGGCACGATGGTGATCTTCGTGACCGGCGCAGAGCCCTTCTGACGAGCGGCAACAATGGCATGGCCGATCTCATGGTAGGAAACGACCTGCTTCTCGTGGTCGGAAAGCACCGTGGACTTACGCTGTTGGCCGGCAATGACGACCTCCACCGACTCCTCGAAGTCGTCCTGGGTTGCACGCTTGCGACCTTCGCGAACGGCGCGCAGGGCGCCCTCGTTGATGATATTGGCCAAATCGGCGCCCGAGGCACCAGGCGTGGCGCGGGCAATCGCGGTCAGATCGATCGGCGGCTGGGTCTTCACGCTCTTGGCGTGCAGCTCAAGGATATTCTTGCGACCGGTCAGATCGGGCAGCTCGACGGGAATGCGGCGGTCAAAGCGACCGGGACGCAACAGAGCCGGGTCAAGGCTGTCGGGGCGGTTGGTGGCAGCAAGGACGACGATGCCCTTGTGGTTATCGAAGCCGTCCATCTCGGTCAGCAACTGATTGAGCGTCTGCTCGCGCTCGTCGTTGCCGCTAAAGCCGCCGCCGTCACGCTTTTTGCCGATGGTATCGATCTCGTCGATAAACACAATGCAAGGGGCCTTTTCCTTGGCCTGCTTAAACAGGTCGCGCACCTTGGCGGCTCCACGGCCGACGAACATCTCGACGAACTCAGAACCCGAAATGCTAAAGAACGGAACACCAGCCTCGCCGGCAACAGCCTTGGCTAGCAGGGTCTTACCGGTACCCGGAGGGCCCACC
>CABRZT010000091.1:0-3334 GCA_902475595.1 uncultured Collinsella sp. | reverse complement strand
GGGCGCTGTGCCTGTGGCTGACGGTTCGGGCGCACCGGCTGCGGCGGCGCCGATGGTTCTTACCGATCTTGAACGCAAGTCCTTGGCAGGGGAGCGCGAGCTGTTGACGATGCTCACGAGCTACCCCGACCTGTTCCGCACGTATGCCGACCGCATCTGCTCCATCGAGTGGGTTGACCCGCGTCACGAGTCCATTGCATGGGCCGTTCTGGCAACGCCGCCGGGAACCGATCCTGCAGCCTGCATGGATGCGGCGCGCTCGGTGTGTCCCGATGCGGCAACGCTTGTGAGTGCCGGGCGCATCTCCGCGACGAGCAAGCACCCCACCGAGACGAACATCGTGTTTATGCTTGATACGCTTGAGCTCTACACCATCAAGCGCCGTATGCGTGCCGCACAGGCCAAGCTGCGCCAGGACCGTTCACTCGATGATGAGGCCCGTCGCGCGCTGACCGTTCAGGCCGCGCAGGATTCGCAGCGTCAACGCGAGCTGCAAAAGTCGATTGGCGGCGTGGCGGACCCGTTCCGTTTGATCGGCCTGGAGGCCGCAGGCACCGAACAGGCCTAGATGTTGTGGTCAACCAGCGTATTCTCGCCTATATCCAGTCCTCTTTTTGGGTATAGATGTCTATGTGTGTGCTAAAGTATTGAGTCCTGTGGACTATGAAGGGAGAATCTGTGCCAAAAAAGACTGAGAGCACGGGTACTGGGCTGGAATCCTACGTTGCAAAGCTCATGGGCAACGGCTCAAACAGGACTTCGGTAACCGAGGACGAGATTCAGGTCGCCCTGAAGGATATCGATGTTTCTGACGAGCAGCTCACCGCGGTGTATTCCGCGCTGCGCAACAGCGGCATCCAGATTATCTCCGCGAGCGGTAACGACGACGCCCCTATGGACGTCGACGATGACGATAACGATACCGATACCGATACCGACGATTTCGATGACGACGACGAGCACGATTCCGGCTCGCTCGACGATCATGAGCTCAAGATGGCCCGTCAGGCCGACGCCGAGATGGGTTCTTCCAAGAGCAAGAAGAAGCGCACCGTGCGCACGTCCCGTTCGCGTTCGCGCGTGCGTGGCATCGATGCCTCCACGGTGATGCTGACCGGCGACCCGGTCCGTATGTACCTCAAGGAGATCGGCAAGGTCGACCTGCTGACCGCCTCCGAAGAGGTCGATCTGGCCATGAAGATCGAGGCCGGTCTTGAGGCCACCGAGAAGCTCGAGGCTGCCGATGCTGGTGAGCTCGAACTCACGCGTGCCGAGATGCGTCGTCTTACGCGCATTGAGAACGTGGGCCTCGAAGCCAAGCAGGCGCTCATCAGTGCAAACCTGCGTCTGGTCGTCTCCATCGCCAAGCGCTATGTCGGTCGCGGTATGCTGTTCCTGGACCTGATCCAGGAGGGCAACCTCGGTCTGATCCGCGCCGTCGAGAAGTTCGACTACCAGAAGGGCTTTAAGTTCTCCACGTACGCCACGTGGTGGATCCGTCAGGCTATTACGCGCGCTATCGCCGACCAGGCCCGTACCATCCGTATTCCCGTGCACATGGTCGAGACCATCAACAAGCTCGTCCGTGTGCAGCGCCAGCTCCTTCAGGACCTGGGTCGCGACCCGACCCCCGAGGAGATCGGTGCCGAGATGGACATGAGCGCCGACCGTGTCCGCGAGATCCAGAAGATCTCGCAGGAGCCCGTGTCGCTCGAGACCCCCATCGGCGAGGAAGAGGATTCTCAGCTGGGCGACTTCATCGAGGACTCTCAGGCCATCGTTCCGCCCGATGCGGCCAGCTTCTCCATGCTGCAGGAGCAGCTCACCCAGGTGCTCGATTCGCTTGCCGATCGTGAGCGCAAGGTTATCGAGCTGCGCTTTGGCCTTGTCGACGGGCATCCTCGTACGCTCGAGGAAGTCGGCCGCGAGTTTGGCGTCACGCGCGAGCGTATCCGCCAGATCGAGTCCAAGACCCTGGCCAAGCTCCGCCACCCGAGCCGCAGCAGCAAGCTGAAGGACTACATCGAGTCATAACCTCGCAAGCAAGAAGCGCCCTCAAGCACATCCGCTTGGGGGCGCTTTCATGTAGTCGTTGGGGATGTTCTTGAATGACTAGTCGTTTAAGAACACCCCCAATGACTAGGTCGGAAAAATTCTTAAAAAAGTTCTTGCCCTGAGCTGATTCGTCCGTATAATAAACTTCGTTGCTTGAGAGCACGCACCTATTCCTCGGTAGCTCAATGGTAGAGCACGCGGCTGTTAACCGCGCTGTTGTAGGTTCGAGTCCTACCCGGGGAGCCAGAATTTCTCAGCCCATTCCGCTGGGCTTTTAAATTCCTCGGTAGCTCAATGGTAGAGCACGCGGCTGTTAACCGCGCTGTTGTAGGTTCGAGTCCTACCCGGGGAGCCAGGTTGTAAAACCCGTCGCTTTTGCGGCGGGTTTTTTCATGCCGCGACCACTTGACTCGAACGTTGCCATATCAACATTTCGTGTCGAGGATGTAATCCCGCGACCCACCACCTCAACATGGCGCGGTCGTTGTAGAATATTGCAATGATTGCTCCCACGACATGGTGCCGCGAGCACCAGATAAGGAGATTCTTGTGTCTGAGACCATTAACGGCAGCCTGAGCGTCTCGAACGACGTTATTGCCGATATTGCCGGTTATGCCGCGATGACGTGCTATGGCGTCGTCGGTATGGCTGAGCAGCTCCAAGGCGCCGAGAGCGTGCGCCTGCTTGCCGGTCAGCGCCTCCGCAAGGGCGTGCTTGTCTCCGCCGACGAGAACGGCCTTACGGTCGATCTTCACGTCGTGCTCGAGAACGGCGTCAACATGAAGTCCGTCTGCCACAATCTTTCGAGTTCCGTTGCCTTCACCCTGCAGGAGATCGCCCAGATCGATCCCGCCAGCCTTAAGATCGGCATCCATATCGACGCGCTCAAGAGCCGTCTGAACTAGCATCCGAAAACGGAGATTCAAATACCTATGATTGCAAAGACCATTCGCACCTGTTTTCCGATCGCTGCGGCTGCCGTTTCCGACAAGGCCGAGGAAATCAACAAGCTCAACGTCTTCCCCGTACCCGATGGCGATACCGGCACCAACATGTCGCTCACGCTCGCCTCGGTGACCAAGGAGCTCTCCGCTCTTCCTGCCGACGCCGACATGGAGGCCATCGCCGGCGCCATCACTCACGGCTCCCTGATGGGTGCCCGCGGCAACTCCGGCGTCATCACCTCGCAGATTCTTCGCGGCGTGGCCGAGGGCCTCGTCTCTGCCGATGAGCCCATCACGTCCGCCAACATTGCCTTCGCCTTCCGTCGCGCCGTCA
>CABRZT010000090.1:0-3377 GCA_902475595.1 uncultured Collinsella sp. | reverse complement strand
CGAGGTAGCCCTCCTGGTCGAAGTGCATGATCTCGATCTTCTCGGTCTCCTTCATGTGTGTCCTCCCATCACATGTGCGCAATTCTATACATCGCGCTTCTTGCTGATACCAATTATAGCCATACGATTGCTTGTTATTTAATACCAATCCAAACTCACGGAGATTTGCGGCGAACGGTCGGTTTCCTCGCCCGAGTGGTATTACAACGCCAATAGTTGTCTATTTCGAGCGCTACTGCCAACGGGTTCCCCACAACTCGCCAGCTATAAAAGCGTTGCGCCAGACCCGCCCAAGCGTTTCCGGCGCAACCGCGCAGTTTAGTTATTCGGCTTCCATCTCCGCTGTCACACGGCGATACATCTCGATAACCTGAGTCGTCGCCTTGGACGGATCCTGATAGTAGCGGCCATCACACGTCTCGGCCGAGACATAGCCCGTATAGCCGTGGCGCATGAGTGCCTCGAGGTCGGCACGCATATCACGCTCGCCGTCGCCCCAGGCAAGATGCGTCGTGCCGCCGCCCACATCTACAAAGTGGGTGTGAACGATCTTGTCGCCCAAAACCTCAAAGTAGCCGTCGATCGTGTCGCCGGCAACTTCCATGGCGCCAAAGTCGATACAGGCCTTCAGGTTGGGACGATCGACCGCCTCGAGGATGCGCGCGACATCCTGTGCGGTGTTGACCAACACGGACTCCGACGGCTGCAGGGCCTCGAGCGCGACGCGAATACCGCGCGTATCGGCGTAGTCGCACACCGAGCGCAGCATGGCAACGCTGCGGGCCCAGGCGTCCTCAGCCGGCTCGTCCAGATAGGCCCAACCACTCGTCACCAGAATCTGCGGCACGCCCAACTCAACGGCAACGTCGATCACATTCTTAAAGTACGAGAGGATGCGTTTTTGGCCCGCCTCACCGCGTACCGCGACGTTCCACGGCTTGGGGTTGTTCTGCTCGGGGCACACGCACACGATCTTGATACCGTATTGGGCGGCAAGATCGCGAATCTTATCCACCGAATCGTGCTCATGGCAATCCACATACAGGTGCATCGAGCCGGTCCACAGCTCGATATTGCGATAGCCGGCCTCACCTGCAGCCTTAAAAAACGTCTCGATGCTGTAGTAACGATGGTTGATGTTCATGAGCGAAAGCTCGGGTATGACCATAGCCCTCCCCTTTCGTACGGAGTTTTAAAAAACAGGGGGCCGCCGCAGATGCGACAAGCCCCCAAAGATCGACGCAACCGTTAGACGCGATGGAAGCGCGATTCGAACATATTAGGCAAGCACGCCAAAGTAAGCGCCGATGATGCCCACGACCATGGTGCAGAGGATCAGGACCATCGGGTTGATCTTCTTGGAGAGCAGCCAATAGTAGAGCCAGAAGGCGGCCATGCCGAGCATACCGGGCATGATACCGTCCAGGATGTCCTGGAGAGTCTGGGCGGAGTCGCCCTGACCAATGGCGATGGGCAACGAAGCCCAGAACATGTCCTTGCTCATGGCGCCGACGACCATGACGCCGACAATGCCGACGCAGGCCATGATCTTTTGCATCAGGCCGGTCTTCTGAGCCTCGTCGAGGAAGCCAATGCCTAGCTCATAACCCTTGATAGCGCCAAAGATACGAATCAGGAACGCCGGGATGTTGTAGACGAGCAGGAAGGCGATGGGGCCAAAGACGTTGCCGGCCTGGCACAGGCTGATGCCCACGGCAGCGGCGACGACGCGCAGGGTGGACAGGAAGAAGGAGTCACCCAGGCTGGAAAGCGGACCCATGAGGGCGGCCTTGATGTCGTTGACGCTCTCGGGCTCAACCTCGCCACGAGCGACCTTTTCTTCCATGGCCATCGCGATGCCACCCACGAAGGGAGCGAGCTGCGGGGTGATGTTGAAGAATGCGCTGTGACGGTGCAAGGCCTCGGCGTAATCATCGGGACGGCCGGCATAGATCTTCTTGAGCATGTTGGCGACCATCAGGCAGAAGGCAATGTTCATCTGCTTGTAGTAGGTCCAGGAGAATTCCATGCCCAGGGCGCCGGTGTTCACGGCGCTCTTAATGAGGTCGGAGCGAGTAATCTGGTTCTCGGAATTAGAAGTCATCGTCCTCATCCCCTTCCACAGAAAGCTGGGACTGGGCGCCACCAAGGCCCAGCAGGTCGTACTTGTCGATGCCGATAATGATTGCGATCAGGGCGACGCCGAGGACGGGCACGTTGGCATAGGAGCACAGCAGGAAGCCCAGGAAGTAGAACGGCACGAGCTGCTTGGTAAGCACCAGACGGCCGAGCATGGCGAAGCCCATGGCAGGCAGGATGTTGGCTGCGACGCCAAAGCCATCGAGGACGAACGTCGGGATGAAGTCGAGCAGGCCCTGAACGGCGTCGGCACCCAGATAGAAGGAGACCGAGCACAGGATAAAGGCCAGGACGACAATCACGAGACCGATAATCCAGTGCATAGCGTAGATACCCTTGAGGTTACCCTTGCTGGCAAAGACGTCGGCACGGTCGACCAGAAGGGGCATACCGGCGTTGACGACGTTCTTAATGGCCAGGCACAGAGTGGCGATGGGCATCGCGAGCGCGATAGCGGCCTCGGTGCTCTGACCCAGCTGAATAGCGAAGGCGCAGGCGAGCACACCGCCAATACACTCATCGGGCGGCACGTAAGCGCCGATGGAGATTGAACCCATGAAGAGCAGCTCGAGGCTCGCACCGATGGCGAGGCCGGACTGCAGGTCCCCGAGGACTATGCCGACGAGCGGGCACAGAACGATCGGGCGGAACGCATAGAGCGTACCGAGCTGATAATCGAGCTTACCGAAGGCAGCGATAAGTCCGATGAGGATCGCTTGAACAAGCATTGTTCCTCCCTTTGATCCCTCTTGGATCCGCGCGGCGATTCCCGACTTGTCAGCGCGCCCTTTTCCATGCCGACAATCGCCTAGACAGATCCAGCTTGTACCGGTGTGCTGTTAACACCTAAACCGGTGCAAATGATTTGATACCAATTATATAGTCATGAGAAAACTATTTAATACCAATCGCTCAACGGGCGTGTACTCCCGGTGAACGGTAGATGGGGGTAACGGGTAAAGCGTTTATCCGGTACGCCCACGAATAGGGGCGGCGCCGTGCGCGCCGCCCGTGGTTCCCAATTAGAGGGCACTTAGGGCATCGACCTTGGGGTCGTCGGCCAGAGCGCGAATCTCGACCTCGACACCGCGGCCGACGAGCTCACGAATGTCCTCTTCCTCGGCAGCAGTCACAAAGATCTGGCGGGAGATCTTACGGGCATCGGGACGCTGCTCGTCCTTGGACTTGGTGTTGCCCAGGTTGATGGAGGTGATCTGCGGGCAGCCGTCGACAAGCTG
>CABRZT010000089.1:0-3428 GCA_902475595.1 uncultured Collinsella sp. | reverse complement strand
TCGAGGCACAGAGTCTCAAGCGCCTTGTGGGCGGCAATGAGTACCTCGGCGGCAGGGGTCTCGTAGCATTCGCGCGATTTCACGCCAACGAGACGATTCTCGACCATGTCGATGCGGCCGCAACCATGCTTGCCGGCGAGAACGTTGAGGTCCATGACGATCTGCAGGAAGCTCTTCTCTTCGCCATTGAGCGAGCAAGGAACGCCCTTCTCGAAACCAATCTCGACATATTCAGCTTCGTTGGGAGCGTTCTCGGGGTCGACGGAAAGGGTCCAGATGTCCGCGGGAGGCTCGTTCCAGGGGTTCTCGAGCGCGCCGCATTCGATGGCGCGACCCCACACGTTGTCGTCGATGGAGTACGGCGAAGCCTTGGACGCCTTCACCGGAACGCCGTGCTCGGCAGCCCAGTCGATTTCTTCTTCACGGGTGTGAAGCTCCCAATCGCGAACGGGAGCGAGAATCTCAAGCTTCGGGTCGAGGGCCTTGATGGCGGTTTCGAAGCGAACCTGGTCGTTGCCCTTGCCGGTGCAGCCATGGGCGATGTACTTCGCGCCGTACTTGTGCGCAGCCTCGACCATGTGCTTGGAGAGCAGCGGACGAGAAAGTGCGGAAAGCAGCGGGTAGGTGTTCTCGTAGAGGCCGTTGGCGGCAAGCGCCTTGGTGAGGTACTCGCTAGCGTATTCCTCACGCATATCCATGGCCTCGGAAGCGATTGCACCGCACTCGAGCGCCTTGTTCTTGATGTACTCGAGGTCGGCTTCGTCCTGGCCAACGTTGCCGCAAATAGCGATAACGTCGAGGTTCTTTTCAACCTGCAGCCACTTCAGGCAGCACGAGGTGTCCAGACCGCCAGAGTATGCGAGTACAACTTTTTCTTTCTCAGCCATGGTTGTGCCTTTCTCATTCCGCCGCCAAGGCGGCGGCAATTTCAGATCAACGTTTTCTCCGTGCGTAGGTTGTGTTTCGACCCCGATTGGATGCTCCGTTGCACGAAAACGGAGCCAAATCGCTGCGGCGAGGCAACTGCGGCAACAAAAAACCCGGCAGAGGCCGGGTGTTGTCATGCGTCCAATTGTATTGCGACAGAAAATAAGGAATTACCTTATAAGGACAGCAGACAACACACGCGCTCGTCGCAGCGTGTTTCGTCGGCTCTGGCGTCGGAGAGAAGCGTTGGTGAAGTTTAAGAACATCGCGCAGCTCCTTTCCTTGGTCAGTTCCTTACAGGCGATGATTGCGGGCTTCCCCGCTACTCCAGTACGTTGGAGTGTGACAGTGAGAATATTCGAGGCTTGCGTTAATTGCAACCCCAATTCACAAAATAGTCGAATTTTTTAGTTTTATGCATAAATCTGCCAAAAACGAGGGAGCACCGCTTATGAATCGGAAGGATTGATGCAAAATGATGGGCATGTACTCGGTTGAAACATGCAAAATCGGGCTTGTCAAGAAGCCTGTGTAAGTCTTTTCACAGGAACCTCTCTATCCTCGCCCTGATGCCCTCGTCGCACAGCAGCTGGTTGCGCACCCGGGCCCAGCCCGGCTGGTGGCATCCCTCGCCCCACCTCGAATACAGCTCCTTCACCCGCAGGTAGAGCAGCTTCATCACGGCGTCCTCGTCGGGGAAGCACCCCCGCCTGACGACCTTGCGGAAGCTGGCGTTCACGCTCTCGACGGCGTTGGTGGTGTACATGACCCTCCTGACGTCGGGGCCGTAGGAGAACAGCCGCTCGACCTCGGCCATCGAGCGCTCCCACGTCGCCACCGCGCCCGGGTAGCGCGCCCACGCCTCGGAGAAGTCGGCGAACGCCGCCCGGCACGCGGAAAGCGACGGCGCGCCGTAGAAGGCCCGGGCGTCGCGGCAGAACGCCTGCATGTCCTTGGACGGGACGTACTTGCAGGAGTTGCGCACCAGATGCACCAGGCAGCGCTGCGCCACCGCGTCCGGGAATATCGCGCGCAGGCCGTCGGCCAGCCCCGACACGCCGTCCATGCTCACGAACAGCACGTCCTCGACGCCGCGCTGGCGCAGCTCGTCGAACACGCCCATCCAGTGGTGCGCGCCCTCGGTCTCCTGCATCCACAGCCCGAGCACGTCCTTGCGCCCGGCCAGGTCGTAGGCGACTATCGCGTAGACCGCCATGCTGCGCGCGCCGCGCCCGCGCCTCACCGGCACGTAGAGGCAGTCGACGAACATGAACGCGTACACGGGCTCCAGCGGGCGCGAGCGCCACCGCTCGAGCTCCTCCCACACCCTGTCGGTGATGGCCGAGACCGTCTCGGCGCTCACCGAGAAGCCGTATATCTCGCGCACCGTGGCGGCTATGTCGCGCTGCGACATGCCCCGCGCGTACATCGACATCACGCGCGACTCTATGCCGGTCAGGTCGCGCTCGCCCTTGGGCACCACCGCGGGCTCGAAGGTGGCGTCGCGGTCGCGGGGCACGTCGATGGGGACCTCGCCGGCGCTCGTGCGCACCACCTTGCGCGTGTAGCCGTTGCGCCTGTTCGGCCCGTCCTTGGGGCCCTTGTCGTTGTCCGGGTAGCCCAGGTGGGCCTCGAGCTCGGCCTTGAGCATCGTCTCGATCATCGGCCCGAACACCGAGCGCAGGGCCTCCTGCGCCTCCTCGGCGGTCTTCGGCGAGAACTCCTCCATGATGGCGGCCGCCACGCGCTCGGCGGCGGGGTCGCCCTTCTTCCTCCTGGTCACGGTCGTCTCCAATCTGCCGCGGGCCATGCCGCGGCCATCGTAGCATGGCCGGCGCCCTGCGCCGGCGACGATCGCCTCCGGAGACGTTGCCCCTTGAGGGGACTTACACAGACAATCTTACAGACCCGCGTTTTCTGCCAAATGAGCCCCGCGAGCCCGCAATGCCCTCTCGATAGCCCGTCCAAACAATCCGATTGGTGGGCTTTCCGAGCGATCTGCCCGGCGAGTTTACCCAAGCCGTTCTACATGCTTCTCATGATCACCGACAAGCCAAAAGGCCGCGTGCAGGCGGCGAATTCGGCAACGCATATCGCAATGGCCCCATGATGCTTGCGCGCACCAACCCACCGACGAGTCACCATCAGCCACGCCGACGACCCTCCCCATTTTCCAGAAAACTTCGCGCCCGTTTTCCATGTGATTGGCAAAAGCCAACGCACGAAAGGAACGGCCATGAACGATTTCTCGAGCAAGCTCGGCGGCAAACGAGGAAGCGGCCCCCTCAGCCCTCTCCCACTTCAATAGCCACGCGCAAGGAGGAACCATGGGCAAGAAATACTACGGAGGAATCGGAACCGACAAAGGGTTCGTGATGCACTCCCCTGAAAGCAAGTATCACTACAGCCGCGACGACGAATTTCATAAGGAAGGCGATAAGAGAGACGTCGGCAGCACCAGCAACACTGGCGGCGGCAACAGCAGCAGCAACGACAGCACC
>CABRZT010000088.1:0-3447 GCA_902475595.1 uncultured Collinsella sp. | reverse complement strand
TGCCCTTGACGGGCGAGCACAGCACGTCGGCGCCGGCAGAAGCAGAGATGGAGGCAGGAGCAGCGGCAGCCGCGGGCTCAGCCTTCTTCTTAAACATGTCAAACAGACCCATACGTTTTCTCCTCTTGATTAAGCGCAACGTTATGCGCATGCCTATGGTGATTATAGTGCCAAATGATCAAATTGCTAAGGTGAGGGCTCGAATCGCAAGCCCTTCCAAGCCCTTCCCAAAACCATTTCCCCAGCGGCACTCATATTGTCGATTAATCCTCGATAAGCCCCAGACGAACAAAAGCATTCCAGATGCCGTCGTCATTGACGTCGGTGGTCATGTAATCGGCAGCCGATCCGGCGTTCGGCAGAACGCCGAAACTCAATCGCCGGAACTCAATTACACCAGGCCCTCGGCGCCGTTGGACTTGATGATCTTCTGATATGCAAAGAAGCTGTCCTTGCGGCGACGCTCGTAGGTGCCGGTGCCGTCGTCGTACTTATCGACATGGATAAAGCCGTAGCGCTTGCGCATCTCGCCAGTGCCGGCGGAAACCAGATCGATGGGACCCCACCAGGTGTAGGCAATCAGGTCGACACCGTCGGCAATAGCCTCGCCCATAGCCTTGATGTGGCTGCGCAAGTAGGCGATGCGATACGGGTCATGGATGGAACCGTCCTCCTCGACCTCGTCGTAAGCGCCCATGCCGTTCTCGACCACCATCAGCGGAATCTCGTAGCGAGCATAAATCACGTTGAGGGCGATGCGCAGGCCCAGCGGGTCGATCTGCCAGCCCCAGTCGGTGGACTCCAGATAGGGATTCTTGCCGCCAAAGGTCATGTTGCCCTCGGTCATCTCGTGGTCCTTGTGGGTGCCCACGGTGCCGGACATGTAATAGCTAAAGGAATAGAAGTCGACCTTGCCGTCGGCGATATCCTGCAGGTCGCCGTCCTCCATCACAAGCTCAACATCGTTCTCGGCCCAGAAGCGCTTGGCATAGAACGGGTACTTTCCGCGCACCTGCACGTCGGAGCAGTACCAGTTCATGGCGTTCATCTCCTGCTGCGTGGCGAACACGTCGGCCGGATCGCACGTGGCGGCATAGGAAAGGATAAAGCAGTCCATGTTGCCCATCTTGAACTGCGGGTAATGCTCGTGGGCATAGCGCACGACGCGACCGCTGGCGACAAACTGGTGATGCAGCGCCTGCATACGGGCCTGCGGCGTGGTGTGAACCGCCGAAGCCGGGCCCTCGAAGCCCTGAATCATGCTGGTCTCGAAGAGGTTGCCCATGTCCTGAGTACCGCAGTTGATCTCGTTGAAGGTGAGCCAGAACTTGACCTTGTCCTGGTAGCGGTCGAAGACGGTCTGGCAGTACTTCTCAAAGAAGCCGATGAGCTCGCGGCTCGCCCAGCCGTTGTACTTCTCGACCAGGTGATAGGGCATCTCGTAGTGCGAGAGGGTCACGAGCGGCTCGATGTTGTGGGCGCGCAGGCAGTCGAAAACGCGGTCGTAGAAGGCGAGGCCGGCCTCGTTGGGCTCAGCATCGTCGCCGTTGGGGAAGATACGGCTCCAGGAGATGGACATGCGGAACATGCTGAAGCCCATCTCGGCGAACAGCGCAATGTCCTCCTCGTAGTGATGGTAGAAATCGATGCCGTCATGGTTGGGGTAGAAACGATCGGGGTCGATGTCGATCGTAATCTGGCGCGGCTCCTTGTAGCTGCCGCCCAGGAAGTGGTCGTCGACGGAAGGACCGCGGCCGTCCACGTTCCAAGCGCCCTCAAACTGGTTGGCGGCGGTGGCGCCACCCCAATAGAAGCCCTCGGGGAACTTGATGTTTGCCATGAGCATCTCCTTTACATCGCGGGTCGATAAGCTGAGTATCGCCTGCGCACGGGACGGGCAGGGGCAGGGGTGCCAAACCCGACACTTCTTTTCGTTCTCAAGTCCTGCCGCCGCCCCGTCCCTGACACTTCCTGATACCGACCGAAACGTGCCAAAATAAACCTGTCCCTTTTTGGCAGGTTTGGCGAGTGTGGGAGTTCGCATGGATATCAAACGCAAGATTTCCGAGGCACAGGGCCTTACCCCTACCGAGCAACAGCTCGGCATTGCAGCCCTTGCCATCGGCGAGGACATCCGCGGGCTTTCTATTAAGGAATTTGCCGCACGCACCAACGTTTCGGTCGCAAGTGTGCACCGTTTTTGCAAAAAGCTCGGCCTCGAGGGATTCAAAGACCTCAAGGTCGAGCTTATTCGCTTGGCAACCGAGGCGGGCAACCGGCGCGACGTGGACATCAACTTTCCCTTTGATGCTACGTCCAGCCCCGCGCAGGTTATGGAGCGCATGGAGGGGCTCTACCAGACCACGCTGGCCGAAACGCAGGAGCTGCTCGACCCCACGCAGCTTGACCACGCCGCCAAGCTCATCGCGAACGCCCGACAGGTCGACATCTACACGGGCTCGCACAACCTCTATCCAGCGGGAATGTTCCGCGACCGCCTGCTCTCCGCCGGTAAAAGCGCGACGTGCCACGACGGTGTCGAGGCCCAGGTGCGAACGGCACTCGCCTCGGGTCCCGACCATGCGGCAATCGTCATCTCCTACAGCGGCCTTGCCCCCAACCTCAAGGACATCTTGCCGATCCTCAGCAGTCGACATGTCCCGGTCATCGTCATCGGCACGCCTTATTGCGCGCGCATTCACCCTGGCTTTGCCGCCTACCTTACGGTGAGTGACCACGAGAGCATGACGCATCGCATCACGCAGTTCGCCAGCCATATCGCCGTGCAATACGTGCTCGATTCGCTCTACAGCAGCTACTTCGCCAAAGACTACGCCCGCTGCTCCGAATTCCTGGAGCGCTCGTTCCCCTACACCCGCCTGCCCGGGCTCAAGTAGCGACGAGCGTGGATTTTCGGACGCTTATCTAACGAGCGTGGATAATCTCCCACTTTGAGGCCGTCACCGAGCCAAAAACGGGAGATTATCCACGCTCATTCACGACTAGTCATTTAAGAACGTCCCCAATGACTACCCATCCGGAGCAAGACAACGCCGCAAGTAGAGGACGGACAGCGAGCGCCGCCCAGGGCGAACAAGTTGGCATGAAAAAGGCGAGGCATTGGCCTTCTGGTCACGCCTCGCCTTTTGAATGACAAATTGTCGCCCTGGGCGGCGCGCAGCGTCGGTCGGTTACGGCGTTTGGTAAAACGCCGTAACTACTCCTGAGCTCCGTACTGCTCGTAGTAGGCGTCGATGGCGGCCTTGAGCTCGTCATCGATGACGACCTTGCCGTCGATCTCGTGGTTGTAGAGGGTCTCGACGACCTCGGCCATGGAAACGATGCTCGCGACAGGGAAGCCGTACTTGGCCTCGATCTCCTTCTGCGCGGTAGTCACGCCGCCCTTGCCGACCTCCATGCGGTTGAGGGACACGATGAGGCCCTTGA
>CABRZT010000087.1:0-3727 GCA_902475595.1 uncultured Collinsella sp. | reverse complement strand
TACCGGTGAGACCGGCCTCGGCTGCCGCCGCGGCGACGTCAGAAAGCAAGGCGCCGGCTGCTGCCGTGACATGCGTGCCGTCGACAGTAATGTCGGAGAGGCCCTTGCCCAGCGCTACGACGACGCCGCGGATGCCCTTGTCACCGACGAGCAAGTCGGAGCCGTTGCCCACGATGGTGAGTGGCAGATCGCAGCGATAACAGGTATCGAGCGTGGCGACGAGGCCCTGCTCGGTGTCGGGCGTGACGAAGACATCGGCCGGGCCGCCGATCTTAAACGTGGTGTGCTCGCGCATAGGCTCGCTCATGAGTACGTTGTCCTCGCCGGCAACGCCGGCGAGCGCGCAAAGCAGGTCCTCGTTAAAAAAGTCGTTCTCGTGCATACGAATATCCGCCTTTTGGTGGTTGTTGTCATCGATCGATTGCAATATACCCCACCTGGACGGATTTGGTGCGCTGGCGGCGATAAAACAGCCGTCCACCGGATTGGTAAAGTGTTTATCACGGAGGTAGATGGGCAGTCGCTATACTTTCAAGAGATTGCGCGTAAACCCGGAAGGAGCGAGATGGCCAACAAAGTCACCCTCAAGCAGATCGCCCAGGAGGTGGGGCTTTCCCCTTCGTCGGTCTCGCTTGTTCTCAATAATCGGCCCTGTCGCATCTCGGAAGAAAACCGCAGGCTCATCAAGGAGGTTGCGGCGCGCAACCACTATGTTCCTAACCAGATCGCGCGTAGCTTGGTTATGCGCGAGTCGCGCACCTTAGGCCTGATCGTTCCCAATATCGAGAGTCGCTTTTTTGCCTCGCTCGCCGGCAGCTTGGAAAAGCGCTGCCGTGAAGACGGCTATGCACTCTTTATTACCAGCTCGGGTGGAAGCGCCGATGACGATCTGGAACTGCTACGCCAGCTGGTGACGCGCGGCGTCGACGGCGTCTTTCTGGTGGTGGGTGACGAGTTCTCCGACGATCGCGCTCTGCGCGAGGAAGTGAGCCATCTGCCTATCCCTGCCGTGATGGTCGACCGTGCCATTGAGGGACTCGAGTGCGACAAGGTGATGTTCGACCACGAGATGGGCGGCTACATGGCTACGCGGTATCTGATTGAGCAGGGTCATCGCCGCATCGCCTGTCTGGTTAACGCGCGTCGCTCCAATACGGGCCGCAAGCGACTCGCCGGTTACGAGCGCGCGCTGCGCGAGGTGGGACTGCCCATCGACGCGCGCCTGGAGTTTGAGAGCGAATATTACATCCCGAGCGCCTACGAGGCCTCGGAGGCCGTGCTTGCAACCGATGCCACCGCCGTGTTTGCAAGCTCGGATAACATTGCCCTCGGTCTGCTCAAGCGCTTGCACGAGATGGGGAAGAGCATCCCAGGCGATATCTCGGTCGTAAGCTATGACAACTCGGCGGCCGACGTTCTCTTTGAGCCGGCGCTGACTGCGATTGAGCAGGATCCCGGTGTCCTTGCGGAGCATGCTTTTGCCTGCATGTCCAAGCGTCTTGCCGGTAGGGGCGGTAGACGTGCCGAAGAGGTCGTTCTGGAACCGGCGCTTATCGTGAAGGGCAGTGTGCTCGAGCTTACTAAACACAACTAAACGCGTTTATCAATTTACAGAGACTGAATGTGGAGCACCTGTGTCAGACAATGCCGCAGGTGAATGTCGCGTTTTGCCAATCGATGGGATCGATAAGGATGCTAAAACGTTTTTTCACCATGATAAAACGTTTTAGCAAATATACTAGTCCCAACGAAAGGTTGCCGTATCGGAGGGTGACCGCACAGCGAAGGGACATAAACAATGGCTAAAACACTGGGGACGCCGTGGCAAAAGCTGGGCCACGAGGTACCGGCTTCCGAGCTCGAGGGCGTCGACCTGTATTGGCGCGCATCGAACTATCTGTCCGTCGGTCAGATCTACCTTCGCTCTAATCCGCTCATGCGCCCCGACTTTGTCGACGAGAAAACCGGTGAGGTGCGCGACTTTGGTCGCCCGGACGTTAAGCACCGCCTGGTCGGTCACTGGGGCACCACGCCCGGCATCAACTTCCTGTTCGGCCACGTCAACCGCCTTATTGCCGACCACAACCAGAACGCCATTTTCTTGATGGGCCCGGGCCACGGTGGCCCCGCCGGCACCGCCCAGTCGCTGCTCGATGGCACCTACCGTGAGATTCGCCCCGACATCACCAATGACGAGGCAGGCCTGCAGAAGTTCTTCCGCCAGTTCTCTTATCCCGGTGGCATCCCGAGCCATTTTGCGCCCGAGACGCCTGGCTCCATCCACGAGGGCGGCGAGCTCGGCTACACGCTCAGCCACGCCTACGGCGCCGTCATGGACAACCCGAGCCTGCTGGCCGTGGCCGTGGTGGGCGACGGCGAGTCCGAGACCGGTCCGCTCGCGACCTCTTGGCAGTCCAACAAGCTCGTGAACCCGGCAACCGACGGTATCGTCCTGCCGATCCTGCACCTCAACGGCTATAAGATCGCCAACCCCACCATTCTTGCCCGCGTGTCCGATGAAGAACTCACCAAGTTCTTTGAGGGCATGGGCTACAAGCCGCACTTCTTTGTCGCCGGTTTTGACGACGAGAGCCATGCAAGCATCCACGAGCGTTTCGCTGCCCTGTTTGAGCAGGTCTTCGATGAGATTTGCGACATCAAGGCCACCGCACAGGCCCAGGCCGCCGCAGGCGAGACCGTGGTCCGCCCGGCTTACCCCATGATTGTGTTCCGTACGCCCAAGGGTTGGACCTGCCCCAAGCAGATCGACGGCAAGAAGACCGAGGACTCCTGGCGCGCGCATCAGGTGCCGCTGGCGAGTGCCAAGGACACCCACGAGCACTTCCGCGTGCTGCGCGAGTGGCTGCGCTCCTACAAGCCCGAGGAGCTCTTTACGCCCGAGGGCCAGGTGCGCCCCGAGGTGACGGCCTTTATGCCGACCGGCGAGCTGCGCATCGGCGCCAATCCCAACGCAAACGGCGGCAAAGTGCGCCGCGAGCTCGAGCTGCCCGATATCCACGCCCACGAGATCCCCGTCGCCGAGAAGGGTCACGGCTGGGGCTCCACCGAGGCCGCCCGCGTCTTTGGCGAGTACACTGCCGATGTCCTGGCCAAGAACATGGACGATTTCCGCATCTTCGGTCCCGACGAGACCGCGTCCAACCGCCTGCAGGCTGCCTACAAGGTGACCAAGAAACAGTGGGATGCCGGCTTCTACGAGGACGAGGCCAACGACGAGCTGCTGGCCGGTTCCGGTAAGGTTGTCGAGCAGCTGTCCGAGCACCAGTGCGAGGGCTTCCTCGAGGCATACGTGCTCACCGGTCGCTCGGGTGTGTGGAGCTCCTACGAGAGCTTTGTCCACGTGGTCGATTCCATGGTCAACCAGCACTGCAAATGGCTCGAAGCCACCAAGCGCGAGATTCCGTGGCGTGCTCCCATTAGCGGCCTCAACATTTTGCTGTCGAGCCATGTCTGGCGCCAGGACCACAACGGCTTCTCGCACCAGGACCCCGGCTTTATCGACCTGCTGCTCAACAAGGCCAACGACACGCATGTCGTGAATGCCTACTATCCGGCCGACGCCAACATGGCGCTTGCCGTTGCCGAGCGCGTCTACCAGTCCACCGACTGCGTCAACGCTATCTTCTGTGGCAAGCAACCCGCCCCCACCTTCCAGACGGTCGACGAGGCCAAGTCCGAGCTCGCCGAGGGCGTAGCGACCTGGGGG
>CABRZT010000086.1:0-3919 GCA_902475595.1 uncultured Collinsella sp. | reverse complement strand
CAGATGAACTCGGTAAACGGCATAATCGAACACGCATTGAACTACTAAACATATGTTTAGTAGTTTCTATCTGGGGTTTTCTTGATGAGCTAACAGGCTATTGAGAGGCCACTCAAAGTAAAATCCCACGTAAATAGCCATATATCAATACATAGGCAAAGAGACGATTTACTGCCGTTCAGATACGCTCACCCCCGATTTCCTACCGTTCACCGGACTGCAAACGGCAAAACTGCCACAAATTCAACGCTGCGTGTAAACTAAGTGCTGTAAACGTTCAGTAAACAGATTGTTTACGACAGCGTATCCAAGGGCTCGGCAGCCGTAAGGGGTTATAGTCGCCGGGTCAAAGGCGTGCCTACGTCCAAACGGGTAGGCACACGATGATATGGGGAGGGGTCCCATGGCAGTAGATAACAAGCAGATTGCCACCGATGTCCTCGAGCTCGTGGGCGGTGCGGAGAATGTTGCCGTCGCCACCAACTGCATGACGCGCCTGCGTCTGACGCTCAAGGATAGCAGCAAGGCCGACGTGGAGAAGATCAAGAAGGTCAAGGGTGTTCTGGGTTGCCAGTTCGCCGGCAGCCAGCTCCAGGTCATCATCGGCCAGAACGTGCCCAAGGTGCTCGCCGAGTTCGTCGCCATGTCCGGCGTCAAGCAGGGTGCCGCGGTCGACGAGAACCTCGACGCTCCTAAGGAGAAGTTCGAGCTCAAGAACCTGCCCAACATCATCCTCGACTATCTGTCGGGCTCCATGACCCAGCTGATCCCGCTGCTCATGGCCGGCGGTCTGTTCCGCACCATCGCTGCGGTCCTCGGCCCCACCATGCTCGGCGTTCTCTCCGATACCGATCCGACCTACACGTTCCTCTACACCACCCTGTACGAGGCCACGTTTACCTTTATCCCCATCTACCTGGGCCATGCCGCTGCTAAGAAGCTCGGCGCCTCTCCGGTTCTAGGCATGCTCCTCGGCGGTGCTCTCATGGCCCCGTCCGTCGTGAGTGTCGCGACTCAGGAGGGTGGCGGAATCATCTCCGTCTACGGCATCCAGATCGCCGCTGCCAACTACCAGCAGTCCGTCCTGCCGATCATCCTCTCGGTGCCGGTCCTGTACTTTGTCGAGAAGTTCTTTAAGAAGGTCATGCCCGACGTGCTGTCCACGGTCTTCACGCCGTTCTGCACCATGATCGTCACCATCCCCATCGCCTTCATCGTCCTTGCCCCGATCGGCAACGAGATCGGCAGCCTCATCGCCAACGCCCTCTTTGGTCTTGCTGACCTTGGCGGTATCGGTATCCTGATCGTCATGGCCATCCTCGGCGCCTTCTGGCAGCTCTTCGTGGTCTGCGGCATGCACATGCCCGTCATCCTGCTCGCTCAGGTTCAGATCATCGCTGCCGGCTACGATCCCTTCGTCTTCGTTTCCACCAACTGCGCTATGGCCGCTGTCTGGGGCTGCGCCTTCGGTGCCTTCCTCAAGATGAGGAACCCCGACGAGAAGGGTCTTGCCCTGGGTTACGTCATCTCCGCTATCGCCGGTGGCGTCACCGAGCCCGCGCTCTTCGGTATCCTCATGCGCTTCCGTCGCACCATGCTCGGCATGTTCATTGGCGGTGCCATCGGCGCTGTGTTCTCCGGCCTCATGGGTGTTACCTACTACCTGGCCGGCGGTGCCTCCAACTTCCTGGTCTTCACCAACTACCTGCAGGGTGGCCAGATGAACACCGTCTGGGCTATCGTCGGTATGGCAATCTCCTTTGTCATCGCCGCTGCCGTCGTCTTTGCCACTGGCTTCTCCAAGGAGGAGCTCGCCGAGATGGAGGCCTAAGGCCAAACCATTCGGACGCATACGACCTTACCTACACGACAGGGCCCCGTCAGGCGCAAGCCCGGCGGGGCCCTTCTTACAAGGTAGACTGATTGGGGGCGCGCGGCGCCTACTCGCCGGGGCTTGCTAAGCGCCAGGGGCTTTCGCGCGGGGTTACCGCGAAAGAATCTGCCGGTTCGCAACTCCTTTATCAAACGAAAGGGCATGCAGATGAGTTTGGGAAAGCTGACCGTTAACGGTCGTCAGGACGGCTTTTTGTGCGAGGGCAAACCGTTCTTTTGGTTTGCCGATACGTGCTGGAGCGCGTTTACGAGCATTACCGAGGCCGATTGGGACTACTATCTGACCCGTCGCGCCGAGCAGGGCATGAACGTGCTGCAGATCAACACGCTGCCGCAGTGGGACCGCTGCTGTCCCGATCTGGGCATTTGGCCCTATGCCAGCGAGGACGGCGTGCATTTTGATTGGTCCCGTCCCAACCAGGCGTACTGGGACCGTGCTGCTGCCATGTGCCGCGCTGCCGTCGAGCACGGCATTCGTCCGGCACTCGTGCTTATGTGGTGCAACTACGTGCCCGGTACCTGGGGCGCCAAGATTGCCGAGCGCTGCGGTGCCGAGGTTATGCCGCGCGAGGAGGTCCGTGCCCACGTTGCCCGCGTCGTCGAGAACCTGGGCGAGTTCGACCCCGTCTATGTGGTGACGGGCGATACCGACTTTACCAGCGACGAGGCGATCGCCTATTACGAGGATGCCCTCGACGAAGTTGTCAAGCGCGCGCCCGAAGCGTTGCGCACCATGCATATCAACCGCGGCAACCGCACCATTCCGTTGCAGTACCTGGACCGCCTGGACTTCTACATGTTCCAGCCCGGCCACAACTACGAGGGCCAGCCCGAGGCCTGGCGCCTGCCGCAGGACTTTATCGCCAACTATCCCAAAAAGCCGATGGTCAACTCCGAGCCCTGTTACGAGCAGATGGGCGCCTCGCGCAACGTGTACTGGCGGTTCACCGCGCAGGACTGCCGCGCGAGCGTGTGGTCGTCGATCCTCGCCGGCGCCAGTGCAGGTGTGACCTATGGCGCGCACGGCGTTTGGAACTGGCAGACCAGCAAGAGCCAGGGCTCGGTGCTGGGCGAGGGCTTCGATATGCCGTTCCGCTGGCAGGAGTGCCTGCAGTTTGCGGGCGTTTGGGACTTTGGCGCGATCGAGCATGTGCTTGCCGGCCTGGGCGCTACGGCTGGCGATGACGCACTTGCCGTGGTTCCGGCGCAGGAGCTGCTCGATGACGCGCGCGAGGCCATTCGTGTGGCGCGCGTTGGCGATCGCGTCGTCACGTACCTGCCGCGTACCACGGCGCTCAAGTTTAAGCTCGACGGTGCGCGCGACTGGACGGCGACGGTCCTCGACATGGAGGACAAGCGCATCGCCAAGCTGCCCGTCCGCGACAACGGTGACGGCACCGTGCGCGTGGCCCAGCATCCCTTTGAGCACGACGCGCTGCTCGTGGTCTCGCCGGCGCGTTAAGGAAAACGGAATAACGCAAGAGAAAAGGCCCGGGTGGTAGCCCGGGCCTTTTTGTATCGACACAGCCGTTGCGGTTGGTAATGGCGATTGCATACCGCCGCTCTTAACGGTAGCCCTCCCAGAGGGGAAGGGGAAAGAGGATGTCCTCGAACTTAGACCACTCGGCGGGATAGTCGATCTCGTCGGGTCGCGCCACCCAACGGCCTTCCAATCCGTACATCGCCGCCAGCGCGCACGAGATGGCTTCGGTGGCGTCGATTCCCTCGGGAACGCTCCAGTTAACATCGGGCTCGGGCTCGATAACTCCGCGCGAGCGGTCGTTGAAATACTCGTGCAGGGGGCTCTCCGTGCTCATGGCCTCGGTATTGAGCATCTGGAAGAGCATGACGAGCTCGGGCTGACTGTTGTTCTCCGCCACGAGCAGACGGCAGTATTCGGGAATCTTGGGGCTCTGGCCCTCAAATGCCCCGCCAGGATGAAAGAGGGAGAGATAGTCGTCTAAGGTTGAGCTGCGATCGTAATAGCGACGGATCACCTCGACCAAAAGCCCGTGCTATTACGATC
>CABRZT010000085.1:0-3946 GCA_902475595.1 uncultured Collinsella sp. | reverse complement strand
CGGGCATTAGGGTACACGGATAGCATCGACTCCCACTGCACGTAAAAGCGATCGGTGCGTTTACTCAGCAGCTTTCCCGTCATGGTTGGTGAGTCAGTTTTCGCGAAAGACTCGACATACACAAGTTTGGCGCCCATTGCATGCCCGATCAGGCAAAACGGGATGGTGGCCAGTACCCCCGTGCACACAATCACGTCGGGGCGTTCAGTGAGCCAATAACGTAGAGACGTCACGGCATTGACAATCATTCGAGGAAGAAAGCTTGCCTCGTGTCGATTCACCTGGCGCACATAGCGAGCCCGCACGGGCAGCTTGGCATCGTAGGCAGTCTTCTCGGTGAGGATGAAACTGTCGTAGCGCTCCATCAAAGGCTTAAGCTCAAGTAACTGCTCCAGATGCCCACCAGATGACGCAGCAAAGCACACTTTTATGTCCTTGCGACACCTCGTCATGAACTAATCCCTCTTAAACAAATCGCGCGTATAAACCTTGTCCGCCACGTCCGCGAGCTCGTCGCTCCAACGGTTGGCGACGATCACGTCGCAGCCGGCCTTGAAGGCCCCCAGGTCGTGGGTCACCTCGGAACCGAAGAACTCCGGCGCATCCAGCGTGGGCTCGTAGACCACCACGGGCACGCCCTTGGCCTTCACGCGCTTCATGACGCCCTGGATGGAGCTCGCGCGGAAGTTGTCGGAGTTGGATTTCATCGTCAGGCGGTACACGCCCACGACCGGCTTCGGCTTGCCCTCGTAGACGCGGTCCCACACCATCTGCAGCACCTCGTCGGCCACGAAGTCCTTGCGGGTGCGGTTGGCCTCGACGATAGCCTCGATCAGGTTCTGCGGCACGTCCCTGTAGTTGGCCAGCAGCTGCTTGGTGTCCTTGGGCAGGCAGTAGCCGCCGTAGCCGAAGCTGGGGTTGTTGTAGTGGCTGCCGATGCGCGGCTCCAGGCACACGCCGTCGATGACGTCGCGGGTGTTGAGGCCGCGGACCTCGCAGTAGGTGTCGAGCTCGTTGAAGTAGGCCACGCGCAGCGCCAGGTACGTGTTGGCGAAGAGCTTGACGGCCTCGGCCTCGGTGGTGCCCAGCACGAGCTCCGGGATGCCCTTGGAGCCGTCAGCGTTCACGCGCTCCAGCTCGGCGGGGTCGGCGCCCTGAGCGAGCAGGCCGGCGAAGCGTTCGGCCGCTGCGACGGCCTCGGGGTCGTCCTTGGGCGCGCCCACCACGATGCGGCTGGGATGCAGGTTGTCGTAGAGAGCCTTGCTCTCGCGCAGGAACTCCGGGCTGAAAAAGATCTTGGAATCGCCAAGCCTCTCGCGAAGGCCCGCGGTGTAGCCGACGGGGATGGTCGACTTGATGACGATCCAGGCGTCAGGGTTCACCGAGCGAACGGCGGCGATGGCGGCCTCGACGGAGCTCGTGTCGAAGAAGTTCCTGTCCGAGTCGTAGTTGGTGGGCGTGGCGATGACGGCGTAGTCGGCACCTGTGTAGGCCTCCGCCACGTCGACGGTGGCGTGCAGGTCGAGCTCGCGCTCCCCCGTCTTGGCCTCCGCCAGAAAGCGCTCGATCTCGTCGTCCTGGATGGGCGACACGAAGTTGTTGATCTTCTGGACCTTCTCGGGAACGATGTCCAGCGCGTGCACCTCATTGTGCTGCGAGAGCAGGACGGCGAGGGACAGACCGACATAGCCGGTTCCGGCGACGGCAATCTTCATTTTCTTCTCCGATTTATTTCGGGTATCAAAACTAGGCATTAGTACGCATCGCTCCCGTTGAAGACCTCCAGAACCGTGAGGAAAACGATTTTGAGGTCTGTGATAATTCCGCGCTTGGCTATGTACTCGAGGTCACGGCGGACCATGCCATCGAACCCAGTTGAGTTGCGATCAGTCACCTGCCACCATCCGGTGATGCCAGGCTTCACTGCCAATCGCTGCAGGTCGTAGTCGGTGTACTCCGCGACCTCGTTGGGCAGCGGCGGGCGCGGGCCCACGACGGACATCTGCCCCAGGAACACGTTCAGGAACTGCGGGAATTCGTCGATAGAGTGCTTGCGGATGAACTTCCCGATCTTGGTAACGCGCGGGTCCTCCCTCATCTTGAACATGGCGCCGGCGATCTCGTTGCGCTCCTTGAGCTCGGCGAGGCGCTTGTCGGCGTCCTTGTACATACTTCGGAACTTCCACATGCGGAAAGTAGTCAAGCTGCCGTCGGGTCGAGTCTGGCCCACGCGGATCTGGCTGTAGAAGGGGCTGCCCTCGCTCTCCAGGCGGATGAGCGACGCGAGCACCAGACTGGGGATCGCGATAGCGACGAGCGCGGCACCGCTGAATACGATGTCGAATGCGCGCTTGACGGCCCTGTAGGCCAGGCGCGAGCGGTCCCAGTCCATGATGGATTGCATGGCCTTGTAGCGACCAACGCCTTCACGCCGGTCCATGGCCTGAGCGATGAGCGCTGCCCCCGCGGGCGCATCCTTTGCATATTGAGGTTTATCCGACACGTTCTCTTCCAACACTTCGTCCCCGGGCCGGGGATACTCCCTGTTCTGCGTAGCGACCGCACGCAGCTAGGCGATCGCCTTTTTAAGGTTGCGCATCACACGCTGCTCGTTGGAAAGCACCGCGAGGCCAACGCGGGTGGTTACGCGTCGGCCGCACAGGTCGAGCTCCAAATAAGCAGTGCTCTTGCGTCTGTTAATTGTTTTGATAAGGCCTTCGTGGCCCAGCAGCGGACCTGCCGTAACTACGACCTGGTCACCGTCTTTTAGGGCCTCGCTCATGGGCACTACGCGGTCTCCCCTATGCGTAAAGCCGCCAATAAGCTGGACCTCTTCTTTTGCCAGCGGCACAAACTGACCGTCCTGGGAAAGCACCCGGGCAAAGTCGTCCATGCGTAGCAGATACTGTTGCACAGTTTAAGGGTCTGCCGTATCGCAGATGAGATAACCGGGAAAGAGCGGCTTGGTCGTCTTGACCCATTCGCCGTGTACCTTGATCTCGGTTTGATATTGGGGATAAAAGAGCTCTTGCATGGCACCAACCGGCACCATGCGCTCAATGCGCTCGCGCATTACGTCTTCGCGACCGTTAATGACTTGGATCACATACCACACGAGCACCACCCCCTTGCTGTCTTACGTGTGGCTCACGGGGTTTGGGTATGGCTTCGCCAGGGCGCTAGTGCGCGAAGGCGCTCCATATTCAAACCCTGAGCACAGTCAGACAAGCACGTGGCTCTGCCCCACCGTGAACGGTATGTACAAATGCAGTTGCTAGAGACGCGGACGTGTATCGCAAAATAACCGCATCCCCAGCTGGCTGCGTGCGAGCCAGTCAAGCGGGTACAAAACTGGACCGCACGCAAACAGCTGAAGACTGCTACGTATTGGCATACGAACTAATAAAATTTGCATCTCATAAATAAATCAACCCAAAATTTAAAGAGCCGCATGACTTCTTTATTGGAGCTCGTGGTGTTTCTGGCACCGCCGTTACGGCCGGATGCTGATCGACCCTGCGCTTTGCGACTTGCTGGAGCCGCGAGCACAGTTGAACTCATGTAACGCTAAGTATTCTAGCACAAGCTGGTAACGAAACTGATTTGGCTTGTGGTGGACAACATATCGTTCATTTAGCGTGTTCAAGGGTGTTGTTTTGGAATGTTGTTCACATTGATGCAGGTTATTGAGGTATTGGCGGTGATTAGGGGAGTTCCTTAAGCACAAATGGAACGGCGAGCTGCACTGGTAATTACGTTAGTCTACAAACTATGTACAGACATGGGAAATAAATTGTGCAACTTTTTGTTGGCATAGGTGGGGTTTGTGGCGCGTAGTGTTTTGGCATGAAAAAAGGCCTTCGGAATTCCGAAGGCCTTTACATTCACGATGGTGGAGACGAGGGGGATCGAACCCCTGACCTCTTGACTGCCAGTCAAGCGCTCT
>CABRZT010000084.1:0-3997 GCA_902475595.1 uncultured Collinsella sp. | reverse complement strand
AAGCGAACGGCGCTTGGGCGAGATGATGCGCTGGGCGGGGTACACGCCGCGGTGGCCGCCGGCGAGATAGCTGATAAACGCCACGATCACGAAGAAGCCGGCGGCCGTGCCGTGGAACAGGTCGATGGCCATCATACAGGTGGTGATAGGCACGTTAAGGCCGGCGCAGAACACGCCGAGCATGCCCAGCGCTGCTAGAAAGCTGGGATCGATTCCGACGAGGCAACCGATCCAGCCGCCGAGCGCCGCACCGATACCAAACAGGGGCGTGACCTCGCCGCCTTGGAAGCCGGCGCCCAGGGTGAGCGCTGTGACGACCAACTTGATGACTGCGTCCGCCAGGGTGGTGTTGCCGGCAAATCCGGCGCCGGAAAGCCACGTGGAAAGGCCGGCGTAGTCCCAGGCGTCGAGGAGGGCATAGGCGGCCAAAACCACGAGTGCACCTATGAGTGCGCGAATAAGATAATTGGTGATAAAGCGACCGTACAGGCTCTTGACGGTTCGAACTGACCAGGCAAAGAGGCGTGCCGTCAGACCGAAGATAATGGCGCTGATAACAACGATGACAACCGTCCGTGGTGTCATGTTGGGAACGCTGGCGATAACATTCGCCTCGTACTCGGTACCTAGGGCGAGTGATGTAAAGTAGCCGGTAAATGAGGCGACCAGGCAGTAGATGCCCGCCGTGTAGTCGATCTTGCCGATAAAGCACATCTCCATGCCAAAGAAAGCTCCGGCAAGGGGCGAGCCGAATACGGCGCCAAAGGCCGACGAGATGCCGGCGAGCATGAGGTCGTGGTGGTCATGCTTTTTGAGGTGGGCGAGGCTCGAGATGTTGCTGGCGATGGTGCCGCCAATCTGCACCGCGGCTCCCTCGCGACCGGCCGATCCGCCCGTTAGGTGCGTGAGCGTGGAGCAGACGAAGGTGAGGACGGCCATGCGCATATGGATGAGACGGGTGCCCAGAGCGGAGTCGATGACCAGGTTGTTGCCACGCTTGGCGGCAAGACCGTGGTTTTTGTACACCCATGCGGTGGCAACGCCCACAACGGGAAGCAAGGCGTAGACCCACACATGGTGCTCGCGATAGTCGGTCGCGATATTCAGCGAGGCCAAAAACGCCCAAGCGGCAACGCCCATGGCGAGCGAGACGATGACGACGAGTACGAGCAACTTAGCGCTCGCAAGTAGGTTGCGGGCGTTGCGGCGCGTGTCGGCAGCCAAGAGATGCTCGGAGCGGGTAAGTTGATGCCTGCCTGCCGTGATGACGTCATTAAGGGAGAAAAAGCCGCCGTCGTCGAGCGGCTGGGAATGATCCTGCGCTTTGTTTGCGCTTTCGGGTTTGTCGTTATGAGCCATACGTTCCTCTTTTAGGTTGCAACGCAAGCATTATAAAACGCGGTAAACGCGACGAGCCGGTGGGTTGGTTTCCATTCTGTTTCGCGGCCTGCAACCGACAGGTGTATTTGCGGGTACAGGCCGAGTCGCGGTCGTGCGTTGGGGGATTATACTGAGACAAGCATAAAGAATTGGCGCCCCTGTTGTGCGCCGTGGCATTAAGAGGTGCATATGGCAGAGAAACTCATTCCACTGGAGGACGCACAGTCGATTGTCCTGTCGCACGTTGCTCCGACCGATCTCGTCGAGATTCCCGTGTGGCAGGCGGCTGGTTTTCCCTTGGCCGAGGACGCGGTGGCCGATATCGATATCTCGCCGTTTGCCAACAGCGCTATGGACGGATATGCCGTGCGCTCGGCGGACTTGGTGCAGACATCTGGCGAGGCGCCGGTGACGCTCGACGTTATCGGACACGAGGCCGCGGGCCATGTGTTTGAGGGCGCAATCGGTGCGGGCGAGGCGGTCCGCATCATGACAGGCGCGCCGGTGCCCGAGGGTGCCGATGCCGTGGTGAAGTACGAGATCGTCGATGTGCTCGACGGTGACGGCAACGAGGGCTCGCACGTTCGCTTTTCGGCGCCGGCCAAGGTAGGGGAGAACGTTCGCTCTGCTGCCGAGGAGGCCCATGCCGGCGATGTTGTGATGCACGCCGGCGAGGTCGTGGCTCCGGCGGGCGCGGGTCTGCTGGCGAGCGCCGGATACGCGAGCGTGAAGGTGCACGCTGCCCCGCGTGTGGGCATCATCTCGCTGGGCACGGAACTGGTCGCACCGAGTAAGGTACCGGCGCGTGGTCAGATTCGCGATTCCAACTCCTCGGCGCTGATGGCCGAGGCACTCGATGCCGGCGCCGAGCCCGTGTTCTACGGCATCGCGCCCGATGATGAGCAAGCGATTGCCGAGCTGGTACATCGCGCCACGCGAGAGTGCGATTTTGTCATTACGAGCGGTGGCGCCTCGGCGGGCGATTACGACTATGTGACGGCGCTCGTCCGGCGCGAGGGCGAGGTGCTGTTTGACCGCATCTCGATGCGTCCGGGCAAGGCCATCACGTTTGGCTTGCTCGGGGGTAAGCCCTACCTGGGGCTTTCAGGCAATCCGGCCGCGGCGTATGTGGGCTTTGAGATGCTCGCCCGCCCGGCGATTCGCAAGATGCGCGGCTTTGCCGAGGGTACGCGTCCCGTGCAGCAGGCGACGCTCACGCACGGCGTGAAAAAGCGACAGCATCGCCGCTTCTTCGATCGCGCCACGGTTTTGCGCGACCCCGAGACCGGTGAGTTGTTGGTGACCGAGGCTAAGACACAGAATTCGGCGCTGCTTGGAACTATGCAGCGTGCGAACTGCCTGTTGCGTATTGACGAAGGACCGTGCGAGCTCAAGGCGGGAGATGCCGTGGACGTTGTTCGCGTCGACCTGCCCGAGGGAACGGCGCTATAGGAGGAACGCTATGGAGTTGAAGATTTCGATCGTGACGTGCTCGGACACACGCGATCTTTTGCAGGATGAGGCCGGAGCTGCACTCGAGGAACTTATCGAGGCACAGGGCTGGACGGTCGCCTCACATGTGGTCGTGCGCGACGACGTCAGCGAGATCGGTGATGCCATTGTGGAAGCTGCCGATGAGTGCCACGCCAATGTCGTGCTCACCTGCGGCGGCACGGGGCTTTCGATGCGAGATGTGACGCCCGAGGCGACGCGTGCCGTCTGCGACCGCGATGTGCCGGGTATTGCAGAGGCAATCCGCGCGTATTCGATGACCAAGACGCGCCGCGCCATGCTCTCGCGCGCTATTTGCATGCAACGAGGTCATACACTTGTCGTAAACTTTCCCGGTTCTACGAAGGCCGCCCGCGAAAGCTGGGAGGCCATAGCAGACCAGCTGGAGCATGCGGCTCAGATGACAGCTGGCGGCGGACATACCAACTAAGCGGTTTAACTGCGGCGGGGCGACCTGAACGGCTGCTCAGCCTTTGTTTTCCGCCGAAGCGACGCCGAGATGCACGGTAATTCGGAACTATATTCTCTGACGAGAATAATTTCTCACTATCATTATTCGCGCAGAAGTATAATCTGATTGCAGATTAAAGCCCGCGGTGGGGTACCCGGGCATAGCGTTCGAAAGGGTTGAACATGTTCGATATGGTTTCTCGCCGCGGATTCGTTTCGCTTTCTGCTGTCGCCGCTGCCGGCCTTGGTCTTGCCGGCTGTTCGGGCAGCAAGACGTCCGAGCCGGCCGGATCCGATGCCGGTTCTGCTAAGGCATCTTCCAAGAAAGCTGTCGAGCTGCAGGTCTTTGCCGCCAACTCGCTCGAGAAGGCCCTGCCCGAGGTTCAGGAGCTCTACACCGAGCAGACCGGCACCATCTTTGCCGACACGCAGTTTAAGGCGTCTGGCGACCTCGTCGAGCAGATGCGCGCCGGTGCCACGGTCGACGTGCTCATCACCGCTTCCAAGGGCACCATGGATGACGCTGAGACCGCCGAGCTCGTCGACGCCGGCACCCGTGAGGACATGTTCGTCAACGACCTCGTGATTATTCGCGCCGAGGGCTCCGACACCAAGGTTGAGGCCATCGCCGACGTCGCGAATCTGGACGGCAAGA
>CABRZT010000083.1:0-4077 GCA_902475595.1 uncultured Collinsella sp. | reverse complement strand
GAACTTCTGACCTCTTCCGTGTCAGGGAAGCGCTCTCCCCCTGAGCTAAACGCCCAAATGGAGCGGACAACGGGGCTCGAACCCGCGACCCCAACCTTGGCAAGGTTGTGCTCTACCAACTGAGCCATGTCCGCTTGCGGGTTATTAATTTACGCGAGTTGTCCAAAAGACGCAAGTACTTTTTTCAAAAAACTTGTCTGCCGCATGTTCTTAGTAGCTAAACGCGCTAAAGCGATTGGCTAGGCACACGATTCCAGCGCTCCGCTAAACAGCTTCACCATCTGCACGCGCGTGCCGGCGCCGTCCGTACGACGAGCAACCTCCACGTTATCGACGAGCATACGCATAAGCTTGATGCCACGGCCGCGCTCCTCAGATGCGACCGGTTCGCTCGTTTCATCGATAGAATAGCCGGCACCTCGATCAAGCACCTCAACCACAACGCGATCGCCATAGGCCTGAACCGTCAGGACGCACCCGATACCGCCCGCATGGTCATAGGCATTACCCAGCGCCTCCCCCGACGCCAATGCGACATCGTAGCGCTCGTCACGGCGCAACGGAAGCGATTCAAGGAGTTCGGCGATGCGATGTCGGTAGTATGGAAGATTCTCGATACCCTGACGGACCTCGACGCTCTTACTCCAGCGAGGCAGCTCCCCCACCGGAATGGCGGGAATAGACTCCCGTGCCGGCCCCGCGACATGAAGGATATCGACAAGACGAGCAATCTCCAAAAAGCGAACAACTTCACCTGATGCATTGACGAGCGAAAGCAGGCCTTCTCGCCTCATGAGCTCACGAGCGCGCGTAAGCAGGAATGCCAAGCCCGTCGAATCGATAAAGCTAACAGTCTGACAGTTGATGACGACACGACGCACGCCGCGGCCAATCAAAGCATCCAGCCGCCGACGCAGCGCAGGCACCGTGGCGATGTCGATATCGCCTGGTGGCGTCAAAACCGCTATGTCATTCCACTCATTCATACGACCATGGTTCCCCAAAAAAGCCCACTCGATGCATTCGTTTCCCCAACCGTGCGGATTCAGCCCGCCCAGCGTCGTCTATGAACGACCCCGTAAAAACTCAAGGGACACCAATGCAATGTCATCGTCCAGCGCCGATTCGGTAAATCGGTCAAGCTCGCCCAAGACCTTGCCGCAGATTCCCGATACGCCCTCACCCGAGACAGAGAGCAGAAGGTCACGAAGGCGCTGCTCGCCAAAGAACGCTCCGGTGCGGTCGCGGGCCTCAATCGTTCCGTCCGTATACATGAAGAGCATGTCGCCAGGAGCGAACGTAAACACGCCTGTCTCGTACACCATGCTCTCAAAGGCACCGATTACGCCCGATTGGCATCCAAGCAGCTCGACCTCTCCCCCACGGGCCTCGCCACCACCCAGCGGCATCGACTCTGGCCTGATGACCATGGTCGGAGGATGGCCCGCCGAACAATACGTTGCGCGTCCGGCTTTAAGGTCAATCTTGGCGATAAAGGCCGTCACGAACGTCTCGACCCTCGAGAAGCCCATGAGCATGCTGTTAAGGGAGCGTGCCATGCGGGCCGGTCCAGCGCCCTCCCAGGCATATGCCGTCAGGGCCGTCTTGACGAGCGCGGACATCGATGCAGCCTCAATGCCTTTGCCAGACACATCGCCCAAAATCATGACGGCGCAGTCGTCGGGAAGACGGATGAGCGTATAGAAATCGCCGCCGACCAACGCCGAGTTCGTGGCCGACAGGTACACCGAATCGGTTGCGATACCCGGAACATCCCCCAGGGAATTTCTCATGCCGATCTGAAGGGTCTGAGCGATATGGCGCTCCTCGCGCTTTTGAGATTCACCCTCGTAGATCAGTTCAAAGTCATGCGCTAAGTGCACCAAGTAGTCATATTCAAGGTCATCAATCGGCTCTTGGCTACCATCACGAAGCAGCAGCGCGCGCGTCGTCGGGCTCTTCGCAACAGAAGCAGGAACAATCGCGTCGTTACTGTGCTTGCCATCACCCTCAGAGCGCGGGCGCCCCGCCTCGATGCCGGAGTCGACGTAGAGACCTTGACAAGGCAGACCATGCGCCCTAAGCCAGCCTCCCATAGGCATCGATTCGTCAACGCGAGTTATACGGACGTGTTTAAGGTCCTCGGCACTCGTACCTCCCAAAACAGATGCCTCAAAGCCATCAGGTCCAGCCCCCAGACGTGCCGCTGGCGCCGTCGTGGAAAAGAAAAGCTTCTCGGGATCGTCCGGCAAAGCAACGCGACTGCCGCCTTCAAAATCTATGACGTAGGAATCCAGACTAGCGTCATACTCAACAGGGCAAAAATGGCAGTTAAGCATATTGCAGATCTCGGACGATACCGCCTGGGTAGCCGCGGCGGAATCGTCTAGAAAGGTAAACAACTCATCACGCAAGACATTGAGCGAGCGGCCAAGCTCGGCCGTGCGACGGGAGCGAAGGCTCGATGCCATGCCGACCAGCTGGATAGACAGGTAATCGCAAATGACCTCGAGCACATTAACGTCATAGGCGAGCGGTGCCTGAGGGCGTTTCCAACCAACTTCCAGCACGCCAAGAATCTGCGTACCGTAAAAAACGGGAAGACAGATCTCACTGCGGTACGGAGGCATATCCTGCATGCGCAACAGGTGCTTAGAACGATTGTCCAAGTCCATAAACATACCGGAGGCGGCCTTATCACCCTCAAGGTCCTGTTGAATCGACAAGCGACAGGCACGCGACTCACGAAGAACATACGTCGGAATGCCAGCGCCATACGGCAAAAACTCAGGCAGGTAGCTGTCGTACAGCTCCTTGGAAACACCGCGAAGTTTAAAACCGCCGCTCTCAGAAAAATAGATAGCAGCACCCGAAGCATCAAGCGTTCCTACAAGCTGGTTCAAAACGGTATCAAGTAGGCTGGGCAGCTCATCGGAGCCCACGGTACTCATAATGACCGAGAGCGTGCCAGAGAGGCGCTTGTTCGCCACTCTAAGCTCCGAAAGCGCACGCTTGAGCTGACGGTCGTGCGAATACTGTTCTTCGATGCTATGGAGCGCCACCAGGACACGTGGCGCGCGGCGCCCAAAGATGCGTGGAGGCGTTACGGAGCCCGCACGAACCAAGACGGGAATAAAAGAGCCGTCACTCAACTTGAGCATCAGTTCATTCTCGGAGCCATCGGTTTCAAATGGCAGACGATGTTCCGTCGCACGTTCAAAAGCGGACGAGTACAGGACGTCTTTAACATCTCCACCGATGACGTCGGCGCGTTCCTCGCACATCAAACCAAGTAAGCGATTATTCACATGCAGAATGGTTCCGTCGAGCTCGCAGATGATGACAGCATCGCTCGTGATCTCGACTAATTGGGCAACGTCTGCCCACTCGTTGCGTTCAAGCGTTTCCATCGTGGACCCCACCGTCTATCGGTAACAAAAAAGCCTCCGAAGAGGCTTCTCAAATGCGATGGTGTCGGAGGCGGGACTTGAACCCGCATGACCAAAAAGCGGTCACTAGCACCTCAAGCTAGCGCGTCTGCCAATTCCGCCACTCCGACATGCTATGTTGTTGATTCACGGTTCGTTTTGTTGGACCCGCGCGTTCAACGAAGAAGATAATAACCTATGATTCGAGAACTGTGCAAGCACTTTTTTCAAAAAAGTTTACGAATTTGTAAATGCGCAGGTAGACTGACCTGTTCGGGCCGGAATGAGGTTGCTTTCCAACGCGTCCTCGGGCATGCGGCATTATTTTGCTCCGCGCTTCGCGCTACAAAATAATGCCGCCCCCTGCGGAATGCGTTGGAAAGCAACCTCATTCCGGCCCTAGGAGTATGTACTCCGGACACAGTTCTCAAACATGTTCTGGAGCTGATATATATTTGGTGGCTCGGCTTTGCCGAGCCCTTATATGGGGAGGCCGGAGCTAAAGCTCCGGCCTCACTAACTTTCCTATTAGATTAAGTGAGCGATCAGGGAATCGCACTCCCCCTGCCGAGTTAACGTAGGGCCCGCCCTGGTGTTACTTTTCAGAACACTCCGCAGGACGCAAGAAACCCCCGCCGCACGAAGTGCG
>CABRZT010000082.1:0-4203 GCA_902475595.1 uncultured Collinsella sp. | reverse complement strand
AACAACTCCGCCGAGGTGCTCCGCCGCTCGTCGCATGTGGTGTGCTTCGATCATCATCCGGCGCGCGAGGAATTTGCCGAGCTGAGCCTGAGGTGCGTCGGCGCCGCAGCCTGCGCCATGATCATCGACCGCTTTTTGGACAATTGCGGCATTGTGGCTCGCGATGGTGTCGCGACCTGCCTGCTGTGCGGCCTGGTGACCGATACCGGTCGTTTCCAGTACCAGAACGCCGATGCTGCTGCGTTCCATGCCGCCTCGCGCCTGGTCGCTCACGGTGCCGATCCGGCGCGCGTTGCGCTCGAGGTCTACCAGAGCATGCGCGTAGAGTTCTTGCATCTCAAGTCCATCGTTATGGGCCGCATCAAAACAGTGGCGCACGGTCGCGTGGCATATAGTTATGCGTACCAGAGCGACCTCGAGGCCTGCGGCGTCACTTCGGATGAGTGCGACGGCCTGGTCGATGTGGTGCGTTCGGTTATGGGCGTGGAGGTCTGCCTGTTTCTGAAGGGCATTGAGGGCGATACCAAGGTACGCGGCAACCTGCGCTCCAAGGGTGACCTCGATGTGTCCGAGATTGCTGCCAACTTTGGCGGTGGCGGGCATCATGCCGCCGCCGGCTTTTCCAACAACGGAACGATTCGCGAGACGCTCGCCGTGGCACTTCCCATGCTGGCCGAGCTGGTAGGGGAGGATCCCGCTTCGGTGACCGTCGAGCTCTAACATTTTGGATGGTACATGGCTCGTCGTACGCCTTCTCAATTGAATATGCTGCTCGCCGTCGATAAGCCGGTGGGCTGTACGTCCCACGACGTGGTATCGCAGTGCCGACGCGCTCTCCATGAGCGACGCGTCGGCCATGCCGGTACGCTCGACCCCATGGCCTCGGGTGTCATGGTGGTGGGGGTGGGCCAGGCGACCCGTCTGCTGGGCATGCTAACTCTCGATACCAAAAGTTATGTCGCCGACATTTCGTTTGGCGTTGAGACCAACACCGATGACGCGGAGGGCGAGGCCGTTCGCACGGTGCCCGTTGCCCCCGAGCTGCACGATCTTGCTTACGCCCGTGAGCAGCTGGCCGCTATGCTTGGCCCGCAGATGCAGGTGCCTCCAGCGTTTTCGGCCATCTCGGTCAATGGCGTTCGCGCCTATAAGAGTGCTCGCGAGGGCAATGCGGTTGAGTTGCCCCCGCGCCCCGTCGAGGTCTTTGCCGCCGACCTGATTGCCGTGAGCGGCGAGGGCGATACGTGCGTCTGGACCGTGGCGTTTTCGGTAAGCAAGGGCACCTACATTCGCGCGCTCGCTCGCGATCTGGGTCGCGCCTGCGATAGCGCTGCACATATTTCCGCGCTGCGCCGTACGGCCTCCGGCGTGGTTTCCATTGGCGCCTGTCATGCGGTAGAGGAGCTCTCTGCCGAGACCGCTGCCGGTTTCGCTCTGGATCCCATCGCCGCCCTTGGTGCCACGCGTGTCGATTTGCCGGGTAATCTTGCAGACGACCTGCTTTGTGGTCGCCGCATTCCCGTTGAACGCTCGCTTGCGGATTTCGATATGGCGAAGGCGCCGTTTGCGCTCGTGCTCGATGGTGGACTGAAGGCGCTTGCTCGTATCGAGGGCGGCCGCTTTGTGATGGAGCACGTCTTTCCGCAGGCGATCGGCGGTGTTCGATGATGCTGGCGCCCCACGAGCTCGCGCGTATCTTTTTCGCGGGTGAGTTGGATGAGGCCCGTATCGTTTCTGCCGATGCATTTGATGGGTGCGAGTTCTTGGGTGCCGCGTCGATCGCTATTGGCGTGTTTGATGGCGTGCATCGTGGGCACCAAGAGCTGATCGAAGCGGTTATTCGCGATGCACATGATCACGGCAGCAAAGCGGTCGTGGTCACCTTCGATCCTGATCCGGACGTCGTGGTGAGTCCGTCGCCCGCTCAAAAATTGATGACGACGGCCGACCGTCTGCATGCCTTGGCTCAAACCGGGGTCGATGCGGTGGTGGCCGTTCCCTTTACGCCTGAGGTTGCGGCGCTTGACCATGTTGATTTTCTCTCGCTGGTGTCGCGTCTGGTCGACATTCGATCGATTCGCGTTGGCAGTGACTTTAGGCTGGGTCGTGGCGGTGCTTCTGGTGTTGCCGAGATGCGCTCCTGGGGTTCCGAGCACGGCGTTGACGTGTATGGTCACGACCTGCTTTGCGAGGGCGGTGAGGCCATTTGCGCCACCCGCATTCGTCATGAGCTGGGACAGGGCCATGTGGAGCTTGCTGCTGGGTTACTCGGCCGTCCGTATATGGTGCGTGGCGGTGTTATTCGCGGCCGTCACGAGGGTTCTGGCATGGGCTTTCCCACGGCAAACTTGCAGGTTCTCAGTGGCATTCAGGTGCCTGCTGATGGCGTGTATGAGGGTCTGGTGCTGGTCGATGACACCGTGTGGCCCGCTGCTGTCAACGTCGGCCTGCCGCCAACGTATGCCGACGATGCGGCATCTGCGCATCTCGAGGCCAACTTAATTGGGTATACGGGCGACCTGTACGGCGCTTCCGTTTCGCTGGCGTTTACGCGCTGGCTACGTCCCTCGCGTGTGTTCGATTCGCTGGATGAGTTGATCGCGACCGTCGAGGGTAATATCGAGGATATTCGTCACAACTTGGGCGATCAGGGGGTGAGCATCCGTGATTAGCGATGAGGAAAAAGACCAGGTACGCGCTGCGTCTGACCTGGTTGCCATCGTGCAGGAAACGGTCGAGCTCAAGCCTCGCGGCCATGAGTTTTGGGGATGTTGCCCCTTCCATGGCGAGAAGACGCCGTCCTTCCACATTATCCCCGCCACGCAGGTGTGGCATTGCTTTGGTTGCGGCGAGGGTGGCGACGTTTTCACGTATATCATGAAGCGCGAGAACCTGAGCTTTCCCGAGTCAATCCGTTACTTGGCCGATCGCGCGGGTATTGAGCTGCATGACACCGGAGATCGCCGCGAGCGCGGCACCAAGCGTGCCCGCATCTACGATCTGTGCGCCGAGACCGCCCAGTTCTACCACACCATGCTCATGCGCGGTAAGGACGGCCGTCCGCGCGAGTACTTTGCCAGCCGCGGCATGGGCGGCGACGTCTGCCGCCGCTACTGCCTGGGCTTTGCACCGGGCCGTAACGCGCTGGTGTCGCACCTGTCCCAGGCGGGTTTTACCCCGCAGGAGATGATCGACGCCAACGTTGCCGTGAGTCGCGGGCGCGGGCAGCTTGCCGACCGCTTTTACGACCGCGTGATGTTCCCCATCTTTGACGAGCAGGGTCACAACATTGCCTTTGGCGGTCGCATTATGGGCGACGGCCAGCCTAAGTATCTCAACACCGCCGAGACGAGCGTGTTTCATAAAAAGCGAAACCTCTACGGCTTTAATTGGGCCAAGGAGTTTATCGTCGCGCAGGATACCGCCATCGTGGTAGAGGGCTATACCGATTGCATCGCCTGCTGGGAGGCGGGGATTAAAAACGTTGTCGCCACGCTGGGCACCGCCCTCACGGAGCATCACGTCAAGACGCTCACTCGCTTTGCCAAGCGCATCGTGTATATGTTCGACGGCGATGCAGCGGGCCAGAAGGCCGCCCGTCGCGCGATTCAGTTTATCGAGCAGGATTCCATGGACCTGCGCTGCGTGGTGCTCCCCGACGGCAACGACCCCATGGAGTTCATCACCGCACATGGTGGCGAGGCACTGCAGACGCGCATCGACGCTGCCGAGCCGCTTATGGACTTTGTCTACCGTTCGCTGCAGGAGTCGAGTGACATCAGCACGCCGGGCGGTCGCGCTAAGGCGCTGGAAGATGCGCTGACGCTTATCTATCCGTTGCGCAACAGCTATATGATCGACACGTACTTTATCCAGATTGCCGATCTGCTGGGTTTGGATCTGGAGACGGTGCGCGCGAGCTCGGGTCGTGTGTTTCGCGATGTCGCCAAGCGCGAGGATGCGGAACGACGTCGTGAGCAGAACTATGAGCGCCAGCGGGCACAGACTGAGCGGTCCGGTAGCGCGGGCGGTCGGGCGTCGGGTTCTCGCGATGCCGGTCGCGGTGCTTGGGCATCGGGCGCGACGCCGCCGGTGTCCGCGCCGGTCGAAGAAGAGCCGTACGACTACGTCCCGCTCGATGCCTACGGCGCCGCGCCCGTGGAGGTCGTCGACGACCTGCCGCCGATCGATGTGCCTGATGGT
>CABRZT010000081.1:0-4286 GCA_902475595.1 uncultured Collinsella sp. | reverse complement strand
ACGAGGGCGAAATCCTGGGTTACCGTCAGCACGGCGGCGTGACCTTGCGCTTTGTGGACCTGGACGCCGATGAGGACCTTATCGAATGGGCCCATTTGGACGCGGTCGAGCTCTTGCGGTATGCTTGTACACTTGACTCCGTGGCGACGCGCCCCCTGCGCGACGCGGTCGCCATGCGTTATCGACATATCTTTAAGGAGGTCAGCGGAGGATGAGAATCATCGGCGGCGAATGGCGCGGTCGTAAGATCGAGGAGCCCCGTGGTCGCGATGTCACCCGCCCCACGACTGATCGCGTGCGCGAGTCGTGCGCATCTATGGTCATGTCGGCATTCGACTTCGATCTGGACGAGGTCCGCGTGCTGGACGCCTTTGGCGGCTCCGGTGCCTTAGGGTTAGAGATGCTCTCTCGTGGGGCCCGCTCGCTCACGACGTTTGAGATCGATCGCAACGCCGCGCGGCTCATTACCAAGAATATCGAGTCGCTCTGCCGCGACCGTGCGCGTTGGCGCGTGGTCACGGGCGACATGCTGGCGAGTGCCTCGCGCGGTCGTGTACCGGGCGGCCCCTTTGATCTGGTCCTGCTCGACCCGCCCTATGCTTTTGGTGCCGAGCCGGTCGAGGAACTGCTGCAGAACCTGGCTCAGCAGGGTTTACTTGCACCTGGCGCTTACGCCTTGTTTGAGCATGCCGCTGCCGATGCGGGCGCGCATCCGGCAGGCTTTGAGACTGTACGTGAGAAGCGCTACGGCATTACCTCGGTCGACCTGCTTCGTTGGGTCGGCGATAACGATGGCGAGGGCGATAACGCCGGCACCGATGCTGACAACAACGATGCCACGACGTTTCAGGAGGATGCTCATGAGTGACACCATCAACCGCGTGATCGTCCCGGGCACCTTTGATCCCATCACGTTTGGCCATATCGATGTGATCCGCCGCGCCCGCCGCATCTTTCCCAGCGTGATCGTCGCTGTTGCCGAGTCGCAGGGTAAAAACGGTGTGGGCACCACGTTTACGCTCGATGAGCGCGTGGCGCTGGCCCGCGAGGCGCTTGGTGATATCGACGGCGTCGAGGTCCTGCCCTTTACCGGCCTCTTGGTCGACTTCGCTCGCGAGCAGGGGGCGGGGGCCGTGGTCAAGGGCCTGCGCGCCATGACCGACTTTGAGTACGAGCTGCAGCAGGCCGACCTCAACTATCGCTTGGATAACGAGCTGGAGTCCATCTTTGTCATGAGCGCGCCGCAGTACGGCTATATCTCGAGCTCGGTTGTTCGCCAGATCGCCTCGCTCGGTAGTGACGTATCGACGTTTGTCCCGCCCAACGTGGTCGAAGCGCTCAAACATCGCTTTTCGTGACGTTTCTTATTGCCTGGTGGCATGTGGTAAACTAGCACGATGATATGTTACCTATGAAAGGAGACCGGATGCCGGGCGAGAATTTTCCTGGCGATAGGATCGTCAGCTTGGTCGATGAGCTCGAAGGGCTGATCGAGGAAGCCAAGCCGCCTTTCGGCAAGAACGCTCAGTTCAAGGTCATCGACGCCGACGTGTTCTTCAACATCCTCGACGAGATCCGCATGAGCTATCCCGAGGAGTGGCAGAAGTCCCGCCGTATCCTTAAGGAGCGCGAGGAGCTCATGGCTTCCGCCGCCGCTCAGGCCGATTCCATCATCGCTGACGCTCAGCAGCAGGCCCTCACCATTGCCGGTGAGCAGGAGATCGTCCGCCTTGCGCAGCAGCAGGCCGACGACATCCGCGATCGTGCCCAGCAGTACGAGCGCGAGACGCGTTATGCTGCCGAGGACTATGCAGAGCAGGTCTTTACGCACCTGGAGGAGAACCTCAAGAGCCTGACTGGCACCGTTACCCGTTGCCGCCAGCAGCTCAACGAGGGTGCCGCCCAACAGAATGGTCAGTGGTAATGGCTGAGTTCCCGAGCGTTACCGTCGATCTTTCCGAGCAGCTCGAGTTTCCTGGAGATTCGTATCCGCTGACCGGTAAGGTCGATGTCGCCACCTACACGGTGGGCGAGAAGGAGTACCAGCTTCAGGACGGCATCGACTACGACGTTGTCTTTACCAATGCCGGTACCGGTGTCTTGCTCACGGGCATGGTCCGCGCGCACGCCACCGGCGAGTGCGACCGTTGCCTGGAGCCCGCCTCGTTTGATATCGCCGGCGAGATCGAGGAGTTCTACCTCTTTGAGGAGCCCGAGGATCCCGAGGCCTACGAGGACGGCTACGAGCTCCTGGGTGAGGACCGTCTAGTCGATCTGGGTGAGCCCATCAATGACGCGGTCGTTATGGACACGCCGTTTGTAGTGCTCTGCAAGCCCGATTGCCGTGGTCTGTGCCCCACATGCGGTTGCAATCTCAACGTCGAGCAATGCGATTGCGCCGCCCAGGTAGAGGCGGAATGGGCCGCTGCCACGGAAAATCCATTTGCAGCATTGAAGAATCTCAAGCTCGATGAGTAAAACTGTGGTAATATCGCTACTTGCGCGTAATCGCCACACTGGATAGTTCATAAGGAAGGTCACTATGCCCGTACCTAAACAAAAGCAGGGTCGTATCCGCACTCACACCCGTCGTTCCGCCAACATGAAGATCTCGGCTGCGGCTCAGTCCACGTGCCCCCGTTGCGGCGCTGTCAAGCTTCCGCACCACGTGTGCCCCAGCTGCGGTTTCTACAAGGACCGCGAGGTTATCGTTACCGAGTAACGGTATACTCTGGATGCGATGCCGTTCCAAATGGAACCACAATGGCCGGCTCAATGAGTCGGCCATTTTTGTATAAGGAGCATGTATATGAGTAACGTTCGCGTTTGTGTAGACGTTGTGGGTGGAGACGAGAAACCTCAGGTCGTTCTCGATGGTATCGAGGCTGCACTTGCCGCCGATCCCGATATCGAGGTCTTGGCAGCTGGCCCCGCCGAAATCGTCAATCCCTTTGCTGCTTCCCACGCACGTGTTGAGGCCCTTGAGGCACCCGACGTTATCGCCATGGATGACGATCCCATTCGCGCCGTGATGACCAAACGCAAGTCTTCGATCGTGCTGTCGTGCCGCGCCATCAAGAAGGGAAATGCGGACGCGTTTTTCTCCGCCGGCTCCACCGGCGCCATGACCGCCGCTGCGACCGCCTACGTCACGCCGTTTAGATATCAGGCCGAAGGCAAGAAGCAGCCGGTGCGTCCCTGTCTGACCAATGCGCTGCCCAATCGCGCCGGCGGTCTGACGGTGCTGTGCGATATGGGCGCCAACCCCGATGTCGAGGTCGATGACATGGTGCGTTTTGCTCAGATGGGTAGCGCCTATGCTCGCGTCGTCCTGGGCATCGAGCATCCCCGCGTGGGCCTGCTTGCTAACGGCACCGAGGACGAGAAGGGCTCCAACTTTACCAAGGCCTGCTTCCCAGCCATGAAAGCCGCCGTTCCCGGCTTTGTTGGTAACTGCGAGGGAACGGACATCACCTCCGGTAACTTCGATGTCGTCGTTGCCGATGGCATGTCGGGCAATATTGCGCTCAAGGCCACTGAGGGCGCTGCCAAGTTTTTGCTGCAGGAGCTCAAGGGCGTCTTTATGTCTTCGCTTGGCACCAAGATCGCCGCGCTGCTCATTAAAAAGCAGATGCGCGAGATAAAGGCCAAGCTTTCGGGCGACGCCAAGGGCGGCGCGATTCTTTTGGGCCTGCGCGGCGTGGTCCTGATCGGCCATGGCGCCACCTCGGTCGAGGCTGTTAAAAACGGTACGCTCGCGGCGGCCGAAGCCGTGCGCGCCGGGCTGGTCGAGAACGTCGCCAACTCCATGGACGGCATCGTTTTATAACAGCGGCGTTATGCGTCTCGGGGCGTGCGTCGTGGGGTAGAATCAGAACCGTGTCTTGGTACCGCCCGGGCGGTACCATTCTTTTGGTATTCATGCACTATGAGAGGAAGCGCTATGGATCGCTCCGAAATCTTCGACAAGATCGCCGAGGTCGCTGCTGACGTTCTGGGCGTCGATGTTGCCGAAATTAGCGATGAGACCACCTTTGACGACCTCGATGCCAACTCGCTCGAGCGCCTGCAGCTGGTTACGGCTATCGAGGACGAGTTCAACCTCGAGATCGATGACGAGACCCTGCTCTCGCTCAACTCTGTCGCCGACGCCGTCGACGCTATCGAAAATGCCAGGGAGGCCTAGGTCTTGGCTTTGTCTGAACGACTTACGCGCGCCCAGGAAATTCTGGGCCACGAGTTCAATAATAAGGTGCTGCTGCGCGCGTAAGTCGTTCAGACAAAGC
>CABRZT010000080.1:0-4392 GCA_902475595.1 uncultured Collinsella sp. | reverse complement strand
TGGTCGAAGGTGACGTCTGCAGCGGTCTCGTCGGTTGCGTCGTTGGAAAGGAACTCGCTGCAGTAGTTGAGGCCGACGATACCGCCCATGTCGCGAATGGTGCGGAACTGGTCGTCGGTGAGATTGCGCTTGACGCCGCAGACGGTGCGGGAGTTGGAGTGGCTGGCGACGAAGGGGCGCGTGGCGTGGGCGACAACCTCGTCAAAGCACTCATCGTTGAGGTGGGAGACGTCGAGCACCATGCCGGCGTGCTCCATCTGCGTAAGCGCCTCGATGCCGGCGGCGGTGAGGCCGGCGTGGGTGTCGTGGCCGCTCGCGAGCGGTCCCTGCGCGTTCCAGCTGAGTGACGACATGAGCACGCCCAAGCTCTTGAGCACTTCGATCAGCGCGGGGTCCTCGGCAAAGAACGTGGCGTTTTCGATGGTGTGGATGCAAGCGACCTTGCCGTCCTTGAGCGCGGGGCGAATGTCTGCGGCGCTGCGCACGTTGACCATACGGTCGTGGTTGAGCATTGCCTGGCCGCTCATATGCGCCATGATCTGCGCCTGGAAGCGCGCGGCGTGGGCGGTGGGAATCTCGTCGGGGACAAACGTGGCGAAGCACTGTGCCCACGGCGTGTTGCCGATCTTTGCGAGCGAGATGGCGCAGGCGTTACCCTCGATGAGGTCGAAATCTTGCGGATGCGTCTCGTCGCCGGGGAAATAGCCGTCGGTGCCGGCGGTAAAGCGCAGGTCGAGATCGAGCGTGGCCCAGCCGATTCGGTCGGCGGTGTCGCAGTGTAGGTCAAATACGGGATATGCCATGGTTCCTCCGGTTGCAGCGTTTCTTTGCAAACTGTCTTTGAATTGTATGACTAGGGTATAGTTAGCGCCATATGTTCACGGCGGCCCGCGTTGTGCGCCGCCCTTATCACGGAGGTTACCATGTCCAACCAGGGCAAGAAGGTCAAGACCCATTATCGCGGCACGCTCGATGACGGCACGCAGTTCGATAGCTCCTACGATCGCGGCGAGCCGCTGGAGTTTACCTGCGGCGCCGGTCAGATGATCAAGGGCTTCGACGCCGCTGTTGTCGACATGCAGGTGGGCGAGAAGAAGACCGTGCACATTCCTGCTGCCGATGCCTACGGCGAGCACAATCCCGAGATGGTTATTACCTTCCCGGCCGAACAGGTTCCCAACATCGAGCAGATCGAGAAGGGCATGAAGCTTTTCCTGTCCACGCCGAGCGGTATGCCCGTCCCCGCCGTGGTCATCGACGTTACGCCCGAGGCCGTGACGCTCGACGCCAACCACGAGCTGGCCGGCAAGGACCTCAACTTTGATATCGAGCTCGTCGAGGTCGAGGGTTAGAGTATGCCTGAACGCTTGGTTTCGACGACATGCTTGGGAAATCTCAACGATCCGTCCTATGAACTCCTGCTTCGCCGGAAGTTGGGCGGCGTCTTTGAAGTTGACGAGCTGCTGCTCGATTGGGACCAGGCTGATGTATGCGCGCTTGTGGGCGTGACGGAGCTGGGGCGCACGGTCGATGTCCGGCTGGATGCTACTGACGGCTGTCGTCTTGTCGATGGCGACGTGCTCGCCATCGACCGTTCGGGCATGGTGCCCGTGGCGGTTGTCGTGCGCCTGCGCAGTGCCGAGGTTTATTTGGTCGAAGTTGACCGCATGGACCCGATTGCGCTCGCGCATGCGTGCTGGGAGATCGGCAATATGCACGCGCCGCTTTTCCGAGGCGATTCGGACGAGTATACCGTGCGCATGTATACGCCGGTGCAGCCTGTTTTGGGCCGCATGCTCCGGGGCGTCGAGGGCGTTTGGCTCTCGGTGGTTACCCGTGAACTCGATGCGGACCGGCGCTTTGCGTCGAGTGCGGCGGATGCCGTTGTGAGTATGGCTCCAGACTTTACGATCGTAAAAAAGGCGCGCGGTTAACGTGCGTATGAGTAAGACGGACTTTGAGAGGCAGCTATTCAAAGTCCGTCTTACTGTTGATGAGGTGCTTTGGGGGGAAAGCATATGGGTCTTGAGGGAATCAAGCTGATTGCATGCGATTTGGACGGCACGTTGCTGCATCCGGGGGAGCGCGAGCCGCGTTCCGAGGCCTTTGAGCTCATCGATGAGCTGCATCGTCGCGGTATCGTGTTTATGCCGGCGAGCGGCCGTCAATATGCGAGCTTGCGCTATCTGTTTGCCCCGGTGGCCGATGAGCTCGCCTATGTATGCGAAAACGGAGCCCTGGTGATGAGCGAGGGACGTGCCGTTGTCAAGCGTTCCATGGAGCGTAGCCTTGCTATGGATATCGCGAATGCCGTGGCTGCGTATCCCCATGCCGACGTGACCCTTTCGTGTGAGGGACACCTCTACACCATGAGCGGCAACAATGCGTTCGTCGACCATTTGCGCTATGAGGTCCACTGCGATGTGGCGGTGGTCGACCGTCCCGAGGACATCGACGAGGACGTCATTAAGATTGCCTTCCAGACGCCCGAGGTGGATCAGCCGGCGGCGCTGGAGCATTTTGAGCGCCTCTTTAGCGACCGTGTCGACGTGATGACGTCGGGAACCGAATGGACGGACTTTATCGGTTTCGGTTCGGGCAAGGGCTCCGCGCTTGCCGATTACGGTCGTGCCCTGGGTATTTCGCCCGATGAGATGATGGCGTTTGGCGACAATGAGAACGATCGTGACATGCTCAACGTCGTGGGCCATCCCTATCTGATGGAGAGCTGCAACCCCTCCATGCGTGGCATTAACGACCGCGTCCGCTACGTGCGCACGGTCGAAGAAGAGCTGCATCGCCTGCTCGCCGAGTAGATATTTGGGACATCCCTAGAAATCTACATTTTGCTGCAGAATGCGGAAAGGTGGATTTTAAGGCATGTCCCAAACATCTACCGACAGTCAGGGCAGAGACCCTCGAAGATGGTGTAGTGCGATGTGACGTGCCAGCCGATTTGCTCGGACGCCTTGGCGTCGAGCTGGGCATCGAAGGGGAGCGGTACGTCGATGACGCGGCTGCACGAGGTGCAGATGATATGTGCGTGCGGCTCGATGGTGCGATCGAAGCGACTCCCGCCCGGCGTCTTGATCGAGAGGATCTCGCCGGCGTCGGCCAAGAGATTGAGGTTGCGGTAGACCGTACCGCGGCTGATTTTGTCATCCTGCGCGCGCACGACGTTGTAGATTTCGTCGGCGGTGGGATGGTTATAGCTTTGGCGCACGGCGTCAAGAACCAGCTTTCGCTGCCTGGTATTCCTTCTTTGCACCGCCATGCGCCTCGCCTCTTTTCTATTAACGGTTGTAGGTAAATGATACCGTATTTAGCACACAATACTAATAATGAGGACTGAAACCGTCTTCATTGACAAGTGGGGCTCGGGCCTGGGCGTCTACGAGGCGAAAACGCGTTCCCATGCGCTCGTAGGAGGCATGAAGCGCCTCGAGATGAGATAGGACGTTTGCCGGAGCTCCCTGTATCTCCATCTCGACTGAGCCGTCTTCCATGTTACGCACCCAGCCGGTGAGTGCGCGTGCCTGCGCGAGGTTGGTGTTGGTAAAGCGAAAACCAACGCCTTGGACTTGCCCCGCCCAGCGCAGGAAATAGCGCAGGGGAGTGTCTTGAGTGGCCTCGTCGCTTGCGAGCACGGTAAGCCTGCGGCGCAGCTCGAGCTCGACGTTTGACGGTTTTTGAGGCTCTCGACTGCCGCCGGTGACGCTGGAGAAGAACGTATCGAAGAGGCCCATCGCTATGCCTGCTTGCCTGCGTCGGCCGGGAAGGTAATGCCGGCCTGCTGGCGCACGGCATCCATGATGCGCAGTGAGACGAGCGTGACATCGCGGTAGTGGCCAAGCTCGTGGCGTCCCGCCGGGGTCTCCCAAATCTCTTCCCTAACGTTATCGATGCCGCCGATGGCGGTGATAAAGTCTGTGAGTTCGTATTCCATAGTGTTGCTCGATTTGGGCAGGTCGAGAACGAGGCTGTTGTCGCCCTGTTCGCGCGGCGCCTCGGTCGCCGAGCCGCGTACGACATCGCCGCGATAGTCGATACGGACGTTGCGGGGCGTGGACAGATGGTCAATCTGGATAGTGCCACGCTCGCCTTCGATCTGCGAGGGCATCAGGTCATTCGTAATTTTGGAGTGCGCGAGCTCGACGGAGATACGGCCACCGCCGTAGCTGGCGAGGATGGAACCGCAGCCGTCGATGGGACCGTGCGTGAGCTGTCGCGTGGTGGGATCGAGCAGGGTGGTCATGCTCGTAAGGCCGGAGGGCATGCCGAAAATCTCGACCATGGGCTCGACGGTGTAGACGCCAATATCCATGAGGGAACCCGAGGCCATATTGCAGTCGAAGATATTGGTGGCGCGTCCCGCGAGAATCTCGTTGTAGC
>CABRZT010000079.1:0-4568 GCA_902475595.1 uncultured Collinsella sp. | reverse complement strand
TGTAACACCAGGCCCACTTTTAGCGGCCAAGATGTTACAGATCGAGACAAACCGAGAACTACTACAAAGGGGACGGGTACCTTTGTGGTGGTTGCAGTCTCTATTTACTTGCCGAACCCGTGCTTCCCGATTCGCCGCTCCAGGGCATCTCATCCTCGAAGAGCCATATACGGGCAGACCCACTATCGCGTGCAGTCTGCGGGTCGGGCAAGCAGGTCTGTTCATAGGCATCTTGGATACACTGACCCATAAAATCGTTGAGCTCGGCCTGGTCGCCCTCCATGACATAGGCTGCATCGCCGGCCATGATGTAAATACCCGGACCCTCATTGCCCTCGTAACCCGGATCGTACGAGACATCACATAACTTTGCGCCGTTTGCAGTGTCCAGCTCGATGGAAGAGTGACATCCGCCAACCATGTCGTTCGCTTTTGCCCGATAGGACGCATATCCGTACCAACGCTTAAATGTTTTGCCCTTGAGTAGCTCGGACGCCCTATCGATCAGGCTTGTATCCGTGGTATAGCGCATGGCCCCAAGCTGAATACTCGGATAATTGCTAATACCCAGCACAGCCGGCTGCTCATCAAAATCAACGGTAATGGTCTCGGGCTTGTCGTCGCCGGTCAGAAGTTCGACAGATTGAGCCACAGGCTTGACCAACGGCTCCGTCACCGCAGCAGGTAGAAATGCCATACCGACAGCGCCCGCGCCAACCACAGCGATCGCAAGCGCCAAGACAATCAATCCAATACGGGCAGAACGGCTCACGGCAAAACACCCCACAATGCAAACCTTCGCCACCTGCACTAATGATACCGCCAGCTAACACTATTACCAAAAGAAGCCGCGCGCTCCTCACCACCACAAAGGGGACAGGCACCTTTGTGGTGGTTTTCGACGCTAACGGTCGACCATCTCGCGCCATGAGATTAAACTTGAATTGTTCTCTGAACATATCCATTTCTGCCTATCCTCAACAGATCTTTGTCTCGAGGAGCGCATATGAAGCCGTCTCATTCCACCGGTCGCAACGTCATCGCCATTCTCGCCATACCCATCGTGATGCTCTTCCTTATCGTCATCACGCCTTTTTCCCTTGGCATCGCCTCGCCCTTCGATTTATGCGGAATGGTCGACGCTGGCTCGCGTGCCACCTCGCTCTCCTTTATCTGTCGCGGCGTGTTCTACGAAGATGAAATTCCCACCGGAATTTGGCGGTCAAAGTTACCGCTGCTCGGAACGATTGATGGATGCCTCCCCCATTTCAGCCTTGAACCTCAGACGATGAATTATTTGATCGACGACCAGTCCCTCGACTCCATCACCCTCGCCTACGACTATGCTCCAAACACCGACGAGTGCCACATGAACCAAGTCCTCGACAAGCTACTTGGGCAGTGCGGGCTCACCGAGGAGGCCGGTCGAACCATCGATAGCGACCAGCAATTTAAACGAACAGAACTCCGCCGTGTCGGAAAAATCAAAGGGCGAAGTGGGGCCGCCTACTGGCAGGCCTGGGCAATACGCGACAAGAGCGAATTCGGGCACAGCACCTATATGATCACCGTCTACACCAGAGACGGAATCAAGGACAATGTTGACGATTTCGCGTCATCCAAACTCGGCATCCCCAAAACAACCAAGCCCGCCAACTCGGATGAAATTCTGTAGAGGTGCCCATTAACATGCCGCTCAACGATCACAACAACATCGAGCTCGTCCCCACCGCCACAAAGGTGCCTGTCCCCTTTGTGGCGGTTTTCGACAAAAAGAAGCCGCCCCGATAACAGAGGCGGCATCAAACAAGTCTATTTATCAGCGTCCCTCAAGACCCAACGAGAACGTCGCGGTAGCCCCGGACACACCTTTCCCTCGGGCGACCCTCGCGAAGCGCGTGAGCACGAGGGAAAGGTGTGTCCGGGGCGTACAGCAACGTTACTCGGCAGCGGCCTTGAACTTGTTGTAGTTGATCAGGCAGCCAGCCTTGACGATGGCACGCTCCTCTGCCGTCATATCGGCAATGTAGAGCTCGATCTGCTCAACCGCACCGTCGGCACGCACCACGTAGGCGGCGATGTCCTTTAGGTCGTCATCGAGCGCAGCACGAATCCCCGGCACGAAGACATAGTCGCCCACCTCGAAGTTGGGCTCGGCCTCCATCTGGAAGGGCACCATGCCCCAGTTCATCACGTTGGAGCGATAGCGCTTGGTGGCGTACTCGTGGACGATGTTGGCCAGGCCGCCAATTACGCGCTGGCAGCTCGCGGCCTGCTCGCGGGCAGAACCGTCACCGGGCTTCTTGGCATAGAGCATCGAGCCGTACTCGGTCGCCTTGGCGTCGGCCGCGACACCCGCGCCGGCCAGCGCCTCAAACACGCCGGCAAGCTCGGCATCGAGCGCCGCCAGGTCGCCCGCGGCCTCGCCGGCCACGCGACGCTTCTCCACGGCGTCGACCTCCTTGGAACGACCCACGTAGGCCGGATCGCGGCGGCTCAGCGTAAACTCGGCCAGGCCCAGCGGGTTGGAGCGGAAGGAACTCGTCTCGCCCGAAGGAATGAGCTCGTCGGTCGTAGTAACCGGGTCCATGATCTTGGAGCACACCTTGAGCAGGATGTCATCGCCGAGAGGCTCCATCGCGGGCCACGGCTTAATGTTGGGGCCTTCGACCAGCTCGTCGGCAGGCTCGGCCTTGCCAAAGCCCCAGTACACGCGCTTTTTGTACGGCGCGTCGTCAAAGGTGTACTCGCAGGCCTCGTCCCACGTCTCCTCGGGCAGGTCGGTCGCCGGCGTCAGGACGCCGCCGTTGGCAGCCGTCGCCGCAATGGAGCGGGCGTCCATCAGAGCCACGGCGCTCAGCTGGCCATTGCCCGGCTTGGAACCCTCGCGATTGGGGAAGTTGCGTGTGGTGTGGCGGATCGAAAGGCCGTTGTTGGCAGGCGTATCGCCGGCGCCGAAGCACGGGCCGCAGAACGCCGTGCGCACGATCGCGCCGGCCTCCATAAGGTCGTAAATGTAGCCGCGGCGCGTAAGCTCGAGCGCCACGGGCTGGCTTGTGGGATAGACCGACAGCGAGAACTCGCCGCAGCCGGTGTTGGCGCCCTTGAGCACGCGGGCAGCCTGGACCACGGAGTCGTAATTGCCGCCCGAGCAGCCGGCGATAACGCCCTGCTGCACGTGCAGCTTGCCGTCGACGATCTTGTCGAGCAGGCTAAAGTGTGTCTTGCCCTCGCCGATCTTGGCGGCCTCGAGCTCGACCTCGTGCAGGATGTCCTCGAGATTCTCGTTGAGCTCGTCAATCTCAAAGCCGTTGGAAGGATGGAACGGCAGCGCGATCATAGGCTTGATGCTCGACAGGTCGACCTCGACGCAGCCGTCGTAGTAGGCAACATCGGCGGGCTTGAGCTCGCGGTAGTCGTCGCCGCGGCCGTGCATGGTCAGAAACGCGTGCGTGTCCTCGTCGGTGGCCCAGATGCTCGACAGGCAAGTGGTCTCGGTGGTCATGACGTCGACGCCGTTGCGGTAGTCGGTCGTCATGCTCGCGATGCCGGGGCCCACGAACTCCATGACCTTGTTCTTGACGTAGCCCTTGGCAAAGACGGCGCGGATGATGGCGAGTGCTACATCGTGCGGGCCGACGCCGGGGCGCGGGGCGCCCGTGAGGTAGATGGCAACGACGCCGGGATAGGCGACATCGTAGGTGTCGCGCAGCAGCTGCTTTGCCAGCTCGCCACCGCCCTCGCCCACGGCTATGGTGCCCAGGGCGCCATAGCGGGTGTGCGAGTCGGAGCCCAGGATCATCTTGCCGCAGCCGGCGAAGTTCTCACGCATAAAGGAGTGGATGACGGCGATGTGCGGCGGGACGAAAATGCCGCCGTATTTTTTGGCCGCGGAAAGGCCAAAGACATGGTCGTCCTCGTTGATGGTGCCGCCCACGGCGCACAGCGAGTTGTGGCAGTTGGTGAGCACGTAAGGCAGCGGGAACTGCTCCATGCCCGAGGCGCGCGCCGTCTGGATGATGCCGACAAAGGTGATGTCGTGGCTCGCCATGGCATCGAAGCGAATCTTGAGCGCCTCGGGATCTCCGGACGTATTGTGTGCCTGGAGGATCGAATACGCGATGGTGCCACGCTTGGCGTCCTCGGGCGTCTGCGTAATACCACGCTCGGCAGCCTCGGCTGCAGGCACAACCTCGCTGCCGCCGCGCAGGTAGATGCCGTCCTCGTACAGCTTGACCATACTGTCTCCCACTCTGCCCAAAAATTTGAGCGCATAGCATACATTCGTTCAATATCGTGCCATAGAACGGTTGCGAGTGGGTTACGAATCTACACGTTCACTTTATCTCGGTAAAGTACAGGACGAGTCCGGCGAGGGTCTGCAGATTTAGTGCAAGAGTGTCCCTTTCGACTAGTCATTTAAGAACGTCCCCAATGACTACTACCGCATCCGGAGCAAGGCAACGCCGCAGGTAGAGGACGGACAGCGAGCGACGTCCAGAGCGAACAAGTTGGCATGAAAAAGGCAAGGCATAGACCTTCTGGTCATGCCTTGCCTTTTGAATGAC
>CABRZT010000078.1:0-4648 GCA_902475595.1 uncultured Collinsella sp. | reverse complement strand
TGCGATGCCATTATCGCCAACGATGTCTCGCGCGCCGATTCGGGCTTTGGAACCGACACTAACAAGGCCTGGATTGTGAGCACAACGGGTACGCAAGAGCTTCCCGTGCTAACAAAACCCCAGCTCGCAGATACAATTTTGGACTTGCTTCAAAATTTGTAAAAAAGTTCTTGCACAAGTCTAAAGTTTCGGGTTAATATACTCCCTGTTGCGAGCGAGAGCAGAGCAACAAATAAAAGCTTCGGGACGTGGCGCAGCTTGGTAGCGCACTTGACTGGGGGTCAAGGGGTCGCTGGTTCGAATCCAGTCGTCCCGACCAGAAGTTTGCAGGTCAGGCACCTAGTGCCTGACCTTTTTTGTTTTAAGCAATTGCTTAATTTTGATTAAGCAACAGGGTGCCAAAAATCTACCTGCGCGATAATCGCCTTTTGCGGTTACTTGTGCGTTTTGCACGCGCTTGAGCCGATTTATTAACGCGATATGATTCTACATACGCGCAGCAGGTACACGCCAAGAACGGGCTGTATTTATCGCGGCGATATACACCGATATAGCCACTGTAACGAACAAGCGTGTCGCTGTATTTATTCCAGTAGTTCACTTGACCGGTGGACAAGTGAGCTGTTGCAACGAAACGCCAAGAAGAATGGGCTCTATACGAGGACGCCGCAGGGGTAATGGCGGGGGAGTGCTACGGGCGCCCTGAGAGCCGCTGTATGACCCCATGTCTCCTTAACTCGATAATTTGTGTTTCAAGCCACGAATCGGTCGAGCAATTGCCAAAAGAAAGGCCCATGCAGGATTGCACGGGCCTTACATCAGATCAAATTTGAGCTAGAAGCACCAAACGGGGCAGACGCAATACGAGTACCCCGCGTAGTCGGCGTACGTCGGGCCGCCGCTGCTGTCGACATTGAGGAAGTAGTAGGAGTTGCTCGGATTCACCGAGCGCTCCCACCAACTGCTGCCAATCTTCAGACAGGCATTAACAGAATAGTTCTCCGTCACCTTGCCTTTGAAGGCCTCGTACTGGGTGCCCTCGGAGGAAGTCCAGGGATAGGATGCCCAATAGGAGGTGGGGGGCGATCTCAGAGTAGCTGAGCAGGAACAGCTTGTCCGAGGTAGCCGTCACGGCGGCGTTCTTGTTCTCATCACCGCCCCCGACATTGTTCGATAGCTTTTTGACGGCCTTCACCTTGGACTGGAAATCGGAGGGCATCAGATTCCAGATCTTGCCGGAGTTCATTTTCTGACGGAGTTCAGACTTCTCCCAACCGCCGGCGTTGGTGTCAATCGCGTTCATGGGGGACCAAATGCCCGTCGTGGTAGTGAGGAACGTGAGGCCCGCCTTGCCGGATCCGCCTGCAGGGTCATCATGATTGATGCCGATAATGCGGTAAGTCAGCGTCTTGCCATCGGTGAGCTTCATCGAGAACTCGGTGCCGGCATCCATCGCGGCCTTCGCCTTGGCGTAGGCGGGCGACGCCTCGCCCTTGGCGGCGATGTCCTCGGCAACTGCCTTCTGCTCACCGAGGGTCCAGTCCTTCGCGTGTCCTTCGCGTCCTTGGCGAGCGCCGCCTGGACGGTCGCGGAACCCGCGCCGTTACCGCTGCCGGAACCGCTCGGTTCCCAAGTCCCACCTGCTGTCCCGTTTACCAATACTCCCGCCACCGTGTTGAACTGGTTCCTGATTGCCGACGAGACCCAAGGGCCGGCTATCATCACAACCAGGACGATAATCGCGATGACCAGAACGTACTCGATGGCTCCTTGGCCTCGGAGGCGGGTATTCCTAGGAGATACCCACCCCCCGAAGGTTAATTGCCGCTGCATGCATATGCGACACTCCCTTCGCATGGGGATTGATATTGCATGCAGAGCGTACGTTAAAGCGAACCGACTAGCCCGTAACGTGCCGCTGAGGCAACGGCGGCACGGGTGCCCGCGCCACATAAACTGCTTGCCGTTTTGTTTCTTCAGACCTACTGCCACGCCTTCGGGAGGATAACGCCGGGGGCGCAGTGATTGAAGTCACTATGATTGGCATAGGTTGGGACATTCCAATCGGAACAGTCGAGGTTTAGATTTTTGCAATAGCTAAACATGCCGAGCATATCCATAACATCTGAGGTCTTCCACCCTGGTCCAAATTTCACGCTTTTCAGCGAACTGTCGGTGGAAAAAAGGAGACGTAAATCGCCGGCTTTCCGCGTCGACCATCCGGAGATGTCAATCTCCTCGACCTTGTAAAGGTTTTTGAGCGCCGAGTCGAATTCGACGACCGAGGACGTATCCCAGCTTGAAATACTGAAGGAAGTCGCATTGCCGCAATACGCGAATGCGTGCTGCAGATTTGTGCAGTTCGACATGTCGAACTTTGCCAGATCAAAGCTCTTGCAGTTCTCCATGTACTGAAAGCAAAATGCCAACGAGTGGATTTCTATGCCATCGTCAATGGCCTTTACGGCCACGATATTACTTCTGTTAGGCCACCAGGGGGCAGTCGTCTTGCCGTCGTTTCCCACGGTCGCGGTGGCGTATCCATTTTCGAACCCCGTATACACCGCCGTCACGCGGCGGCTGTTGAGCATGTCACCGACTCTGGGGACCCCGCGGCGCTTGTAGAACATGAGGCTGTGGTCGTCCTCCGAGTACACGGCGAACGCTATCCCGTGAACGGGGTCCACGATGTCGGCGTCGGTCAACGACCCGTTGCCGCCGCCCGTGCCGCCCGACTCCCAGCTCCCCTTTGAGATTCCGTTGCCGAGCGTCCCCGCCACCGTGTTGAACTGGTTTGTGATCGCCGACGAGACCCACGGTCCCGCGATCAGCACCACCAGGACGATGATCGCGATGATCAGTACGTACTCGACTGTCGACTGCCCCTTCGGGCGGCGGGTAAATCTGGGAGATACCCCCCCCCGAAAGGAATTTCCGCTGCATGCATGTGCGGCTCCTCTCGGATTGCTTTGGCTGATGCTGCAGAGGATAGACGCGATTACTAAGGATGAGTCAACAATGCCGCAGCGGCATTCACACTAAGAGGGTAAGGCGTTCGGAGTGACATCCCGTTCCAAAACGTATACTTGATTTAAGGCGGAGTGGAATGTGGGCGCGCAAGGAGATGCGGAATCGATGAGAGCCTCAAAAAAACTACTGCAGTGTTATCATCTTTCATCCTCTCTATTCTTCCATTTCTGATTCTATGGGCGGCTTGGTCAGTCCTCCCTGATACAATTCCCGCTCATTGGAGTGGGGGTGTGGTTGATCGATGGGGTAATAAGCTTGAATTGCTGGTTGTTCCGCTGTTTTCTCTGATTGGTTCTATTGCAATTTCTGTGTACCTTATTGTTTCCACGCGGCGAAGAGAGTTCGCGGATTTCTCTGCTCGAACGCGACGGGACTTTGTTGCGTGCTATATTTCTAGTCTTCTTTTATCGACAACCTGCTCAGTGATAATTGCCGTTTGGGTTCAGTTGATTCTTACGCAAAGCACTGCGGTTGATGGGGGACTTGGACTATCGATCCTGTATTCCCTTCCCGGGCTATATGTGATCTTGTGCACTTTGCCGCCTTTTTATGCGAGCGGCGAGAGCAAAAAGGCAGAGCGCCTGATAACAGTTCTTATTGGCTGCGCGGAGATTGTTCTTTGTGGAATAGTGCTTGAAGGTTCGGCTGCCTCTTATACGATGATTGGACTGATGATTCTGTTCTGTGCGTTTGAGATTGTGTCACAGGTAAGGGATAGCCGGTCCTTATGAGTTGAATTACGCGCGTGCGGATATAAAGGTTGGCATGTTAAGCTGGTCGTTTTCTCGTTCTGGGACATTTGCAGTAGGATGAGTGGGACTAGGCGCGCTGCGGTGTGATGGTGACGGTTGAGACTTGTATCGCTGCAAATCCGCTGATGCACATTTTGCTATTGGGCTTGAAGGTGGGACCTACAGGCCTTTGTTTGGGATGTTCCGGTCGTCCAACACGTGTTGCACGGCTTTATATTGTTACGCTCGTTCGGCGCTCCGTTGGAGCATTTCCGGGTTTGTCGGCATCATGACTTGGCCAAGTGACACGCTTGCCGGGACGGTTGTAACGCCGCGCCGGTTCCGTGTGCTCCTTCGTTGTTGGCCTGTCCAGCCGGGGGCGGATTCGGCCTCATGTTGTGGCGCACGGCCTTCAGGGGCTTCCCCCTGGCGAGTTATGTTCGTCCGTATGGGTAAGGGTCGGGTTGAGCTGACAATCCCGTGTCGGAAGGGGCTTGCACCATGCGCGCGATGACAGAGATTGAGTGGCTGGACGGCCGTGTGACGAAGGTGCCGGAGCTCGGCCTGGGCGATGCGCTCGGCGAGAGCGTCCAGGCGGAGCTCGATTTCGGGTTCGACGACGTGTTGGAGGGCCTTTGGGTTGAGGTGCGCCATCATGAGCCGGATGAGGACTCGGACGGCGACCCGCGCGGGAGGGGCTGCGCACTGTACGCGGACTGCCGGTACAGCCTGGTCGAACCGTCGGACCTCGACCGTGTCTTCTGCATCCTTTACGAGGGGCAGCCGAGGGTCCAGCCGCGTCGCGGGGGAGCTCGTGAACCTTTCGCGGGCCTGCGCGCCTCCGATCTCTCGGGGCCGGCCGGTCCGGCCCTCAGGGTATCGGGTTC
>CABRZT010000077.1:0-4679 GCA_902475595.1 uncultured Collinsella sp. | reverse complement strand
CATCACGCCGAGATTTTGAGCCGCATGGCCCAGAAGGGGCACGCGCGACCTCTAACTCGGCAAGGAGTGTTTTCAACTGCGCTCATTTAAGTACGTCCCCAATGAGTAAAACCACCCCCATTTCCCGTGCTAAGGAAATAGGGGCGGTTCACGCCGGCCTTTATCTTTTTCGACAGCCTTGTTTGGCTCGCGCTACACCAGGCGCATGGCCTCCTGGACAGTACCGTAAAGGTTGGCGTCGTTGCCGAGCTCGGCCACCTTTATCTGCGGCACAGGAATGCCAGCAAGGGTCCCTTCGTAACTCGCGAGGGCCAGCGGCATCTGCGCACGCAGGGCATCGACGAGCTCGGGATGGCACGAGATGCCGCCTGCGATCACAAAGACCTCGGGGTCGAGCACGGCCTGCAGGTTGATGAGCTGTCCGTCAAATGCGCGAGCGTAGCGGTCGAGCGCGCGCTGCGCCGCTATGTCGCCATCCGCGATCCACTCAAAGACGCGGCGGCCGTCCACCGGAGAATCCGCAGGCAGGCCCTTCTCGGCAACGGCGGCATCGCGGAGCGCGCGCCAACCGCCCGAGCCCGCAAAGGAGTTTTCCATGCTCGCGGCAGTCGTGACATCGTTGCGCAAGAAGCTGAACTCGCCTGCAAAGCAGTGCGCGCCGCGCAGGACCTTGCCGTCGATGACGATACCGCCGCCGATGCCCGTGCCAATAGCGAGTACCACGCCAAAACGCGTCCCGCGCAGGGCGCCAGCCGCATACTCACCGAGTGCACAGCACTTACCGTCGTTATTGACGGCAACCGGCACCCCCAGCGCCTCGCGCATGAGCTTTCCCAGTGGGCAGCCGTCCATAAACGTGAGCGCACCGCCGCGATGGATCGTTCCCGTGACATCTCCCTCGTAAATACCGCCGGGTGCGCTCACGGCTACGGCGTTCACGCGCTCGCGGTACGGCTCGACGAGCCCGATCAACGCCGAAACGGTCTCCTCAGCCGTGGTAAAGCCCGTCGGCAGGCTCCCGCGCTCGCGGATGGAAAAATCCTCGCCCAGCACAGCCCATTTAACGGCCGTACCGCCCACATCGATTCCAAAGAACTCCTGCATATTCGCCCCTCACGTGCCATAGCCCCGAACGCGCATCGCCGCGACCACCACAGGGGCTGCCCTTATGATGGTCGTGCAGCAAATCGCGCCCGGAGCCGATTATCTCTATTATTACGCCTCTACTTTAGTCAGACGAAGCAACATATACTGCTTACTAGGGAGGTCGATGCGGAACTTGCCCTCAAAGGTTCCGGGAAGCTCTTCCTCCGTCATGTCCCATGTGTCCACGACATTCACCTTGTAACGAGCGCCCGCCTCGCCCTCAAACTCACGATACGCCGGACGGTTGAACCCAAAGTACATAAGGACATCGGCAGTCCCGTGGCCATGATCGTTGGACATACAGGTGACATCCCAGGTAAACGTACCGTCAAGGATGCCGACCTCATCGGGCACCCAGTCAAAATCGGCCGGCAGCGCCTCCATGTAGCGACGGCAAAAGCCAATGCGATCGGGCGAATCGCCGTAGAGCTTGCCGCCGTGCGCCCACCACAGCTTGGGTCCGCGGTCGACGTAGGTCTCACCGTGGGTCACATAACCGCCACGCAAACTGCCCTCCCAAAAACGACGTACGAGTTCCTGAGCGGTCAGGTTACCCCAGCCCCAGTTGATGTTGCCCTCATAGCCGACCTCGTCGATCAAAACCGGCTTGCTATACTGCGCGCGCAGCATGGTGACGTCCTCGGCTGTGTTCTTGAGGTCGCACCTCTGGTAGCTCACGTGCGTAATCCACGGATGACTGTGGTCAAAGATCTCACGGCAATTGTGGATACTGCGCAGATGACCATACGGGTCGTTCGCCATGATGATACGGGCATAGCGGTCCCAGTCCTCGGCCGGCTTCCACGGCATAAGGTCCCACTCATTGGCAAGGCTCCACCAAATGTTCTTGTATGCCGAGAAGCGACGAGCGACATACGTCAGGTAGAAAATATCCTCCTCGCGCGTCATACGAGAGAAGCCCCAGTCCTCAGGCTTGTCATACGGATGCAAAACGATGAGATCCGCCTGGATGCCCAGCTCGTCAAGCTGCTCGATGCGGTGCTCGAGGTTTTCCCAAAACGGCTCATAGAAGCGAAAATGGTCGAAATCGCCCTTCTCGCCTTCATAGGCATACATCGCTGGGTCCTCAACGTTATAGTCGTAGAACTTGGGGAAGACGCACATGCGGATCTTGTTAAAAGGTGCCTCTGCGAGCGTCTCGAGCGTCTGCTCCTGCAGCTGAACATCCTGGTTGGTCCAGGCATAGCATGTGGTGCCAAAGGGCAGGTAGCGCGTTCCATCCTCGTAGGCAAAGTTGAAATCCTCGTCAGTAATGAACGGAGCTCCGTGGGCGAGCACATCCTTTGCCAGCAGCACGCGACCATGATTGGCGCCCGTGGCGGGCACGGCCTCAAAAGAGCCGGCGGCACCATCGAGCTCGGGGTCATTGGAGCTCACCGTGTAGTTCCAGACACCGGCACTCTCGGGCATAAAGTTGATTCCGTAGCAGCCATTGCCCTTGTAGAAGCCATGGACCTCAAAGCTGTCCTGGCCATCCGCGCGGTCAAATCGCGCCGACAGCTCGACTTCGACATAGGGATTGCCGGCCGCAGTGCCCGCGAGTTCGAGCTTAAACACCTTGTACTGCTCGACGATAGTCATGATAACGCCTCCAAGTTAAGCGATTGAATAGTCGGAGTCCGTCGGGCAACACGAACGCAGCCCGACGGAATGAAAGAGAGTGGCAAATTACTTGGCGCTCTTGATGAGCATGATGGACACATAGCCCACGGCGATGAGCACGATGGAGATTGGGAACGCCATGAAATAGGAGCCAGTGGCGACAACGATTGCCGAGGTCACGATGGGACCAAGGATCTGACCGATGGTGTTGGCGATATTGAGGATGCCCAGGTCCTTGCCGGCGTTCTCCTTATCGGGCAGAACATCGACATTGAGCGCCTGGTCCACGGAAGAGTAGATACCGTAGCCAAGTCCGGCGAGCAGAGCAAATCCGTACATGCCGATAACGGACTTAAGTAGCCAGGGCAGGGCGATACCGATACACATCATAATCGTTGCGACGAGGATGATAGGCTTGCGGCGGCCGATCTTGTCGGAGATGGCGCCCGAGGTAAGCGAGGCGACAAGCGACACGACCATGATCACGACGGACATACTCGAAAGAACTGCGCCGGCTTCTGCCACGGGAAGACCGATGTACTTCTCGAGGATATAGAGCTGATAGCCGTTGATGCAGAAGTAACCGAAGATGAGGAGCAGACGGCCAAAGAGCGCCAGATAAAAGTCGCGGCAGTTCTTGGTGGGCGGAACGAACATGAGCAGCAGCGACTTGAGATTGAGCTTCTCAGACTGCTCGCCCTCGTCAAGAGCGGCAGACTTCTCGCGCGGCCAAATGATGACGGCGAGGATGCCGGTCAGCAACCAAGAGACCGTGCCGATGATAAAGCCAGGAACTGGGTTGGAGAGGAACTGCGTACCGATGATGGTGCCAATCGACTGGCCGGCCGTTGCGCCGCCGCCATAGAATGCGGAGAGCGTGCCGCGCTTGTTAAGCGGGATGCGGTCGGAAAGCACGGCAACAGCAGGGGCAAGCATGCAGTTGAGGCCAATCTGCAGCACGCACCAGGAGGCGACGATCATGGGAAGTGTGGTCGCGACCGAAGTGCTCCAGAAAGCACAGCCGCAGATAAAACCGCCGAGAACGATAAACGGCGTGCGCTTGCCAAAGCGGCTGTGGCAGTGGTCGGAAAGCGCGCCGAAAACGAGATTTGAGAACAGGGCGAAGATCGAACCGACCGAGTTCATCGCCGCGAGAATTGCCTCGGGCTGGCCAATATTAAGGCCGTTAAAACGCTCGGGGAACAAGACGTTGGAGCCGATTGTTCCCGACATCATCCACATGATTCCGAAGATGATAAAGCCGATCATAAAGCGCCATGTCTCGGTTTTGGTCATGGGCTTTCCGGTATCGGGGGCGATGGCGTTCTCGTCAATCGCCGCGGCGGTTTGATTTGCCATGGAATAGATCCTCTCTGTGATGGAATGCGCGAGGGCGCTCGTGCACCAAGGGTCAAGGGGTCAAACCCGCTGGATGCGGCGGCCGTGGAATGGGGTACGGCTGCTCGCGAGCGTCTGTTGAGTTGTTACTTACTAACTAGTAAGTAACTCCACGACCTGTATAGTACGCTTACTAAGTACTTAGTAACCTATAAGAGCGGTAAACGGTTGTTTTGAACCGCTGAACGGCTGAGGTAAGCTATGGGGGTATACAAAAGGCATTTGGCGGCAATACTCGAGCCGCCCTAAATAAGGCAGCGCGATTTATATGGACACTCAGAAAACTCCCACACCCGCGGCAAAGAAACGCAGCGCTGCGGCGCAGGAACGCCTTGACCAGATTGTTTCGGCGGCCGTGCGGCTTATCAACGCGCGCGGCTTTAACGGCATGTCGCTCCAGGCGGTAGCCGACGAGGTGGGCATCACCCAGGCGGGCGTGCTGCACTACGTGGGCAGCAAGCACGGGCTTTTGGTCGAGGTGATCCGTCGCTATTACGATCGCAGCTCAACCT
>CABRZT010000076.1:0-4700 GCA_902475595.1 uncultured Collinsella sp. | reverse complement strand
ACTGCTGCAATGACCTTAACAGTTTGATTTCAGCCGCATAACCTGCAAGTTCGTTCGGAGTCTCCAAAATAAACGGCAGCGAACGCAAACGGCCATTCGATACAATATTCTGCATAACCTGCATACCGCCACCAAATTCCTCGCTGCCAAGGTATCCCTTGCCGATGCACTCGTGACGATCTTTATGGGCGCCACAAGGGTTCTTCGAATCGTTGATGTGTACGGCATGCAAGCGATCGATACCCACCACGCGGTCGAACTCGTCGAGTACGCCGTCCAGATCATGGATGATGTCGTAGCCGGCATCGCTCACATGGCAGGTGTCCAAACAAACGCCCAGCTTATCGGACAGCTCTGGGCGCTTGGCGGCAACGCCCTCGATAATGCACGCCAGTTCTTCAAAGCTACGGCCCACCTCGGTGCCCTTGCCTGCCATGGTCTCGAGTAATACCGTCGTCTGCTGCCCCTCAAACATCACCTGGCACAGCGTGTCGACAATCATCTGAATGCCGGCGTCGGAGCCCTGTCCCACATGCGCACCGGGATGGAAGTTGTAGCAGTTGCCGGGCAGTGCTTCCAGACGCTGCAAGTCCTCGGCCATTGCCTCCAAGGCAAACTCGCGCGCCCGCTCTTTGGCTGAGCAGGGGTTATAGGTATACGGGGCATGAGCCACGAGCGGGCCAAAGTCGTTTTGCTCCATAAGCTCGCGCAGGGCCGCCACGTCATCCATGTCAAGGTCTTTCGCCTTGCCGCCGCGCGGGTTGCGCGTAAAGAATGCAAAGGTATTGGCGCCAATGGACAACGCCGTCTCTCCCATTGCCCGATAGCCCTTTGTCGTCGAAAGATGACATCCGATCGTCAGCATCTCCAACTCCCCCTCATCAGTTGCGGTGAAATACGGTCTATTGGTGCCCTATTTTGGCGCAAACAGACCATATTCCACCGCAAGTTATAAAAGGGGCATCAGGGACAAAGGCCTCCAAGGCATTCCAGGCGCTGGCGCCATGCCCCCACGCCCTAAAGTTTCAAGCGAATCGCATCGATGATGTGCGCACAGCGCTGCGTGGCGGCAAGGGGCATGACGGGACTCTCGAGTTTCCCCGCCTGAATGAGCCGCACCGCATGCGACACCTCACCGTAAAAATCATCGACTTCAAATGGTGTATCGATTTCGAGTACTCGACCGTCGGAATACTTCACATGGGCGAGCTCGGGGCGATGGAGACGCTCGATTTCCAACGAGCCCCGCTCACAGGCAATCGTTAAGCGGCTTTCATATGTTGCTTTGCCGTCGCACACCATATGAATGGGTATACCGCCGACGCTCATACGGATCTCGTCGGCCCAATCGACGCGGCCGCCCGATACGTCACGCCAGCGAACTTCACGGGATGAAACCTCGCACGCGCCCGCGAGCAAATCCTCAAACCAACCGACCGCATAGCAGCCCATGTCATATAGACAGCCGCCCTGCAATGAATCAAGCAGATAGCCCGAAGGAGGCTCGCCGTAATCGAGCTTTTGCACGCTTTCAATCGAGACAATACGGCCAAGCTCACCCGACGCAAGCAAGTCCTTCACGCGAGTGCGCATCGGGCAAAACCGATTCTTCATCGCCTCCATAAACAGCACGCCGCGCTCACGAGAGGTGGAGGCAATCGAGAGAGCCTCTTCCTCACTCAAAACGGCCGGCTTTTCGCACAGCACGGCCTTTCCGGCGCGCAGCGCGCGACAGGCCCAACGCGTATGCATGCCATGCGGAAGAGCCAAGTAGATTGCGTCGACATCGGGGTCGGCAATCAGCGCGTCATAAGCCGCATTGCCGTTATCGTCGACTGAGGCGTGGCCATGCGCAGCATCGATCGAAAACGCTCGGCAAAATTCCTCGACATGTGCAGGAGTGCGACCGGCCGCAGCCACCAGCCGTGCCCCGTCGACCTTCTTGAGCGACGATGCAAATCGATGAGAAATGTGTCCGGCACCCAAAATGCCCCAACGAACCTCACGCAAATCATCACATGAATCCCGATGGCCCACGACAGCCCCCCTTCAGTTGCGGTGAAATAGTTCCTGTTTGGCCCCTATTCTGCCGCAAACAGGAACTATTCCACCGCAAGTTATAAAAGGGTCATGAGGAGCGCGTTTTGCCGAAGACTTTAAGCATGGCCGTCACGGGACCAGGCTGGAAACGTCGGCGCACATCGTCGAGACGCTCGGGAATATCGATGTGCTGCGGGCAGTGCCGCGCGCATTTGCCGCATTTGACGCAATTGCTCACCAACTTGGGCTCGCTTGTGCGCACCGCGCTCGCCGTAAAGTATTGAGACAGCCCCGTAAACCAGCTGTACGCATAGCTTGCGTTGTAGGCGGCAAAACATCCAGGGATATTGATGCCTTTAGGGCACGGCATGCAATAGCCGCATCCCGTGCAGGGCACGCGATTCGATTTTTCAAACTCATCCAGCACGTGCGCGATCGTGTCGAGCTGGTTGGCAGTCATCGAATTCGGCAACGCGAGGTCTGCCAGTGACGAATTCTCATCCACCTGCGCGGTATCGGTCATACCCGAAAGCAGCATCGTCACCTGAGGATGATTCCACACCCACGAAAGACCCCAGGCGGCAGGAGTGCGCAAATGCGGGTCACGGGCACTATCGAGCACAGCGCGGGCCCGTGGCGGCAGCTTGCCCGCTAAACGCCCGCCCAGCAGCGGCTCCATCACAAACACCGCGAGGCCTCGCTCGGCGGCGGCCATGAGCCCCGCTGTTCCCGCCTGATATCGCTCTCCAGCGTAATTGTACTGGATCTGGCAAAAGTCCCACTCATATGCATCGAGCATCGTCAGGAAGTCCACCGCGCTGCCGTGGTACGAAAAACCAATCTGGCGAATGCGCCCCGCCGCCTTTTGACGCGCGATCCAGTCCTCAATGCCCAACGCCACCACACGTCCCCACTGGGCGGGCGAGGTAATGTTATGCATGAGGTAATAGTCGATATGGTCGGTCCGCAGGCGCCGCAGTTGCCCATCGAAGAACCGGTCGAAATCCTCCGCGCACTTGCACGAAGCATGCGGCAACTTGGTCGCCAGCAACACCCGGTCACGCAGCCCCAAGCGCTCAAGCGAGGCGCCCACGCACGCCTCGTTACCGGGATAGAGATACGCGGTGTCCAGATAATTAATCCCCTGCTCCACCGCACGGGAAATGATGGCATCGGCTGTCTTCGCATCCGGACGTCCCGGCGCACCGGGAAACCTCATGCAGCCCAGACCCAGAGCGGATATTCGGTTACCACTTTTGGGGTCAACGCGGTATTGCACGGCCCCTCCCTTCGCCATCAGCGCCCCGACAAGGCGAAACACAATGGTCACGCAGCCGAAACATCGTGGAATCGCAATCGAGAACGTATCGTAACGCAGCAGAAATCGAGCTGTCACGGCACCACTTTAACATCAGCAAAAAGCCCGATGAAAGGAGCCGGGCATGACCACGCGCGAGGACGCCTACCCCTACCCCGGCGAGCAATACATCCTCTCGGTCGACCGCTATCAGATCGAGGTCATGGACTATCTGGACGAGCTTCCCGCCACAGGCGACGCCATCTTCTGCACCTTCCCCAAGGTCAGCGATGGCGTCGGATACCCCGCCCGCGTCTTTGCGGTCTGCCCCGCAGCGTAACGTCCAGACAAACGTTTCTTTTTCATAACAGCCGCCCCGCGCACCCACCAATCACCCTGACGGCATACAATCCATCAGGCGCCCCGTACGCGGGCGCCTTTTTATGGGGAGATGATTCACATGCAGATCAATAAGGTCACCTTTATCGGCAAGGGCGGCGTCGGCCTGCTCTACGGCAGCATGATTGCCAAGGCCCTCGGCAATGACGCCGTCGAATACGTTATGGATGACGCCCGTTTTGAGCGTCACGCGGGCGATGCGCTCACCGTCAACGGAAAGCCTTGCGATCTCACGTCCGTCCGCGCCAGCGAGGCAACGCCCGCCGATCTGGTCATCCTGACGGTCAAGACCACCGGTCTCGACCAAGCACTCAAGACTATGGAGCGCGTCGTGGGACCCAACACGCTCATCGCCTCGCTGTGCAACGGCATTACGAGCGAGCAAAAGATTGCCGAACGCTTTGGCTGGGAGCATACCGTTCTTGGTATCTGCCAGGGCATGGACGCCGTGTTTCTCAACGGCGCGCTCACCTTTACCAATGCGGGCGAGATCCGCTTTGGCGCGGCGGCCGGCACGGACCCCGCGACCGTCGCCGCTATCGACGGGCTCTACACGCGCTGCGGCATCGCCCATACCGTCGAGCGCGACATTGCGCACCGCATGTGGGCCAAACTCATGCTCAACGACGGCATCAACCAGACCTGCATGGCCTACGGCGGGACCTACGGAAGCGCCACGGATCCGGGCTCCGAGCAGCGTCGCTGCTTTGTTTCCGCCATGCGCGAAACGCTTGCGGTCGCCAACGCCGAGGGCGTTGAACTGACCGAGGCAGACCTGACGCAAATGGTGCACCTCATCGAGGGAATCGACCCCGCCGGTATGCCCTCGATGGCTCAAGACCGCATCGCAAGGCGCAAAACCGAGGTTGATGAGTTCGCGGGCACCATCTGCCGCCTCGCAGCCAAACACGATATCCAGGCACCGCAAAACGAGTGGCTCTATCGGCGCATCCGCGATATCGAG
>CABRZT010000075.1:0-4710 GCA_902475595.1 uncultured Collinsella sp. | reverse complement strand
GCGAGGAGAACATCGACGGCCACATGCTCTTTGGCATGATGGGCAAAAACTGCCGCACCACCATCATCAACGGCAAGGTCCTGTACAAGGATCGCGAGTTCGTCGGTATCGATGAGGAAAAGATCAACGCGTGGACCATGGCTGAGTCCAAGAAGCTCTGGAGCACGCTCAACGATCGCACCTACTAATTCACAAGTAGATTCACGCGCGCCGGATGTTTCGCCGCATCTGACGCGCGTATAGGCGGCCTCCGCGGGGTCGCCGGCGCTGTGCTAGCGCTACACCGTATTTGCGCCCGCCGCGCGGTCTCGCCGGGCGTTACAGAGAGGAGCTCATTATGAGCGACATCATGAGGCCGATCCCGTTTTCGCAGCTGATGAACTGGATCATCGAGGAGCACAAGACCCAGGACGCCATCTTTGGCGTGCGCAAGATGGTCACGACCAACCAGGAGGGCGCGCTTCCCATTTTTGACGAGCGCATCGAGACTCCGTTTGGCCCGGCCGCCGGCCCCAATACGCAGCTTGCCCAAAACATCGTGGCATCCTACGTGGCCGGTTCCCGCTTCTTTGAGCTCAAGACCGTCCAGGTTATGGACGGCGAGGAGCTCTCCAAGTGTGTGAACAAGCCCTGCATCGTGGCGCAGGACGAGTGCTACAACTGTGAGTGGTCGACCGAGCTCGAGGTTCCGCAGGCCTTTGCCGAGTACGTGAAGTCATGGTTCGCCTGCCACCTGATCGCTCGCGAGTACGGCCTGGGAAGCCCGGACGGATTTGTCTTCAACATGTCCGTGGGTTATGACCTGGAGGGCATCAAGAGCCCCAAGGTCGACGCCTACATCGAGGGTATGAAGGACGCCAGCGGCTCCGACGTCTGGAACGAGTGCCGTACGTGGGCGCTCGCCAACCTGGACAAGTTTGAGCATGTTGACGCCGCATTTGTCGAGTCCATCCCGGCACGCGTCTCCAACTCCATCACCGAGTCTACCCTGCACGGCTGCCCGCCGGCCGAGATCGAGCGCATCGCGACCTATCTGATCACCGAGAAGGGCCTCAACACCTACATCAAGTGCAACCCCACGCTGCTGGGCTATGAGTTTGCACGTCAGCGCCTCAACGAGCTGGGCTTTGACTACATCGTCTTCGATGACACGCACTTCCGCGAGGATCTGCAGTGGGCCGATGCCGTGCCTATGTTCGAGCGCCTGATTGCCCTGTGCGCCGAGCGCGGCCTGGAGTTTGGCGTCAAGCTGACCAACACGTTCCCCGTCGACGTGACGAGGAACGAGCTGCCCTCCACCGAGATGTACATGTCCGGCCGTTCGCTGTTCTCACTGACCATTGAGGCTGCCCGCCGCATTACCGAGCAGTTCGATGGCAAACTGCGCATCAGCTACTCCGGCGGCGCCACGGTCTACAACATCCGTGCTCTGTACGATGCCGGCATTTGGCCCGTTACCTTGGCGACCGACGTGCTCAAGCCCGGTGGCTGCGAGCGCTTTAGCCAGATGGCAGGCGAGTTTACCGACCTGGATGGTAAGCCGTTCGCGGGCGTCTCTCTCGAGGCCGTGGCTGCGATCCAGACCGACTCGCTCACCAACCCGCTCTACAAGAAACCGCTGCGCCCGCTGCCCGACCACAAGGTTGCCGGCAAGAGCCCGCTTTCCGACTGCTTTACCACGCCGTGCCGCACGAGCTGCCCCATCCAGCAGGATGTTCCCGCCTATCTGGCGGCTGTTGACGAGGGCCGCTACGAGGACGCGCTCAACATTATCATCGAGCGCAACGCCCTGCCGTTCATTACCGGCACCATCTGCCCGCATCCCTGTGGTCGTGCCTGCGAGCGCGCCTTCTACGAGCCCGAGGGCGCCCAGATTCGCGCCAGTAAGCTCAAGGCCGCCCGCGAGGCCATGACCGCCGTGCTGCCCAAGCTGCGTGCTCAGGCCGTCGCCAACGACAGCGAGCGCAACGTTGCCGTTATCGGCGGCGGCCCGGCCGGCCTGGCGACGGCGTTTTTCCTGACGCGCGCCGGCGTGCCCGTCACCATCTTCGAGGCTCGCGATTCGCTCGGCGGCGTGGTCCGTCACGTGATTCCCGAGTTCCGCATTGCGAGCGACGATATCTCCCACGATGCCGAGCTCTGTCTGGCCTTTGGCGCCAAGGTGCAGCTCAACGCCCGCGTGGAGTCCATCGACGAGCTCAAGGCCCAGGGCTTTACCGACGTGGTCGTGGCCACCGGTGCCTGGATGCCCGGCTCTGCGGGCCTGGGCGAGGGTGCCGAGCTCGATGTACTGGAGTTCCTCGAGGCCGCCAAGAAGGGCGAGAAGCTCGAGCTGGGCGAGGACGTCGTGGTCATTGGCGCCGGTAACACCGCCATGGACGCGGCCCGCGTGGCCAAGCGTCTGGCTGGCGTGAAGAACGTGCGCCTGGTGTATCGCCGCACCAAGAAGCAGATGCCCGCTGACGAGGAAGAGCTTGATCTTGCTCTTGCCGACGGCGTTGAGTTCTGCGAGCTGCTGGCGCCCAAGGCGCTCAACGGTGCCGTGCTGACCTGCGACGTTATGGAGCTTGGCGAGCCGGATACAAGCGGCCGCCGCAGCCCCGTCGCCACGGGCGAGACTGTCGAGCTTTCCGCCACCACGGTGATCTGCGCCGTGGGCGAGGGCATCGATGCCAGCCTGTACGATGCCGCGGGCGTCGAGCACGACCGTCGCGGCCGCCTTGCCGCCACCTCCACCGGCGTCGAGGGCGTCTGGGCTGCGGGCGACTGCCGTCGAGGTCCTGCCACCGTGGTCGAGGCCATCGCCGATGCCGCCGAGGTTGCCCGTGCCATCGCCGGTGTGGACTTTAACAAGTACGCCGACCAGAATGCTCAGGCCGGCCGCGAGGACACCTGCTACGAGCGCAAGGGGTCGCTGTGCCGCGACAAGCGCAACTGCACCAAGACCCGCTGTCTGGGCTGCGGCTCGGTGTGCGAGGTCTGCTGCGACGTGTGCCCCAACCGCGCCAACGTGGCAATTAAGGTGCCGGGCCTGGCCAAGCATCAGGTCGTCCACATCGACGGCATGTGCAACGAGTGCGGTAACTGCGCCGTGTTCTGCCCCTACCAGGAGGGTCGTCCCTACAAGGACAAGCTCACCCTGTTCTGGAGCGAGCAGGACATGGAGAACTCCGAGAACGAGGGCTTCCTGGCTGTGGACGAGGACCACTTTAAGGTCCGCGTCGCCGGCACGGTCCGCACCGTCTCGGTCGATGCCGTCAACACCGGTCTTCCCGAGGCCGTCCGCCTGACCATCAGGGCCGTGCGCGACAACTATTCGTACCTTCTTAAGAAATAGGCGAATCTCTTATGGCCAAATCCATTCAACATAACGTGGCCTACGTTGCCTGCGGAAGCGGTTGCGCCTCCGCAGGCGGCGACGCCCGCTGCAGCGAAGGCTGCATTGGCTGTGGCGCCTGCGTCACGGCCTGCCCCCACGGCGCCATTGCGCTGGTCGATGGCATCGCTCGCGTGGATCGCTCAAAGTGCACGGGCTGTGGCCTGTGCGGCATGGCATGCCCGCAGCGCGTGATTGCCTTCGTTCCCGGCTATCAGAACATCCTGGTGCGCTGCAACAACACCGATAAGGGCGCCATTGCGCGCAAGATCTGCGACACGAGCTGCATCGGTTGCGGCATGTGCGCCAAAAAGTGCCCTGCCGGCGCTATCCGCATCGAGGACAACTGCGCCCATATCGACGGCGCGGACTGCCTGTCGTGCGGCATGTGCGCGGTTGTGTGCCCGCATGGCGCCATTCACGACCGCACCGGCATTGCCGCCGGCGTGTAGAAGGGAATCACCATGGCACAGGAATTCACTTTTACCGTTAACGGCGTCGAGCGCACGACGACTCAGAACAAGCCGCTGCTGCGCTATCTGCGCGACGACCTGCACATTCACTCCGCCAAGGACGGCTGCTCCGAGGGCGCCTGCGGCACCTGCACCATCCACGTGGACGGTGCGGCCGTCAAGGCGTGCGTGCTGACCACCGCGCTTGCCGCCGGCCGTAACATCGTAACCGTCGAGGGCCTGCCCGAGGACGTGCGCGAGGCCTTTGTGTACGCCTTTGGCGCCGTGGGCGCCGTGCAGTGCGGTTTTTGCATTCCCGGCATGGTCATGGCGGGTGCGGCGCTCATCGCCGAGGACCCCGAGCCCACCGAGGAGCAGATCAAGTACGCCATTCGCGGTAACGTCTGTCGCTGCACCGGCTACAAAAAGATTATCGAGGGCATTTCGCTGGCAGCTGCGGTGCTCCGCGGCGAAAAGCAGATCGACGAGGATCTGGAGCGCGGCGACGACTACGGCGTGGGCAAGCGCGCCTTCCGTATCGACGTGCGCAAGAAGGTGCTCGGCGAGGGCAAGTACCCCGATGACATCGACGAGATCGATCAGCCGGGTCTGACCTATGCCAGCGCCGTGCGCTCCAAGTATCCGCGCGCCCGCGTGCTCTCCATCGACACCTCCAAGGCCGAGGCCCTGCCCGGTGTGGTGGGCATCCTGCGCGCCGAGGACGTGCCGGTCAACCAGGTCGGCCACCTTATCCAGGACTGGGACGTCATGATCGCCCAGGGCGATATCACCCGCTGCGTGGGCGATGCCATCGTGCTGGTGGTCGCCGAGGACGAGGCGACGCTCGAGAAGGCCAAGAAGCTCGTAAAGATTGACTACGAG
>CABRZT010000074.1:0-4759 GCA_902475595.1 uncultured Collinsella sp. | reverse complement strand
TGCATCAGGGGATTATTTTTGCCCGCCGTCCCAATAAAACCCTGATGCAGCAAATACGCTATTGCAGTACCGGTGTGGACTTCGATCTTTGCAGTAGATCTTACTATGTTGCTAATGCCTGTGTCGGCCAACAAACCCAGGGGGCTGTGATCTAGTTCCCACTCTAGGCCGTGCTCGCTAACCTCGGTATTGGGGGCTATGGCGATGATAGAAAACGTCTTGCCTTCGGCACCTTCGATGGCCCAGGATTCGCCTCCGTGCAGGATACGGGCCGTGATCTCGTCTTCGGCAATCCAGACTGGGGCGCCCTTGTAGCCCGCGAGCAGGCCCAGTACGGAAAGCGCCATGTCCGGACGGCCGCCCGTGACGCAGGTCGCAACCACTTCGGCACCCGGCCAGCGACGGCGGACGGAATCGAGCGCCAGTGCCAGATCGGTATAGTCCTTGTACGGGTCATGGCGCTCAACTTCAAAGTCGGTGGCGGCATCGACCAACGCGCGACCCGCGTCGCTCACCGTGTCCGCATCTCCTACATACACGTCGCAGCCCAGGCCGGCACCCAGCAGCGCGTCGAGTCCGCGGTCTACGGCAACAACATGGTCACACTCCCCCGCTTGCCGGCGCAACAGATCCACGCTCGCCACGACGGGCGAGCCGCACACCACTAATATCTTACAAGCCACAGCCCTCGCCTATCCCTCAAACGCAAGAACGTGATCCAAATCCAGCTCTTCATAGCTATCGATAAAGATCTCGCAGTTATCGCGAACCTCGTCGCGCTTCATGCGGCCGTGCGGGTCATAGATGCCCACGCGTTTAAAGCCGGCGACACCAGAGCTCTTTAGGCCAAAGACGGCGTCCTCAAACACCCACGCGCGCTCAAACTTATGCCCATGGTGCTCCTCCAGACGGCGAAGCGCCAGCTCGTATACGTCGGGGAACTGTTTGGAGCGTCTTGCCTCGCCCGTCGTGGTAACAAACTCCATGTATGCGTCGAGCCCGGCACCAGCGAGCGCTGACTGCACCAGCTCGGCCGGCGTGGACGTAGCCACGCACATGGCAATACCCGCCGCCTTCGCCTGCTCCAAAAATGCCAGGAGACCCTTGCGCGGCGGCACCTTGGAGTACCCATCAATCAGAATATTGCTCAGCTCGCGGTAGAGCTCCTCGCCATTCGCGCCAATGCCCCACGTGTCGTGGTAGGCCTGGCACTCGTCCTCCAGCGACAGGTGCTCAAATTGGGTAAAGTCATCCACGGTCACGTCAATCCCGTGGCGGTGCAATAACTCTGGCTGAGCATAGGCCCAAACGGGGGTGCTATTAACCAGCGTGCCGTCGCAATCGAAAATAAAAGCAACCTTGGGAGCGGCGGTATGGGACATAAACGAACCTTTCGATGTCAAATGGTAAACAACCTGCTAAAAACGTTTTACCAAACGTCAGCCTAACAATTTTGAAACCCAAATTGGTAAAACTGTCAAGAGTTTTACCACAGCAATTCTGCCAGTGGTATAAACATGTCGCTTACCGATTAAACGCCCCCGCAAATCCGCTTTCGTCCATAAAACTAACGCACAGGTGTTATCGTAGTTTCTGCCGAAAGTTCCACCGAGCACGCGAGGTGGAACGAATCACAGAAACTTCGCCGTCCCTTCGATTCGTGCAGCCTTGGACCTTTCGCATCTAGTCACCAAGGCAACACGCTGCCGCGTCATGATGGGATCAAACGTGAGCGATACAAAGCTAAAGCCAACGGCCAAAAAGCCCGCAACCCGCAAACCGGCTCCGCACGCACCGGAGCTCTCGAAGGACGATGTCTACCTGTTTGGCATTGGAATGTGGGAGCGCAGTTGGGAAAAGATGGGCGCGCATCCCGACACGCAGCAGCGCACGCGCGGCTGGCGCTTTTGCGTTTGGGCGCCCGACGTAAAGAGTGTCCATGTCATTGGCGAATTTAACGACTGGGATGAGGAAGCCAACCCGCTGGTGCCCGTGCATACGAGCGCTATCTGGGAAGGCTTTATTCCTGGCGCCGAGCAGGGCCAGCTCTATAAATATCTCATCGAGACCAACGAGGGCGAGAAGCTCTACAAAGCCGATCCGTATGCCTTTAAGGCCGAGTGCCCTCCGGGTACCGCGAGTGTGCTGTGGACCCTCGATGGCTACAAGTGGAACGACGCCGCGTGGCTCAAGCGCCGCGCTGGCCACAACCACATGTCGCAGCCGCTCAACATTTACGAGGTGCATATTGGCTCGTGGAAGCGCCACGGCGACGCGCCGCAGGGCGAGCCGGACGAGTACGGCAACTACCCTGGGCCCATGGACCCCTTCCCCGCGCAGCGCGGCGAGTTCTATACCTACGACGACCTGTCGGTGGAACTCGTGGACTACGTGCGCGACATGGGCTACACGCATATTGAGGTCATGCCGCTCATGGAGCATCCTTTCGATGGCTCCTGGGGCTACCAGACGACCGGCTACTATGCCGCCACGTCGCGCTACGGCAACCCGCAGCAGCTCATGCACTTTATCGATGCGTGCCACGAGGCGGGCATCGGCGTGATCATGGACTGGGTGCCCGGCGGTTTTTGTGCCGACTCCCACGGTCTTGCCACCTTTAACGGCCACATGCTGTTTGAGCACGAGATTCACCCCAACTGGGGCACCCACAAGTTTGATTTCGCCCGCGGCGAGGTCCGCTCCTTCCTGGTCTCTAACGTGCTGTATTGGCTCGAGAACTTCCACGTTGACGGCATTCGCATGGACGGCGTGTCCAGCATGCTTTACCTCAACTTTGGCATCGACGATCCGGGCCAAAAGAAGTTCAACAAGTACGGTACCGAGGAGGACCTGGACGCCAGTGCGTTTATCCGCCAGGTCAACTGCGCCGTGGAGGCTCACTTCCCTGACGTGATGATGATGGCCGAGGAGTCCACCGCGTGGCCGCTCGTGACCTATCCGCCGCAGGACGGCGGCCTGGGCTTCCACTACAAGTGGGATATGGGCTGGATGAACGACACCCTGCACTACATGCAGACCGATTTTCCGTGGCGCCCCGGCAACCATGGCCTGCTGACGTTCTCTATCATGTATGCCTTTACCGAGAACTTCATTTGCCCGCTGAGCCATGACGAGGTCGTGCACGGCAAGTGCTCGCTGATCGGCCGCATGCCGGGCGACTGGTGGCGCCAGTTTGCCGGTCTGCGCACGCTGGCCTTCTATCAAATGACGCATCCCGGTGCAAAGCTCAACTTTATGGGCAACGAGATCGGGCAGTTTATTGAATGGCGCTACTACGAGTCTATCCAGTGGTTCCTGACCGAAGAGTACGAGACCCACCGTCATCATCAGGCGTTCATTAAGGCGCTCAACCACCTGTACACCGCCGAGCCCGCCCTGTACGAGCGCGGCTACACCGACGACGGCTTTACCTGGATTGACGCGGACAACTCCAAGCAGTCCATCGTGAGCTTTGTGCGTCAGGGCGAGGACGTTGATGACGACCTGGTGATCCTGATCAACTTTGATCCGGCGAGCTATGAGAGCTTCCGTGTGGGTGTGCCGCGCGAGGGTGACTGGGAGGTCATCTTTGATTCCGACCGTCCCGAGTTTGGCGGCAGCGGCTATGCCGGTGAGGAGCCCTACACCTGCTCGAGCGAGCCCTATCCCTGGAACGGGCAAATGGACTCCATCGAGATTAAGGTGCCCGGTCTGGCAGGCGTGGTGCTTAAGCGCCGCGGTCCCAGTAGCTATAAACCGCCCGTGGTCGAGGAGCCCAAGAAGACGACGCGCAAGCGTGCGTCCTCGGTGAAGCCCAAGGCCGCGGCTGCTAAGAAGGCTCCGGCTAAGGCGAAGGCTGCCAAGCCTGCTACCAAGGCTTCGGCCAAGACCACGGCCAAGAAGGCAGCCACCAAAAAGGCTGCTCCCAAGGCCAAAGCAGCTGCTGTTAAGGCTCATGCCAAGAAAGCGTAACAAAGGCGTTACCACTGTAATTACCCGCCCCGCGGGGGCGTAGGATACATGTCATAACCGTTCCGGGAGAAACATCCCCGGGGGAAAGGAACGTATGAATAAGATCTTCGACAACAAGCAGGAGTTTACCGAGCTCTATCGCGATGCCGTCATGAGCATCAGTGGCAAGAGCATCGAAGCCGCCAGCGACCTCGACCGCTTTAACGCCCTGGCCAAGCTCGTGGCCGAAAAGGCACGCACCGTTGCCACCAAGAGCGACGCCCGCGCGGCCGTTGAGGGCAAGAAGCGCGTGTACTACTTCTCGATCGAGTTTTTGATCGGCCGCCTGCTCGATAACTACCTGCTTAACTTTGGCGTGCGCGACATGGTCGCCGAGGCGCTCGACGACATGGGCTTCGACCTGTCCGTCATCGAGAACCAGGAGCCCGATCCGGCTCTGGGCAATGGTGGCCTGGGCCGTCTGGCCGCATGCTTCCTCGATTCCATGGCAGCCGAGGGCATTGCCGGCTACGGCAACGGCATGCGCTACCGCTACGGCCTGTTTAAGCAGGAGATCGTCAACGGCAGCCAGGTCGAGGCCACCGACGAGTGGCTCACCCACGGCTATCCTTGGGAGGTCCGTCGTCAGGACAAGGCCGTGACCATTAAGTTTGGTGGCCACGTCGAAGGCTTTGAGGAGAACGGCCGCACGTTCTACCGCACGGTGGACACGCAGGATATCCTGGCCGTCCCTTATGACATCCCCGTTGTGGGCTATGCCGGCGAGACCGTCAACAAGCTGCGCGTT
>CABRZT010000073.1:0-4808 GCA_902475595.1 uncultured Collinsella sp. | reverse complement strand
TCAATTGGTGCGGCGTATAGGATTCGAACCTATGACGTTCTGATTCGTAGTCAGACCCTCTATCCAGCTGAGGTAACGCCGCAGCGCAAGACATATAAAACCACTTTAGCTTATTGGAGTCAAGCACAATCTCAAACTTTTTTGTGGAACGCAGTTTTGTCACGCTGCTCCGCATATACCGCCGTTCCCCGTACGATCGATTGGCTTTTCGATCACGTCGAACTTAGCATCAAGTTCCCTCAGGAGCGATCTCACCCGCTGGGCACAATCATAATCGGCAAACGAGATGCTCAGCATGCGCGCGACCTGGTTGGAAGTCCCAACTCCATAGAAGTGCTCCAGCGCCACAAGTCCCTCGTGCGTCACAAAGGTCTCGACCACATGCGGCGACTCCTCAAAGCACCATTGTGTCAACGGACCCTCACTCGTCTGCCGAACCACCAGGCCGCCCATGCCAGACGGCTCACACGTTACAAGCAGGTACTCCCCGCCCTCGTCGCTCTCAAACAAAACCACCCGATCATCAAACAGCTCCATCGCGTCCCCTTTCTCTCGCTCTTATTTAGCAAAAGCATAGCAGGTAGATGGCTGTATACAGAACAGTTGTTCGTGTGTTTTCTATTGAGCTGTCCGCACGGCATGGTATGGACCTGCGCACGAAATAGGGCGCCCCCGAAGGAGCGCCCTTGCATATCCCCTATGCAGCCAACTTACGCGACCGGCTCGATCTTCTCGAGACCACCCATGTAAGGACGCAGGACCTCGGGAATCGTGATGGTGCCGTCGGCGTTCTGGTAGTTCTCCAGAATGGCGGCCATGGTGCGGCCGGCCGGCAGGCCGGAACCGTTGAGCGTGTGCAGGTAGCGCGAACCCTTGAAGTTCTCGGGGTCGCGGTACTTGATGTTGGCGCGGCGGGCCTGGAAGTCGCCGCAGTTGGAGCAGGAGCTGATCTCCTTGTAGGCGTTGTAGCTCGGCAGCCAGACCTCGACGTCGTAGGTCTGACGGGCAGAGAAGCCCAAGTCGCCGGTGCACAGGCTAATCACGCGATACGGAAGGCCCAGCTGCTGCAGCAGGTACTCGGCCTCGGCGGTCATGCTCTCGAGCTCCTCGTCGGACTCCTCCGGCTTAGCGAACTTGACCATCTCGACCTTGTCGAACTCGTGCTGACGGATGATGCCGCGGGTGTCGCGACCGGCGGAACCGGCCTCCTCGCGGAAGCAGGGGGTGAAGGCGGTGTAGCGGCGCGGCAGGGTGTCGGCGTCGAGGACCTCGCCGGCGTGCAGGTTGGTGAGCACGACCTCGGCGGTGGGGATCAGGAAGTTGTCGCCCGAGACGTGGTAGGCGTCGTCCTCGAACTTGGGCAGCTGACCCGTGCCAAACATGGTCTGACGCTTGACGACGATGGGCGGCCACCACTCCTTAAAACCACGGCTGGTGTGCGTATCGAGGAAGAAGTTGATGAGGGCGCGCTCCAGGCGGGCGCCGGCGCCACCGAGAACGGTAAAACGGCTGCCGGAGAGCTTGTTGCCGCGCTCGAAGTCGAGGATGTCCAGATCGGTGCCCAGATCCCAATGCGGCTTAAAGTCGAAGTCGAACTCGCGCGGGGTGCCCCAACGACGGCGCTCAATATTCTCGTCCTCGTCCTTGCCGTACGGCGTGGCCTCGCAAGGAATGTTGGGCAGGTGAGCCATGAAGTCGTACTGCTCCTGCTCGAGAGCAGTACGGCGCTCGGCCAGACCGTCAATCTTCTCGTTGACGGCGCGCACGGCCTCCTTGGCGGCCTCGGCCTCGTCCTTCTTGCCCTCCTTCATCAGGGCGCCGATCTTCTTGGACTCGGCGTTGCGCGTAGCCTGGAGCTCCTCGACCTCGGTGATGACGGCACGGCGCTCGTCGTCGAGCTCAAAGAACTTCTCGCGATCCCAAGACGTCTGTCGGTTAGCCATGGCGACATCGATGGCATCGGGGTTCTCGCGAACAAACTTGATATCAAGCATTAGATCCTCCGGCGATATACATTCCATTTAGGTTGCAACCTTGTACATGTATGGGCAAGTATATACTTATGAGCGTTTACGACCCAACTCAACTACGCAAGAAGGCACCCAATGGACGCAGTTTTTTCCTTTTTGTTTGGCACCCGCACCGGTTTTGCCATCCTTTTCGCCGGCGGCATCCTGTTATTTGCGATTCTTGCCTTTGTAATGGAGAAGCGTACCCATAAGATGTACGTCGACCGCGGACCCAAGTCCGAGGATGAGGAAGACAGCTTCTGGGACTAACCTGCCAAAAAGGGACAGGTTTATTTTGGTCTGTTTTATCTGGGCAAACGCAAGCGCCCCGCAACTGGAATTGAGCCAGTTGCGGGGCGCTTTTCGCTAAAAGGACAAAACCGCAGAAAATACCTGCCAAAAATAAACCCGTCCTTTTTTTGGTCGGTTTTACTGAAGAGTTGCGTCGATTGCCTTGACCAGGGCGCTGCGCATGCCAGCGTCCTCGAGCGCAACGACGCCCTTGATGGTGGCACCACCGGGCGAGCATACGGCATCCTTCATCGCCGCAGGATGCTGGCCAGTTGCAAGCTGCAGCTTTGCCGTACCTAGCACCATCTGGCTCACAATGCGATAGGCATCGGCACGCGGGATACCGTGCTTGACCGCCGCATCGCCCAGGGCCTCGATTGCCATGGCGACAAATGCCGGAGCGCAACCACCCACCGTGCCGCCCACAAACAGCAGGCTCGTATCGAGCTCGACCACCGCACCGAGTTTGCCAAGCAGATCAAGCACCACGGCGCTCTGCTCATCACTAAGCGTGGAAGCCTTCTCGCAAGCGATGACGCCCTCGCCCACCGAAATCGGTGTGTTGGGCACCGTCGAGATATGCGCGACGCCCGGCAGGACCTGCTCCCACTTGGCACTGTCCCAGGTCCAGGCAACCGACAGAACGACCTTTTTGGCAAGAGCATCCTTGAGCGGGGCGAATACCTTCTCGATCATGTACGGTTTGACCGCAGCGACCACGATATCGGATGCGGCGACAACCTCGGCGGCATCGTGGCAGGCGACCATGCCGCGCGCCTCGCAGCGCTCAACCAGTGCGTCGTAGCGACCCGCGCAGGCGCACATGTCGCTCGCAGCTACACCGGCAGCGATCCAGCCATCGGCCATAGCGCTCGCCATATTGCCAAAACCGACAAATCCAATCTTCATATCTCATAGTCCTCTCAGACACGCTCTTCAAAACGAAAGCTATTGTCCCACGCCATTGTTTCGTATTGCCGACCTATTTGTGATACGGCTCGCCACGGCTGATCTTGCAGGCGCGGTAGATTTGCTCCAGCAGCACCACGCGCGCCAAGTTATGCGGCAAGGTAATGCGTCCAAAGCTGAGCATCTCGTCGGCGCGGGCGCGCACCTCATCGCTCACGCCGTCCGAACCGCCAATCACAAAGGCGATGTCGCTGCTGCCTCGCAGCATAAGATCGTCGAGCCTCGCCGAGAGCTCCTCACTCGAACGCTCCTTGCCCTCGATAGCCAGCAGGATCACATGCGCTCGAGACGGCAATGCAGCAAGAATTGCCGCCCCCTCCTTGTCGCGCGCGGCATCCACGCCGCCCGCCTTAGCCGGGTCGATATCGGCCACCTCGCGGATATCCACCTTGGCATAGGCGCCTAGGCGCTTGGTGTACTCAGCGCACGCGTCCTTCCAAAAGCGCTCCTTGAGCTTACCGACGCAAACGACGGTGTATTTCACGCGCGTCTACTCCTTCGAATCGTTTTGAACTTTGCCGGCGGTCAGCATCTGCTCGAACATAGAGGCCGACTGCGAGAAGTCGCTCGGCAGCACGACCGTCGAGGTTTTACCCGTGCGAGCAAACTCCGTCATCATCTCGGACCACTGCGTAAACATGAACAGTTGGTTGGCCTCGTCATTGCCGACACCCGTCTCCTGGATGATCTCGAGCGAATCTTTGATACCCAGTGCGATGGCCTTGCGCTGGTTGGCGATGCCCTCGCCCGCCTTTTCCATAGCCTCGGCCTCGGCGGTCGCCTCGGTGACGCGCTTGATGCGGTCGGCCTCGGCGAGCTCCTGTGCCGCAGCGCGCTTGCGCTGGGCGGCGTTGATGTCGTTCATGGAGTTCTCGACCTCGGTCGGCAGTGCGATTTTGGTGATGAGCGTCGACACGAGGGTGAAGCCGTAGGCGGCCATCTGCTCGGAAACGGTAGCGTTGACATCCTTGGCGATGTCATCCTTCTTGGCAAAGACCTCGTCGAGTGTGTAGACGGGAATCGAAGAGCGCAGGGCGTCGGTGATGAAGTCACGCATCTGGTCGACGGGCTCCTGCAGCATGTAGTAGCTCTTGTAGATACCCGAATCTGCCGGGCCGGCGCCCATGTCATAGCTCACGTGGTACTGAGCAGAGACCTCAAGGCCGATGGTCACGTTGTCCTGGGTCTTAACGTCGATGCCAAAACCGTTTTTCATGGTGCGCAGACTCACCGTGGCGGCTTTGCGGTCAATCACGGGCACCTTCATGTGGAAGCCCGCGTTGACGATGCGGTTAAACTTGCCCAGACGCTCGATGATCACGGCATGCTGCTGTTCAACGACATAGCAGGCGTTGGGAAGCAGTAACAACAAAATGATGATGGGAATCAAAAGGCTGGTAAGGGCGGCGATGATACCGGACAACAGCATGGTCTCTCCTCTGATAGGCACACGTTGGCATTAGGATACCCGTACAAGGAGATCGTACATAACAAAAAAGCTCCCATTGCTGGGAGCTCTTTCATTTAATGGTGCGGGCG
>CABRZT010000072.1:0-4870 GCA_902475595.1 uncultured Collinsella sp. | reverse complement strand
TGGCGTTGACGACCTGGATAAAGTCGTCGGTAATCATGGATGTGCCGATGGTCGCTATACGCAGCATGTATCCCCCTCGTGCCGTTCGGTTTACAGGATGAGTGTAGCGCGGGAGGACACAAAAGCGTGCGAAAACGCCGTTACAGGTCGCTCTCGTTAAAGCCGGTGTCGATATCGAGGTTGCTGCCGTCGGCCGCCGTGGTGGCAAGCTCGTCGCAGCGCTCGTTGAGCTCATGGCCGGCGTGACCCTTAACCCAGATGAACTCAACCTTGTGCTTGCTCTTTGCGGCGAGCAGGCGCTCCCACAGATCGCGGTTCTTGACGGGCTGCTTGTTGGCGGTTTTCCATCCGCGTTTTTTCCATCCGTCAATCCAGTGTTTGTTGAAGGCGTTGACGACGTACTGCGAATCGGAATGGACTTCGACGTCGCAGGGGCGGTTGAGCGCCTCGAGCGCTACGATGACCGCCATGAGCTCCATGCGGTTGTTGGTGGTCTTGGCGTAACCGCGCGAAAGTTCGGAGGTGAAGGTCTTGCCGGCGGGGTTGGTGTATTTGAGCACGGCGCCGTAGCCGCCGCGTCCCGGATTTGATCGGGCCGAGCCGTCGGTATAGATGATGACCTTCACATGGTTCCTTTCGTTGGGTATGTTTCGTGCGAGTGACCATTGTAGCGCCATGCCCGCCGGGGGCTAGCAATTTACGATTTCTACCCCGTCTTCCGACAGTTGGTTGGCATGGATGATGCGGTTGAGCTCGTCGAGGTATTGCTGCAAGAGGGGAGAGGGCTTGCGGTCGTCATGCATGATGTAGCCCACATGCATCGTCGGGGCGTCTGCCAAGGGGATCGAGGCCATGCCCCACTGCATTTCGCTGGAGAGTACGCCGGTCGATAGCGCATAGCCGTTCGAGGTGATCAGCAGGTTGGTGAGCGTCCCGCGGTCGGATACGCGGATATTGCGGTTGCAGGGAATATAGCTAAACGGTTCCTCGGCGTAATAGAAAGAGTTGGAGGTACCTTGCTCAAAGCTGTAGCGGGTGTAGGGCGTAAGGTCGGCAAGCGACAGCTGCGGGCGGCGGGCGAGCGGGTGGCGTTCGCTGACGAACACGTGGACCTTCGCGTCAAAGAGGGGATGGAAGCTCGCTCGGGCATCGGTAAAGGCCTTCTGCAAGACACGGGTATTAAAGTCGTCCAGATAGAGGATGCCGATGTCGCTGCGAAACGCGCGCACGTCGTCGATGATCTGCGCTGTGGTGGTCTCGCGCATGATGAACTCGAACTTGCTATCGCGGCAGCGCTCGACTACGTTGACAAAGGCCTCGACCGAAAAGGCGTAGTGTTGGGCCGAGATGGCAAGGCGGGCCTGAGGTGTACCGCCGTCCTCGTAGCGGGCCTCGAGCATGTCGGCCTGCTCTACGACCTGGCGTGCATAACCCAAAAGCTCGGTGCCGTCGTTGGTAAGTGCAACACCGCGGCTAGAGCGCGTAAAGATTTCGATATGAAGTTCCTGCTCCAGGCTTTTGACGGCGTTTGAGATGTTGGACTGAGCGGTATAGAGGCGCTGAGCTGCGGCGTTGATTGAGCCGGACTCTGCCACGGCGATCAGAAAACGAAGCTGCTGGAGGGTCATCGGCGCCGTCCTTTCGAGCGTTATCTACAAAACCGATAACAGGTTAGCGCTTTTAAGTGATTGACCGAGGGAAACAATGCTCGTACTATTCAAAACACACAAAGGCGGTAGGTAATTAAGCCAATCACGGAACCGGGATGCGAAGGGAGGCCCGCATATGAATTGCTTACCAAGACGAATGCCGGGCTTCCTGTTTGCGCCCGTCGGCGTGATCAGGAGACAGCGACTTACTTCTCTCTTTTTATTTACTTTTGTTCGATCAAGGAGATCATCATGAGCCAGTTTATCAACAACCCCGAGCACACCTTTGGTTTCGATACCCTGCAGCTTCACGTTGGCCAGGAGAGCGCCGATCCCGCATCCGACTCCCGCGCCGTGCCTATCTACCAGACCACGAGCTATGTGTTCCGCAACTCCCAGCACGCCGCCGACCGCTTTGGTCTTGCCGACGCCGGTAACATCTACGGCCGTCTGACCAACTCCACCCAGGGCGTCTTCGAGGACCGTATCGCCGCACTCGAGGGTGGTGTGGCAGGTCTTGCCGTCGCCTCCGGTGCTGCTGCCATCACCTATACCCTGCAGGCTCTTGCCCAGGCCGGTGACCACGTGGTGGCTCAGAAGACCATCTACGGCGGTTCCTACAACCTGCTGGAGCACACGCTCTCCCAGTTTGGCGTCGAGACCACCTTCGTCGATGCCCACAACCTGGACGAGGTCGAGGGCGCCATCAAGGACAACACCACGGTCATCTACCTCGAGACGCTCGGCAACCCCAATTCTGACATCCCCAATATCGACGCCATCTCCGAGATCGCCAAGAAGCACGGTTTACCGGTTGTCGTCGACAACACCTTCGGCACCCCGTATCTGTTCCGTCCGCTGGAGCATGGTGCCAACATCGTCGTCCACTCCGCAACCAAGTTCATCGGCGGCCACGGCACCTCGCTGGGCGGTGTGATTGTCGACGGCGGTAACTTCGATTGGAAGGCGAGCGGAAAGTACGCCCAGATCGCTGAGCCCAACCCCTCCTACCACGGTGTTTCGTTTGCCGAGGCTGCCGGTCCCGCCGCCTTCGCAACCTATGTCCGCGCTATCCTGCTGCGTGACGAGGGCGCTTGCATCAGCCCGTTCAACGCCTGGGTCCTGCTCCAGGGCACCGAGACTCTGTCGCTGCGCGTTGACCGTCATGTCGAGAACACCAAGAAGGTCGTTGAGTTCCTGGCTGGTGACAGCCACGTCGCCAAGGTGAACCACCCGAGCCTGCCTGAGCACCCCGATCACGAGCTCTATCAGAAGTACTTCCCCCGTGGCGGTGCCTCGATCTTTACCTTCGAGATTAAGGGTGGCCAGGAGGCAGCTTGGAAGTTCATCGACCATCTGCAGGTCTTCTCGCTGCTCGCCAACGTGGCCGACGTCAAGTCGCTCGTCGTGCACCCGGCTACCACCACGCACTCCCAGCTCTCTGCCGAGGAGCTCGCCGAGCAGAACATCACGCCCTCCACGATCCGTCTTTCCATCGGTACCGAGAACGCCGAGGATATCATTTGGGATCTGAAGCAGGCCTTCGCCGCGCTGGACGAGTAAGGCGACTTGTGCAAGGACCCCTTGCGACTCGATAGGTATAACTGCATAAAATGCCTGCTCAAGGCGCCTGTGTGAACTATGGTTGCACAGGCGCCTTTTTTGCATAGGAAGGGCGCTGTTACAGGGTTTTTGGCATGCTTTATGCAATCGAGATGTGGAAAACTCCTGTTGAGTGGATGTGAGTTTTACGCAATTGACGTGCGCCTTTTGAGTAAAACCGCAGGTCACGATTTGCTCGGGGTACTATGCAGCGCGATCGAATCACACGCAGCCCAAACGCAGCAAAAACGCACTACGGAGGTTTCCAGCTACATGAGGATCGATTCACGAAAACCGAAAGCCGCCGCCCTTTCCGCCGCTCTGACCGTGGCACTTTTGGCGGGCGTCGGCGCAACTGATGCCCACGCGGCAACACTATCCGATACGGTCGGATCTACGCCGTCCGAGGCGACGCTGGTGCAGCCCGTCGACTACCGCGGTGACGGTTATGGCTCTATGCAGGAGTGGAACGCCTCGATGGGGGCGAAGCGCGATTCCCTGGAGATGCGCGCTCAGATCATTATGAATATGTATGGCGACTATGCCACCGATGACGAGCGCGCTGTGTTGCAGCGTTGCATCGACGGTGCGGGCAGCCTGTTGACGATGGGGGAGGTCGACGCCAAGTCGACCGAGCTCGATGAGCTCCGCTCCACGCTTGAGGATGCCAAGCGCGAGGCGCTCGAGGCTGCTGCAGCCGAAGCCGAGGCTGCTGAGGCCGTTCAGGCTTCGTATTACAACGCCGGCTCCGGCTCGTCTTACGCGTCTGCTGCGTATTACGCGAACGGCTCGGGCCTGACGCGCTCGAGCGGCGTCAATAACTATAACGGCCGCCGCGAGACTTATTACAGCAGCAACGTGTTGTATCACCACCGCACGGGCGAATGGACGCAGGACGCCGAGGGCTTTTGGCGCGATTCCGATGGCTACTACGTCGTTGCCGCGGGCGATAAGGCCCAGGGCTCCACGTTTACCGGGTCCAAGGGCGAGTGCAAGGTCTATGACTCCGGCTGCGCTGCCGGAACCACCGATTACTATACCGGTTGGTAATCTGCCATAAGCCGATAGGACATGACGGGCGGGCGTCTTTACCGAGCCTTTGGGCAACGTAAGGGCGCCCGTTTTTTGTGCGTGCTTGAGTTAACAGAGCGCTTACCGTGGCAGTACGCCGCGCATATGGGCGCGGGGCACACTAAGTCACGAGAAACAAAGTCTTTCTCGTGGAGGAAGTGGTCTTGTGAACGCTCGAGATATCGCCGTTGCCGCCGTTGCATTGACGCTTGGTTGCCTTGGTCCTACGGCCGCGCTCGTCGCGGGTATGCAGGGGTCTTGTGGGGCTGCCTCTATCGTGGTCGGTGCGTTGATCGCGGCTGCGCTGCTGGGAAGTGCGGGTGTAGTTCTTTGCCGCGATGGCGAGGACGAGGTGCCTGAGTCGCAACGCTAACTGTTGCGAGGTTGCCGCCGGTCATAGACGAAGATGAAAGCCGCCGCAGGGGAAAGGTTCCCTTGCGGCGGCTTTGCTGTTGAGTCTGTTGACGTGGTGAGCCGGGCGCTACCAGCTTGCCTCGATATCGCGGATGCGCCGATAGAGCCACTCGTTTTGCGGTGCCTGGATATCG
>CABRZT010000071.1:0-4900 GCA_902475595.1 uncultured Collinsella sp. | reverse complement strand
CAAATATTGCGGCGATCATGTGGTTGTCGTTATCGCGACGCTCCTTGGCGGCCCACTGGGCAAACTCAGCGTTCTCGGCAATAGCCTGATCGCACTTTTCCTGGCCACGGCGGTCGGAAACCTCGTAGCACAGGCACGAACGCATGCCCAGCTCCTGAGCGGCGTCCTTAATGGTAAAGAGGCTGCCCGGAATCTCGCAGAAGCTCGCGTGGTGATCGAAGATCGTGGTGACGCCGTCGCGGATGGAATCCAGAATCGTGGCATAGGCGCTGGCCTTGGTGCCGTCGAGCGTCAGGTTGTCGTCAATCTTCCACCACTGCTGCTCAAGATTCTCCAGGAAGTTGGTGGGGTTGCAGCCCTTAATGGCAAGGCCGCGGGCCAGACCCGAGTAGATGTGGGTGTGGCAGTTGATAAGTCCGGGCATGATGAGGTTGCCCTGGGCGTCGACGTACTCGGCATCCGGGTACTTGGCCTTGAGCTCGCGCTCGGGGCCCACTTCGACGATCGTATCTCCGTCAATGGCGACCGCACCGTTGGGAATAAACGGAGTCTGAGCGTTGCGGGTAAAGACGGAACCGTTAGCGACCAGAAGCATAAATGCTCCCTTCAACATCAGGGGCGGGGTTTGACACCTCTGACATGGCGGAAGTGCGAAGCGCCGGCCTACACCGGAAACGGGCCCTCTCCCGTCAACGCTTCACCAAAGGGACAAGCCCTTTGAAGTGCGGCTTGGCGCCGCATGGCGCCGGCGGACGAGGCGATGCGTCCGCCAGCGAATAGCACCGAATTGGTTACTTCTTGCTCTCGGGCAGGACCAGATCCACAGCGGCATCCTTGGCGGCATCGATGTGCTGAGCCACGACCGGCGTCTGCGGAAGGATCAGGTTAAGGACAATGGCCATGATGGCGGTGGGGGTCACGGCGTTGGAGCCGATGACGGTGGACACCCAGGTGGGCATGCCCTCGCCGGCGAGGCAGCCGCTGGCCATCCAAATACCCAGGCCAAAGACGACCGAGGTGCCGACGATGGTGGTGGTGCGCTGCGTGAGGCCCTCGCGGGTGAACATGCGCACACCGTTCATGGTGATGGTGCCAAAGACGCCGACGGTCGCGCCGCCGATGACGGGCTGCGGAATAGCGGAAAGAACGGCAGAGAGCTGCGGGAACAGACCGGCGATGGCAAAGACGGCCGCGATGATCACAAAGACCCACTTGTTGACGACCTTGTTGGAGCAGATGATGCCCACGTTCTGGCCAAGGGCGCTGGTGGGAAGACCGCCCAGCAGGCCGCCGACCATAGAGGTGAGGCCCTGGGACACAATAGCGCCGGAGAGCTCGCGCTCGGTGGGCATACGGTCGATGGAGCCCAGGCAGGCGGCGGAAACGTCACCGATAACCTGGATGGCAACCATGGGGAACACGACGGCGAGGGTAATGCAGACCTCGGGATCAAACTCGAGCGCGTAGGGCATGAGCTTGGGAAGAGCGAAGACCTGAGCGGTGGCGACGCTGGAGAAGTCGATCATGCCAAAGGGGATGGAGACGATCATGCCAACGATCATGCCAAAGAACACGGATCCCAGCTTGAGCGTGCCCTTGCCAAAGTTGGCGAGCGCAAAGACCACGGCGAAGGTGATGAGAGCGACGCACCATGCCTGCGGGGTGCCCCACAGCGGCGTACCCATACCGCCGGCCATATACTTGACGGCCGTGGGATACAGCGAAACGCCAATGGAGAAGATGACCGTACCGGTCACGACGGGCGGGAACAGCCACTTGATCTTGCTGTAGGCCAGACCAAAGAGGACCGCGACGGCGCCGCCGACGATCTCGCCACCCAGCAGCGCACCAAAGCTAAAGCCCGAGGCACCCATGGCCTGCAGGGCCGGCAGGAACGCGAACGAAACGCCCATGACGATGGGCAGGCCGCCGCCGATGCGACGGAAGGGAGCGAAGGCCTGAAGGGCCGTGTCGATTGCCGAAAGAATAAGCGCGACCTGGATGATGTCGGTGCTCTGCTGGCTATTAAAGCCGTAGACGCCGGCCATGATGACCGCCGGGGTAATGATGCCGGCAAACGATGCCAGTACGTGCTGAAGGGCACACGGGATCATTTCCTTAACGGGAGGCATGCCTTCGCGAGTGAACAGGGCTTCAGTGCCGTTCGTAACCGTCTCCTGGGTCATTTGACCACCAATCCTCGAAGTAGTTGTTTTCGCATCTAACGCTCTATTGTGACGCAGTGCGGGGTTGAGGTTGTGCCTTCATTGCATATCGTATTAAAGATGATTCTCATTCTCAATAATAATTTTTTGTTATCAGACTATTCTTCAGCTGAAATTACGTATTTCCGCAGGTCAGGAAATCGTCTGGTCAAAATAACATCTAACTTTTCTTTTGGTCAACCGTTTACCGCTAAATTCCTACCGTTCGTCTGCATTACGCAATGTACCTGCGGATATACGAGATGATGGGCAGCGTGTTACCATGAGAAAAAATTGTTATGAACATTTCCGATTTCACCCAAAGGAGTTGCCCGTGAACGAGACCGTACGTCGCTTTTTGCCGATGGTCGATTTTCTGGAGCAGATACTCGGCAAAAACAGCGAAATCGTGCTGCACGATTTCTCGGATCCCGACCACGCCATCGTTGATATTCGCAACGGCATCGTGAGCGGCCGCAAGGTCGGCGGTCCCGCCACCGATCTGGCACTCAAGATCATGCACGACGCCAAGTATCGCGACCTGCCGTTTATTACGGGCTACGAGGGCCGCGGCGCCGGAGGCAAGACGTTGGAGTCAGCGACGTACTTTATCCGCGAGAATGACGAGATCGTCGGTATGCTCTGCGTTAACACCGACCTCTCGACTGTGCGCTCCATCAACGCCATGGCGCAGCAGCTCATGGCGTGCTTCGACGCGGCGCCGACGCGCACGGAGCCCGCCCCTATCGAGGTCGAAAGCCTTTCGGAGTCCACACAGGAGCTCATCGACCGCAGCATTGCCGAGTTGCTGAGCGCGCGCGAGCTGGATGTAGCGTCGCTTGGTCAGAGCGACCGCGTGGACGTCATTCGCCACCTCAACGGCAACGGGGTGTTCATGCTCAAGGGCGCCGTGGCCTGCGCCGCCTCCGCGCTGGGCATCTCAGAGCCCAGCGTCTATCGCTACCTGCAAAAAGTCCGCAAGGAAGGCTAACGAGCAAAATGAAGCGCGGCTCCACAAGCGATCCGTCACTTGACAAAAGACCCTGCAGCTCGCACGCGCTGCAGGGTCTTTTTGCATGTCATGTTTAGTTGTTGCCAACGCCTTAGAGAGCGGCGACGACCTCGATCTCGACCAGACCGCCAGCCGGAAGGGCGGCAACCTGGAAAGCGCTGCGCGCGGGGAACGGGGCCTCGAACTTGGAGGCGTAGATCTCGTTCACGGCGGCGAAGTCGGCGATGTCGGCCAGGTAGACCGTGGTCTTGACGACATCGGCAAAGGTGGCGCCGGCAGCGGTCAGCAGGGCCTCGACGTTGGCGAGGGACTGCTTGGCCTGGGCCTCGACGCCCTCGGGCATCTTGCCAGTTGCGGGATCGATGCCCAGCTGGCCGGACAGGAACACCATGTTGCCGGCCTGGATACCGGGGGAATACGGGCCGATGGCTGCGGGTGCGTTATCGGAAGACACGACGGTCTTGCTCATGTTTTTCTCCTTACGATCAATTGAGAGAGCGTGAGCGCGGCGTTCGCACCGGGAGGCACAATTCGGTCTGAACACCGCGCTTGATTGGGATAGTACTCAAGGTTTCCGCGCGATGCAAGATTATTATCACGTTGCGAGAATATTTTATCGCCCAACGGTTTCCCTGAACCGCCGAACGGTTTTCCACGGGATCAGCCAGCCCAAGCCGCTGAAGACTTTGTCCTGCTTAGGCTGCGGGCGTCGCCCACCGCAGCGACGCCACTATACTTTTGAGTGTCTGAGCATTTTGAAAGGCAGGATATGACCGCAACCGCCAGTCAAACCACCAACCGCAGACCCGAGCTTTTAGCGCCCGCCGGAGGACCCGAGCCCTTTGCCGCCGCACTCGCCGCGGGGGCAGACGCCATCTATTGCGGCATGGGCAGCTTCAACGCCCGCCGCAAGGCCACCAACTTTACCGACGAGGCCTTTGAGCAAGCCTGCCGCGCTGCACACATGGCCGGGTCGCGCGTCTACGTCACGGTCAACATCGTCATCAAGCAGTCCGAGATGGGCGATGCGCTGCAACTCATCCATCGTTGCTCCACGCTGGGCGCCGACGCCTTCATCATCCAGGACTGGGGTCTGTTCTTTGAGGTCAAGCGCACCATGCCCGGCATCGAGACGCATATCTCGACCCAAGCGAACATCCATGACGACCGCGGAACCCTTTGGTGCCGCGAGCAGGGCGCCGACCGCGTGACCCTCTCGCGCGAGCTTTCCATCGACGAAATTGCCGCCATTCACGATGCCGCGCCCGATGTGGACCTTGAGGTCTTTAGCCACGGCGCCATCTGCTTTTGCTACTCGGGTCTGTGCCTGCTGTCGAGCTTTGCCATGGCGGGCCGCTCGGCCAACCGCGGCATGTGCGCTCAGCCCTGTCGCCTGCCTTACGAGCTGATCGACGAGAACGGCCGCACGCTCTCCCCTGCCGGTCGCGAGCGCGCTCTATGCCCGCGTGACACCAACACCTCACAGCTTGTTCGCCGTCTGTATGATGCCGGCGCCGCGTCTCTCAAGCTCGAGGGCCGCATGAAGGCGCCCGATTACGTGTACTCCATCGTTGATGTGTATCGTCACGAAATTGATGACATGCTGGCAGGGGTCGCCGTTGCCAAGGACGAGGAAGCCGCCCGCCAGCGCCAGCTCAAGCGCTGCTTTAACCGCGACTTTACG
>CABRZT010000070.1:0-4932 GCA_902475595.1 uncultured Collinsella sp. | reverse complement strand
CGAGCCGCCATTGTGGCCACTGATCAAGATCTTGTCGGCGGCACCCTTGGCCACACCGGTGGCGATGGTGCCGACGCCGGCCTCGCTGACCAGCTTGACCGACACGCGCGCACCGGGGTTGGCGTTCTTAAGATCGAAGATCAGCTCTGCCAGGTCCTCGATGGAGTAGATGTCGTGGTGCGGCGGAGGCGAGATCAGGCCGATGCCGGGCGTGGACTGACGGACCTCGGCGATCCAGGGGTAGACCTTCTTGCCGGGCAGGTGGCCGCCCTCGCCGGGCTTGGCGCCCTGGGCCATCTTGATCTGAATCTCGAAGGCGCTGCACAGGTAGCGGCTCGTCACGCCAAAGCGCGCGCTTGCCACCTGCTTGATGGCGGAGTTCTTGGAGTCACAGTTAGCCAGCGGGGTCTCGCGGCGCGGATCCTCGCCGCCCTCGCCGGAGTTGGAACGGCCGTGCAGGCGGTTCATGGCGATGGCCATGCACTCGTGCGCCTCTTTGCTGATGGAACCGTACGACATGGCGCCGGTGTTAAAGCGGCGGACGATGTTGAGCGCGGGCTCCACCTCGTCGAGCGAAACCGGCGTGCGGTCGCTGGCATCAAAGTCCAGCAGGTCGCGCAGGCGCACGGCGCGGCCGGTGCGATGCAGGCGGGTGCTGTACTCCTTAAAGGTGTCGTAGCTGTCCTCACGGCAAGCGGTCTGCAGCAGGTAGACGGTCTGGGGGTCAATCAGGTGATCTTCGCCACCGAGCGGGCGCCACTTGGTCAGACCCAGTGTGGGCAGCTGATCGGGGGCCGGGCTCTTAAGGACGTCGAGCGCGGCGTCATAGCGTTCATTCTGCTCGCGCTCGACGTCCTCGACACCCATACCGCCCACACGGCTCACCGTGCCGGCGAAGTACGCGTTGACGAACTCCGGCGTAAAGCCCACGGCCTCGAAGATCTGCGCCGAATGGTAGCTCTGCACCGTGGAGATGCCCATCTTGGACATGATGGAGACGATGCCCGCCGTCGCGGCCTTGTTGTAGTTGGCGATGCCCCGCTCGGCCGTCACGTCCAAATCGCCGCGTGCCGCCAGATCGCGGATGCACGCATGTGCGTTGTACGGATAGATGCCGCTCGCGGAGTAGCCCACCAGTGCCGCAAAGTCATGCGGGGACACGGCGTCGCCGCACTCCACCACCATGTCGGCAAAGGTGCGCACGCCGGCGCGGATCAGGTGGTTGTGCACGCAGCCCACGGCAAGCAGCGACGGCACGGGCACCTCGCCCGCCTCGGCGCGATCGCTCAGCACCACGATGTTCACACCGTCGCGGACCGCAGCCTCAACGTCCTCGGCAAGCTGCTTGAGCGCAGCCTGCAGCGCGCCCTCGCCGGCATCGCGACGGTACACGGCACGGAAGCGACGGGTCTTAAAGCCCACGCGGTCGATGGCACAGATGCGGTCAAACTCCTCCTCGCTCAGCAGCGGACGCTCCAGGCGCACCAGTTGGCAGGCCGTACGGGAGTCCTCGAGCAGGTTGCCGTGGTTGCCCAGGTAAAGCGTGGTCGAGGTGACCATATGCTCGCGAAGGGCATCGATCGGCGGGTTCGTGACCTGAGCGAACAGCTGATAGAAATAGTCGAAGAACGAGCGCGTCTTCTTGGACAGGCAGGCCAGCGGCGCGTCGATGCCCATCGAGGCGAGCGGGGCCTTGCCCTGCTGGGCCATGGGACGCACGACCTCGTCGACGTCATCCCAGTGGTAGCCGAGCTTGGCCATACGCACGGCGGCGGGCACCTCGGCGTCCTCGGCGGGCGTTGCCGCAACGGGCTCATCGAGCGCGTCGACGGTCAGCGTCTCCTCGGCAATCCAGTCGCGGTAGGGTTTTTCCTTGGCATAGCGGGCGCGCAGCTCATCGTTGTAGATCACGCGGCCGCGGGCAAAATCGACCTCGAGCATCTGGCCCGGTCCCAGGCAGCCACTCGTCAGGATGTTCTCGGGGCTCACCTCGATGGTTCCCACCTCGCTTGCCAGCATAAAGCGACCGTCGCGCGTCACATAGTAGCGGGCGGGACGCAGGCCGTTGCGGTCGAGAGCAGCACCCAGCGTGCGACCGTCGGTAAAGGCGATGGCCGCCGGGCCATCCCACGGCTCCATGAGCATGGACTGGTAGGCATCGTAGGCGCGGCGCTCCTCACTCAGGCTGTCGTTGTGGTCCCACGGCTCGGGCAGCAGCATGGACGCGGCACGCGTGAGCGGACGGCCGTTCATGACCAAAAACTCGAGCACGTTGTCCAGAATCGCGGAGTCGGAACCCTCGCGGTTGATGATGGGCATCACACGCTCAAGATCGTGCTGCAGCACGGGGCTGTACAGGTTGGGTTCGCGGGCGCGAATCCAGTTGACGTTGCCCTTGAGGGTGTTGATCTCGCCGTTGTGGATGATAAAGCGGTTGGGGTGTGCGCGCTCCCAGCTGGGCGTGGTGTTGGTGGAGTAGCGCGAGTGGACGAGTGCCACGGCCGTTTTGACGGCGGCGTCGTTGAGGTCGATGAAGAAGCGGCGCATCTGCGTGGCAACAAGCATGCCCTTGTACACGATGGTGCGCGAGCTCATGGAGCACACATAGAAGATCTTGTCGCGCAGGGCGAACTCAGCGTCGGCCTTCTTTTCGATGGTGCGGCGGCACACGTACAGGCGACGCTCAAAGGCATCGCCGGCGGGCGTGTCGTCCGGACGGCCCAGGAAGGCCTGCAGGATGGTAGGCATGCAGGCGCGGGCCGTCTCACCCAGGTCGTGCGGGTCGACCGGCACCTCGCGCCAAAAGAGCAGCGGCACGCCGGCCTCGGCGCAGCCCTCCTCAAACACGCGACGGGCATCCTCTACGCCCTTGTCGTCCTGCGGGAAGAACAGCATGGCCACGCCATAGTCGCCCTCTGCCGGCAGAATCTGGCCGCACTTTTGGGCCTCTTTTCGAAAAAAGTGATGCGGAACCTGGAACAGGATACCAGCGCCGTCGCCGGTGTTCTTCTCGAGTCCGGTGCCACCGCGGTGCTCCAAGTTGACCAGAATGGACAGCGCATCGTCCAGAATCTGGTGATGGCACTCACCGTTGATATCGGCAAGCGCGCCGATGCCACATGCATCGTGATCGAATTCGGGGCGATAAAGGCCCTGCTGCTGAGCGGAATCTGCCTGCATCGCGATCCTCCCCTAAATATTAGACAGTCAGTTGAATAGGCATACTAGGAGCATCGCCGGCCCGTTGTGTTTCCCGCCCGTTTCGAAACAATCGCGTAACGCACGCCCTACGAGTGGACACCGCCGACCTCAAGGACGGCAACAAGGGCCCAAGTTCGACCTGTAAACTCACCGCTTCAAACATCTCAATCTGTAACAGTAAGACCCAATTTCGACGACTAACTGTTACAGATTGAGATTTTCTGCAGGACAGTTTTGGTTTGTCTCAATCTGTAACACGAAGGGCCGGTTTTTGCAGCTAACTGTTACAGATCGAGATATTCCATAGGACCATTTCTTCCTGTCTCGATCTGTAACACCTAGGTCCAATTTCCATCCCTAGTTGTTACAGATCAAGATATTTCGGCAACTCCTTTCCCCATTCTATTCAAATACAACAATTTTGTTAGTCTCGGTTAACCTTTAAGCCTAAAACGGGTACCCTTTACGGCGTCAAACAAACGGCACGCAGGAGCGCACCATGCTCAACCATCTCAAACAACACTTTGGCTCCCGGCGTACCGGTGGTCACGGAGGCCTAGACATTGCGCGGCATGTCGGCCCCGGGCTGCTCGTGACCGTCGGCTTTATCGACCCGGGCAACTGGGCCTCCAATATGGCCGCGGGCTCGCAGTTTGGCTACGCGCTGCTGTGGATCGTCACGCTGTCCACAATTATGCTCATTGTGCTGCAGCACAACGCGGCACACCTGGGTATCGCCACGGGCGCCTGTCTTGCCGAGGCCACGACACGTTACCTTCCCCGCTTCGTTGGGCGCACGGTGCTTGCAAGCGCCTATCTCGCGACCATCGCCACCGCCATGGCCGAAGTCCTGGGCGGTGCGATCGCGCTCCAGATGCTCTTTGGGCTGCCCGTGCGCGCGGGCTGCGTCATCGTGGCGGCAGTATCGATGGCGATGCTCATGACGAACTCCTACAAGCGTGCCGAACGCTGGATCATCGCCTTCGTCGGCGTGGTAGGACTCTCGTTTTTGGCTGAGCTTACGCTGGTCAAGGTCGACTGGCCGCAGGCCGCCGCAAGCTGGATCACACCCAGTATGCCCACCGGCTCGGCCGCGATTATCGTTAGTGTCCTGGGTGCGGTCGTTATGCCCCACAACCTCTTTCTACACTCCGAGGTCATCCAATCCATGCACTTCGAAGACCAAGGCGAGCAGGTTATCGAGGAACGTCTGCGCTACGAGCTCTTCGACACGCTCTTTTCGATGGGCGTGGGCTGGGCGATCAACTCGGCCATGGTCATCCTGGCCGCAACGACCTTCTTTGCGCACGGCATTGTCGTAGACGACCTCGCCGTCGCAGCGGACACGCTCTCCCCCATTCTGGGCCCGGCAAGCTCGACCATCTTTGCGGTGGCACTGCTGTTTGCGGGCATATCGAGTAGTGTGACGGCGGGCATGGCGGCGGGCACCATCACCGCGGGCATGTTCGACGAGGAATACGACATCCACGACCGGCACTCATCGATTGGAGTGGCGGTCTGTTTCGTCGGCGCAGTGGCGGCGTGCCTGATCGTCCCGAATCCTTTTGAGGGTCTCATCTGGAGTCAGGCGCTGCTGTCGCTTCAGTTGCCGATTACGGTCTTTGTGCTCATACGACTCACCAGTTCGCCCCGCGTTATGGGCAAATACGTCAACTCGCGCCCGCTCAACGCGCTGCTCGTAGGAATCGGCGTCATCGTGACGATTCTCGA
>CABRZT010000069.1:0-4983 GCA_902475595.1 uncultured Collinsella sp. | reverse complement strand
AGCGAAAACCCGCCAGAGCGAGCAAGGTGCCTTGAAACGAGGCGGCATTGACCTTCTGGTCATGCCGCCGAAGTTGAAAGGCAGATTGCCGCTCTGGCGGGCTTGCAGCGTCGGCCGGTCCGCCGTTCGGCAGAACGGCGGAACCAATGAACTAGCACACTCGAGTCTTGCCGATCATGATGTTGAGGATCTCGACGTCGGTATCTTTCATACCCACACGGCCCACGTAGCCCATGCTGGCGATTGTCTGCTCAACGGTATCCTGGATCAGGCCTTCGCCGGCGCGGAAGCCGCGACCCTGCATAGCCATATCGTGGCCCAGAATCGCCGCATCAACGGCAGCCGAGATCTTGGCGGCACAGCTCGCCTTGGCGCCGTCGCACACGATGCCGCCCACGTTGCCAAGCGTATTCGAGACCGTCGCGCCAATCTGTTCGCGCGTGCCACCGCACAGCCAGGTAATCGCAGCGCCGGCGCCGCACGCAGCGCAAATAGCACCGCAAAACGCCGAGAGAGCACCAATATAGCTCTTGATATGCACGGCGATAAGATCGGACAGCATCACGGCGCGCATCAGACGCTCGTGGTCGCAACGCAGGTACTCGGCATACTCCATGACGGGCAATGCGCAGGTAATGCCCTGATTGCCCGAGCCGCACACAATGGCGACCGGCAGCGCGCAGCCGTTCATGCGGGCGTCGGACCCGGCGGCCGCACGGGCACGGGCACGGCAGGCGACGTCATCGGCACGAGCACCCAGCAGCGTACGGCCCACCTCGGCGCCCCAAGCGTGCGCAAGGCCCTCGGCACTGATTGCGCCATTCAGCTCAATCTGACGCTCAACGGCAGCGCGGGCGTCCTCAATGTCACCGTCCTCGATAAAGTCGATGATGGTCTCAATCGACATGGGCGTGTCGGCGCTATCTGCCGCACGCTCGGCCACCACGCGCTCGGCGCAGGCGGCACACTCCCCCGCCGACTTGCCGCATACCGGAATACCATCGAGCGTATGGCACGTGACATTAGTGTGGTGATCGGTAATCTCGACGACCGCGGTATGGCCCCCGGCCGTCGCAGTCACCTTGATGTAGAGGTTGGGCACACCTTCGACAAGCGACACATCGCAGTAGCCGGCGTCGGCGAGGAGCTCGGCCACGCGAGCGCGGTCTTCATCGTTAACGCTCTCGAGCACCTCGAGCGCGCTCTTAGCGTCGCCGCCCACGGCACCCAGCACGGCCGCGGCCTCAATACCGTGCATACCGCCCGAGTTGGGCACGGTCACGCTCTTGACGTTCTTGATGATGTTGCCCGAGCAGGCAACATCCATATGATCGGGCTCGCAACCGAGCGTCTGGCTCGCCAGCGCCGCTGCATAGGCAACGGCAATGGGCTCGGTACAGCCGAGCGCGCAGACAAGCTCGCGGTTCAAAACATCGCAAAACGCGGCATCACGAAGGGAATCGGCAGGCATAGGTATCTCCTACTTGTATAACGGGCTGGGCTCTCAATAATAATTAGCTCTTTTATTTGATAACAATGCATCAAAAACCGCAACCCGGGTTCCGGTAGACGGCATTCAGGCGCAAACTGACGGCATTCATTCATGAGAAACCGGTCTTGTTGCATGCTAAAGCGTTTGACCAAAAAACGCCCAAGCGTTTACACAAAAGTCGCGCTATCATGCAGTCGAACGCGGTAAAACCTTTAGCAATCTCGCCGCACAGACCAGAGAGGAACTATCCATGAAGATCGGTATCGGTAACGACCACGCCGCCGTCGAGCTCAAGAACATCATCTCCGAGCACCTGAAGGAGCGCGGCTGCGAGGTCGTGAACTTTGGCACCGACACCTCCGAGAGCTTTGACTACCCCATCGCCGGCTACAAGGTGGGTAAGGCCGTTGCCAACGGCGACGTCGATCTGGGCATCCTGATCTGCGGCACCGGCGTCGGGATTAGCCTGGCTGCCAACAAGGTCGAGGGCGTACGCGCCGTCGTGTGCTCCGAGCCCTTCAGCGCCAAGCTCTCCCGCATGCACAACAATACCAACGTGCTCGCTTTTGGCGCCCGCGTCGTGGGCTCCGAGCTCGCCAAGATGATCGTCGACGAGTGGCTCGACGCCGAGTTTGAGGGTGGTCGTCACGAGCGTCGCGTTAACCTCCTCAACGAGATCGATCACACGCGCGCCCTTAAGATCGTCGACGAAGCCTAAACTATTCAGTGCCACAAGCTAACAGCAGGGGCCCGCTCGGAACACATGTCCGAGCGGGCCCCTGCATAGATTTTGGAATAAAAGGGCGCCGCGGATGGAGTTCCGCGGCGCCCAAGCCACACGCTAACAGCTTTAAGGAGTCAAAGCTGGTTTAGCCAAAGAAGCGCTTGATCTCAATCTCGGCGTTCTCCAGGCAGTCGGAGCCGTGGATCACGTTGGCGTTGACATCGACGGCAAAGTCGCCGCGGATGGTGCCAGGAGCAGCCTCAAGCGGGTTGGTAGCGCCCATGAGGATGCGCATCTTAGCAACAGCGGAGAGACCGGAAACGACCATCTTGACGACCGGACCGCTCGTCATAAAGTCGCAGAGACCGCCAAAGAAGGGCTTGTCGGCCAGATGGGCGTAGTGCTCCTCGACGGTAGCGCGCTCGAGCGTGGTCATCTCCATGCGCTCGATGACAAGGCCGCTGCGCTCAATGCGAGCAACGATCTCGCCGATCTTGCGGTCGCGCACGGCGTCGGGCTTAATCATGATGAAGGTCTTCTCGATAGCCATAAAAGTAGCCTTTCAAGTAGGTTCGCGCGTGCCCAAGTCCCATTCCGGCACCCGCCTGGACTGCATCGTAACAGAGTTTTAGCTGCAGTTAAACAAAAAGCTGTTTATTGAAACGTTGCAATTTATTAAAGCGCTCCATATGTGTCACTTCTGTTTCGAAGCCCGATTAGAGTACCATCCGACCGCCCATCAACCGCATCGAACAGAGCAGGCGGTCGGTTGCCGCCCGCGAACGTAACCCCTTCACAACCTGCCCAAAGGTCCTACAGAAGTTCTCGACAAGCCCCTCCCCCATAGCAACAAAATACGGGCGCCCACATCAGCAGGCGCCCGTAAAGTGAAAACGATTTATCAATAAATGGCCAAAACGGCTTCAGCCAAATCCCTACTTTACCCCGTGGCCCATCTCGACGACCTTGGTCAGCGATCCAAACACACCCTCGTCAGCCACGAGCTGTGCCTCGGCGCGATCAAGCTGCACGGCAACGGCGGCAGGGGCGGTGCCGCCCTCGGTCGTGCGCGCGGCGACAATCGACGGGATGTCGAGCGCCTCGGTAATGTCGCGCTCAAAGAGCGGGCTTGCCTCCTGGAACACCTCAAACGGCAGGTCCTCAAGATTGCAGCCGCGCTTCTCACACATCAGAACCAGATGCCCCACCACGGCATGAGCCTCGCGGAACGGCAGACCACGCTTAGCCAGGTAATCGGCAACATCGGTGGCGGCAAGGTGACCCACGCCGCACTCGCGCGCCATGGCATCCTCGTTGACGGCCCAAGTCGAAATCATACCGGCCATAACCGACAGGCACTGCATGAGTGTATGGGCGGTATCGAGCGCGCCCTCCTTGTCCTCCTGCAAATCCTTGTTATAAGCAAGCGGCAGGCCCTTCATGGTCACGAGCAGCTGCACCAGGTTGCCATACACACGGCCGCTCTTGCCGCGAATAAGCTCGGCAAAGTCGGGATTCTTCTTCTGCGGCATGATAGACGAGCCGGTGGAGTAGGAGTCTGAAAGCGTGATAAAGCCAAATTCGGAGCTCGACCACAGCACGATCTCCTCGGAAAGACGCGACAGGTGCATGGCCATGACGGAGCCGGCGTAATGCAGATCGAGCAGGAAATCACGGTCGGAAACCGCATCGAGCGAGTTGGGAATCACGCCCGCAAAGCCAAGTTCGGCAGCCGTCATCTGGCGATCGAGCGGATAGCTCGTACCAGCAAGCGCGGCAGCACCCAGTGGGCAGTTGTCGGCGGCATCAAAGGCGGCCTTCAGGCGCGTAAAGTCGCGCGCGAACATCCAGGAATACGCCAGCAGATGATGCGACAGCAGCACGGGCTGAGCGTGCTGCATGTGTGTGTAGCCCGGCAAAATCACCTTGTCGTACTTCTTAGCCGCATCCACCAGCACATGGCGCAGCTCAAGATTGGCCTCCATGAGCTCCTTGGCCAGCGCCTTGACGCCCAGTCGCGTATCGGTCGCCACCTGGTCGTTGCGCGAACGCCCAGTATGCAAGCGCTTACCGGCCTCGCCGATGCGACGCGTCAGCTCGCTCTCGATGGACATATGAATGTCCTCATCGTTGATATCGAAGGTGAAGTTGCCGGCATCGATATCCTGTTCGATTCCGGTAAGGCCCTTGGCAATCGCCTGCTCGTCCTCGGCACTGATGATGCCCTGGGCGGCCAACATCTTGGCATGCGCCTTAGAGCCGGCGATATCCTGCTTATAGAGATGTTTGTCGACCGGCAGCGACGCGCCAAACTCCTGCGTGACCTCGGCCACGCCTGCCTCAAAACGACCGCCCCAAAGAGCCATGGAACCGTCCCCTTTCTCCAAATACCAAAACAAGCGCCCAAAGCAATGCGCCATATCGCTAAAGCGATTTTTCAACCGCTAGTTTTACACATTCCCCACCGTGTGCGGTGCCATGTAGCTAATTTGCAAAGAAGTGACGCGCCATGCACTTGGCGCCCAACGTCTCCCTCCGGATGTTGCCCTGCGAACCATCGATCCAGGCCTTCAGGCTCATAGGGACGTCCTCGACCCTTGCAGCATCGAACTCGGGCGCGAGGGCAAGTAAAGCATGCGCGATAGCATTGAACATAATGGATACTCCTCATATATAGGCGCAGAGCCGCCAAATTGATAGAAGGAGCCCCGCCGGACAACCCCGGCGGGGCTCGGACTCAGCCGCAGACGCGGCATCATATATGCGG
>CABRZT010000068.1:0-4985 GCA_902475595.1 uncultured Collinsella sp. | reverse complement strand
TCCTGTGTATCTCGGCGTGTATCACCCTGTGTATCAGCCCATTTCATCACCCAAACGCAAAGCAGGCAAGAATCAATCGGCTTTCGGCTCCGCCATATCGACGTGGATATGACCGCCCTCGTACCACGCGCCGTCCGGCAGGCCGTCGGTGTCACGTTTCCAGTCCATCAGCCACTTGATGACGGTGGTTCTGGACACGCCCAGCGCCTTGGCTATGTCAGAGTGGTTCGCGTCCGGATGCTCGCGGGCGTAGGCGCGGATTAGTTCGCGCTTCTTCGGCGCACCGTCTTTGTTCCGCCAGCTCCCCTCTGGGTCGGTAACTCCTTGAATCGCCCGCATAATCGCCATGTGTTGCGCCTGCTTCCTGTAGTTCCGCTTGTTTTTCGGGATCGCTATTCCCGATATCCTCTCCAAGTCCTTGATGGGGAACTTCTTGTACCGCAGGTCGAGGCATTCGAGAGCGTTCTCGACCTCATGGTCGTTGCCGAACGGGTGCTCGGTGTCTACCGAATCCAGGAACGGCACCAGCGAATCCATGTCCGCCTTGACGCGCTCGCGGTCGGTGATGCCGCACTTCACGGCGTATATCGCCAGAGCCATCAGGCAGAAGTACCTATGGCTGAACGTCGCGCCCGCGCGTATCTTGCGCAGCCACCAGTTGTAGAGGTCTTCCTTGGCATCCCACGAGCCGTCGGCGCGTCCGCCGCCGACGATGACTTTCTCGTACCACTCGGGGAATCTCTCCTTGGCCTGTTCGAGCGTGTACCTTGTCTCCCTCCACTTCTTCGACAGGTCTACCTGTTGTTCCGGGGGAAGGAAGTCGTTCAGCTCTTCGAGCGAGAAGGGGTGCGTGTTGACCGCGAACGCCCTGACCGTGCCGCCGTCCTTCGTCTTGCCGCCGATGACGCGGAACCCTTGGTTGATGCCCTGATGCTGCGGGTGCTCCCATTCCCTCGACGTATGCTTGTTCCACATCCTGTCGGTCAGGTGGTACTTCATGTCCTTCAGCAGGCTCTTGGTGTTCGGGTATAGGTCGGCGGGTTCCTCGAGGACGTAGTACAGATGGACGTTATGGCCGCTCAGGATGATGTAGTTCGGCTCGGGATAGACGGGGTAGTCGCTTCGGCAGTTGTACAGGAAGGCCGTGAGCGTGCCGTCATCCTGCCCGTCGAGGTCGAAAATCATGGCGCACATCTTGCTCTGCGCGTCGGCGGTGTTCGCCCTGCCCCAGTAGGTGAGACCGTTCGTTATCGCCCAGTTCGCATCGCGGAACTCGGCAAGGGTCTCCTCGAACGTGTCCTCGAACAGGATTCGGCGGCGTCTCCTGTCTCCGACGAGCTTCCCGTCGCTGTCGTAATGCCCGCCGAACGAGCCGAGGATTATCGGGTTGGCCTTGCACAGCCCGCCCGGCTCGCCCTCCGTCTGGATGAAGCCATCGCCGAGCCGGAAGATGTCCGAGTAGACTTCCATGGCCGACACCTCGGAAGCCCCGTACTCAAGAAGAACAGACTCAAGAGACAACCCACTCACCAACCCATCCCGGAAACCTCATAGGCACGTTATATTATCAATACTGCAATTGTACACCTAGAGCCAGAGAAAAAGGCCCCCTAGGAACCCATCCCGGAAGCCCTCACAGGCACGTTATATTATCAATGATTTTATTTTACACCTAGAGCCGAAAAGACCCCCTGAAATACGGGCGTATTTCTCCCGATAGAAAGATATGATATGATTTCATATCATATCGAGAGGAGAACGGGCATGAGCCAGATAGGGGTTCACCCCAGAATCAGCGAGCGGCACCCCGAGGTGAGCGATGCGGACGTGATGGCGGCGATGCGGTCGATGATTCGCTACAAGCAGCGCGAATCGGGCGAGTGGATTGCCGTCGGCACGGACTCCCGCAGCAGGCTGGTCGAGCTCGTCTACATCTACGATGCCGACGATGACTACTTCTTCGTCTACCACGGGATGACACCGCCGAGCGGCAAGACGCTCAGGGAACTAGGCTTGGAGAGGTGATTTTGATGAACGTGAACGATTTCATGGCGAAGCACGGCATCACCGATGCCGACCTCGACCGCATGGCCGCGCCCTACGAGGACGGCAGCTTCGAGCCGGAACCCGATGGCAAGGTGTTCAGCGGCTCACACCTCGACGCGGTCGGAACCCGCCGCGTGACGGTGGTCTACGACGCGAAGGATACGCAGAGAGTGGCCATGATAGCCCGCAGCAAGGGCGTGAAGCCGTCTTCGGTCTACAGGGACGCACTCGACTATTATCTTGCCGCACAGGCTTAAACGGTTGCCGCAGGCGGGTCAATGTAGCAGGCGGTGACTACGGGGCGGCGTGTTCCGCGCTTGCGCGGATCTAAGCCGACTCGTTCACCGGCTGCGGAATTGACGCGACGGTCAATCGAATAGACCAGACTTGAAAAAGGGTCGATGGATGCTCTGCTCCATCGACCCTTTCCTTGCTACCTGTCCTGCCCGATGTTGGGGTTCCGCTCGTGGCTCGGCTGCTCCTTGCGCCTTTGCGTCTGCTGTTGCGAAGCGGAACCGCCGCCCGGTCTCGGCTTTGGCTTGGGAGCGTCCTTCGCATGGCTCAGCCGCCACGCGTCGCACCTCTGCCAAGCGGACGAGATTGCCTGCTTTACGTCAGCATCGTCGGCGATTTCCGGTGCCGGGCGCGGCAACTTGAGCTTCGGCATGTCGGCGAGCATGTACCCGCCGCCGCGCGATTCCGCGCTCACGCCGCCCCTGTATTCCTTCTCGCGACGCTTCACGTCGGCGATGTAGGCATCCCTCATGCAAGAGATGCGTTCTAATTCGACCTCGGCGGAATTGTCGGAAAGATATTCGCCGAGCTTGGGGTCGAGGTCTGCCATGAGGGACGCGGCACGCGGTTCGTCCTCGTCGTAGACCCAGAAGTCGCGACCCTTCCAAGCCGTTGCCGCACCCCAGCCCTTGAGCCTTTCCCTGAAGTCGCGGAACCCCTTGGCGGCATCGAGCGCATAGAGGCAAAGCCCGCGCAGGTTGCGCAGCAGCGCGTCCATGACGGTCGGTCTGCACCACATGTCGAGTTCCCTCGACGCTTCGGCCATCTCGGCGTTCGCCATACGGCGCTCGGCATTCTGGGCACCGCGCAGGGTCACGGGTTCGTATTCGACCCCCGCCGCTTCGGCTTCGGCCTTGGCGCGGTTCTCCATGGCACGGACGCGGCTTCCCTCGTGCACCTGCGGGACGCGCTCGATGCCTTGGCGCTCGTAGCTCCTATGGTCTACGCGCCCATCGAACCCGTTCTCTTCGAGTGCGTCGTTTATGAGCGCCGCGATTTCGGAGCGCCATTCCTCGGCCTTGGTCGGCTCGTTCCAGTCGGTAAGGTATCGCGTCTCCTGCTTCGGGTTGCGCCCCTGCCTGCTCTTTCTTGTCAGCTCGGATACGTCTTCCGGGTCTGCCGATTGCCCGAGTTTGCCACGCACCCGCGCGGCGGCTTCCGTCGGCGTGAGCCATCGCGTTTCGCCGCCGATTCGGTACCTGTAGACCTTTTCCCATCCCTCGGCTTTCAGGAAGGCGAACTCCTTGGCGCTCGCCTTCCTGTCATCTTTCTCGCCGAGCTTCCTGCACACGTAGACATTCTCCGATTTTGCGAGGAACCCGTTTTCGCCGACGGGGCGCAGCGGTTCAAGCTCGTGCACGTGCCAGTTCGTTCCGTCGACGTTGCAATGGATGCACGCATCGACCACGTGGCCGGCGGCTGCGCGCTGCGCCACGTGTTTCCTCGCGAGCCTGATTTTCTCGTCGTCCGGCAGCTCGTCGGGCAGCGCCCACTCGATTCGGCGGCAGAGCTGCGCGTCGGCCTTCTTCTCGACGCGCTCGACCTCGTTCCACAGCGCACCGCGCTCGCCGAACCGCTTCGGCGCGTTGTCTGGCAGCGCGATTCCCAAATCCGCCACCAGACGCTCGTGCCTATGGGCTTTGGTGAAATCAAACATGGTTCCCTCGCGCTCGAACTCGATGGCCGAGCGCGATATGTATGCGGCACCAGCGACGGCGGACGCGCCGACGGCGCGTGACGCGACGGATATGTTGCAGTGAAAGATGGCCACCGCCAGACCTCCCGTGGACGAACCTTGGCAAGATGCCGGAGCGCCGCCGCGACGGCATCGCGCAGCCCGCGATGATTCCGGAATCGCTGCGGGCGAATGGCAAGACTGCGGAGCGGTCGCGTAGTCGGACGGTCTGACCGTTCCGACGGAGAAGCCCCGCGCAGCGGCGCACGTCATGCCGCAGGCGTGACATATAAGTGCGCTTTATCCCTACGGGCTAAAGACATTATAGCCATTCCGCGCCGCCGCGAAATGACCTACCATATGCACGGGTAGCGTCGGTGCCGCCGCCGACGCGGACAATTTCGACGGATTGGGCAAGGTGGTTCCGCATGGCGACGCTTGAGGAATTGGAAAAACGCAAAAGGCAGCTCGAAGCGCAGATTCAGCGCAAGAAGCGCGAGCTTGCGAAGTCCGAGCGCAAGGCGAGGAACCACGCCGTCATGGTCGCTGGCGGCCTGCTGATGGCGAAGGCCCCGGGCGGTGACTGGAAGTCGGTCGATTGGAACGCGCTCGCCGCGTTCATCGCCGGGCACGCCGACGAGATTTCGGCGTGCGGTACGCAGCCGCTCGACACGGATGGGGCGAGCAAGCGCCTTCGCGAGTGGGAGAAGGCAAAGCGCCAGCAGGTGTAGCGGCACTCGCCAGATGCCCAAAATCGGCCTTAAAAGAACATGGCCGCAGAAGAGTTCTGCGGCCATGTTTCGGAGCCTTAAAACGGCTCTCAGACGTTCATTTGTGCCAAATCAGCTGAACGAGCAGTAGACGTACCCGCCCTTTCGGTCATACTCCCAATCGCCCGGAAGCTCGCTGCCGTCCGAATCGACCTCGACCCACCAGCCGTCCTCCGGGTCTCCCATGACGCGCCAGCGGC
>CABRZT010000067.1:0-5023 GCA_902475595.1 uncultured Collinsella sp. | reverse complement strand
AGAGCTCGCGACCACATGATCGCCGGCACCGGCAACGTTAAAGATCGCGAGGAAATTCGCAGCCATGCCCGAGCTCGTGAGCATCGCGGCAGTGCCTCCCTCCATCTCGCAGATCTTGGCGGCAACCAGATCGCACGTGGGGTTCTGCAAACGGCTGTAGAAGTAGCCCGACTCCTCCAGGTCAAACAGCTTGCCCATATGCTCCGACGTGTCGTACTTCCACGTGGTGGACTGGTAGATGGGCACCTGGCGCGGCTCGGCATCTCCCGGGTGATAGCCGCCCTGAACACATGTAGTACCGATGGTCTGCTCGCTCATATCTAGCTCCCTTGCCTGGGTTACGTTTTATTCGGTTCACGATACCGTTACCCTGCACCCCTCTCAACCCATCCCCAAGGTAGGTTATGGGACAAATTGATCAGGGGTATTTATCTCAAGCCTTGGGCATTTGCTCGATAGATAAAAACGAGGCATACATGAAGCTCTCGATGATTACATGCCCCGTCACGGGTACCATAGGCGGGTACACCGTGACCAAGGAGACAACGATGAAGCAAATCGATACGGCCCAGCTCGACATCACCGCCTGTCAGGCTCAAGCTGCCGAATATCACGCCCGTGGCTTTAACTGCGCCCAGGCCGTCGCCTGCACGCTCGCGCCCGCCGTCGGGCTCGACCCCCAGGTCGCCTTTACCCTCACCGAGGGCTTTGGCGCCGGCATGGGCGGCATGACCGAAACCTGCGGCGCCATCTCGGGCGCCGTGGCCATCATGGGCTTTGTAATGAGCGACGGCATGGAAAACCCCAAGACCAAGGGCCAGACCTACAAGCTGTCGCGCGAAATCGCCAAGCGTTTTGGCGAGAAGAACACAACGACCGTCTGCGGCACGCTCAAGGGCATCGGATCGGATAAGGGTCCGCTCCGCAGCTGCCCCGGCTGCATCGACGATGCCGTCGAGATTGCCTGCGATGTGCTAAAGCAGCTCGCCGAGTAAACGGCAGCAACGGAAAAACAAAGGCCGGCGTGCGCTTGGGATCCATCCAAAAGTACGCTGGCCGTCGCCGTTAGAACTCGGCAAATTCGGGGGCGCCGACCTCAATCTCCTCGCGCCCCGCCATAAGCTCGCGCATCTTAGCGCAAAACGGCTCCTGCTCCCCCGCCTTAAACACCAAATGAATCGTCACGGCATCCGCGTAATCGGTATCCGAAACCTTGGCGCCCGAATCCTGCGCCAGGCGAAGCACCTGTTCGTATTGCGGATAGGCCACATGAACATCAACGGGCACAACGCTCGTCATCTCAACGATCTGTCCGGCCTCCTGAGCCGCGGCCGCCGCCGCCTGCGTCGCCGCGGTATAGGCGCGCACCAAGCCACCGGGCCCTAACAGCGTGCCACCAAAATAGCGCGTCACTACGCAGCAAACATTTTTGAGTTCCGCGCCACGCAACACCTCGAGCGTCGGCATACCGCTCGTGCGGCTCGGCTCACCATCATCGCTCTGGCGCTCGCGTCCATCGACTAAAATCCACGCGGGAACATTGTGTCGAGCGTCGTAATGACGCTTGCGAACCATCTCGATAAAGGCATTCGCCTCATCCTCGGACTCAATATGGACCAGTTGGGCAATAAAACGGCTCTTGCGGTCCACAAACTCGCCCGAAGCCTCAATATTCGATTGCAGAGTAAAATAGCTGTCCAACAAAGCCCCTCAACAACAAGCAAAGCAACAAACAGCCTCAATAATACGGCAAAGACAGAACCGTTGTCCTCGCCGACAAGAACGGAAACGCCAATAATGCCGTCACCAACAGCGAGAACCCGTCAGCGCGAGCAAGGTGCCTTGAAAGACGAGGGCATTGACCTTATGGTCGTGCCCGAAGGCTTGTAAGGCAGATTGCCGCGCTGACGGGTTCGCAGCGTCAACATAGTTGCCAAGTGGGCCTATAAGCCGGGTTCTGTCGTGAACGGTCATTTATCTTGTCTGCACGTTACCGTGCAGCTCCACGCACGCTACCCGAACGCGGACCGGGCCGGCCCATAGCGTTCCTATTCGCGCTTGCTCCGGATGGGGCTTGCCAAGCCGCCGTGTTGCCACGACGCTGGTGGTCTCTTACACCACCGTTTCAGCTTTTCCCTTTACGCCTTGCGGCGCAGGTGGGAGTCTTCTTTTCTGCGGCGCTTTCCGTCGGATCACTCCGCCCGGCCGTTAGCCGGCATCCCGCCCTCTGGAGCCCGGACTTTCCTCACGCGTACTGCAAGCAGCACATCGCGCGACCGTCTGGCCCACTCAGCAGTGCAAGAGTGTAACACACCGTTGCCGCAGGCAATGGCACAACGCAAACGCTCGACACGATAAACCAAGAACCGCCATGCGCTACAATGGTCCTGTCGATGGGCAACGTCGTCAGTCGAGACGCGACCGCGCTCCGCACCCCTCCGTCTACTCGGTGCGTTCCCGCCTCCTCCCCGAGGCGGGATGTCGGCATTTTTCATGCACCGACAACCCAATAGCAAACAGACAACCCGGGCAGCATTGCGCACGGATAGCATCGCGCGCCTCAGCAGCAAATGCAAAAAGGGACCCGTCCATTACGGACGGATCCCTTAAAACAAGTGATCGTCAAACCGATTTACTCGGCGTCGGTCTCCTCGTCCTTCTTCTCGGAAGGAAGCGGGGTAACCTCGATCTCGACGCCCAGAGTCTCAGCAGCGGACTTCATGGACAGGGAGATACGACGACGGTCGAGGTCGATCTCCATGACCTTGACCTGAACCTTGTCGCCCACATGGGTGACCTGAGAAGGCTGATCGACGTGCTTGTTGGCCATCTCGGAGATGTGCACCAGGCCCTCGATGCCCTCGCCCAGGTCGACGAAAGCGCCGAACGGGACAAGCTTGGTCACAGTGCCCTCGACGATAGCGCCGACGGGGTACTTCTTGACCAGTGCGCGCCACGGATCCTCGGTGGTCTGCTTGAGACCCAGGGAGATGCGCTCGCGGTTGAGATCGACGTCGAGAACCTCGACCTCGACCTCCTGGCCGACCTTGACAACCTCGGAAGGATGGTTGACGTGGTTCCAGGAGAGCTCGGAGATGTGGATGAGGCCGTCGATACCGCCGAGGTCGACGAAGGCGCCGAAGTCGACGATGGAGGAAACGGTGCCCTGGAGACGCATACCAGACTTGAGCTTGGACAGGATCTCGGAGCGCTCGGCCTTACGGGACTCCTCGAGCACGACGCGACGGGAGAGGACGACGTTGTTGCGGTTGCGGTCCATCTCGATGACGCGGGCCTCGATGCGGGTGCCCATGTAGGAGGTGAGGTCCTTGACGCGACGGAGGTCGACGAGGGAAGCGGGCAGGAAGCCACGCAGGCCGATGTCGAGGATCAGGCCGCCCTTGACAACCTCGATAACCTCGCCCTCGACGTTCTCGCCGGAGTTGAACTTCTCCTCGATGCGGTTCCAAGCACGCTCGTACTCGGCACGCTTCTTGGACAGGACCAGACGACCGTCCTTGTCCTCCTTCTGGAGAACCAGAGCCTCGATGGGATCACCGAGTGCAACGATGTCTGCAGGGTTAGCGTCCTTGCGGATGGACAGCTCGCGGACCGGGATAACGCCCTCGGACTTGAATCCGATGTCAACGAGCACCTCGTCATGCTCGATCTTAACGACAGTGCCGTTAACGAGATCGCCCTCATCAAAGTCGGTAATCGTACCGTCGATGAGGTTGTTCATCTCCTCCTCGTTGACATCGTCAAGAGAGAAAATGGACGAGTTCTGAATCTCACTCAAAGGTGGACCCCTTTCGAACTACGGGGCCCCGATTGCTAGGACCTACAGAAGGGTGCGACAAGCACACAACGTTTAGGAACACTCGGGAGCCGACAGATACTAATGTGACGCTTATGCAATCACGTTCGTATAGGTTACGGGGAAATCATTTCGATTTCAAGCGTGAACTGCGATTTTTTACTCGTATGGAGACTTTTTCGCAATCTTGTGGACGACCGTCTCCATAAGTTGACGATAGGCAGTTAGGCATACGGCTTTGCGGTAAAGTATCCGGAGCCAACGATTCTGGAACGATTTTTCGAGAAAGGTGCCCGCGTGCTCAAAGCAGTCGTTTTCGATATGGACGAGACGCTTCTTAGCATCAACCTCAACGCGTTCATCCTTCGCTATTTTAAGGATGTCTCGTCGATGCTCGCGGATATCGGACGCCGCAGCCGCGGTGGCACGATGGCACGCCTCGGCACCATCCTGGTCGACCTCAATGCCAATCGCCGCAGCGGCACGGACAACCGCACCAATCTTGAGTTTTACCGCACCGAGGTCGAGCGCCGATGCGGCATCTGCCTCTCCGATCCCCTCATCTACGAGGCGTTTACCTACTATGACCGCGAAGTGCTTCCACACAAGAATGACGATGTCATCAACGCCCACGCCATGCCGGGCGCACACGCCGCGCTTCAGGCCGTACAGGACGCAGGGCTGCGCTGCGCGCTCTTTACCAACCCCAGCTTTCCGCAGGGGGCCATCGAGTGCCGCATGGGTTGGGGCGACCTGGCCGACGCCCCCTTTGAGCTCGTCACGCACATGGGAAACACCACCCGCTGCAAGCCCGATGCCACCTACTATCTCGAGCAGCTTCAGGTGATGGGACTCGAGCCACACGAGGTCCTTATGGTGGGCAACGACCCCAGGCGCGACTTTCCCAGTCCCGCCTGCGGCATTCAAACTGCCTATGTTGGCCAGGGAAAACCCAGCCAAGCCACCTGGCACGGAACCATGGAAGACTTCGCCCGCAACTTCAACGCCGTAATCGAGGCCTTCTACGAGCACCAAGTAGCCAACGAACTGTCTTAGGACCCCTCGCTCCAAACAAAATAGCGCCGCAGGTTGAGAACAAATGTGACAAAGGGGCTGTTCCTTTGTCACCTTACAAAGACAACGCCGATGTTTTGGCAACGACAGACACTATGACCCAATCCGAGGGCACTAAAAAGATAGGAGCCC
>CABRZT010000066.1:0-5050 GCA_902475595.1 uncultured Collinsella sp. | reverse complement strand
AAATCCAAGGGTTATACCCTAAGAGCAAACCACCCCTTTTAGGGGTGGTTTTGATTGGGCGGTTGCTGTCAGTGGTGAACTAGAACAGGAAGCCGATGGCGATGAGGGCGATGCTGACGATGAGCACGGCGATGTCTAGGCCCTTGATGGGGTAGCGCTTGTACGAGCTGGCGCGCGTACGCAGATAGAAGCCGCGCTGTTCTGCCGCCAAGGCTGTGGCATCGGTCTTGCCCACGCTCGAGATGAGCAGCGGCACGCACAGTGGCAGCATGAGCTTAAGCTTCTTGATGGGGTTCTTGGTGTCGTACTCGACGCCGCGTGCGGTCTGCGCCTCCATGATGGCGTTCATCTCTTGACCAAACACCGGCACGAAGCGCAGCGCCGTGGTAAAAGTGAAAGCATAGCGATACGGCACGTGCAGCACCTCGACGCAGGCGTTGGCAAGGTCGTTGAGCTTGGTCACCATGAGCATGAGGATGAGTGGTAACGCCACACCCAGCAGGCGCAGACAGGCCTTCGATCCCGTGATGAGGCCCGTGTCGGTGATAAAGCTCCACATCACGTTGCCATCGCGCATAAAGGCCAGCTGGAGCACCAGCATGATAAGCGCGAGCGGAATCAGCAACTTGAGCAGCGAGAACAGACGGTCGACGACGCCGGCGTAAGCTCCCAGTGCGAGCGTGAGCGCCAGAAAGCCCAGCAGCGCCACGTAGGTGTCGGACAAAAAGATGCCGACGATGATGGCGGCGGCGAGGCCCAGTTTGACGACGGGATTCAGGCGATGCAGCAGTGTGTCGCCCGGCATGTAGTCGATGACGTTAACCACGGTGGACCATCTCCTTGGTAATTCGAACGACATCGGTGACCTCGCTCACCTGCGCAAAAGCGGGCGAGACGGAAGATGCCAGACGGCGCGAGAGTTCGATGACCTGGGGCGGCTCAACGTAGGCATGCTGCATGAGTTCGATGTTCGAGAACAGCTCGTGCGTGCGGCCGCGATCGAGGATGCGGCCGTCGGCCATTACTACGATGCGCTCGGCAAAGTCGGAGACGACTTCCATGTCGTGGCAGACCATGATTACGGCGCAGCCACGCTCGGCCATGGTACGCACCGTTTCCATGACGGTCATGCACTCGCGGTAATCAAGGCCGCTCGTGGGCTCGTCGAGCACCACGATTTTGGGCTCTACGACCACGACGGAGGCGAGTGCCACCATTTGTCGCTGGCCGCGCGAAAGCGAGAAAGGCGCCTCGTCGGCCGGCAAGCCAAAGCGGTCGATGACGAGTTGGGCACGACGCAGCGCCTCGGCGCGGTCCATGCCGCCAAGCTCCAAGCCAAAGGCGACCTCGTCGAGCACGGTGTCCTTGCAGATTTGACGGTCAGGGTTTTGGAGGAGGGTTGCGACCTCGCGGGCAATGCGGCTCGTGGGGACGGTTGCGGTATCCAGTCCCGTGACGCGCACGCTGCCCGAGGCGGGCTTGAGCAGACCCGTGAGCAGCTTGGTGAGCGTGGTCTTGCCGGCACCGTTTTGGCCGACGATGCCCACGAGCTCGCCAGGATAGAGCGTCAGGCTAAGGTCGTGTACGGCGGCTCCGCCATTGGGATAGGCAAACTCAACATGGTCGAAGGTGAGTACGGGTTCGGCGTCCTTGGCATGAGGGCGCAACGACGGTGCATGCGGGGAACCGGCGGGCGCCTGGGCTTCGATAGCCGCGCGTGCGGGGTCGACGATGCCCGAAATCAGGCACTCGGCCTCATCGACATCCAAGCAAGGGGTACCGCTTACTAGACCATCGGTTTCGAGGCTATTGAAGATACGCGTGACGCGAGGGCAGTCGACGCCGATGGCACGAAGCTCGTCGGTATGCGCGAAGACCTCGTGTGGCTCGCCCTGCAGCGCGATTTCGCCATGGTTGAGCACGAGCACGCGGTTGCAGTACTCCGAGAGCAGGGCGACCTTTTGCTCAACGACGACGATGGTGATTCCAAGTGTGCGGTTTGCCTCACGCAGCGTCTCGAAGACCAATGTGGAGCTGGCGGGGTCGAGTGCCGCGGTGGGCTCGTCGAGAACCAAGACGCGCGGACGCATGGCGAGGATGGCGGCGATGGCTACCTTTTGCTTCTGTCCGCCCGAGAGGGTTGCGATCTCGCGGTCGCGCAGGTCGCTGATGCCGACGGTCTCGAGCGTTTCGCTCACGCGCTGCTCGATCAGGTCGTGGGGAACGCCAAAGTTCTCGAGGCCAAAGAGCATCTCGTCCTCGACGACCGAGGCGACCATCTGCGTGTCGATATCCTGCAGCACGCTGCCGACGATCTGTGACACGTCGGTCAGCGAGACCTCGCAGGTGTCATGGCCGTCAACCATGACGGACCCAAAGAACGCGCCGGTGTAGTGGTGGGGCACGGCACCTGACAGGCAGGCGGCAAGCGTGGACTTGCCGGCGCCCGAGGGCCCGATGATGCCGATGAAATCTCCCTTGTTCACGCTGAGCGAGATGTGGCTGAGCGCCTGCTCGGTCTGCGTGCCATAGGAGAACGAGACATCGTCGACGTTGATGATCGTTTCCATGGATACCTTTCATAGTCATTGGGGACGTTCTTTAATGACTAGTCGTTTAAGAACGTCCCCAAAAGCTAGCCGTTTGGGACAGTCTTTACCGATGGGGCACTGTGGGTTAGTTGAGCTTCAGGGCCTTCTGGATGGGCAGATAGAGGGCGCCGACCAGAATGGCGTTAAAGACGGCGGTCATGGCGACGACGGGCAGCATGGCGGCGGCGAGCTCGCCGACCACGCCGAGCATGGCCATCTTGATGATCATGAAGATGACGCCGGAGACAAAGGTGGTCAGGAAGGTTGCGACAATGGCGATGGCGGGCTTGACCTGACCGTTCTTGCCAGCGGCGTTGACGATGCCGGCCATGAGCATGGCGGCGATGCCCTCGGCGGCAAAATCGACGAACGGCGAAGTGGTGGTGATCTGGATCACGGCAGCCGAGATGAGGCCAATAACGAGCGCCTGGCCGATGTTGGGGCGAACGACCAGGATGGTGAGGCAGAAGGCCGAGATGATGAACTCGGGGCTGATCATGCCGCCCGAGATGCCCGAGATGGCCTTGCCGACGGTGAAGTTGAGGATGAAGCCGGCGGCGAGCAGGATGGCAAGCAGGACGAGGGCGCGGACATCGAGTTTGCCGCGGTCGGCGGTCTGGACGGTGCGGGGCTGGGTGGCGGCGGTGTTCTGAGACATGGTGAAAATCCTTTCGGAAGGGGAGTGCAAGAGAAAAGCGGAGGCGCGTGATGCGAATGCGATCGGGCTCGAGATAGAAAAAGGCCCCCGGTCGAAACCGGAGGCCTTCCAATCACCTAGAGCTCAAAAACAGGCGTGAGGGACTCACTGTCGACCGATCGTATTCGCATCACGCCACCACCAGTTGTTGAGAGAGTTCATCGTGTTCTTCATGTTGGTGGCTCCTTTCGTGATGCCGTGGCGCGGTCGCACCTAGTTGCTGTTTCGCTGCACTATAGCACAGCGAAGTGTGTGCGGGGAAATCTTTTTTAAAAAGATTTCGGGCTGGTTTCCCGCCGGTCAAAAGAGCGGGCTGAGCGGGCGAGGCTGACATTGCTGCCTCGCCCGCTCAGCTAAGACGTTACTCCTTATTGCGACGGTAGAGGAAGTAACCGCCCGCGGAGATGACGGCAACGCCAGCGATGGCGAATGCAGCCACCACGCGGCCATCAAAACGATCACCGGTGGTGGGCAGGCCGCCCTTGGTGTTCGTTTTGTTGGTGGTTACTGTGGTCGTGGTGTCCGACTTGCCAGGCTTCTCGGGCTTGGTGGTGGGCTGCTCGGGCTTAGCGGGCTGCTCGGGGGTGCCGGGCTGCTCGGGGGTGCCGGGCTGCTCGGGGGTGCCGGGCTGATCCGGGGTGACCGGATCGGTGGCAAGAGCATCCTTGGCGTAAGTGATGGACACCTTGAGGCCGTTGGTCTCGGTGTTCAGGTCGCTCGGGGTGAAGGGCTTGCTGAAGTCCTCAGCCTTCAGATAAGCGCGCATCTCCTGAAGCAGGGCCTTGCACTTGACATAGGTGTTCTTGGTGGCAGCGTTGCCGGCCTTGTTGGCCAGGGCGGTGCGGCCCTCAGTGGTGGTCTCGGCGAGCATGGCCTTGTCGACCTCGAGGTTCTGCTCGATGAGCTCGTTCTGGAGAGCGTCGAGGTAGGCGCGAACGCCGGTGCCGAGCTGCTCACGGTGCTCGAAGCACAGGGAGCTGATGTCCATGAGGACATAGTTGATGGAGTTCTCGGGCTCCTCGTTGTTCACGATGTCCTCCTCTTCGCAGTGATCGAAGGAGACGGTCTGGTCGCTGTAGTACGGGCTAACCTCGGTGAGCAGTGCGGAGTAGTAGGGGATGGCGACGGAGTAGGCGGCGCGGGAGAGCATCTCCCACTGGATGGTCGCGATCTCGGGGTCCATGCCCTGACGGATCTGGAAGAGATTGACCTCGGTGTTGGTCTCGGTACCAATGGCGTAGGCGCCGTCGGTGTTGGCGTTGAGGCCCGGGACCTTCTCGCCGCGGTTGCCAAACGCGCGGATCATCTCAAAGGTGTTCCAGTCGGACTTGCCGGGCTGGAAGAACAGCGGCTGCGCCTTGCTAACCAGGGCGCCGGTCGTGGCACGAGCATCTTCGCGCTCGTCCTTGACGATCTCGTAGTCGGTGCCCTCGGTGAGCGGCACACCGAAGTAGGCGCGACCCTGGACATAACGGGCCCAAGAATGCATGGCCTTTTCGCTAATTGCCTCGCCGTAGGTCTGGGCAACGTCAAATTGACCGTCATCGAAGTACTTGGCGAAGCCATTCTCCTTAGGCATGGACTCGATGGTCGCAGAGTGGAGACAGTTCGCGGTGTCGGTGAGGTCAACCTTGTAGTTGAGGTTGCCGATGTTGGGGTTGAGCGAGGCGATATCGTCAGTGAGCCTCATGGCGATCCACTGGTGGCGGTTGATTTCCGATCTCAGCCGAACACTTTGAGCGGATAGGCCGTTCCCGCAGTT
>CABRZT010000065.1:0-5286 GCA_902475595.1 uncultured Collinsella sp. | reverse complement strand
GCAAACAGCTGCTCACGCAGCGCGATGTCGCTCTCGACGAGCGTCGCAGCGGTTTCGCGATGGCGGGCATCGGCGCTTTGGTGGCACTCGCGTTCGGGCGCAAGCTCGGCGTGCTCGCCGTTGTCGCGAGCATCGGCGTGGCGTGCGCGGTGTGGGGCATCGTGAAAGTGGTGAGCGCGCAGAAAACCGCGAGCATCCTCAACGATCACCTCGACGAGCTCGCCGCTGAGAAGAAGCAGCTCCTCGCGCGTCTTGACGAGATAGGGTAAGGAAGAAGATGCGTCTTCCCTTCGGGGGTTTCACGTGAAACAGTCGAAGAGAAGACGCAAACAAGCAGGTAGATTGTAGAAAAAGGAACACAGGTGAAACAAGAGAACATTCGCAACATCGCCATCATCGCTCACGTCGACCACGGCAAGACGACCCTCGTCGACAAGCTTCTGCGCGCGACCGATGCCTTCCGCGAGAATCAGAAGGTCGAGGAGCGCGTGCTCGACTCCAACGACCAGGAGCGCGAGCGCGGCATCACCATTCTGGCGAAGAACATCTCCATCGAGTACAAGGGCGTGAAGATCAACGTCATCGACACCCCGGGCCACGCCGACTTCGGCGGCGAGGTCGAGCGCGTGCTGCGTATGGCCGACGGCGCCCTGCTGCTGGTCGATGCTTTTGAGGGCCCCATGCCCCAGACCCGCTTCGTGCTGCGTCACGCTATCGACACCGGCCTCAAGATCATGATCGTCATCAACAAGATCGACCGTCCGGGCGCCAACCCCGAGAAGGCCTACAACGACTGCCTGGACCTCATGGCCGACCTGGGCGCCACCGACGACCAGCTTGAGTTCGCCATGGAGCACGTGGTCTACGCCAGCGCCATGAATGGCTTTGCCCGCCTTGATCCCAACGACGGCAACATGGACATGTATCCGCTGCTCGATATGATCATCGACGACATGCCCGCGCCCGAGGTTGACGAGAACGCCCCGCTGGCCATGCAGTGCGTGACCATCGACCACTCCAACTTCGTTGGCCGTATCGGCATCGGTCGCGTGTACTCCGGTACCATCCATCAGGGCGATCAGATTCTGGTTGTGAAGAACGACGGCTCCAGCGCCACCGCTACCGTCAAGCAGCTCTTTACCTTCGACTATCTGGGCCGTACCGAGTGCCAGGAAGTCGGCGCCGGCGACATCGCTGCCGTCGTGGGCATTGACCGCACCGATATCGGCGATGTCTACACCGACCCCGAAAACCCCGTCGAGCTCGAGCCCATTGAGATCGACCCGCCGACCCTGTCCATCGTCTTTGAGGCTTCGACCTCCCCGCTCGTCGGTCGCGACGGCGACATCGTGGGCGCCCGTCAGCTCAAGGAGCGCCTGTTCAACGAGGCTGAGAACAACGTGACCATGAAGATCGAGGAACTCGAGGACAAGAGTGGCGTCGAGGTTTCGGGCCGCGGTATTCTGCACCTGTCCGTCCTGATGGAGTCCATGCGCCGCGAGGGCTTTGAGTTCCAGGTCGGCCGTCCCCGCGTTCTGTTTAAGAAGGATGAGAACGGCAACAAGATGGAGCCCGTCGAGCAGGCCGTCGTCGAGTGCCCGGACGAGTACTCAGGCAAGGTCGTTGAGGTCTTCGGCACCTCCGGCGGCATCATGACGAGCATGGACACCTCGGGCATCGTGACGCACCTCGAGTTTAAGATCCCGACGCGCGGCATCATGGGGCTTAAGAACCGCATCATGAACGTCACCCACGGCGAGGGCGTGTTCTACCACACCTTCCTAGAGTATGGTCCTTACGCCGGCGAGATTGGTAACCGTCAGAACGGCGCCATGATCTCCATGACCACCGAGAAGGCCGTTGCCTACGCTCTGGGTACGCTGCAGGAGCGCGGCCAGCTGTTTGTTGAGCCGGGCACCGAGTGCTATGAGGGCATGATCGTGGGCGAGCGCAGCAAGGCCGGCGACATGGTCGTCAACATCGCCCGTACCAAGAACCTGGGCAACCAGCGTTCCTCGACCTCCGATATCTCCGTCCAGCTGGTGCCGCCCCGCACCTTCTCGCTGGAGGAAGCGCTGGAGTACATTGCCGACGACGAGCTGGTCGAGATTACTCCCAAGAACATCCGCCTGCGCAAGCGTCTGCTCAACGCCACCGACCGCAAGAAGGCTGCCGTCCGCGCTGGCCAGGTCAACAAATAAGCGCTGGGCTTTATAGCGTCTAACAAGAAAGGGCGTCGACCGCGATGGTCGGCGCCCTTTTTGTGCACAGGGACTGAGCTGGTCTGCATCACCACAAAGGTGCCTGGCCCCTTTATGGTGGTTGGCGGCTAAGCGGTGGGGAGTTCTGGCGTGTTAGCCGGCTGCTGCGGCTTAAGGTGGGCGTTGCGCCAGATGATTTGGATGATGTAGCCGAGCATAAAGACAAAGGCCACGCCGCTGATGAAATCGCCTACGAGGGGGATTGCCGTAAGCGCGCCCGCGGCGATGCCGCCCACGGCCGCCATGGCGTAGCGGTTCTGACTATGTCCGACCATGCGGGCGATCGCACATCCCGCAAAGGCGCTCGACACCAGTGCGATGCCGATAGCGCCGCACAAGAGGGCTCCGGCAAGCGACAGACCAGCGATGGAGATAATCAGCAGTAGGACGGCGGGGGCTATAGCAATCGTACCCAGAAGACCGCTCACCCACAGGGGCGTGGGGCGCTGGTGGAGCATGCCGGCGGCGCTGGCGGTCGCGCGCGGAAAGACGAGCTCGAGTAGCAGGGCGACAAAGCAGGTGGAAAGCGCCGCGGCGACGATACCGCCGATGACATCGTTAACGGTGGAAGTATCCTCGTTCTCGGTGCGGTCGATCTTGAGCGCGCCTACCTCGGCTCCTGCGGCACGCTCGGGGTCCTCGGAGACGTGCGCGTTCACGGTGCCGGTGATGTGGGCGTTCTTGCCCAGGATGAGCTTGTCGGCCCAAACCTCAACATCGCCCTCGACGGTGCCATCGATAGTCACCGTATCGCCCGCAAGCGCTGCCGACTTGGTAGAGCCGCGCAGGGCAACCGTCTCGCCTATCGCGTAGAAACAGTTAGCGGTGCTGTCGGAATTGAGAACGACATGCTGGCCAGCAACGGTCACGCTGCCATCAACCGTGGTCTTGGCAATGTCGATGGTGCGTGCCGCCAGACGGACGGCGCCGCCCACCGTGCAGTCGCGGATCGAGAGAGTATCGCCCGTGGCGATGATATCGCGGCCGATGGACGTATCGTCCAAGTTGAGGGCCTGACCTGCCCAGTACAGGTCACCTTCGACGACGGACGGATTGGCGTCATTGTCGGTCGCAAGCACGTTGCCTGCGGTGTCCGTGCCGGCGAACGACGCCGTGGGAAGTGCGGTGACCGCTAGAGCGATGAACGCGAATAAGATCGTGATGCGGCCCCACGCTTTGCGGCGCTGGGTCGACGGGAATTGATTACAGGGCATAGTGAATCCTTCGTCAGATGCTCGACATGCACCTAACAGGGTACCCAACGCGTGGGCGCTCTAAAAGAACCTCTCGGTTGCATTTCGAAGGATGAGTCCGCGCCACCTACTTTTTGCGGTGCAAAAAGCGTGCGATGTCATCCTCGGTGGGGCTTTTGATATCAAAGCGCAGCGACAGCCAGCGCAGTCCCATGGTCACCACGACGCAAACGACCAGTGCGACGACATTGCTGACCAAGCCGCTCATGACAAGGCAAACATAGCTTGCCGATCCGGCGATGGCCGCGATGGCATAGAAGTTGGTGCGCTGGAAGATACCCGGCACCACACCCATAAAACCATCTCGCAACATGCCGCCGCCCACCGCGGTGAAAAAGCCCATCATGATGCACACCGCCGGCGCAAAGCCGTAGACAAGCGCCTTGTCCGCTCCGGTGGCGGCGTAGATGCCGACCGAGATGATATCGAGCAGGGGAATGAGTTTTTCGGGCTTGTCGACGATTGCCGGGAAAATATAGATGATGGCTGCCGTGGCAATGGAAAGCGGGAGCGCCATCGGCTGGTTGAGGATGTAGACGTTGCCGACCTGGAGCGTCATATCGCGCAAAAGACCGCCGCCCAGTCCACAGACCACGGCGAGCGCGACGGCGCCTACCAGGTCGAGTTTGTGCTCGCGTGCGACTAACACGCCCGAGATCGATGCCGCGACGACGGCGAACATCTCGAGCCAAAACGGGATGGCGACCATGGCATCCGAGGCGTGTGCGGTAACGATCATAGCGGCGGCAACGGGCAAGATGGGGTCCTTTGGATTGTGGGTTTAGACAATGCCCGTACATAGTACATGTTCGGCGCCGATTGCGACCCTATTGCTCGGCAAACGGTCGGGACTGGATGCGGGCGTAGGTACCATGTTTGGGGATCTGGGTTGATGCTGAACGCGATGGGGGCGTGGTTGAATAGGAGGGATGTCTAAATTTTGAGCAGCGCTCAAAATTTATCCGGTCGGCTTACGCCGACCGCGCTGCGCTAAAAACGCGCCACAGGCGCGTTTTCTTTACGCTCCGCGCCCTGGCGGGTTCGAATCCCTCCTCCTGCGCGTTATTGAAATGTGCCCGAAAAGAAAAAGCCCCATTGCTGGGGCTTATACCATCTAATGGCGGAGGAGGAGGGATTCGAACCCTCGTGACCTTATACAGGCCAAACGGTTTTCGAGACCGCCGCATTCAACCACTCTGCCACCCCTCCGCGTGGGGTAAAAACAAAGCAGGCTCAAAGGCCTGCTTTGGAATTAACTGGCGGAGAGTCAGGGATTTGAACCCTGGAGACGCTTTTGACGCCTACACGATTTCCAATCGTGCTCCTTCGGCCACTCGGACAACTCTCCGTTAAATGCGAAAGTCAGTATACACGAGGAATCGCAAAGTGCAAACAGAAAAGTTGGCATTTTTTAAAACGCTTGGCCGCGCTTGTCGTTGCAGTGGGGTTTGAGGTGCCAAAAAACGGCTTCCGACCAGCGTGGTTGATTAACTCAATTGTTCAAAAGGGGTATTCATAAGCGACTTGGCAATGAATTTAAAAAATCTTTGGGTGGTGCTGTGGACCACTGGTATGCATTTTGCGACCACGGCCTTGTGCCCGTTGACCTGCGGCTTGACTCAGCTTGTCCCCGCGGCGTCGTATCTTGTCCACAAATCCGTCAAGCTCTTGGTCGGCATTTGGTTGGAATGCGCATGAAACGTCGTGCGAGTATGGACATATGTGGAGGTCATGAGGTTGTAGCTGCATATTCTTGCGGCCTGGGAGGTTGA
>CABRZT010000064.1:0-5382 GCA_902475595.1 uncultured Collinsella sp. | reverse complement strand
ACAGTCCTGCTCGCACGGAGAGCACATTAAGTGCTCTCCGGCTCGTGCGGAACTCGCGATCGACCTCATGCCCCGCCCCTCGGGACTAAGGATACATGGTTGGAGTTGCTATACTGCAAAATTTATCGGCCTGTGACCTATTCCATGTCCCAGGTCGGCTCATCTTCGCTACCGGTTAAATAAAAAAAGAAGTACCGGTTGGAACCGGTACTTCTTTTGAAAGTGCATATGTTGTTGTGACCTTAGCGGTTCTTAATTACAGGTCGCAGACTGCTTTGAGTTCTTCGACTCGGTCGGTCTTTTCCCAGGTGAAGTCGGGGTCTTCGCGGCCGAAGTGACCGTAGGCTGCCGTCTTTTCGTAGATGGGGCGACGCAGGTCTAGGTCGCGGATGATTGCACCCGGGCGCAGGTCGAAGGTCTTCTCTACGGCCTCAACGATCGTGTCCTCGGCAACATGTGCGGTACCGAAGGTGTCGACCATGATTGAGAGGGGCTTGGAAACGCCGATGGCGTAGGCAAGCTCGACTTCGCAGCGGTCGGCCAGGCCGGCGGCGACCACGTTCTTGGCGACCCAGCGCGCGGCATACGCGGCGGAGCGGTCGACCTTGGTGCAGTCCTTGCCGCTAAAGGCACCGCCGCCGTGACGGCCATAGCCGCCGTAGGTGTCGACGATGATCTTGCGGCCGGTCAGGCCCGTGTCGCCCATGGGGCCGCCCACGACAAAGCGACCGGTGGGGTTCACATAGATGTCGGCGTTATCCCACGGCATGTTCTCGGCGGCCATGACCGGGGTGATGACGTGCTCGATGAGGTCGGCCTTGATCTTGCCCATGTCCTCGATCTCGGCGGCGTGCTGCGTGGAGATGACGATGGTCGTGACCTCGACGGGCTTGCCTTCCTCGTAGCGCACGGTGACCTGTGTCTTGCCGTCGGGACGCAGATAGGCGAGGGTACCGTCGTGACGTACGGCGGCCAGGCGCTCGGCTAGGCGGCTCGCCAGGTAGTGCGGCATGGGCATGAGGGTCTTGGTCTCGTTGGAGGCATAACCGAACATCATGCCCTGGTCGCCGGCACCGATCAGGTCGATCGGGTCGGTGGTAGCGCCGGTCTGGGTCTCGAAGGACTCGTCGACGCCCTGGGCGATATCGGGCGACTGCTCGTGGATGAGGCTCATAACGCCGCAGGTGTCGCAGTCAAAACCGAATTTGGCACGGTTGTAGCCAATGCGGCGGATAACGCCGCGGGCGATTTCCTGCACGTCGACGTAGGCCTGGGTGCGGATCTCGCCGGCGACGATGACGGTGCCGGTGGTCACGAGGGTCTCGCAAGCGCAGCGGACGTTCTCCACGTTGGCAGGCACGCCGTTGGGGGCGATGTAGCCCTGCTCCTGGAGCTCTATTTCTTTGGCGAGGATTGCGTCGAGGACGGCGTCGCTGATCTGGTCTGCGATCTTATCGGGATGACCTTCGGTCACCGACTCCGACGTAAAAACAAAGGACCCGTGTTGGGGCGGGATGGAACGAAGTTCTTCTGACATGATTGTCCTTTCAAAAACGTGTCCCGGCGACCGTTACCATTCCGCCGGGCTCTCTATGCAAGGGCTCATCATAGCGCGTAAATCAAACATTCACACCCTTTCCGCACCTACTCATTGGGGACAGACTTAAATGACCAGCCTTACCTAAATGCCAACAGGTTGCCAAAGACTGGTCATTTAAGTCTGTCCCCAATGAGTGAGTCGGTGCCCTTTGTGCGGAGGTTGCTTTGATGCTTTATACTGGTGCGGTTAGACATCCATCCTGCAATCGAGGAGATTTCCATGGCATCAGACGTTCGCGTCCGCTTTGCACCCTCACCGACGGGCAAGCTGCACATTGGCGGCGCCCGCACCGCTATCTATAACTGGGCTTTCGCCCGTGCTAACGGCGGCACGTTCATCCTGCGCATCGACGACACCGACCCCACCCGCTCTACCGACGAGAACACGCAGATCATCCTGCGCGCCATGCGTTGGCTGGGCCTGGACTGGGACGAGGGTCCCGAGGTGGGCGGCGACTTTGGCCCCTACGCCCAGACCGAGCGCCTGGACCTGTACAAGCAGGCCGCCCAGAAGCTTTGGGACGAGGGCAAGGCCTATCCCTGCTTCTGCACCAAGGAGCAGCTCGACGCCGACCGCAAGGCCGCGCAGGAGCGCAAGGACCCCTTCCAGGGCTATCAGCGCCGTTGCCGCGATCTTGATCCCGAGGAGGCCCGCCGCCGCATCGAGGCTGGCGAGTCCTACGTCCTGCGTATTAAGGTGCCCGTGGACCGCGGCGACGTCGTCATCCACGACGCCGTCCACGGCGAGGTGACCTTCGACGCCAAGGAGCTCGACGACTTTGTCATCTTCCGCTCCGATGGCACGCCCACGTACAACTTCGCGACCGTCGTCGACGACGCCATGATGAAGATTACCCATGTCATCCGCGGCGACGACCACCTGTCCAACACCCCGCGTCAGGTCATGGTCTACGAGGCCCTCGGCGCGCCCGTGCCTACGTTCGCCCACATCTCCATGATCTTGGGTGCCGACGGCAAGAAGCTCTCCAAGCGCCACGGCGCCACCTCGGTGGAGGAGTACCGCGACGCCGGCTACCTGTCCGACGCCTTCGTCAACTACCTGGCGCTGCTCGGCTGGTCGCTCGACGGCGAGACCACGATCATCCCGCGCGATGTCCTGGCCAGCAAGTTCTCGCTCGACCGCATCTCCAAGAACCCGGCGACCTTCGACCCCAAGAAGCTCGATTGGGTCAACGCTGAGTACATCAACGGCATGTCCGATGCTCAGTTTGCCGACGAGATCATGGTCCCCGAACTGCACGAGGCGGGTCTCATCGAGGGTAATGTCGAGTACGGCGAGGATTGGATCGACGCGCTCGCTGCCATCGTTAAACCGCGCACCAAGATGCCGGCCGACGCCGTGACCGTCGCCGCTCCCATCTTTGCTACGGCCGAGACGCTCGAGTATGACGAGAAGTCCGTTAACAAGGGCCTAGCCAAGGAAGGCATGGGTGCCATCCTGGACGCCGCCAAGGCCGCGCTCGAGGGTGTCACCGAGTGGACCGCCGCGAACATCGACGCCGCGCTTGAGCCGCTGCCCGAGCAGATGGACCTTAAGAAGCGCGTGGTGTTCCAGGCCGTGCGCGTCGCCGTCTGCGGCAACATGGTGAGCCCTCCGCTGGGCGAGACCATGGCGCTCGTCGGCCGCGACGACTGCCTGGCGCGCATCGACCGCGCCCGCACGATGGCGCTGTAGCAGCCGTGTAAACGCATGTATCCGAGCCCCGTTCACCCGAGCGGGGCTCTTGTTTCTGTAGACGTATGGGATAGGAGGTGCTGGAGCCGTGGCCGAGCAACTGTCGCTGTTTGGTTCGCCGGAACCGGAGGAGGTTCCGGCGAAGCCAGTGTCTGCCGCTGCCTCGGCTCAGCCTAAGCCTGCACCTGAGCCCATCGCCGCCTATGCGAGCGTGGTTCTCGACATCCCGACGCGTGCGCTGTCCGAGCCGTTTGCCTATGGCATTCCTCAACCCCTTGCTAGCGACGCGCAGATCGGATCCACGGTCCTGGTCCATTTTGGCAACCGTGCTGCCGCAGGCTACATCGTCGACATTGCGCCCGAGCTGGGCGATCTGCAGGGCAACAGCGCGCTCGACCCCGCGCGCATTAAAGCCGTCGAAGCCATCCTCAGCAAACCGCTCTTTACCGCCGAGGCTGCCCGTATCGCGCGCTGGATGAGCCGCGAGTATGTCGCGACGCTTTCCGAGTGCCTGCGCCTGTTCTTGCCACCGGGTGGAAGCCCGCGCGTGGTCAAAAGCGACGACGGCGTGTGGACTGTCGAGCGCCCTGCCGTCAAACCCATCCAAAACCGCTGGGTCATGCTTACGCCCGAGGGCTTCGACTATACGCCGCCCAAGACCGCGGTCCGCCAGCGTCAGCTCATCGAGGCGCTCCAGTGCGGCCCAGTCACGACACGCGACCTCAACCTTCTCTATAACAGCATGTCGGCGACCATCAAAGCGCTTGAAAAACGCGGCGTCGTGGTGGTGGAGGAGCGCCGTGCGTGGCGTGGCTGCAGCGAGCAGACCACGCTGTCCTCGGCAAGCGGTAAGGCGCCGGTCTCCCTTACCAACGGTCAGCAACAGGCACTCGCGCAGATTGAGCGCGCTCGCCTGGATGCGCACGGCGACGTGGTGCTCGTGGACGGTGTTACGGGCTCCGGCAAAACCGAGGTCTACCTCTCAGCTATCGAGCGCGTGCTCGCGGCCGGTCGCTCGGCCTGCGTGCTCGTGCCCGAGATCTCGCTGACGGCCCAAACCGTCGGCCGCTTCCGCTCGCGCTTTGGCGAGACGGTTGCGGTCTTCCACTCGCGCCTTTCTGCCGGCGAGCGCCTGGACCAGTGGGACATGGTCGCCAGCGGTGCCGCGCGCGTGGTTGTGGGCGCCCGCTCGGCGCTCTTTTGTCCGCTCTGCGACTTAGGCCTTATCATCATCGACGAGGAGCACGAGACCAGCTACAAGCAGGGTTCCAGCCCGCGCTATCATGCTCGCGAGGTCGCTGCCGAGATGGCGCGCCGCTATCGCTGTCCACTCGTGTTGGGTTCGGCCACGCCTTCTGCAGAGGCCCTCGACCGCTGCCGCCGCGGCACGTACAACGGTGCCACCTGGACACGCGTCGAGATGCCCGAGCGCCCGGGACACGCCGTGTTGCCCACGGTCCGCATTGCCGACCTGCGCCGCGAGTTTTCGCACGGCAGCCGCTCCATGTTCTCAAAACCACTGATGGAAGGCTTGGAACGCGTGGTCGAGCGCCGCGAGAAGGCCGTGCTGCTGCACAACCGTCGCGGTTTTGCGCCGTTTTTGATGTGCCGCGAGTGCGGCTGCGTCCCTACCTGCAATCATTGTTCCACCGCGCTCACGTATCACGAGCGCACGCACACGCTGCAATGCCACACCTGCGGTTCGTCCTGGCGCGTGCAGCCCTATCCGGCACCCACGAGTCGTTGCCCCAAATGCGGCAGCCGCTATCTGGCAAAAATGGGCCTGGGCACGCAGCAGATTGAGGACGCGCTGCACCAGATGCTGCCCGAGGACGTCGCCATCATTCGCATGGACGCCGATTCCACGCGCGGAAAGGACGCGCATAAAAAGTTGCTCGAGCGGTTCGATGCCGCCGATTGCGCGGTGCTGCTAGGTACCCAGATGATCGCCAAGGGTCTCGACTTTCCCGAGGTTACGCTCGTGGGCGTGGTCAATGCCGACTTTGCGTTAAAGCTCCCCGATTTTAGAGCGGGGGAGCGCGCCTACGATCTGCTGGAGCAAGTCGCCGGCCGTGCCGGTCGTGGTG
>CABRZT010000063.1:0-5923 GCA_902475595.1 uncultured Collinsella sp. | reverse complement strand
TGAACTCCTTGGTATAGCCAAGCAGGGCGCCGTTCAGGTAGATGTTCTCACGGGCGGTCAGCTCGGGGTCAAAGCCGGCACCAAGCTCAATCAACGGTGCGATATTGCCATGAACCTTAACGCTGCCCTCGCTTGGCTCAAGCACGCCAGCGATAATCTTAAGCATCGTAGACTTGCCGGAACCATTGGTGCCGACCAGACCCACGACCTCGCCACGATGAATATCAAACGAGATATGCTTAAGCGCCCTAAACTCCTCAAAGAACAACTCATGCTTGGCAAGCTTGATGAAGTACTCCTTGAGGTTGGTCAGCGACTCAGACGCCATGTTAAAGATCATGGTGACATCGTCGACCTCGACAGCCAGAGGCTGCTCGCTGCAATCAACAACAGATTCAGTCATCACAGCACTCCTTAGATGTAGAGAATGAACTTGCGCTCGGACTTATGGAACACGGTGTAGCCAATAACAAGCGCAAGGACCGCCCAAGCGACGCACATACCAAACGTCATAAGCGAGGGCGTAGTCTGGAACAGGAAGATATCGCGCATAAACTGCAGGTAATTATACATGGGGTTCGCATAGACCAGAATGCGCACGAGATGCGGCATTTGCGCAACGAAGTCGGTCGTCCAGAAAATAGGCGTGATATAGGTCCAAGCCGTGATGACAACACTCCACAGATGCATAACATCGCGGAAAAAGACCGTGAGGGCCGAGAGCATCATGCCCAGGCCCATGCAGAAACACATAAGCAGCAGCAGGCAGACCGGCAGCAGAATAAGGTGCCAAGAAGGCATAACGTGGAACCACAGCATAACGATGGCAACGGCGACCAGCGAGAAGGCAAAGTTGACCAGCGAGAAGAGCACCTTCTGCACCGGGAAGACCCAGCGGTGCACCTTAACCTTCTTGAGCAGCGGAGCCGCACCCACGATGGACGTCAGGGCCTGGTTCGTAGACTCGGACATGACGGCAAAGGTGACGTTACCCACGATCAAGTACAGCGGGTACATCTCGGGCGTAATCGAGCCATTGCGGCCCTGAGCGAAAATCGTCGAGAACACGATGGCCATGACAATCATCATCAGCAACGGATTGAGCACCGACCATGCGACGCCCAGAACGCTACGGCGATACTTGATCTTAAAATCCTTGGTAACCAGCTGACGAAGGATAAACGCGTCCTTCTCAAATTCGTTCTTAGCAAACGTCGCAGGCAGACTGCGAGTTTCTTGTTGCTTTGTCTGATCCGACACGGATGCAACTCCTTTACTCGTAATCGTTGACAAACGAACAGTATAGACCCGACGGCCCTGCAAACGATTCGCGCAACAAAACTGGAGAACTAACCCACATCTAAGGATGACAAGTCCAAACGGCTATACTTTCAAGGATTGAATGTGTAAGGAGCATTGAGTGAATTCTGAATCCATCGCCGTCATCATCCCCTGCTACAACGAAGCGCCCACGATCGGCAAAGTCATCGACGACTTTCACCGCGAGCTTCCGCAAGCGACGGTCTATGTCTATGACAACAACTCGTCAGACGATACCTCACGCATCGCCACCGAGCACGGCGCCACGGTCCGCTTTGAGCCCCGTCAGGGAAAGGGCAACGTATGCCGCCAGATGTTTCGCGACATCGACGCCTATTGCTACCTGATGGTCGACGGCGACGACACCTACCCTGCCGAGGCGGCCAAGGCCCTCTGCGAGCCCATCCTTAACGGTACGGCCGACATGACCGTAGGCGATCGCCTTTCAAACGGCACCTACGCCGAGGAAAACAAGCGCGCCTTCCACGGCTTTGGCAACAACCTGGTCCGCGCCATGATCAAGTGGATCTATGGCTACAGCTTCGATGACGTCATGACCGGCTACCGCGCCATGAGCCGCCCGTTCGTTAAAACCTTCCCAGTGCTTTCCGAGGGCTTTCAGATCGAAACCGAGCTCTCGATCCACGCCGTCGACCACCGCTGGCGCATCAAAGATGTGCCCATCGAGTACCGCGACCGTCCCGAGGGTTCCGAGTCCAAACTCAACACCGTGAGCGACGGCATTAAAGTCGTTGCGATGATCGGCACGCTGTTCAAGGACTACCGCCCGCTGAAGTTCTTCAGCCTCGTTGCGCTTCTGTTCGCGGTATTCGGCCTCGCCCTGGGCATGCCCATCGTTGTCGAATATTTCCAGACCGGCCTCGTCCCGCGCTTCCCCACCGCCATGCTCGCCGCGTCGTTTATGTTCCTGTGCGGCCTGAGCCTTGCAACCGGATTCATCCTCGATTCCGTGGCAAAGGTCGAAAAAAAGCAGTGGGAGGTCAACGTGTACAGCAAATACGCCTACGACGACCAGCCCGGCCGCCCTACTTCCAAGCCAAGCGAGAGGTAAACCACCATGCCGCTCATCTCCATCGTCGTGCCGTGCTACAACGAGCAGGAATCACTTCCGATCTTTCTCAAAGAGCTCGATGGCGTCGTTCGCATCATGACTCAACAGTACCCCGAGATCTCCTTTGAAGCCGTCCTCATCGACGATGGTTCGGCAGACAAAACGCTTGCCGTCATGAAAGCAGAAGCCGCGGCGGCGCATCCATACGTCATCCACTGGCACTCTTTCTCGCGGAACTTTGGCAAGGAGGCGGCACTACTCGCAGGACTCCAGCACGCAAAGGGCAACTATGTCGCCACCATGGATGCCGACATGCAGGACCCGCCCTCGCTCCTGCCGAAGATGTACGAGATCTTGCAGACCGAAAACTACGATAACGTCGCCACACGCAGGACCACCCGCGAAGGCGAGCCTCCCATCAGGTCGTTCTGCGCCCGTATGTTCTACAAGATCATCAACCGCATTTCCAAGGCCGACATCGTCGACGGAGCACGCGATTTTAGGCTCATGAAGCGACCTATGGTCAACGCCATCATCTCCATGGGCGAATACAACCGATTCTCCAAGGGCATTTACGGCTGGGTCGGCTTCAAGACCAAATGGCTCCCCTACGTAAACGTCAACCGCGTGGCCGGCGAGACCAAATGGAGCTTTTGGTCGCTGCTCCTCTATTCCATCGACGGCATCGTCGCGTTTTCCACGGCGCCGCTCTCCCTCGCCGCCCTCACGGGTATCGTTTTCTGTCTCATCGCTATCCTGGGATTCATCGTCATCCTGGTCAAAACGCTTGTTTGGGGTGACCCCGTCGGCGGATGGCCGTCCCTCGCCTGCCTCATAACGCTGTTTGGCGGCATGCAGCTTCTGTGCTTAGGAATCATCGGTGAATACTTGGCAAAAGCCTACTTGGAGACCAAGCGCCGCCCCATCTATATCATTCGAGAATCCAACGAGGAATCTGATGACACAGCCCAATAACAACACGCTCAAGAATGTGGAGTTCTACGCCGCCTGCTTCGCGTTTTCCGTCGCGCTCTTTGTCGTGCTTGCCGCGGTGGGGCACGTTTACCCCTTTGGCGACAACTCGTTTCTCACCGACGATCTCAAATACCAATACATCGACTTCTTCACGTGGTTTCGCCGCGTCCTTTTAGGCGAGGCAAACCTTCGCTATTCCTTCTCGCAGGGACTCGGCATGAACACGTGGGGGCTCTATAGCTACTACCTCGCCAGCCCCTTCAACCTGCTCTGCGTGCTGTTTCCCGCAGACAAGCTGACGCTCTTCGTATTTGCCATAACCGCGCTCAAGCTTGGCTGCATTCACATCAGCAGCGCTTGGTTCCTGCAAAGGCGTTTTGGTCTACCCAAGCCCGCAGCATTCCTACTTTCCCTATCATTTACGTTTTGCAGTTGGACCATAAGTAATTTGTGTAATCCGCTCTGGATTGATTGTCTTATCCTACTGCCCATCTGCGCTTTCGGATGCTACGAGCTCATTCGGGAACAAAAAATGATACGCCTCGTTATTGCGATTGCCCTCAATGTCATGTTCTGTTGGTATACGGCCTATATCAGCATCCTATTCCTCTGCATCTTCGTATTGGTTGAGTTTGTCGATTACGTCGCTGCAGAAGGATTTAGCTGGATGCTCACGCTCGACCGGGCCCTACGATTTGCAGGGGCTATGATGCTTGGGCTGCTCCTGTCCGCCTGGACCTTTTTGCCGACCATCCTTGCCATGGCAAAAGGCGGCCCCGTGCTGGCACTTGGCCCTTTGCTTAAAACAGGCCTTAAATCGCTCATCAGGGGCTTCATCCCCGGCATGTGGGTGAATAACGGGAACACGCCGCAGTTCTATTGCGGCGTAATCATGATGTTACTTGCAATAAGCCTACTGTTTAACCGCAAGGTTTCGGCCAAGATACGCATCGCAACGTTCGTCGTCACAGCCGTCCTGATCGCTAGCTCCGTTTTGAGCCCGCTCGAGTACATCTGGTGCGGCATGCGCGTTCCCAACGGGTTCTATTCGCGCACAGCCTTTTTGCTGGACTTCTTTACGATGTGGGCCGCAGGCTATTCGTTGCAGGTGTTCGAGGGCCAGCCCAAATTTCGTCATGTCTATCGACCCGCCGTCGTATTACCAATCCTGACAATCACCGCAATTGAGTTGTTTATCAACGCCCATGTGATGTGGAACCAACTGTACGCAGGCTATTCCGAAGATGCCAACTGTACCTATGTGACCACCGCAACCAACACGATCACAGCCATTCAAGACCAAGATTCTGCATCATTCTACCGAATCGATCGAACGACCACGCGCGCCGATAGCGCCGCCCTCAACGAGGGCTTAGCGCTTGGGTACAACCAGCTGTCGTCCTACTCATCCGCAAATAACCCGCAGGCCATCGCACTGCTCAACTCCCTTGGATACAGCAGCGTCGGCGAATTCTCGACCCGTTATGCCGAGCCCATTCTCGCCGTCGATGCCCTACTGGGAGTCAAGTATGCTATTCCTGAAAACGCGCCCGCGGGATACGTTTTAGCCAAGACGAATCATGCCGACTCCACAAGCGCGGTGTACGAGAACCCCTATGCGCTCAGCATTGGCGTCGCGGCCTCAAGCGATATCCAAAACAGCACGCTAAAGATCGAGAACCCCTTCGAAAAGCAGAACGACCTCTACAGCAAAATCCTAGGCCGCGAGGTCGAGCTCTATACCAAGATCGAGGCCACGAGCACGGAGAGTAGCGATGGCTTAAAGCAATGGAGCGTTACTGTACCGGCAGGCTCCATCGGGTATCTCTACATCAACAAAGATGCGACCGCCGGCAGTTATTGGCCCGTCACCCTTACCATCGACCAGCGAACGATCGAAAACGAAGCCTGGAGATTCGACAATAATATCCGCCAGATTGCGGATGCATCGGACGCCCCGAGCCAGCATACGGTATCAATCGGAGTCGCAGAGGGCTATACAGACATGCCCCAAGACAATGAGCCGGTCTTTTACGCCCTCAATCTGGACGTTTTCGAGCAGATTATTAACGAGCTTAAGACGAGCGAATTTGTTCCGACGGTTTTTGAGGACGGAAGAATCGAAGGCAAATATACCGCCAAGGATGACGGCAACCTGCTGCTGAGCGTTCCGTACGATGAGGGCTGGAACGTAACGGTAAACGGAACCGCCGCAGAACTAACGCCCGCCGCCGATAAGGGTTTGTCGTCCCTGAACATACAGAAAGGCGCAAATAGAATCGTGATGACCTACAAGACTCCGGGCGCCCTTGCGGGACTTGCAGTGAGTCTGGCGACCGCCGCCCTTGTTGCAGGACTATACGCCAGGCAAAAGAAAAGCCGCCGTTAACAAGCGGCGGCTTTTACTCTCGAAAAGTTAATAGCGGCTAGAGCGTCTTAAGGTACTCCCCCAGCTCTTCCTCCCAGTCGGGCATGTGGAACCCGACCGACTCGAGCCTGGAAAGGTCGAGCGCGGAGTGGACCGGGCGCGGGGCGACGGGGCCGGCGGCGCCGGCG
>CABRZT010000062.1:0-6836 GCA_902475595.1 uncultured Collinsella sp. | reverse complement strand
CAGGGCGGATCGTTTGGGTTTTCACCAGCGGACGCCGATGCGGCGCCCCATCTGCCGCAGCCTGCATGGTTTTCCGATTACGCTGCCGATAGGGAAGAAGTGGACCCGACATCGATGCTTGCGCTCTATCGTGACGCCCTCTGGTTGCGGCGCAAGCTGCGCGGGTGCGCCAACGATCTTGCGTGGCTCGATCTTGACGGACGCACCGGCCTTGCGGATGGTGCTGAGGGCGCTGAAGGCGGCGTCATCGCCTATCGCCGTGACAACGGCTGGGCGTGTGTGACGAACTTCGGCGCAGCGCCCGTGGAATTGCCGGAGGGCAGGGTCCTGCTCACCTCATCACCGCTTGCAGACGGCAGGCTCGCACAGGACAGCTCTGCCTGGATCATGCTCGGTGAGATGTAAGGACCTCTTGCAGCGAGTTTGCGTTTGCCTGCACCTTCTGTGGCGGCTGATGTCTTCGCGAGGTTCGCGAGGACGTCGCAAAACTTTTCAAAAAAAGTTCTTGCATAGGATGCGGGCATCACGTAAGATTAATCCCCGTAAGCGGACATGGCTCAGTTGGTAGAGCACAACCTTGCCAAGGTTGGGGTCGCGGGTTCGAGCCCCGTTGTCCGCTCCATTTGGGCGTTTAGCTCAGGGGGAGAGCGCTTCCCTGACACGGAAGAGGTCAGAAGTTCAAATCTTCTAACGCCCACCAAATGTTCGCAGCTCAGAGGCTATGTCCTCTGGGCTGTTTTGTTTTGGTCGCCAAGCACGCCGCCAAATAAGCCACCAAATATTGATCCAAGGTCTGTACGCGATGGTCTTCGCGTCCCGTAGAGGTGCCGGCAGATTGCATACGTCCTGGCCGATCGTGACCGCAACATGTTGGTCAAGCATAATCTTTTGGATTCTTTTGGCGTGAGCGGCTTGGTTTTGGTAGGATTTGTCAGCGGCTTGACTAAGGGGGTTTTATAACTGCCATGCAGGTAGCCGTGTTGGTAACGTTTTACCGACTTGCCAAGAACCCCTCATTTTTAATGCGTCTGCAAAATGACTAATTGCTTTGACCTGCTGAAACACTATATGTTGTGTTTGACCTAAAAAAAGAATACAGGATATAGATGCGTCTTTGTCGTATGATAGATGGCGGACAGAGAACGAAGACCTTAACTGCCTCTTTTGAACGTGTCCTTGAGCCGCTTGATCGGCTCCAGGGAATGTCCGCATGGAGGCTTATGGTTTATCGAGAACACAGATTGCGCGACGGCGCCGCAAGACAGGGGCAAGCCCTGCCGGGTATCGTTTGGCTCTGAAGCGCGATGAGGCTACGATGCGAAAGAGGCAAGAGGATGAAGATCATCAAGCGCAGCGGCACCGAGGTTGTCTTTGACATCGATAAGATCGTCAATGCCATCCGCGCCGCAAACTTGGAGGTCGAGGAGAGCTCTCGTCTTACCGACCGCCAGGTGGTTTACGCGGCACAAAACGTCGCCGAGGCATGCGAGAACGCGGGCCACACCGTGTCGGTCGAGGAGATTCAGGATCTGGTCGAGGACGAGATTATGCGTCTCGACTGCTACGAGGTCGCTCGCCATTACATCATCTATCGCTATGTTCAGAGCCTGAAGCGCCAGAAGAACACGACCGACGACAAGATTCTGTCGCTGATTGAGTGCAACAACGAAGAGGTCAAGCAGGAGAACTCCAACAAGAACCCGACCGTCAATTCCGTTCAGCGTGACTACATGGCCGGCGAGATCTCCAAGGACCTGACCCAGCGTGTGCTGCTGCCCCAGGAGATTGTGGATGCTCACAATGAGGGTCTGATTCACTTCCATGATTCGGACTACTTTGCCCAGCACATGCATAACTGCGACCTGGTGAACCTGGAGGATATGCTCCAGAACGGTACTGTTATTTCGGGCACGCTGATCGAGAAGCCGCACAGCTTCTCGACTGCCTGCAACATCGCGACGCAGATCATCGCTCAGGTTGCTTCCTCCCAGTACGGCGGCCAGTCGATTTCGCTGACCCATCTTGCTCCGTTTGTTGAGGTGAGCCGTCAGAAGATTCGCGGCGAGGTCGCCCGCGAGCTCGAGGAGCTCGGCGTTTCCGCATCTCCCGAAAAGGTCCGCGAGGTTGTTGAGGACCGCCTGCGTGACGAGATCCGTCGCGGCGTTCAGACGATTCAGTATCAGGTCGTGACCCTTATGACCACGAATGGCCAGGCGCCGTTCGTGACGGTCTTTATGTATCTCAATGAGGCCCGTACGCCCCAGGAGAAGCATGACCTTGCCATGATTGTGGAGGAGACGCTTCGTCAGCGCTATGAGGGCGTTAAGAACGAAGCCGGCGTGTGGATCACCCCGGCGTTCCCCAAGCTCATCTACGTGCTCGAGGACGATAACGTTCACGAGGATTCCCCGTACTTCTACCTGACCCAGCTGGCTGCCAAGTGCACCGCCAAGCGCATGGTTCCCGACTACATCTCCGAGAAGAAGATGCGCGAGCTCAAGCTGTCGAAGGGCGAGACCGCCGGCAACGGCGACTGCTATACCTGCATGGGCTGCCGCAGCTTCTTGACGCCCGACCGCTCGGGCAACGGCTTTAACAACGTTGCCAATGCGCTGAACTACGACCCGAACAAGCCCAAGTACTATGGTCGCTTTAACCAGGGCGTCGTGACCATCAACCTGCCCGATGTCGCGCTGAGCTCGCATCAGGACATGGACAAGTTCTGGAAGATCTTCGACGAGCGCCTTGAGCTGTGCCACCGCGCCCTGCTGTGCCGTCATGAGCGTCTGATGGGTACGCTTTCTGACGCCGCACCGATTCTTTGGCAGTACGGTGCCCTCGCCCGCCTGAAGAAGGGCGAGACGATCGATAAGCTGCTCGTGGGCGGTTACTCCACCATTAGTCTGGGTTATGCCGGCTTGTATGAGTGCGTCAAGTACATGACGGGCCACAGCCACACCGAGAAGGAGGGCACGCCCTTTGCCATGGCCGTCATGCAGCGCATGAACGACAAGTGCGCCGAGTGGAAGGCTGCGAGCGACATCGATTTCTCGCTGTACGGCACGCCGTTGGAGTCGACGACCTACAAGTTCGCCAAGTGCCTGCAGCGTCGTTTTGGCATCATTCCGGGCGTGACGGACAAGGGCTACATCACCAACAGCTACCACGTCCACGTGTCCGAGGAGATCGACGCATTCGACAAGCTCAAGTTCGAGGGTATGTTCCAGCAGCTTTCGCCGGGCGGTGCCATCTCCTACGTCGAGGTTCCCAACATGCAGGATAACCTCAAGGCTGTCATCCGCGTGATGCAGTACATCTACGACAACATCATGTACGCCGAGCTCAACACCAAGAGCGACTACTGCCAGGTGTGCGGCTACGACGGTGAGATCAAGATTGTCGAGGATGACGGCAAACTGGTGTGGGAGTGCCCCAACTGCGGCAATCGTGACCAGGAGAAGATGAACGTCGCCCGTCGCACGTGCGGCTACATCGGTACCCAATTCTGGAACCAGGGTCGAACCGAGGAGATCCGCGACCGCGTGCTGCATCTCTAGTACCGCTTCAGGGCTGAACCGAGAGGGCCGCTTGGGCATTTGCTCGCTATTTCGGACAGTCCTGCGCAAGACGAAGGCCACATTAAGTGGCCTTCTTTGCGTGCGGAACTCATATCGAGCAAAAGCCCAAGCGGCCCTCTCGGTTCAGCCAAGTTGACGTAGCGGAGATGCAGCTCGCGGTCTGCTCACCCCTCGAAGTTCTTAGCGGAAATAATTCGAGCTGCAGCTGCGATTTAGTTGCGATGACGGTTGAGCCGCAACCCAGTATTTTTTAGACCTCGAACCCTATACTCGATGATCGCTTCGTTCACCGAGTATCGCTCGCGAGGGGTCTGGAGTATATCGTCCCGCCCGCAGTTTCGCAGGCCGAAGGCCGAGAATGTCTGAGGACGGGATGATATACTCCAGACCCCCAGGAAGGTTACCTATGAACTACGCGAACATTAAGTATTTCGACATTGCTGATGGGGAAGGCGTTCGTACTTCTCTGTTTGTGAGCGGGTGCCGTCGTGGGTGCAAGAATTGCTTTAACTCTGTTGCGTGGGACTTTGCTGCGGGCGAGTCCTTTGATCGCACCGTCGAGGACAAGATTATCGAGAGCCTCGATCATCCCTTTATTGACGGCCTGACGATTCTGGGCGGCGAACCTATGGAGCCCGAGAATCAGGCGGGACTCGTTGAGTTTGTCGAGCGCGTTCGTGCCGCTTATCCTGCGGGGTCAGGAAAGACCATTTGGTGTTTTACCGGCGACGTGCTCGAGGAGCTTATGCCGGGTGGTCGTCACCATACCGAGGTCACGGACCGTATCCTTGCCTGCCTCGATATGTTGGTGGATGGCCCGTTTGTTCAGGATCTGTACGATATCTCATTGCGTTTTAGGGGCTCGAGTAACCAGCGTGTGATCGATATGAACGCTACGCGCGACCGCGCTGTGCGTGAGGGCGTTGCGCTTTGCGACGCTGTGGAGCTTTGGCGGGACGATCCGGTCTATTCGACCCATACTATGTAGCTTGTGGCCGATGCCAAAGGGCGTGGTACCATAGCGCGAACGCAAAATCGGAAAAGTGAGGCCCAGATGGTCGATCAGGAAAAAGTCGAGGCCGCCATTAAGCTGTTGCTTGAGGGCATAGGCGAGGACCCAACTCGTGAGGGCCTGCTGGAGACCCCGGCGCGCGTTGCCCGTATGTATGGCGAGATCGCCGGCGGTATGGAGCAGAGTGCCGAGGAGCACCTGTCCAAAACCTTTGCCGTCGCTTCGAACGATTTGGTTATCGAGCGCGACATCACGTTTTACTCGCTGTGCGAGCATCATCTGCTGCCGTTTTATGGCAAGGCTGCGATCGGCTATATCCCTAACGGTCGCGTGGCGGGTCTGTCTAAGCTCGCTCGCACGGTTGAAGTCTATGCCCGTCGTCTGCAGCTTCAGGAGCAGCTGTGTGCGCAGGTTGCCGACGCCCTCATGGATTATCTCGCTCCCCAGGGAGCGATTGTGCTCATGGAAGCTGAGCATATGTGCATGACCATGCGCGGCGTGCAAAAGCCTGGCACCAAGACCGTGACGCTCGCTCGTCGCGGCGTCTTTGAGGCCGATCCGGCGCTCGAGGAGCGATTCTTTAGGATGCTGGGACGCTAACTATGAGAGTCGTCAACGACTTTACATCGAATACTGACGAGGGAACGCCGCGTCGCGGTTTTATGGTTTCGGGCCTGGCGCCTTTTGGTGCCATGCCTCGCATTGATTACATCTGTGCCAACGGTCTGTTCCGGCGGCACCTGGGCAACATTGCACAGTTGGAATCGGGGCGCATCTTCTGCCGCCACGGTATTGACCATCTTCTCGATGTCGCTCGCATTATGTGGATCAAGAATCTCGAGGAACAGCTCGAATTTGACCGCGAGGTCATCTACGCCACGGCACTTCTTCACGATATCGGCAAAGATGAACAGTATGAATCGGGTATATCCCATGATGTTGCAAGCGAACGCGTCGCTGATGCGATTCTCGGCGGCATGCCCGATGACGTAGCGTTTGAGCCGGCCGATGCTGCAGCCATTAAGACGGCCATTCTGGGCCATCGAAAGCTGCGCGTGAACAGCCAACCGCTCGAGCGCCTGCTCTATGCAGCCGACAAAGCGTCGCGCGCCTGCTTTGCATGCCCCGCGCGCAATGCTTGCAACTGGAGCGATGATAAAAAGAACCTGTCGATTCGCGTGTAGTTAGTTTGCGCGGTCGGGGTTCTAAACGAAGGAGACGATCGCGATGAGTAACAAGAAACTGCCCGAGAATGCAACCAAGACTGAAGGCGCCGAGCTCGCCCGCCGTGGAAGGGGCGAAATATCCACCGCAACGGCGGTGCCCCACGTGAGCTATGACGACCTGCGCCATGCCGACCGCATTACTATCGACGGTCTCGAGGTCTTTGCCAACCACGGCGTGTATCCCGAAGAGAACGCGCTGGGCCAGAAGTTCATCGTGTCCTTGGTGCTCTATGCCGACCTGCGTGCAGCGGGGGAGCACGATAACCTGGACGCCTCGATTGACTACGGCTCGGTGTGCCACGATGTCGATGGCTATCTGCGCGAGCATACGTTTAAACTCATCGAGGCGGCAGCCGAGGGTGTGGCCCAGATGCTGTTGCGTCGTTATCCCTTGCTGCTTGGTGTGCGCATAAAGCTCGATAAGCCGTGGGCGCCCGTCGGTCTTCCCCTGGCAAGCTGCGGCGTCGAAATCGAGCGCGTGCGCTAACCGGTTCTAATACGTCTCTATGGGTGGCTGCTTGAGCCGCTGCGACAGGGCTCTATTGTTGGGGCAGTACGTGTCGAGCAGGGCGTGAAACCGCTGATTGTGGCTTGGCTCGAGCAAGTGGACGAGCTCGTGGGCGACAACCATGTCGAGGCATTCGACAGGGTAGGCGGCGAGCTCGCGCGCGATGCGAATGGCGCCGGTTTTGGGTGTGCATGAGCCCCAGCGCGTCTTCATACTGCGTACGGAAACGCGGGAAACGGCGACACCCATTGCGATTTCGTATGCATGCGCCATATCGCGCAGCGCTGTGGTGACCTCGGAGGCATAGAGCTGGTCGATGTGGGCTTGGAGCTCGTCGGACGTTAGGCCGTCGAGGATTGCGCGCCGCTTGGCCTGTGGGCCTTCGTCCGATTCGTCGGTACCCATAAAGCTTGCGAAGGTGGCCTGCTTGGGCCGCGGCGCGGGTGATGCAAAGTTGTGATCGAGTGCATCCTGTACCGTGATGGGCTTGCCCCAAAGTGCAATGACGGACG
>CABRZT010000061.1:0-7286 GCA_902475595.1 uncultured Collinsella sp. | reverse complement strand
CGGGTGGTTTCTGATGCGGCGCGCTGCGCGCCCCGCACAGGCTAAAGCCCGTAAATGAAGCCCGGAGCTCCCCCACGGGGAGCTCCGGGGCACCCGTCTCAGGGCGCCCTGTGCAAAAAACGGCAAATATGAGTACTGTCACCAATTTAGTAGCAGCGTATTACCGCCTCACGAGCCCTTTTTGAGTTCCGCACAGCCTGCTTGGCGCCAAGATATTCCACATTCGTTTACTATCTCTTCGCTGAATCCAGATTTTCGGCCCAAGTTTCTTTGTTTTTGCTGTCACTAATCTAGTAACAGTACTCATATTTGCCGTTTTTTGCACAGAGCATATAAACAGACCCCCTATAAAGCCATAGTTTTACGCTGGCTTGAGCCCAAAGCACGCTCGGAGCGTATTCAGCAGAGCATCTTGCCTCTTTCGACGAGCCTCTACGCGATTCTGATATCGCTTACCCATACGCTGGTGGATGCGCCATGCGAGCGCTTCCATCGCTTCCATGTCGCGGAGCATTTCGTTGTTGACCGTCGCGACCTCGATTCCCATAGTAATCAAGCCCGTGTTGCGCTTTTCATCATGGATACGTCCCCTCCGGGAGGAATGACCCAGCTCACCGTTGTATTCCAGGTCAAACCGGGCTGCTTCCTGATACGCATCGCAAACTGCATGCGGCATCCCCGAGATTGCCTGCGCGCGGTCATCGAACTCAATCTTGTAGTCGGTCTTAAAGGAACCGCAGGCAAATCCGCCATAGGAAAACGGAAGCGAAAACAGAGCGAGCATGATGCACTCCATGGGCGAGCGCAAGTTTTCTGACAAGTAGGGACACAGACGCTGCAGTTTTTTGGCCGCATTCCCCTTGCATACCGCGAGGTAATCTGCCAGACGATCGGGCGTCAGCACCGGCTCAACCTCAAAGTAGCCCACGTCTGCTGGCTGGTCCTTGTCCTTTGCAAGCTTATTCGTAACGGGCGAGGTGTAGGGAGGCAGATACTTCCCGCGGTCACTCAGCGAAATCTTAGAGCACAGCTCCTGAGCCAGGGCAAATGCCTGGATGCAGCCGACCTCGCGCGCAACGGCAACACAAAGGGCCTCGGGAGATAGACTGTACACCCCCGGTTCCACCTCTAGAATCGAGCCGACGGGCAACCCGGAGCATACGGACCAGCCCACGCTAGGCATGCGGCGGCGCTGCGCCGCAGATCCCACCAGCAAGCAAAGATCTTCTTGCACCTCGCCGCTTGCGGCCCCAATCCGCACCAAGTCGGGAAGATAGATGTCCTCGGTCGAGGGCGACGACGTGCGCAGCACATGGCGCTCTTCATCGGGATCAAGGTCCCTCCAGCTTATGTAGCCCATCTGCCGGCGCTCGGAGCGCATCATGCGTAGCGCCGAGGCGCCTGTTAGGATTACGGAAGCCGCTAGCTGTTCGTCTGTCGGCTCGTTGCGCCGCTCAATCTTCACTGCCACAAAATCACCCCTACCAAACGCGTGCGATAGCGAGGCCATCGACCGCTACGGCGCCGGCGCGCTTGAGTTCCGCCGAAGCCGCGGCCATCGTCGCGCCCGTGGTGATAACGTCATCGATAAGCAGCAGGCGGCGGCCGTGCACATCCTCAACCGTCTCGTACATGCCTTGGGCACGCTCGCGGCGCTCCTCACGACCGAGTTCGCGCTGGTCGCCATGCCCGTACTTGACGAGAGCATCGAGCAGGGGAACACCCGACAGCTCGCAAAATGGGCGAGCAATAGCCTCCATATGATCAAAACAACGCCGCCGAAACGCTGCCGCCGTCGCAGGCACAAACACCACCGCATCCGCACCGGACAGCACGCCTCCGTAGCGATCGGGCGCTACGACTTGGGCATGCAGGGCGGTGTCGTAGAGCAGCTCCGCCAGATACGGAGCCAGACGTCGCTCGCCCGCATCCTTGTACGCTTTAATGATGCGCGGCAGCGGATGCGCATAGACGGCGCACGCCAGGCAGCGGTCGAGCGCCTCCGCCATTGCCGAGGACGTACCCTCGACCGAACACTCAGTGCACAGCAAATCCCCAAACGGGGCGCCGCATCGGGTGCAGCTATGACGTGGGTCGATGAGCGTGAGCGCGGCCAGGCAGTCTTGGCAAATAAGCGCACCGGCGCGCTCGCAGCCGGCACATCGTGTTGGCGACAATGCCTCGAGCGCCTCGCGTGCCACCCGCTCGGCAAACGGTAGCAATTCGTCCGCAAACGGTAGGGCACCGGCACCCTGCAGACAGCTCAATATGTTCAGATGGCTCTTCAAGACACAACCCTCCCTACGCTCGGTCGCAGGGAGGGTTGTTGATTCAGCGCTATGATACCCCAATGCGCTCGGGGCAAGGCGAGCTAAATCCGCTCGCGGGCGTTATTCGCCGGCGGGCGGTTGTGGTGCGGACGAAGACGGGGTCGAGCCCTCGCCACCATCCTGGCGCGGCTTGCGGGAACGGCGACGGCGACGGCGCTTTTGACCCTGGTCGGCCGAGCCCTCGCCACCGCGCGGCTCGCGCTCGTCGCGAGCGGCGCCACGCGAAGCCTTGGCAGCCGCTCCCCCGCCATCTCCGGGACGACGGCGCGTGACCTTGACCTCGCCATCCGAGACCTGATCGGCCACGGAGGGCACTGAAGGCTTCTGCTGCGCGCCCGAGGAATGGCGACGGCGCGGACGCGGCGCGCGCTCCTCCTCGCCACGTGACTTGCCGTCCTTGTCGACAGGCGCATCGGAGGCCGAGGCGCCCTTGGAAGCGGCACCGGCCTCGCGAGCAGCTGCGGCGCGGAAGGCGTCCTCGCGCTCCTCGCTCGACAGATGACGGCGGCGGCGACGTGTGGGGTTCATGCCGCCGCCGCGATTCTGCTGCTGGGGCTGCTGAACCTCGCGCTCGCGAGAGGCGTTCTTGCCCGCGGCTGCAACATCGGTAGCATCGCCCGAGCCCGCGCGCTTACGACGGCGACGGCCATCGGCCGCCCCCTCGGCCTCGGGTGTCTCGGCCTTACCGCGGCCCTTTCCGCGGCCACGGCCCTCGCCCTGACCCTGACCGGCGCGAGCATCGGATTCAGCATCGCGACGACGGCGCTTGGGCATCGACGTGCCGGCCAGACGGTCGGCACTCGACAGGCCATCGCCCACATCGACGCCGTTTTCGCGATCGAGCTCCATGAGCGCCAGACGCATCTCGGGCGACTCGATGCGCTCGAGCACATCGCGCGTCACACAATCGGGGCGGCAATTGCAGCCCTGCTCGGCAGCCTTCTTCTTGCAGCCCTCCGAGCAGGTCATATCGGCCAGGTTGACCTTAAAGACTTTGCCGTTCTCCAGGCGCAGCACCAGCTGCTCACGCGGCGTGTCATATTCCTGAATACGCGCCTTGCCAAGCGGCGTATCGATGAGCGTCTTCTTTTTGGGCGCACGGCTCTTAAAGTCCTTGTACGCCTCGAACTCATAACGCAGGCAGCACATCAGGCGGCCGCACACGCCGCTGATCTTGGACGAGTTGAGCGGCAGGTCCTGCTCTTTTGCCATGCGAATCGAAACGGGCTCAAACTGTCCGCCAAAGCGCGTGCAGCAGAGCTCCTGTCCGCATTGGGCATAGCCGCCCACCAGACGGGTCTCGTCGCGCACACCGATCTGGCGCATGTCGACGCGAATATGCAGCGTCGAGGACAAGTCCTTGACGAGCTGGCGAAAATCGACACGCTCCTCGGCGGCAAAGTAGAACACGACCTTCTCGCCGCCAAACAGGTACTCGACGCCGACCGGCTTCATCTCGAGGTCGAGCTCTTTGACCAGACGGCGGAAATCGACCATGGCCTCGTCGCCCTGGATGGCCAGGTCGTCAGCAAGCTGCAGGTCGATGTCGCTCGCCACGCGCAGCACGGGCTTGAGCGGCTGACCGATCTCGTCTTGCGGCACCTCAAAGGGATCGGCCGTGACCAGGCCGATCTCGGTTCCGCGCTCGGTGGAGCAAATGGCATAATCGGCCTCGAGGATATCCAAATCCTGCGGATCGAACCACAGGTCGCGCGAGGCGTAGGTAAACTTAACGGGTACAACTAACGGCATTTCAGTGCCTTCCTGATATCGAACAGCATGACCTCGATGGCCAGCTGGGGAGTAACGTTTCTGGCGATGTTGCGCTCGGCGGTCGCGACTGCCTCGAGCGCCCGTGTGGCACCCGCAACATTGGTCGCGGCGGCAAGCCGACCGATCGTGTCGCGCACGTCTTCGTTCACCACGTCGGCTGCCTTGTCCTGAAGCGTCAGCAGCACGTCGCGCATGAGCGTCCGCGCGCTCGCCAGCGCTTCCATGATACCCGAACGCTCGCGCGCGTTGAGTTCGCGCTTGTTGCGGTCCTCAAGCTGCTTCAATGCTCCACGCGACAGGTAGTCGGCGTTTTGCTCGAGCACCTTTTCCTGTGTGGACTTGACCTCGGCGAGCGGCGCCTTAACGGCGACGATGAGTGACTTGGCGCGGCTGAGCACGTCGGCCTCGTCGGCGGCGATAAGCGAATCGATGGCGCGAACCATCTGACGGCGGGCGTCCTGGCGCTCGGCGCTCTTGAGGAACTCGATGCCACGCGTGGGGCTTCCCGCCACGGCGACGGCCATGCGGCAACGCGCAGGGTCCTGACCGGTGGCGCGGCTCACGGCCTGCGCGGCGACGGCGGGCGATACCAGCCGAAACGGCACGCACTGGCAACGACTCACGATAGTGGGCAGCATCACGTCTGCCGAGGTGCCCAGCAGGATGAACATAACGCCCTCGGGCGGCTCCTCGAGAGTTTTGAGCAATGCGTTGGCGGTGTTGGCGCGCAGCTGCTCGGCACGGTCAATGATGTAGACCTTGGCCTTGGCACGGATGGGCGCCAGGGGCACGTCGTCGAGCAGCTCGCGTGTCTGGGCGATAAGGTAGCCCGTGGCGCTCTCGGGCGTGTAATAGTGCACGTCGGGGTGCGTATGGCGGGCGACGCGCACGCAGCTATCGCATGAGCCGCAGCCATCCTGCTCGCACAGGAAGGCTTGGGCGAGCGCCCACGCGGCGTCGAGCTTGCCCGCGCCGGGCGCGCCCAAAAACAGGTAGGCGTGCGATGCGCGACCGCTGGCGACGGCATTGGTCAAAAAGTCGCGCACGCGCTGTTGGGTGTCAAGCTTGGCCAGCAGGCTTGCCTGAGCGGGGGCCATGTTACTCGGCCTCCTGGGCAAGCGCGGCGGTGACGGCATCCTGGGAAATGTCGAGGCCGTAGGCGCGAACCTGCTCGACCGTCTGTGCGAATACGTCCTCGATGGACGCGGTCGCGTCGATGAGCTTTACGCGGTTTGGCTCCTCGGCGGCAATTGCGCAAAAACCCTGGTAGACACGCTCTTGGAAGGCCATGCCCTTAGCCTCCATGCGATCTGCCGCGCCACGGGCTGCCATGCGCAGCGCCGCCTGCTCGGGCGTGATGTGATAGACGAGCGTGAGCGCCGGGTGCGTACCCGCGACGGCCAGGTTGTTGGCATCGCGCACCATCTGACGATCGAGGCCATCGGCAAACGCCTGGTAGCAGGTCGTGGAATCGTAGAAGCGATCGCACAGGACCACCTTGCCGGCAGCAAGGGCGGGCGCGATGACCTCGTGCACCAACTGAGCGCGTGCCGCCTCGTAGAGCAGCAACTCGCAGGTGTCGCCCATCGCCGTATTGGCAGGGTCGAGCAGCAGAGCACGGATCTTTTCGCTGATGGCGGTACCGCCCGGCTCGCGCAGGCTCACAACCTGGTAGCCAGCGAGCTCGAGCGCACGGGCAAGCAGGCGCGCCTGCGTAGATTTACCGGCGCCATCGACACCCTCGAGCGTAATGAAGCTATGTTGAGCGGGCTCAAAAGCCATGGGCGCAGCCCCTTCCTACAAGGCGCGTAAATGCAGATATATCAACCAAGCCATGATACCCCAGGGGCAGGCGCGTCCCAAACCCCACCTAGTCATTGGGGACGTTCTTGAATGACTAGTCGTTTAAGAACGTCCCCAATGACCCCCACAACCTAGCCATCGAGGCATCCCCGAAGTTGCGGTGAAATAGGGACTGATTGAAGCTCTGAGACCGCCAAACAGTCCCTATTTCACCGCAACTTATGATGGGGAATTTTGGACGCTGGGTATAATCGTCGTATTGCATTGAAATGTGGCGAAAGGAGTGGCAATGTCTCGGTATTGCGCCTCGTGCGGCAAGCTTCTTGCAGATGATGCCAAGTTCTGCACCTCGTGCGGTGCACCCGTTGAGCAAACAGTCGCGAGCGATAGCCAGCCCGCTTTTGAGCAGACCGGTTCCCTCGATACGCCGCAAGCCAAGGCGGACGACCCCCTCGCCTATCGACCCGACCCCGCCGCAAGCCCCGCGGCCGTCGAGACCACGCAGCGCATACCCGTCGCGAGCGGCTCGCCCCAACAGCAGCCGGCTCCCGCATACGCGCCCGCTTCGCCACAGACCCCCGCTCCCAAAAAGAGCGGCACCGGGCCGCTTATCGCCGTTATCGTTGTGCTGGTGGCGATCATCATCGCCCTGGTCATCTTCTTTGCAATCAGACCTTTCGACAACGCCGCCACGCAGACGGCTGCCGAGGTAGCTAAGCTGCACCATGACGTCGACGAAGATGACCTAAAGCCTCTCGGCGATCCCAACAGCCTGTACGACGATGATGACGATGACGACGAGGATGGCGGCGAAGCAACGCTCTCCGAGCAGAACCTCTACCGCCGACTGAGCGAATACTACGACTTGCTCGAAGACCTCGACAACTACGTCCGTGGCTGCGCGCAGAACTTCAACGGCAGCTATCTGGAAGAAGATCGCACCACCCGTCAAAATCTCGCCGACGTCGCCGAGCGCACAGAGGACACCATCGAGCAGTATTACGACATCGTCGAGGACCTGGACGTCCCGACGAGCTCTAAGAACTACAGTTCCTGGAAAGACATCGTTGCCCTGTATGACGACCTGGATCACCGCATTGACGCAATCTGTGATGCCTGGGAGATCAGCCTGAAATACACCAAGCCTGCGGATCACAAGAATGAGATCGTGGCGCCGCTGTCGCGCGACAACGTGGCGGGCACCAATGACAATAAGTACCGCCTAGACTTTGAGGAGCGCTACCCCGGCGCCAAACCCGTCGAAGTGAACTAGCGCTTTGTCGTTCCCGAGCCGGCAGTTAGGGACGTTCCTAAACTGCCGGCACAGACGATATGAGCAGGACATAAAAACATTGAGAGCCCCTGCTGCATGAAAGACCG
>CABRZT010000060.1:0-7339 GCA_902475595.1 uncultured Collinsella sp. | reverse complement strand
CGGTCTTTCATGCAGCAGGGGCTCTCAATGTTTTTATGTCCTGCTCATATCGTCTCTGCCGGCAGTGGGGGACAGTCCTTGCAGCTTTTTGCGAAGAGTGTCCCCGGTGACTAGTCGTTTAAGAACGTCCCCAGTGACTAGGCGAGGGCGGCCATGATGGTGCGGGCGACGCCGTCGTGGTCGTTGTCGTATTCGGTGATGGCGTCGGCGGCCTCGCGGTCTTCAGGCTCGGCGTTGATCATGGCCATGCCATGGCCCGCTGCCTGCAGCATGGGGATGTCGTTGATGTTGTCGCCGAACGCCCAGGCGTCGGCGAGACGCTCGCCCAGATGCTCACACAGCCACGTGAGGGCCGTCCCCTTGGTGGCGCCCTCACCCATGACCTCGATATTCATGGCGTACGAACGCGTGACTTCAATGCCTCCGAGCGTGTCGAGCTCTGCTGCGATGGCGTCGCGATCGGCCGGGTCGTGCCAGTACATGGCGATGCGTTCGAGCGTCTCGACCTCGTCGATCTTGCTGTCGATATCCATGTCGATCGGTGTTCGTGTGCGCTTGAGCGAAGCCGCGATGTGGGGGTCGCCGCCACAGAACTCATCCAGACGCCCGTATAGCGAGCGGGGGAGGAAGCACTGCCCATCCGCGAAGATATCGAAGGTCACATCGTGGCCGGCGGCAATGCGATGGATGCGGTGGGCAATGCCACGGTCGAGCGGACGGCTCAAGATGCACGTGGCGCGCGAGGCGTCGGTGGGCGTATCTTCGTCGAGCTGCCAGACGCTGGCGCCATTGGCGCAGACGGCATAGTGCACGGCGGGATGGGCGAGGATGGGCTCAAAGATGCCCGACAGCGGACGTCCCGTGCAGGGCACAAATTCAATCCCGCGTCGAGCGAGCTCGTCGAGCATCGCCCAGGTGGCATCGCTCATCTGCTTATCGCTCGTCAACAGCGTTCCATCCATATCGGAAAACACAATCATTTGATGCAGCCCTTTCTGCTGGCATAAAAAGCGTGGCCGAGGGCGGTGATGCCCTGGCCACGCTCGGGTTCTATAACGGTCCGCGTCCTAGCGGTCGGCGAGCGGCTTGTATTCCAGCGGCTCGATCACCGGACGGTATGCCGGGCGGATGATGCGATGCGCGCAGAAGAGCTCTTCCATGCGGTGTGCCGACCAGCCGGCCATGCGGGCGACGGCGAAAAGCGGCGTAAAAAGCGTCTCGGGCACGCCGAGCATCTTGTAGATAAAGCCTGTGTACAGGTCGATGTTGGCGCAGATAGGCTTGGTCATGCCGTGGTCGCGCATCACCTGCGGTGCCAGGCGCTCGATGCGCTCGATGAGTGCGAACTCTTCGCCCAAGTCCTTCTTGGCTGCCAGTGAGCGCGCGTAACGGCGGCAGACCTCGGCGCGCGGGTCGCTGAGCGTATAGACGGCGTGGCCCATGCCGTAGATGAGGCCCGTGCCGTCGAAGGCCTGCTTGTCGAGGATCTTGCCCAGGTAGGCCGCGACCTCGTCCTCGTCCTCCCAGTTGGAGACATGCGCGCGGATGTCCTCGTGCATAGACACGACCTTGGCATTGGCGCCGCCGTGGCGCGGGCCCTTGAGCGAGCCGATAGCCGCGGCGTAGGCGGAATACGGGTCGGTGGCCGAAGACGACAGCACGCGGCAAGCGAAGGTGGAGTTGTTGCCGCCGCCGTGCTCGGCATGCAGCATGAGCATAACGTCGAGCAGCATCGCCTCATCGCGGGTGAACGCCATGCCGCCGCGCAGGACCTGTAGGATGGTCTCGGCGGTGGAGAGACCGGGCGTGGGGTGCGGCACGTGAACCTCGGAGCCGCGAAGCTTGGCGACCGAGGCCATGTGTGCGAAGGCGGCAATGCGCGGGAGACGTGCGAGCATGGAAATGGCGACGTCGATTTCGTGCTCGGGCGTGATCACGTCTGGTTCGGCATCGAAGGCGTAGAGCAGCAGTACGGCGCGCTGGAGCACGTTCATGATGCTCGACGACACCGTGGTCATAGGGAACTCTTTAACGTACTCGTCGCTTAGATGTCTAAAGGCGCCCAGGCGCTCGCAAAAGCCGTCGAGCTCTTCCTTGTTGGGCAGCGAACCCGTGATAAGCAGATAGGCGACTTCCTCGTAGCCGTAGCGATTCTCGGCCTGGGCGTTGTTGACCAGGTCCTCGATGCTGTAGCCGCGAAGCGTGAGTTTGCCCTGATCGGGCACGACCTTTCCGTCGACCTTGTTGTAGCCATGCACATCCGAGATGCGGGTAAGGCCCGCGACCACGCCCGAGCCGTCGGCATTGCGCAGGCCGCGCTTGACGTTGTGCTCTACGAACAAGCCTTCGTCGTACGGGGCGGTCGGCAGGCCGTGGTAGAGGTTTTCGCTTTCGGGCGAAATCTGACGGCTCGCCTCGTAATCCAGAACCAGGCGGCTCAGGTGATCGTCGAAGCGGTAGTAGATTTTCTTGGCGTCGTAGGCCATGCGCGCTCCTCTCCGGTCCGCTTTGGGGCCGCGCGCTTGGACGATATGACGTCAAGCTGCCCCGAGCGGCTTGTTCGCTACAGGCGGTACATAAAGTTAAAGACGTCCTCGCGCTGGATGGACACGTTGACGCCCGAAAGCTCGCCGGCCTCGGCCAGCGCCTTCTGCAGCTCGGCGAAGTCGAGCTTGGACTCGGCGGTGTCGGCCAGCATGGTCATGGTGAAGATGTCCTCGATAATGGACTGCGTAATGTCGCGGATGTCGACGTTGGCCTCGCCCAGAACACGGGTGACGCCGGCGACGATACCGGGGCGGTTCTTGCCAAGGACGGTGATGACGATGCGGGAGGACGAGATCTCGGCCATGGGAAACCCTTTCGCGTGGTTGCGGCGCGCGGGGGCGCTCCGCTACGGTACAGTGTTCATCATTGTACCTGTCTGGCGCCAAAAAGGCGCGCTCGCTGCGGCGTTACATGCCTGCAACATGAGCGTAAGGGGGAAGGCCGTACGGGGAAGAGCCGTCTGGCGCGTGTCCGGCTCGTGTTGGGTTGATTTCCGATCTCAGCCGAACACATTGAGCGGACAGGCCGTTCCCGCAGTCAGCCGAACGCCTCCGACGGCTGATTCCGAACTGGAAGCGGAGGGCATCCCCGCCCTTCGGTAGGGGATACCGCTCCGCGGCGCATGCCGCGGGCGGCGCCCCTATCGGACCACCGTGACCTCAGTTGGGATGGGCCCAGCACTGCCGCGTACTCGGTGAGCTAGAGCCAACTGTTCGTCTTCACGTCGCGTATGGCGATATTTCGGTCGTCCGGCTCGGTGATGCCGTAGCCGAACGCCTGGAGCGTCTCGATGGACTCCTGGATCCTCTGTTGGAACATGGGACCCGAATCGACCCTCGGCCCGAGGTGCCCGCGCCAAAGGCACGGCGTGGCGCGCAGCATGTTATGGATTTTGGAGATGGGCTCGATGTCGGCGTAGACGTTGAGCGTCGCCATGGCGTCCTTGTGGCCGAGGATCGATTGGAGCGCCTTGATATCGCCGCCTTGGCGGATCCACTGCGTTGCGAACGTGTGGCGAAGGCCGTGGAACGTGATCAGCTCGTCGTTGGTGCCCATGAGGCCGTTGGTCTCCGAGAACGTCTTGAACGCCCTGCGGATATAGCTTGTCGTCGCGAAGGTCGCGCCCGGCTCCGACAGGATGTAGCAGTCCCCGATCTCGACCGCCCCGGTAAGGCCGCGCAAGCGCAGCTTTCCGCAGTCGATCTCGTGGGTCTCCTTCAGGAAGGGGAGTAGGCCGACCGGGTCGATGGGGATACCCCTGGCGTCATGGGTCTTGGTGTCCTTGATGAACGAACCCATTCCCTTCGCGTACGCCACCGAGTGCCTGATCGAGATCAGGCCCGTCTCGAAATCCACATCGCACCACCGAAGGCCGCAGACCTCGCCGATTCGCATCCCCGTGTGCAGGGCGAGTACGACCGCCCTCTAATCCTCGGCGGACCAATCGAGTCCGAACTCCTTTCGGGCATCCTCTTCGCTCATGACTTCGAGAAGGTCTCCGGGTTGGCAACGAAGGGCGAGGCATAGCTGCTCGAGTGTGTTGAAGCGAATGCCGCGAATATGCCCTTTTTTAATACGGGACAGGTTCACGGGCGTGGTTCCAATCCTTTCGGCAAGTTCGTTCGAGGAAATCTTTCGCTCGGCCATGATCTTGTCGAGGCGAACAATTACGGGCATGGCGTTTCCTTACGCAATCTCGTCGGAGTCGAGGTACAGCTCTCGGGCGTACAAGAAGAGCTGGGAAAGCATGAACAGGACGATGCCGAGAACCAGAGAGGTCCAATCGAATGATGAAGCGATCTCTTGGGCGCCGACGGCCCCCTCGCCGCCAAACATCGAAACGGAGGTTTTGAGTGAGCCGGCGTAGAGGCTGGTGGCAGCTTGAACAACGAAGAGAATGCCGAGCACCTTCAAGCATGTCGCAGACCCTTTCTTGAAGGGGTCTCCGCTCTTGATCGTCCACACGAGAACGGCGCTGAGGATGGTCGTAGCGATACCGATGACGGCAGGGACCAATGTCGAGATCGCAAGGGCTGGATACGCGGGGGAGTCTGCAATTACAGGGTTGTCGAGCACTTCGATTGCTGGCTTTAAGGAGAACGCCACTTGTGCGATGGCGGTGGCGCAAAGGGTCGCAGAGGCTATCGCACATGCGATGCGGAAGGAATGAAGCCGGGGAGTGCGATTGTCGGAACTCATAATAACCTCCGAAGAATTTAAAAAGCTCAGGTTACTTTTTAACAGTTTATGTTAAATTGACTTTGCCGGCAAGTAATAAGGGCCGAGCATTTTGTTCGACCCCTCTGTTCCGACTGGATGAGGTTAAGGTTGGCGATGAATATGCTCAAAATCTCGAAGGCGATCTTTAGGTCGCTTCTCTCCTCCAGGTCGCTCTGTGTTGTCGTTGTTGCGTTGATGGTTCTTTGTGCTCTGCCCGTCTTCAGGAGCGCGGCTGGCATCGACGGACGGGTCGAATACCTCGAGTCGGGAATAACCCGTGTTGAGCAGGAATTGTCAGCATCCTATGCGGATGCGCTTGTGAATGCGGGGGAGGACGGTGTCTATACCTCTTCATCAAGCATGCCCGCGCTTCTGTACCCTCTTGCCGCGGGACGTCTTATCTTGGCACCGCTCTCTCCCCTACTTCCGTTTCTGCAGATATCGGATGGAGAGTACACCTATTATGACGGATCGAAGGAGTACTTGCTATGGGTCGCAACGGCCGTTGCCGTCTCGTTCCTTGCCGCGCGTCTTAACAAACGTGAAAAGCTCATCATCCAGGCACCGATGGGCGAGCTGGGTAGACTTGTTGCATCGAGCGTATGGGCGAGTGTTTTTGCAATGCTTGCCGTCCTCGCCATCAATCTTCCAGGGATAATCGCCGCGCTTGTGAAGAATGGCCCGGGCTCGCCGTTCTATCCGATAGGCTACATTCAATATGCGACTCCGGTTATCAAACCGGCTTGGCTGGTGTTCGCGCAGACGGCCATCTTGCAATTCTTGGTGGCAGCTTTCATCTCGCTTGTCGTTCACCTTGCCGTGAAGATTGCCAATAACCCTACGCTTGGAATCGTGTTCGTATGTGCCCTGATGGGGGTGACGATGGTTCCCGGGTATTACGGAAGATCCATCGCTTTACGTGAGTTCGCCCTGTTGAATCCCCTTACGTATGCGAACACTGAGTTGACCGTCGGCGCCTATAGCCCGTACCCGACAACGCAGATAGTGAATCTGCCTGGACTTTGCTTCGAGCGTGGCGCGATTGCCCTCGTATGCGCAATCGGGATCGAGGTGCTGGCAATTAGCCTGCTTTGCGTTGCTGGAAAGAGCGGCTGCGCGTGCCCGATATCCCCGATTTGTCTTGAGAGAGGTTCCTTCACTGCATCGAGAACGGCAACTCGTTCGAGCGCTTGTGCCTCCGCCGTTGCATACGTAAGAACGATGGGGAAGCTGCTCCTGCATTCTCCTGCCCTCGCCGTATGCGCGATTGCAATGTCGACGGCGATGCTGGCCCCGGCTCTGGTCGAGGTGTTTCCTGACGCTGGTGACGTTTCCGCTGTTCGGTATAGGGATGGGGAGCTCCGTTCAATAGATCGGTATCTAGAGCAGGACGCTGCGAATATGGACGTCGAGGACAAAGCGGCCCTGGAAGGCATGCGAGATGCTCTTTCGGGTTTCGTGTACGCGCCCACGCCTGCGGAGGGGTTTCGAAGCCTTGCGACGTACGAGCGCGCTCGAGGCGAGCTGGGCGCGGCGGATGCGACCCTCCTGCAATCGATCGGAATCGAGCCGGAGACTCCTTCTCGTGCGGAGGCGCGCGCCCTTCTGCTCGAGTCGATCGCGAGCTTGCCGGACCCCAAGGTTTACGAGTTAAGTATGAAGATGCCCCCATTAATCCTCCTTTCCTATCTCCAGGCAGCGCTTCCTTCCTTGTTTTGGCTGTTGCCCGTGGTTGTCACATCGCTTGCGTGCACCTACCTGCGGTGCCGTTCCCTTCTGGTTTTCCAAGTCCCCGCAACAGCGCATGTGCGTTTTCTGACGGCTGTTGCGCTGTCTCTCCTGCTTGGCTTGGCGCTGCTTTTGGTGTCGATGGTTCCCGCTGCGGTTGTGTCCTTGATTAAGAACGGTGCGGGTGGATCGGAGTATCCCGTCGCTCTCATTCGGGCGGGAGCTTCGACAACGTCCATGGTGGGGGAGGCGGTGTTGTGCAGTATTCCGTTGCTGGTCATGGCATACGGCGTGATTTCCGTCGTCGCTGCGTTGACAGCAGCGATTAGCCGCAACCCCGTTGTCACCGGAGTGGTTTGCGCGGTTCTCCTGGTGTTGGGTTCGTTGAGCGCTCATGTTGAAAGCGCGGGCATGGGCGTCGCGCTGCTGGCTCCATTCGCCTCGTTTGATCCCGCTTCCCAGGTGGGGACGATTGGGTTCCTTGGGCGAGGGACGAACGCGATGCCTTTTGGAGAGGTCGTCGGCGCATCGGGCGCTCTGCTGGTGGTTTTGGGCGCCGTATCTCCGTTGATGGTGCGCCTGAGTGTTCCAAAGATCGAAAGGGGATGATCTCGATGATTGGCCTTCAAACGCTGACGATCTCTTATGGAAAGAAGGTGCTCGTAGATTCGGTGGACGCTGAGTTTGCCCCGGGTACGGTCTACGGTCTCGTCGCTCCGAACGGGCATGGAAAGACGACGTTGCTGCGTGCGATGGCAGGTTTGCCGGGTCCTCGCGTGGACGGGAGCATCGTTCTGGATGAGGTGCAGGGTACGGGTGCGAGAGAGGTCCGTTCTATGATCTT
>CABRZT010000059.1:0-7435 GCA_902475595.1 uncultured Collinsella sp. | reverse complement strand
TTGGCTCCGAGGGCCCGGCGCATGCGCCCACCTTTACCGCCGTGGTTTTGATCGATGGTATTCGCCAGGGTCGCGGCTCCGGCTCTTCTAAGAAGGAAGCCGAGGGAGCCGCCGCGCTCGAAGCGCTCGACCGCATGGGTTACACCACCAACGGCGTGATTCTGAATAAGAAGCACGTGTAAGCGAGGAACCGTGTATCTCAAGTCCCTCACGCTCAAAGGGTTCAAGTCGTTTGCCGACCGCGCCCATATGACGTTTGAGCCGGGCCTGACCGTCATCGTCGGTCCCAACGGCTCGGGAAAATCGAACATCTCCGACTCGATTCTGTGGGTCCTGGGCGAGCAGAGCGCCAAGCAGCTGCGCGGCCAGGCCATGGAGGATGTTATCTTCTCGGGCTCGTCGGCGCGCAAGCCGGTGGGTGTTGCCGAGGTCACGCTGGTGCTCGATAACTCGGACCATATGCTGCCTGTCGATTTTGACGAAGTCGCCATCACCCGTCGCATGTACCGCTCGGGCGAAAGCGAGTACCTCATCAACTCGAGTCCGTGCCGCCTGATGGACATTCAGGACATCCTGCACGATTCGGGCCTGGGCAAGGATACGCATTCCATCATCAGCCAGGGCAAGCTCGACGCCATTTTGCAGAGCCGCCCGGAGGAGCGCCGCGCCCTTATCGAGGAGGCCGCCGGCATCTCCAAGCACAAGCGCCGCAAGGAGCGTGCGCTCAAAAAAATTAAGTCGATGGACGAGCACCTGATGCGTGCCCGCGACATCAATAAGGAGATCGCCCGTCAGCTGCGACCGCTGGAGCGTCAGGTCGATCGCGCGCGCAAGTACAAAGAGCTGTCCTCGCGCGCGAACGAGCTTACGCAGATGCTAGCCGTCGACGAGCTGCGTTCGCTGCAGTCGCAGTGGAACGACCTGGAGAGCCGTTCCAAGGAAGGTGCCGCCGAGCTGGAGCTTGCGCAGTACCGCATGGGCGAAAAGGAGCGCGAGCTCGAGAAGCTTCAGGTCATGCTCGAGGAAAAGGGCCTGTTTGTGGGCGACCTAGGCGAGCAGCGCCGTCATATGCAAGATGTGGTCGGCCGCATTAACTCCGACATGCGCCTGCTCGAGGAAAAGGGCCACAACATGGTGTCGCGCCTGTCTGACATGCGCGGCCAGATCTCGAGCTCCGAGCATCAGCGTCGTCGCGTGGTCGAGGAGCTCGAGGACGCGCGTGCGCAGCTTGAGGAAGTGACCGGCGCGCACATGCAGGCCCAGGAGGACGTTGACGCCGCTGGTCCTGCCGCCGCAGAGCTCCACGAGCGGCGCGTGGCGCTCGACAATCAGATTACGCAGCTTACGCGTGAGCAACGCGATGTGCAGCGCGTGGCCGACAACGCCGCGCTCGAGCTCGCCAAGGTGAAGGACTCGCTGAGCAACGCTGAGGTCGAGGACAACATGTATGTCTCGCGCCTGGAGCAGATTGACGAGCAGCTCGAGGAGGTCACGGCCTCGCTCGAGAGCCGTCGCAACCGCGCAGAGGAGCTTGAGGGTGCTCTTGAGGAAGCGCGGCAGGCCCAGGTCGATGCGCGTGAGGCCACCGAGGTCGCCCGTGCGGCGCTGAAGGACTTGCGTGCCCGCGAGAGCGAGGCACGCAACAAGCTGTCCGAGGTGCGCTCGGAGCTTGCCAGCCAAAAGAAGCTTGATGCCCGTATGGCCGACAGCTCGCCGCTCGTGAGCCGTCTGGTGGGTGCGTTGGGCGACGATGTCTCGGGTCGTCTGGGCGACGTGCTCGAGGCCCCGCGCGAGCTTGAGGGCCTGGTGGAGCAGCTACTTGCCGGCGATATCGATGCCCTGTTGTTTGATGACGCCGCCGCGCTTGAGCGTGCCGGTCGTGCGGCTCTGGACCAAAAGAAGGCCTCGGGTGAGGCGCTGCTGGTGGCGCGCGGCGTGAGCGGCTCTGCTGCCGCCGAGGGCGCTGCCGGTTCGCGTCTGGTCGATCGCCTTTCCGTGCGTGCCGGTTATGGCCCGATTGTCGAGGCGCTGCTCGGTGGCTATTACGTGGTCGATGACTTGGCTGCCGCGCTGGCTGCGCCTGTCATTGACGGTGTGACCTATGTGACCCCCGATGGCGCCCGCGTAAGCTGTGGCGGCCTTGTGCGCGTGGGCCTCGATGCCGGCGAGGCGTCGGGTGCCCTGGAGCGCAAGCGTCGCATTCGCGAGCTGGAGGGCTTGGAGCCCGATTTGGCTGCCGTGTTTGAGCATGTGTCGGATCAGGTCGTTGAGGCCAATGCGGCCGTTGAGGAAGCGCGTGTCGCTGAGGGCGATGCCGCCGGCGAGATCGCCCGTCTTGAGGGCGAGCGCCGCTCGTTGCTCTCCGAGATCGGCCGCTTGGAGCAAAGCGCCAACAATGCCGAGGTCGAGCGCGTGCGCATCTCCAAGCGCCGCGAGCAGGCCGCAGAGGCCGTTCGCGCTGCGCGCCCGCGCGTTGACGAGCTCACCCGTTCGCGCGACGAGGCCCGTGCGCAGGCAAGCGACCTGGGTCTCCAGATTGCCGAGGCCAACGACGAACTCGACCGCGTTCGCCGTGACGATTCCGAGGCCGCCGGCAAGCTCGCCGACGCCAAGGTTCGCTTGGCCCAGACGAGCGAACGCCTGCGTTCGCTGAAGGGCCGCGTGCCCGACCTGGAGCATCGCCTGGAGGGCATCGATCGTCGTATCCGCGGAACACGCCAGGCTTCGCGCTCGCTCGAGCTGCTGCGCCTGCGCGTCGATCCCATGCACGAACGCTATTCTGCCCTGTTGGAACGCGCGTCGGATTGGGCAGCGCGCCTGCGTGACCAGGCCTCTCTGGAGGAGGCGGACTCCGCTTCGCTCAAGAAGACCATTGAGGATGCCAAGGCAGAGGTTGCCCGCGCTAAGGAGCGAGTCGATACCGCCTCCGCCACGCAAAACGAGTTCAAGGTCGCGCGTGGCAAGCTCGAGGTGCAGGTCGAGGCTGCCATCAAGGCCATTACCGCCGATGGCACGACGGTGCTCGAGGAAGCGCTCATGCTTCCGGCGCCCAAAGACCGCGATGCCGCCGAGCGCGAACTCAACCAGCTTGTGCGCCAGATCAACAACCTTGGTCCCGTTAACCAAGTTGCCATGGAGGAGTACGAGCAGCTCAAGCGCCGCGCCGACTACATCGAGGAGCAGCTGGCCGATCTGGAGAGCGCGCGCAAGGCGCTCACCAAGATCACGGTGGCCATTGATCGCAAGATGCGGAAGGCCTTCCTGGTGACGTTTGAGAAGGTCGACGCGAACTTCCGCGAGATCTTCGCTATGCTCTTCCCGGGCGGCCAGGCTCATCTGGAGATGACCGATCTCGAGCATCCTGCCGAGACGGGTATCGAGGTCGTGGCGCAGCCGCGCGGCAAGCGCATCACCAAGATGATGCTCATGTCGGGCGGCGAGAAGAGTCTGACGGCGCTCGCCCTGCTCTTTGCCGTGTATCGCACGCGCACGGTGCCGTTCTATGTGCTGGACGAGGTCGAGGCGGCGCTCGATGACGCCAACCTGTCCAAGCTCATCGGCGCGCTCGATGTGTTGCGTTCCGATACGCAGCTCTTGGTTATCTCGCATCAGCGCCGTACTATGGAGGACGCTGACGTCCTCTATGGCGTCTCGATGCAAGCCGACGGCGTCAGTCGCGTCGTCTCGCAAAAACTCGATCGCGAAACCGGAAAGGTCGTGAATGCATAATGGGATTCTTCGATGCTCTCTCGCGCGGACTTGAGCGCAGCCGCGAGGCCCTCAACGAGGTCTTCTACTTTGGCGGCGAGGTCGACGAGGATTTTTGGGAGGACCTGGAGGACACCCTCGTAATGGGTGACATGGGCGCCGAGGTCGCTATCAAGGTCTCCGATGACCTGCGCGATGCCGCGGCCAAGAAGAACCTCAAGACCGCTCCGCAGCTTCGTCGTGCCCTGGCCGAGCAGCTCGTGCAGCACTTTGTGCCCATCGAGCGCGATCCGTTTTCCGATACGCCGAGCTGCGTGCTGTTTGTGGGCATTAACGGTGCCGGCAAGACCACGACTGTCGGTAAGATCGCGAGCGCCATGGCCGCCCGCGGCAAGAACGTCGTGATCGGTTCGGCCGATACCTTCCGTGCTGCCGCTATCGAGCAGCTCGATGTGTGGGGCCAGCGCGCTGGCGTCCCCGTCATCAAGCGCGACCGCGGCTCCGACCCGGCAAGTGTTTGCTACGACGTGCTCGACGAGGCCGACAAGCGCGGCAGCGACCTGGTGCTCATCGATACCGCCGGCCGTCTACACACGAGCCCCGAGCTCATGCGCGAGCTTGCCAAGGTGGTCAACGTGACCCGTAAGCGCGCTGCCAATATGGCCGCCGGTCCCATGCCGGTCTCGGTCGTGCTCGTGATCGATGCCGCCACCGGCCAAAACGGTCTGAACCAGGCGCTCGAGTTTAACGAGGCACTGGGTCTGGACGGTATTATCATGACTAAGCTCGACGGCACGGCAAAGGGCGGTATCGCCATGGCCGTGGCCGAGAAGCTCAAGCTTCCCATCCTGCGCATCGGCGTGGGCGAGCAGGTCGATGACCTGCAGGAGTTTAATGCCAAAGATTTCTGCCGCGCCCTGGTGGGCGAGTCCAACTAAGGAGTGACTAGTGTTTGATTCTCTGAGCGATCGCCTCAACGACACATTTGACCGCCTGCGCGGCAAGGGTAAGCTGACCGAGGCCGATATCACCTCTGCCATGCGCGACATTCGCATGGCGTTGCTCGAGGCCGACGTCAACTTTAAGGTCGTCAAGGAGTTCGTCGCCAAGACCAAGGAGCGCTGCATGACCGCAGAGGTCATGGAGTCGCTGTCGCCGGCGCAAAACGTCGTCAAGATCGTACTCGACGAGCTCACCGAGATGCTCGGCTCCACCGAGAGCAAGCTCGTCTTTAGCAACCGCATTCCCAATGTCATCATGCTCGTGGGCCTGCAGGGCTCCGGTAAGACTACGGCGGCCGTAAAGCTGGCCTACCTGCTCAAGAAGCAGGGCCGCTCGCCGCTGCTCGCCGCGTGCGACGTCTACCGTCCCGCCGCTGCCGACCAGCTTGCCACGCTCGGCGGAGAGATCGGCGTTCCGGTCTTCCGCGGTGACGGCGCGCACCCGGTCGATATCGCCAAGGGCGCCATCCAGGAGGCCGTCGACCACCTGCGCGACGTGGTCATCGTCGATACCGCCGGTCGTCTGCAGATCGACGAGCAGATGATGCAGGAGGCCGTGGACATCAAGAAGGCCGTCAAGCCCGATCAGGTGCTGATGGTCGTCGATGCCATGACCGGCCAGGATATCGTCAACGTCGTCTCGACCTTTGCCGAGCGCACCGACTTTGACGGCGTGATCATCTCCAAGCTCGACGGCGACGCTCGTGGCGGCGGCGCGCTTTCCGTGCGCCAGGTGACCGGCAAGCCCATCAAGTTCGTGAGCATGGGCGAGAAGCCCGATTCGCTTGAGCCGTTCTACCCCGACCGCATGGCCAAGCGCATTTTAGGCATGGGCGATGTCGTCGGCATTATCGAGAAGGCCCAGGAGGCGGCCGACGCCGAGCAGCTCGAGGCTGCCGAGCGTATGCTGCGCGAGGGTTTTACCATGAACGACATGCTCGACCAGATGAAGGCCGTCAAGAAGATGGGCGGCATGAAGGGCATTCTGGGCATGCTTCCCGGTGGCCAGCGTGCGCTAAACCAGATGGGTGGCAACCTGGACGAAGGTATCTTCGATAAGAACGAGGCCATCATCATGTCGATGACCAAGGAGGAGCGCCTTCGCCCCTCTATTATCAACGGCCAGCGTCGCGCCCGCATCGCCAAGGGCGCCGGCGTGACCCCCACCGAGGTGAATAGCCTTATGAAGCAGTGGGGCGAGATGAATAAGATGATGGGCCGCATGCGCTCGATGGCCAATCAGGCACAGGCTGGTGGCAAGAAGGGCAAGAAGGGCAAGAAGGGCAAGAAGATGCGCATGCCCAATATTCCCGGTCTGGATGCTATGGGCCTGGGCGGCATGGGCGGCCTGGGAACGGGTGGTCCTAAGTCCGATATGGACCTGCTGCGTCAGATGGAAGCGCAGATGCGCAATAAAAAGTAGCGACTGGTAGAGTCGTGTATGACGAAGGCCGCCTGGATGGTATTCCAGGCGGCCTTCGTCGTTTGTTCGCAGGTTGTTGCACGCTCGGAAGCGTCCTGACGTGCGGGTTTGACGCTAGTGGCAGCCGCAGCCCTCGTGGCCCTCGTGCTCGTGATGGCCGTGGCAGCCGCAGGTGGCCTCGCCAGTCTGAGCGAGTTTGCCGGCAATGAGGGCCTCGACGCAGGCGTCGCAGCTGCCCTGGGCGCCCGCATAGACCGTGATACCGGCCTGGGTGAGCGCGTTGATGGCACCGCCGCCGATACCGCCGCAGATGAGCGTGTCGACGCCACCGTTGGCGAGCAGACCCGTCAATGCACCGTGACCAGTGCCACCGGTGCCTACAACCTGCTCGTTGAGCACCTTGCCATTCTGGATGTCGTAGATCTTGAACTGCTCGCTGCGGCCAAAGTGCATAAAGATGTTGCCGTTGTCGTACGTGGTTGCCACCCTCATGGTGTCGACCTCCTTTGCTGGCCATGCGGCCGTCGTCGTGGCGATGGGGGAGTACGCGATATTGCCACCTTCGATGATAAGTGCTCGCCCGTTGACCAGCGCGTTTGCCACCTTGCGATGTGCGCGGCTGCAGATGGCCGCCACGGTGGCACGGGCGATGCCCATTTGTTGGGCGACGGCCTCCTGATTGAGGCCTTCCAGGTCGCACAGGCGCAGCACCTCGAGTTCGTCGATTGTCATGTCGATGGCGTCTCCACTGGCTAGGCCGTCGGGGGTAAAGCCGCGATATTCGGGGATGATCCCAACACGGCGTAATTTTTCGCGTCTTCCTGCCATACACTCTCCAAATCTGACATATGTCAACAATAGAATAGCGAACGTGCGGATTTTCGCAAGGAATTTCTGGCATATGTCAGAAAATGAGGGCTTATGTTTGGGCTGTGGGGCTGCGCGTGCCTGGGCTACAATGAATCTCGCTTGTAGGCGACTGACAGGAGGGTCAATGAGCAAGGCTGATCAACAGTTTGTAACCATGTGCCGCGATATCTTGGACCATGGCACCACCACCGAGGGCCAAAAGGTCCGCCCAGTGTGGGAGGATGGCACCCCTGCCTATACCATTAAAAACTTTGGCGTCACGGCGCGCTACGACCTGCGCGAGGAGTTCCCCGCGCTAACGCTGCGTCGTACGGCGCTCAAGTCTGCCATGGACGAGATCCTGTGGATCTATCAAAAGAAGTCCAATAACGTACATGACCTCAACAGCCATATTTGGGATGAGTGGGCCGACGAGACCGGCTCATCCCAAATA
>CABRZT010000058.1:0-7683 GCA_902475595.1 uncultured Collinsella sp. | reverse complement strand
AAAACAGTGTGATTGTGCAGATGGACGAATGCCATGTGATGAGCTCCGATGCGGGTTCGTGTTCTGACTGAACGATTTTACCGCACGGCACGGACAGCACCCGAACCTAGCCAAACCAACACGGCTCCTCTTGCAGTTGCGGTGGAATAGTTCCCGCTTGGGCCACCTGGGTCGCAATACAGGAACTATTCCACCGCAAGTTATCTGAGGGCTAGAGGTTGTAGGTGACTACTTGAGGTTCGGCGGGTTCGACGAAGATGGCTGGATTCGCCTGCTCCACGCGGACGAACTTGACAGTCACGGCCTCAAAGCCCGCCTTGTGCAGAACATCAGCGTAGACGCGCGCCTGCAGGGCGTGCTTCTCCTGCAGCTGCCCCGGTGTCTCGTCCGGTGTGCCGCCCGTCTTGTAGTCGATGACCAGTGCGCGTGACGAATCCGCCGGGTTCGTCGCCAAAGCGTCGATGGCGCCTTCGGCATATGCACCGTAACGAGCGATGTCCTCGTCCTCGCAGCCCAGTGAAAAGAACGGCACCTCGGCGCGAATGCACGGCCACGCGAGCAGGTCGGCACGAACAGCCGACTTGAGCCAGCGGTTCAGGGCAACGTCGAAGCGTTCGCGCTGCTCCGGCGTCAGGCGCCACAGACGCGCCAGCGCATCGGCGCGCGCAGCGGGCAACGCGTCGGCACCCATCTCGATGAGCCACTGGCAGGCGGCGTGGAAGGCCGAACCCAAGGCCATGGGATTGCCGACGGGCTCGACAGCAGCCACGTCTGCATCCGTCATCTCCGAGCCATCCGACTCTGCATCATCGCCGGACTCGTCCATGGGAACACGAGCCTCGGCGGCACGGTCTTCCGTCTCGGCATGGAGTGCCGCGGCGATTGACGAATAGCTATACGAGTCACGCATCGGATACGGACAGATGCCCATGCGCACGCCCACTGCCTGGGGATACACAAGCTCAAACGAATCGGGCTTGGGGTCGGCAGGACCGGGCACAGTTGAGTGCGCAGCATTATCGGCGACATCGACATCGCCACGAACGAGCCTGCCCTCGGCATCCAGCGAAGCGTTGGCCTCAAACGCCTGCTCGCCAAAGGTAAAGTTCGCGAGCGAAATGAGCTCGTAGTCGCCCGGCCGGGAGTTGTCGAACACCAGGCGGTCGGCATCGAGCTGCGGCATACCCAGAGCATCCGTCGGCAGAATGCGGCGCAGGACATCGTAGGTCAGATCGGTCTCGACATCGAAGGTCGGCGCCGTCACCTTGCCGCGGCTCACGCCGGCATCCATCGCCAGAATGACCAGCTCGCGCGCTCGCGTCATGGCAACGTAGAGCAAGCGGGCCCGCTCCTCGAGCGAAAGCTGCAGGTCGTCGTTGCGCAGGCGGGCAAATGCCTCGGCGGGAGAGCCCGTCGCGCATACGTCCTCCATGAGCTCCGGCGGCAGCCACAACGACGTGCCCTTGCCCTTAAACGCATGCTCAAACTGCTTTTTGACGTCGTCGCCCTTCACGAAGGTACCGTCGGCGAGCTTAACGCCGTCGAAGCGTGCCGGCAGTGCCACGACCTGTGCTCCGCCCTCGACGCGGCCCATCTGTGCCGCACCCGAGGACTTACGCACGCCAAAGCACTCGGCGACCGCCACGACCGGATACTCCAGGCCCTTGGAGGCATGCACCGTCATGATGCGCACCGCGCCGTCGCCTTCCTCGTTGAGGGCACCCGGGGCTTCCTTGCCCGCCAAGAAGCGGTCGAAGGCCAGCGCGATGGAACGCGGCGAGTTGCCGAACTCGGCCTCAGCCTCAGCCACGGCGTCGAGCGCCTTGAGCACGTTGGCGGCAATGGCCTTGCCCTCGGGACCACGCTGTCCCAGACGCACAAACCAGCCGGAGGCGTTGACCACGTCGCGCACGATGGCGGCGAACGAATCGCGACCCACGCGACGAAGCGCATACCGCAGCACCTCGCGGGCGCGCGTCACAAGCGGCAAGTCTTGCAAACCCGGCACGTCAAAATCGCCCATGATGCCCATGTCGATATTCCGGCGCGAGGTCTCCCCTGTCTCGCTATCGAGCTTGGTCGCCAGCGCCAGGAACTCCTGGGCGCCGAGCGCAAACATCGGCGAGGCGAGCAGCGGCATAAGGCCCTGCGCCGTATCGGCCGGATTGGCGAGCGCACAAACCAGGGCGCGCACCGTCTGCGCCTCGGCTGCTTGGGCAAAGACCGAGCCGCCCGCGATGACGCAGTCGAGCCCCTGATCGCGGAAGGCCTGAGCGTAGACGTCGGCGTTGGTCATGCGGCCCAGCAGCAGTACCATGCCGCCCTGGGGCTGGCCGGCATCGGCAAGCGCGCGGAAGCGCTCGGCGATCGCACGGGCCTTGGCCTGTGTGCGCTCCTGCATACTGCCGCCGGCAACAAAGAAGGCCTGGCGGCGCGAGGCGTCCGCCACCAGCGTGTCCTTGCGGCCGTCGCTCGCCTCAAGATCCAAAAAGCCCTGCATCAGGCCGCCGTCATCGCCGTCGAAGACGCGTGCCACGTAACGCAGCACCTCGTCATGGCTGCGGAAGTTGCGCACGAGTTTGACGAGTTCGCCGGCAGGGGTATCGACCACGGCAGTCGCCTCGGGCGCGGCAGACGAGCCCACCTTGTGCTCCTGGCGGCGAAACACCTCGACCTCGGCGCCACGGAAGCGGTAGATCGACTGCTGCGCATCGCCCACGGTGCACAGCGCGCGCTCCCCCGCGCCCGTCAGATAGCGAATCAAATCGACCTGCATCTGATCGGTATCCTGGAACTCATCGATCATGACCATCTTAAAGCGGCCCTCGTACGCAGCACGGATGGCAGGGTAATCGCGCAGGGCCTCGTAGGCCATACGCAGTAGGTCGTTATTATCGAGGGCGGACTGGGCAGCCTTCAATGCGCGATACTCGGCCTCGACGGAACGGGCCAGGCCCACCAGCGCATCGAGCGCCGGGCCACCGCAGGCAAGCACGATATTGATAAACGCATCGGCGGCCTCGGCCTTGAGCAGCTCGACCTGCTCCTTAGGGAATGCCTTGCTCGCGCGCGGCATGGTGCACGACATCATGAGTTGCGCTGCATCGGCCATGGTCTTGCCGCTCGCCTCGAACGCGTCAATGGCGTCGAGTGCCATCTGCGCCTTCTCGGTCGCGGCCTTGCTTGCGCCCAGCGCTGCGCGATAGGCATCGGCGAGTGCCGAGGTATCGGCCTGGCCGCGCGCCACGCACACGTCGTCCATACCGCCCGGCAACTGGCTCGACAGCTCCAGCAGGTCGCGCACCAGGCCCTTGATGGTCGTGCCGGTGCCAAAGGAACCGCCCTCGCCCGCCATGGGATACCAGGCATAGAGGGCCTTGAGCGATGCCGCGAGCTCGGGGGCGGCATCGGGCGCCGTCGCGCGGGCCAGCACATGCTCAACAGCCTGGTCCATAAGCTCGTCGGTATCGGTGAGCACCGTGAACTCGGGGTCGATGCCCAGCTCCAGCGCATGCGCGCGCAGGATACGCGAGCACATGCCGTGAATGGTCGAAATCCACGCGTCGTCGACGGTCAGTGCTTCCTCGTCCATGCCCTCGTCGATTAGCGCACGGCGCACGCGGTCGCGAATCTCGGCCGCGGCATCCTTGGTAAAGGTGATGGCGAGCACCTGGTCCAGATGCTCGACGAACGGACCGGATTCGGGCGAGAGCGCGTAGACGATGCGGCGCGTGAGGGTAAAGGTCTTGCCCGAACCGGCGCCCGCCGAGACAAACAGCGGACGGTCGAGCGTCTTGACGATCTGCAGCTGTTGCGGCATCAAGGTCGAAAGATCCATGGTCTACACGCCCCTCCTTACAAACGTTCCTTGGTGGTTATACGAACAGCGCGCATGCGCGGCTTGCGCCGATGTCGGGTCGACAGCGGCGACGTCACCTGCCTCGAGCTCGCGCAGGCGCTCGGCAATGCCGGCCTCCACGCGGTCGAGCAGGGCATCGAAGTCCATGCTGCCGCCCTCGCCCGGGAAGCCCTTCTTGAGGCCCGGGATGCGACCGTCACCACGCTCTTCCTCGAGCAACTCGGTACTCGCCGCGCCGCGCAGCGCGGGCTTGCCGCCCTTGGTCGAGAAATAGAGCGCAGCACGGGTATCTAGGCCCAGCGCCCGACGCATGGCCTGCGCGTAGATGAGTGTCTGGGTATGGGGCGGCAGCCAGCGCGGGTCGTCGATGGGAGCCTCGCCCGTCTCCTCGTCACGCACCGTGGGGTCGGCAAGCTTAAACTCCTCGACACCCGAACGATGTTTGTAGTCGATTACCACGGCGCGATTCTCGGCATCCACATCTACGCGGTCGATGCGCCCGCCGAGCGGCCAACCGGCATACTCGACCTGGAGCTCGTTGAACGCAAACTCCAGGTAGCGCGGGGCAAAGGGGGCAAGTGCCTCGGACTCGTAGGCAAGCACGCCCTCCAACTGCGGCAAGATCTCGGCCACCTGACGCTCCTCCACCGGGGAGAGCGGCACCAGCGGGCCCTCGGCACCGCGCTTGCCGGCGTGCTCGGCCAAGGTCTCGTCAAAGACCTCGTGCAGCAGCTCCTGTGCACGCGGCAGATTCTCGGGCGTCACGCGCTTCATGCCCTCTTGGGGCAGACGGGCATGCAGATGCTCCAGCACGTCGTGGACAAAGTTGCCCTTCTCCATGTTGCCAAAGCCCGCGTCGATCGACTGGGGCTTCACGCGGTACGAGACGAACCAGCATAGCGGGCAGGTCGAATAGGCCTCGATCTGCGAGGCAGACGTCAGGCGCGGCACCAGCGGCGCATCCTCGCCCTCGCCATCGCGACGGCGCAGGACCAGATACGGAATGGCTTCATCGCTCAGATGCTGAGGAGCTTCGCAGGTCACGCGCTCGCGCCTAAGACCTTCGCCTGCCGCGGGATCAAAGTCGGCGATGATATCGCCCTCGCCCACGCGCGTGGGCTTGGCAGCGCCAGCGGCCTCGGCATGTGCCCGCAGCTCGGTCCATACGGCTGCCGGGTAGCATTCGCGTGCCTGACGATCGTGCGTCACGCGGGCGAGCGCGACCGGACCGCTCGCCGCCTGCATCGCACGGCCAAAGCGCACGCGCAGCAGGGCGGCGGGCTCCAAAGACACGCCGTCGCGGCGCAGCTCGGCCGTCAACGTGGCAAGCGGGCCCTCTTCGTGCGAAAGCGGATAGCTGTCCAGGTCGACATCGGCAAACAGCACGGCATCGTAGCCGCCAGGACGCAGAACCGACGCATCGGCAAGCGACACGAAGCGCACTTGCGCCCGTGGCGTGCGATCGACCTCGTAGGTCTCGTAATCGTAAGCGGCGCTGCGCTTATCCACCTTGGTGCGAACGCCGTCGAGCACGGGCACGGTCGCTGTCTGCGACACATCGAGCACGCGGGCTTCGTTCATAAGAATGTCGATGGCGTGGCGCAGTAGGGCCGTTTCAGCCTGGCGACGGGCCTGACCGTCGAGACCGCCAAACGCGCGATCGGGCAGCGCCTCGGCGGCGGCAAGCATGGCCTTGAGCGCCGTCACGGGCTTGTCGCGCCACAGCGCCTGGAACACGTCCGAGACCACGCACGGCACGTTCTTAAACCAGTTCTCGTCACTCGCCGCTTTACGCGCGCCCCTGATCTGGCCCTGCACGCTCTGCAGCAAGCTCTTGACGCCCGCGGTAGTCTTGCCACGCGACAGGCGCATGTTCTTGTCGAAGGTGCGCGCGCTGGCGGCATCGGCACCCGAAAGCGGACTGTAAATCCAGTCGGTAAGCTCCGGCGCGGGCCACCACTCGGTCTTAGAGGCGGTGCCCTCGTCGGCGGCCTTCATGCGCTCGATCAGATTGGCGAGCGCCGTGAACTGCCTGCCCGCGATGGATTGGGAAAACGCCGTGAACTCGGTTGTCTCAGCAGCAATGTGACGCGCCGCCAAACGCGCAGCGAGTTCACCGAACAGCTGGGGCGCCCGGGCAGACACCACGAGCACGCGCACGGGGTCCGCGGACGCCGTGACACCGCCGTCGACCGCGGCGTCCTCGCACGTTTTTACCAGATCATCGATTGCATCCACATAAGCGTGGGCGCGGGCGTGAGGGCCGGCAACCTCTACAAAGGTAGGCTGAGCGGCGGACTTGGAGGCAGTCTGGCGCGCGGCGGCACCCTCGCCCAGCGGCGCGGCCTCAAACAGCACACCGCGGGTATCAAGGGCCGTGGCCAGCTCCTCACGCATCGCCGCTTGCTCGCGGGCGAGCAGCACGACAACCTCTCCCCCGTTGTTTGCCACGGCGGACAGCAGCTCGAGCAGGCTATACGTAAATGACGTGACGCCGCGCACGCAAACGGCGCGGGCGCACGCCGGCAGGCTGTCGGTCAAAGCGCCGGCCATAATGTCAGCTGCCTCGCAGGGCTCGACCATATCTCGACGGTCCAAGCCGCACGCATAGGCGCACAAAAGTTCAAACACGCGAGCCTCGGCGTCGCTTTTGGGCTTGGGCTTGCAAACGTTGTCGCAGCAACGCTCGGCACCTGTCCCCGCCACACCCGGAAGCACATCGCGAGCCATGCGCGCGAGCATGCGCACCGTGCCCTGGCTACGCGAAAGCGGCTGCAGGTCGGCATCGTCGCGGCGGGCAATCATATCCGAAAACAGCATCTGGCGTTGCAGGTTGTCGACGAAATCGCGCCCGTCGCCCAAAAGCTCCCAAAGCGAGCGAAGCCATGACGAAGGTGTCTTGTAGTCGATACCCAGCGAAGCCCCGGCTTCCGCCGCATCATGACGGCACAGGTCGAGCTCGGCAAACGTAGGTGCCAGCAGCACGGCACGTCCGTGGCAGTCAACAAGGTCGGCAAGCAGCGCCGACTCGGCATCACTCAAATCCGTGCCGGCATTGGTGGTATAGATTCGAACAGGCATGGTCCTCCGCTCAAACTGTTCGCAATAATCAATGCATCCATCCTACCCGCCCACGCGGACAGATTTGCCCCACGCCAACAGATTTGATCCCTTGGGGACGGAGGAAAATGGATCACAGTGGGGGTCAGTCTAACCCGGTGATCCGTTTTCCTCCGTCCCCAAGGGATCAAAAAACCGCCCCGTAGGGACGGTTCTTCGTAATTCAATGTTGTCGCCGGCCTACTCGCCATCCTCCAACTTAATGAGGATCTTGCGGTAGCCACCGTACTCGCCGTTCAGCGCCTTTGAAACGCGGCTCACCGTGGTGGACGAAGCGCCGGTACGGGCCTGAACCTCAACATAAGGCTCGCCCTCGTCCAAATAGCGCGCAACCTGCAAACGCTGAGAAAGGTCGCAAATCTCGCGCGGCGTGCAGATATCGGTCAAAAACGCTTGGATATCCTTCTCGTCGTCCAAAAGGCTAAATGCGTGGACCAGCTGCTTGACATCAGGCTTGTCAAACATGTTCTCGATATTCATCGATCACCGCCAAACCCGCCAAAAGGCATCGAAGTTGATACTGACATCGGGCATCGTTCGCCCGTTCCATGCAATAGGGCAACGCCTGTGGCTTTTGCCCGTAGCAGTGTAGCACACCACCAAACTAAAGCGACAAGACTCTCTGCCAGCGGCGCGTTTTTCAGGACGACCTTGATTATCAACTTCATCCGAACACCTCCCACATTCATCCGCACATGTGCGGA
>CABRZT010000057.1:0-7917 GCA_902475595.1 uncultured Collinsella sp. | reverse complement strand
GTTGTGCGCTGCACGATCCGCTGGCCGTTGCCGTGGCGATCGACCCCACGCTCGTGGGTGCGCTCGGCTGCAATCTGCGTGTTGATCTGCTGGGCGAGTATCGCGGCCGCACCATCTGCGATGAGCGTCGTGTGGCCGACCCCGACAAGGGCGCACTCGTGGCGCTGACCGTCGACGCCCCGCGCTTCCTGTCCGAGTTCAAGACGCGCATGGCCCGCGTCCTGGGTTAATAGATTTCCGCGCCCCGCCCCATGTAGTCAATTTGGGACGGGGCTTTTTTAACTACCGAGTAAATGTGCCCGTTGGGGGAATAGTCGTGCCACTTCGCTTGACAACAGGCTAAACTAGCTATTAAACATTTACTATTCTGTTTAGATTGAATTTGCGGTCGTTTAGTTGCCGAGCCACGGGGCGGTCAAGCCACGATGCTCGGCCGCGACCGATGCTAGGGGGAACGATGGCTAAAGCAAGCGTCCGCGAGATCAGCCGCATTACCGGCTTTTCGCCCGCAACCGTGTCCAACGCGCTCAACCGCAAGCGCAGCGTGAGCGAGGAGACCGCCAAGGTCATCCTGGAGTGCGCGCAGTCGCTTGGCTATCAGCAGTCGACGCAGCTCGAGAGCATCCAGTTTGTGCTTGCGCGCAAGACGGGCGCCATCCTGGACGAGAGCACCTTCCATCCCGCGGTCATCGAGGGCGTGGAGCGCCAGGCGCGTCGCCACGGCATGAGCACGAGCTTTGTCTCGCTCGACTTTAGCGACCTGGACGCCGTGCGCCCGCAGGTCGAGGGCCTGATCGCCGACCCGTCGGCCGCCATCGTGCTGATGGGTACCGAGCTGGGCGAGGAGGACTACGCCCTGTTCGCCGACGCTGCCGCCCACCTGATTGTGCTCGACGGCTGGAGCGATCGCCAGTACTTCGATGCCGTAGTCATCGCCAACACCGATTCGGTGCTGCGTGCCGTGGATTACCTTATCGAGAAAGGCCACAGGCAAATCGGCTATCTGGCGGGCGACCTTCGGATCCGCAACTTTAAGGACCGCGAGCGCGGCTATCGCCAAGCGCTTGAGGACGCGGGCCTCGAGGCCAATCCGGCATGGCGTGTCACGTTGGGCACCACGCTCGAGGGTGCCTATCGCGACATGGGCGTGTGGCTCGACAACGTCTCGCGCGACGATCTGCCGACGGCTTTCTTTGCCGAGAACGACGTGCTCGCCGTGGGCGCCATGCGCGCGTTCAACGAGCACGGTATTCGCGTGCCCGAGGATGTCTCGATCATCGGCTTTGACGACCTGTCTTTGGGCGCCTTCTCCAACCCGCCGCTCACCACGGTGCATGTTCCCAAGCACGAGGTGGGCGAGATCGCGGTGCGTCGCCTGGTGGGCAACATCCGCAATCCCAAGAGCTATACCTGCAAGACGGCCGTGTCGACCTATTTTGTCGAGCGCCAAAGCGTGCGCGAGATCTAGGCGGAACGGCGCCAGACCTCAGAGCGGAAAAGTCCGCCAAAGGCAACCATACATAACGCTACCAAGAGAGGGTCCTATGGGGCCCTCTTTTTGTTGCCCTTGTATGTTCAGATTGTTTACATACCGTTTAGGCTGATTTCTCTACCGTTTACGGGACTTTCGCGCTAAACTTCTAAACAGAAGAGTAAAACATTTAGTAAACAGAACAAAACGAAACATGCGTCTGTTTACTGAACATGTGATTAGGGGAGGACGTACATGGACAAGATCAAGCTCGGCTTTGTGCCCACGCGCCGCAGTATCTTTAGCGCGCCGGACGCGATCAAGTATCGCGGCCTTACGGCTGATCGCCTGCGCGAGATCGGCGTCGACATCGTGGATATCGATGACATCAATGACGAGGGCCTGCTGTTCGACGACAGCCATATCGAGCCTATCGTCAAGAAGTTCCGCGCCGAGGGCGTCGATGGCATCATGCTGTGCCACGCCAACTTTGGCACTGAGTACGTTTGCGCTCGCCTTGCCCGCGAGCTCGGCCTGCCCGTGCTACTGTGGGGCCCGCGCGACGAGCGCCCCGAGCCCGACGGCACCCGTCTGCGCGATAGCCAGTGCGGCCTGTTCGCCACCGGCAAAGTGTTGCGCCGCTTCCAGGTGCCCTTTACCTACATGACCAATTGCCGTCTGACCGACCCCGAGTTCGAGCGCGGCGTCTGGGACTTTTTGGCCGTGTGCAACGTGGTCAAGACCTTCAAGCACACCCGCATCCTGCAGATGGCCACCCGCCCCTTCGACTTCTGGTCGACCATGTGCAACGAGGGCGAGCTGCTCGAGAAGTTCAACATCCAGCTTTCGCCCATCCCCATGACCGAGCTTGTCCAAGCCGTGCGCGACGCCCAGGCCGACGAGCAGGCCATGACCGCCATGCTCGCCCACATCGCCGACAGCTTTGAGATCTGCATCCCCGAGGACAAGGTCCCCGCGGTCGCCGGTCTTGCCATCGCCATGAAGAGCCTGGTCGAGAAATACGGCTGCAACGCCGGAGCCATCCAGTGCTGGAACGCTCTGCAGGACGAGCTGGGCATTATGCCCTGCGCCGCCAACGCCATCCTCAACGAGATGGGTATCCCTATCGTCTGCGAAACCGACATCCACGGCGCCATCACCGCGCTCATGGTCGAGGCAGCCGATCTTGGCCGTCATCGCGGCATGTTCGCCGACTGGACCGTGCGCCATCCCGATAACGAGAACGGCGAGCTGCTGCAGCACTGCGGCCCCTGGCCCTGCAGCTGCGCGGCCGTCAAGCCCAAGCTCACCTACCCGCTGGCATTCGATCACCCCGGTGCGCTGACGGCCGAGGCCAAGCACGGTGACCTCACCCTTGCCCGCTTTGACGGCGACAACGGCGAGTACTCGCTGCTGCTGGGCAACGCCCGCGGCATCGACGGCCCGGCCGGCATGGGCACCTATCTGTGGGTCGAGGTCGAGAACCTCAAGCGCCTCGAGGCCAAGATTGTCGAGGGCCCCTACATCCACCACTGCGTCGCTATTCACGCCAACGTGGTGCCGGTGCTCTACGAGGCGTGCAAGTACATCGGCATCCAGCCCGACCTGTACGACCCCATCGAAGAAGACGTTAAAGCCTACCTGCGAGGAGAGTAGAAATGGCAACTATCGAAGAGCTTGAGTCCCTGCGTTGGGATCTTCGCCGCGATTGCGTCGACATCATCATGGCTGGCGCTGGCGGCCACATCGGCGGCGACATGTCGGTGATCGATGCCCTCATGACCCTCTACGCCAACCACCTCAACATTTCGCCCGAGACCGTCGACGATCCCAACCGCGATCGCTTCGTGCTTTCCAAGGGCCACGCCATGGAGGCCTACTACGCGGTGCTCTGCCACGAGGGCTATCTTGACCTCGACGACGTCAAGGCCCGCTTCTCCAAGTTCGGCAGCCCCTACATCGGCCACCCCAACAACAAGCTCAAGGGCATCGAGATGAACTCGGGCTCGCTGGGTCACGGCCTGCCCGTTGCCGTGGGCATGGCGCTCGCCGGCAAGATGGACGGCCGCGACTACCGCGTCTACACCATCATGGGCGACGGCGAGCTTGCCGAGGGCTCGGTCTGGGAGGGCGCCATGAGCGGTGGCAACTACCAGCTCGATAACCTGTGCGCGCTCGTGGACCGCAACCGCCTGCAGATCAGCGGCAGCACCGAGGACGTTATGAAGCAGGACAGCCAGGAGGAGCGCTGGGCTGCCTTTGGGTGGAACGTGCTGTCCATTCCGGGCAACGACGTCCAGGCCATCGACGCTGCGCTGACGCTTGCCGCCGAGACCTGCGGCAAGCCCACGGTCATCATCCTCAACACGGTGAAGGGCTACGGCTCGCCCGTTATGGAGGACAAAGCCAGCTGGCATCATCACCTGCCCAACGATGAGGAATATGCCCAGATCATCGCCGATTTCGCTGCCCATAAGGAGGCCATCAATGGCTAACAAGATCGCCAATCGCAAGGTTATCTGCGACACGCTGCTCGAGGCCGCGAAGACCGATAAGGATATCGTCGTCCTGTGCTCCGACTCCCGCGGCTCCGCGTCGCTCACGCCGTTCTTCGATCAGTATCCCCAGCAGTCCGTTGAGGTCGGCATCGCCGAGCAGGACCTGGTGAGCATCGCCGCCGGTATGGCTTCGTGCGGCAAGAAGTCCTGGGCCGCCTCGCCGGCATCCTTTGTGACCACGCGCTCGTATGAGCAGTGCAAGGTCGACGTCTCGTACTCCAACACCAACGTCAAACTCATCGGCATCTCGGGCGGCGTGTCCTACGGCGCCCTGGGTATGAGCCACCACTCCGCGCAGGATATCGCCGCTATGAGCGCGATTCCCAACATGCGCGTGTATCTGCCGAGCGACCGCTTCCAGACCGCCGAGCTCGTGCGCGCCCTGATAGCCGATAACAAGCCGGCTTACATCCGCGTGGGCCGCAATCCGGTCGAGGACGTGTATACCGAGGACGAGTGCCCGTTCCAGATGGACCGCGCCACCTGGGTGCGCCGCGGCAACGATGTGACGCTCGTCGCCACCGGTGAGATGGTCCGCCACGCCGTGGACGCCGCCGACCTGCTGGCTGAGCAGGGCATCTCGGCAACGGTGCTCGACATGTACTGCGTCAAGCCGCTCGACGCCGAGGCCGTGATTGAGGCCGCCGGTGCCACGCGCGCCGTCGTGACCGTTGAAGAGCACAGCCCCTTCGGCGGCCTGGGTTCCATGGTCGCGCAGGTGGTGGGCGAGCATTGCCCGCGTCCGGTCAAGTGCCTCTCCCTGCCCGACGCGCCGGTCATCACCGGCACGAGCCCCGAGGTCTTTGCACACTACGGCCTGACGGGTGCCGGAATCGCGCAGACGGTCGCCGAGTTCCTCGGCAACTGTTAGACACAGACGCTGCGTGGCCGCCAAGCACCGCACCTTGCCGTTCAAACCGTCGCTTGCGTACGCAAAGTACGCGGCGCTCCTCTTTCACGGCAATCTGCGGCACTTGGTGGCCGCTCGCTCCTTGTCCGTCGGGTTTTAGTTTTTGAATCGGCGGGGGAGACAGGAGAGTACATGAGTAAATACATCATCGGAATCGATCAATCCACGCAGGGCACCAAGGCGCTGCTGGTGGACGAGGGCGGCCATCTGATTCATCGTGCCGACCGTTCGCATCGCCAGATCGTCAACGAGGCCGGCTGGGTGAGCCATGATCCGGCCGAGATTGCCGCCAATGTGCTGGCCGTGGCGCGTGCCGTGGTGGAGGAAACTGGGGTCGACCCAGCCGACGTCGCCGGCATCGGCATCTCTAACCAGCGCGAGACCACCGTTGCCTGGAGCCGCACGACGGGCGAGCCGCTGTGCGACGCCGTGGTGTGGCAGTGCGCCCGCGCCCGCGAGCTGTGCGACGAGCTGGCTGCGCGCGAGGGTGTGGCCGAGCTGGTGCGTGACGCGACAGGTCTGGTGCTCTCGCCCTACTACCCGGCTGGCAAGATGGCCTGGATCCTCGCGAACGTTCCTGCGGCTGTCGAGGCCGCGGCGGCGGGCGAGCTGTGCCTGGGCACCATCGATGCCTGGGTGGTCTGGACGCTCACGGGCGGCGCGGAGTTCCGCTGCGACTGGTCTAACGCCAGCCGCACGCAGCTCTTTGACCTGCGCCGTGGCTGCTGGAGCGAGCCGGTGTGCGAGGCCTTTGGCGTCGACGTGGCCTGCCTGCCGCAGGTGACCGATTCCGATGGCCTGTTCGGCACGACGGACCTGGGCGGCTTTTTGCCGGCACCCGTGCCCATTCACGGCGTGCTCGGCGACAGCCATGCGGCCTTGTTCGCGCAGGGTTGCCACAGCCGCGGTATGGCCAAGGCGACCTATGGCACCGGCAGCTCGGTCATGATGAACGTCGGCGACGAGTTCGTTGCCAGCTCGCACGGGCTTTCGAGCTCGCTCGCATGGCGTATGGACGGCGTGACCGAGTATGTACTCGAGGGCAACGTGAGCTACGCCGGCGCCGTTAAGACGTGGCTGCGCGATGATCTGGAGCTCATCAATAACCCCGAGGAAGTTACCGACCTGTGCTACGCCGCCAATCCGGCGAGCCGTGTCTACTTTGTACCGGCGTTTACCGGTTTGGGCGCGCCGCACTGGGCGAGTGACGCCGAGGGCTGCGTCTTTGGCATGACGCGCACCACGGGTCGCGCGGAGTTCGTGAAGGCCGCCGACGAGTCGATTGCCTATCAGATCTTTGACGTGATCGATGCGATGGTCGAGGACTCGGGCGCGGCATTGGCCGAGCTTCGTGTTGACGGCGGTCCCACGCGCGACGCGTACCTGATGCAGTTTGAGAGCGACTTGGTTGGTTCGCCCATTCGCATCGCGAGCAACGACGAGATGAGCGGTCTGGGTGCGGCCTGGGCCTGCGGCATTGCGCTGGGCATGTACACGCGCGATGTCGTCGACGTCTACGGTGCCCGCGGCATCGTGGAGCCTGTCATGACCGCCGACGAACGCACCAAAAAGATCGCCGGCTGGCGCCACGCTGTCAAATCAACAATTGCATACACTGCCTAGCATGATTTTTCCGGGACGGGGATTAAAATCTCATTGGTCCTCGTCCCAGGTAGCTTATTTGGGACGGGGCTTTTTTGACTGGTATGATTGGTGCGACCATTCGAACCAGCTAAAAGAGCCCCGTCCCAAATTGACTATCGAGAGGATCTGCCATGGAGCGCATCGCGAGTTTTTCCGTTGACCATCTACTGCTTGAGCCCGGCGTGTATGTGAGCCGTATCGACCGCGATCCGGCGACCGGCGCCGTCGTCACCACCTTTGACCTGCGCCTGACCACGCCCAACAAGGAGCCGGTCATGAACACGGCCGAGTGCCACACTATCGAGCACCTAGGCGCGACGTTCCTTCGTAACCATGCCGAGTGGTCGAGCCGCATTGTCTACTTTGGGCCCATGGGCTGCCGCACGGGCTTTTACCTCGTCGTGTTTGGTGAGGTGACGAGCGAGGAGGTTCTGCCGCTCGTGCGTGAGCTGTTCGAGTTCGTCGCCGGCTTTGAGGGCGATGTCCCCGGTGCCGCTCCTGAGGAGTGCGGCAACTACCTGGACCAGAACCTCCCCATGGCAAACTGGCTCGCGCGCCGCTACCTCGACCGCGACCTGGCCGATATCGACGAGAAACACCTGCACTATCAGCGGGCATAAGGTCTTTGCGGGAATAACGCTTGTACCAGAAGCGCTCCCGCTCTTTGCGGAGCGCTTTTTTATACCGAGCGCTCAAAACATAAAGAGATTGTTCTAGAATGTTTATACTGTCACATAAACGAACAGGAGTGAACATGCATATCTACTCTGTCTCTGATCCCGAGTTCAAGTCCTATGGCAACGTTTGGGATAACGTTCCGTCCGAGCTCACGTCGCCCGTGCTCGAGGCGCTCTCTGCCACGCCCATCCCCGAGGGCAGCAAATACGTGGCGAGCGCGCCGGAGCTCGAGGGCGTTAAGGATGCCGATAAACTGGGCTTTCTCATGTTTGGCGGCCGTCCCTTCCAGCTGGGCTGGTGCAACGGTCACAACACGCAGCTCAACTGCCTGGAGTATCACCGTGCCAGCGAGTTTAACCTGGGCGCCCGCGACTTTATCCTGCTCGTGGCGCATCGCTGGGAGATCGAGGACGGCAAGCTCGACACCGCGTGCGTCAAGGCGTTCCGCGTGCCGGCCGGCACGCTTGTTGAGGTTTTCAACACCACGCTCCACTACACGCCGTGCATGGTCGACGACGGCGGCTTCCAGGTGATGGTGGCGCTGCCCGCCGGCACCAATGGTCCGCGCCCCGAGGCTGCAGCCGACATGCCTGCCGCCGGTGACAGCTACTGCTACTGGAAGGCCGACAAGTGGGTTCTCTGCCATGCTGACAGCC
>CABRZT010000056.1:0-8535 GCA_902475595.1 uncultured Collinsella sp. | reverse complement strand
CCCTCTTTTTTTGTCGCGATACCGTTGCTTGTTTGTTGGGAGCGCCCATGACTGCGCCGTCTGATTTCAATTCGATTTCCGAGCTTGACGCCACGCTCGTATTTCGCGTGGCCTATGATGGCTCGTCGTATAGCGGATTTGCCGTGCAGCCGGGACAGACGACGGTTGCGGGTGAGCTACGTCGAGCTATTGAGACGCTCCTGCGCCGTCCGATCGACCTGACGTGTGCGGGACGTACCGATGCCGGCGTGCATGCGGTGGCACAGTTTATCAGCGTGCCCGTAACGGACGCTGAGTTGGCTTTGACGCGCCGTAGGTGGCTGAGGGCTATGGATGCCCTCCTGCCCAAAGATATCGCCATAAACGAGGTCTACAAGGCCCGTAAAGGCTTTTCTGCACGCTGTGATGCGCGTTCCCGTACGTATACGTACCGTATTGCCGATCGCGACGCGCGCCCTGTGCTTTCGCGCGGTGCGGTGTGGTGGCATCGCTACCCATTGGATGTTGAGGCGATGTCTGCGGCCTGTCCCGCGCTGCTGGGCGAGCAGGACTTCAAGAGCTTTTGCAAGGTGGCGTCTGCCGTGGGCAAGCCCACGCACCGCTGCGTGATGCGTGCCGAGTTTGGCCATGAGGTTGCGTTTGGCGAGGACATCCTGACGTTTACCATCGAGGGCAATGCGTTTCTGCATTCGATGGTCCGCACGATCGTGGGCACGCTTGTCGAGATTGGCATGCATCGCCGTGAACCCGAGTGGATGCGCGAGGTCATCGATGCTTGCGACCGTACCGCTGCGGGCCCCACGGCTCCTGCCTGCGGCCTTACGTTTATGGGCGTGGATTACGATCCCGCCGAGCTTGTCGTGCTCGACTAGGGGAGGGCTCGGCGCGTCGTGCGTCGGCACCTGTCATCTGTGGGCTGCGCGTGTGCAACATCTGTTCTTGGCGTGCAATACAACCGGTGTCTCATTGCTTTTATTGCCGGGGTGTACCATGAACGACAGTTTGATTCACTGCTGTCGAGAGGACGGATAACTTGGTTCGACGTGGCTCGCATCCGCGACTTTCGGTGATCCTTGTGGTAGAAGGTTCGCCCAGCTATGCGATGCGTGCGCTCGAGAGTATCCAGAACCAAGACCTCTACGATTTGCAGATTGTCGTTGTCTGCCGCGATGCTGCGCCCGGTGTGCGCCATTCGCTTCAAGTTGCTGCCGACAGGGACATCCATATTGATTTGATTGACGTCGAGGACGCGAAGCGCGGCGCTTGTCTTCGTGCCGGTTTTGCTGCCTCGCGCGGCTCTCAAATCATCGCCATGAACGCCGATGAGTGGTTTGCTCCGCAGTCTCTTTCCAAGATGGTCGATATCGCGTGCGATACTACGGCAGACATAGTGCTCCCCACGGTGTCGCTCGACCGCTATGATGCACATCGAGAGCGCCATTCGCGCGTCTTGGATGCTGCTCATATTTCCATTGATAGCAAATCTTCGATGGTGACCGGGCTGTCCCAGTTGATTTTAGGCGGCCTAGTCGTTCAGACCTCTGGCGTGATGTATAGCCGTCCGCTGTTTGAGGCATGCCTTTTGTACGACAAGGCGTTTCGCACAGTTGGGTTTATGGCGTGCTCGCTCTCGCGGGCGCAGCGCGTCTCCGGATGCGGCGACGCTTGTTTCCACGCGGCGGCACCTAAGCTTACAGATGCCTTTGATCCCACCATGTATGCCAAGGTATCCGATGACACCCGGGCGCTCGACGAGCTTACGGACTCACTCTCGGAAGCAGATAGCGGTGGTCGGCTCAAGCTGGCAACCCAAAAGTTCTACTTTGCCGGACTGGTCGCCTGCATCGAGAATTTGTGTCTGAGCCCGCATGGGGTGTCGTCAATCGAGCGTTCCGCCCGTATGCGTGATATGCTCGAGGCGCCTCGAACCCGTCAGATGGTCGCCGCGCTCAAGGATAACCATCGGGGGCTCGGTCTGTTGTTTGGGCCGATCGCCAGCGCCAAGCCCGCGCGCTGCGTGATGTGTACGCATCTGGCAGCTTTTCTTAACCGGACGGGCGCAAAAACCGCCTAAACGGCTCATCTCGAAACAAATTTGCATAGAATTGTTTCGAAATGCGTTCTTATACACAAAAGCCTTCAAATAGCGTTAAACTATTCAATCACTGATTGATTGTCTCCGCCATCTTTTGGAGAGAGGGTTTGTATGGCTAAAAAACGCAATGGGCGCCAGGATGCCATTAGAGATATTGTGCGCAATAAGGACGTCCGCACGCAGCGCGTGCTGGTCGATGAGCTCCGCGCTATGGGCTTTGATTGCACGCAGGCGACTGTCTCTCGCGATATTGCCGATATGGGGCTGCGTAAGCTCCCTGAGGGCATCTATGTTCTGGCAGAGGACCTGCACCTGCAGCGTATGGTTTCCGAGCTCGTAACGAGCGTTCTGCGCACCGATAATCTGGTTATGATCAAGGCTCAGCCTGGCACGGCTTCCGGCATCGCCGCCGCCGTTGATGCGGCAGAGCTGCCCGATGTGCTTGGCTCGCTTGCCGGCAACGATACGATTTTGGTTATTGCCCAGACGGCCGAGGACGGCGAGCGTCTTGAGGCGCTGATCAATAAGCTGAGCAATTCTCGCAAGTAGGCGTGCGGGTCGTGCGCTCGGCACTGTGTGCGTGACATAGTGGCTTGTAAGGGGTATCGACGTTGGTCGGTACCCCCTTTTTTTGTTTGCCGGTATAAAGACCGCCCACCAGGTCGCTTTAAACTAAAAGGCCCCCGAGCAGTTTAATAAGCTGCTCGGGGGCCTTGTTGCTTATGGCCGGATGATTTCTAGCCGACCGTATCGTCAGGCGTGGGCGAGGGGTCGGGAGTGGGCGTGGGCGTAGGCGTAGGCGTAGGCGTAGGCGTGCCGCCATCGCCGCCGGTCGAACCACCAGTTGAGCCGCCCGTCGAGCCACCGGTCGTACCGGTGCCGCCGGTGGTGTCGCCGCCCGTGGTCTCGGTGGTCGTGGTCGTCGTGGTGGTCGTTGTGGTGGTTTCCTCTTCGTCCTCGTTCTCGTCCTTGTCGTCGTTCTCCGTCTTCTTGGTGTTGTTGGTGCCGTAGAACTTCCAGACGCTGTTGTTCTTGTAGGTGGGCGCCGTTCCGGTCGCAAACTCCTCGCGCTCGGTACCGGTCAGAACGGTGTTCATAAACCGCTTAAAGACAGGCAGGTTGGTGCTGTCGCCCAGCAGGTCCGTGCCGTATTTTTGGATGGGGATCTCACCTGCGGAATAGCCGGTCCACAGGGCGCACGCCAGCTGCGGGGTATAGCCGCAGAACCACAGGTTGGTGGTGTTGTCGGTGGTGCCCGTTTTGCCGGCATAGGGCTGGTTGACGCTCGGGGCGCCGGCAGCACCTGTACCGCTGCCCTGCATGACGCCGGACAGAACATCGGTGACCGCGGCGGCCTCGCCCTCGGTAAGCACCTGTGAGGGATTGTCCGTGTGCTGGTACAGCACCGAACCGGTACGAGAGTCAATCTCGGTGATGGCGATCGGCTGGCGATAGTAGCCGCCGTTGGCAAACGTCGCGTAGGCGGCGGCCATCTCGAGCGGCGAGATCGAGCCAGTGCCGAGGGTCATGACGGGAACGTCCTCGATGTTGTCCTTGGCGGGATCGATGCCGAGCTTTTTGACGAGCGAGATGATCTTGCTGTTGCCGACGGCTTCCGCTACCTGGATGTAGCCGGTGTTGGAGGAGTATGCCGTCGCCTGCTTAAGCGTGATGTTGCCATAGCTATGGTTGGCGTAGTTTTGGACCTCGGTCGTGGTGCCCTTGGCCTTGAGCGGCGAGTTGCAGTTGAGGGTGACGTTGGGGTTCATGCCGTTTTGGATGGCAGTTGCCAGCGTAAAGGCCTTGAAGGTGGAGCCGACGGGACGCTTGGCCGTGGCATGGTTTACGTGGTTCTCGTCGGCGTTGTAGTCGTAGCCGCCCACCATGCACTTGATGTAGCCGGTCTTGGGATCGACGACGACCATGCCCATGTCCAGGCCGTCGAGCGAGAGCGTGTCGAGCTGCTCGCGAACGGCATTCTCTGCCACCTGCTGCATCGTGGGGTCGATGGTGGTCTTGACGGTCAGGCCGCCCTTAAAGAGCACGTCGGTCGAGAACTCCTGCTCCAGCAGCTGCTTAACATAGGCGACAAAGTAGGGCTGCGAGTATACGTCGACGCCGCTGCCCGAGATTTCGGTCACGTTGAGGGTGATGGGCTCGGCCTGTGCGGCATCGTGCTCCTCCTGCGTAATGTGGCCCAGGCGCAACATGTTGTCGAGGACCTTGTTGCGACGGGACAGCGCCAGGTCGGGGTTGACCGTGGGGTCGTACTGCGAGGGCGAGTTGGGAAGGCCGATGAGCAGCGCGGCCTCGCTCAGGGTGAGGTCGGCGGCGCTCTTGGACAGATAGGTCTCGGCTGCGGCCTCGATGCCGTAGGCGCCGTGGCCGTAATAGATGGTGTTGAGGTACATCATGAGGATCTCGTCTTTGGAGTACATGTCCTCCATCTTGACGGCGATGTAGGCCTCGCGCACCTTACGCTCGATGGTCGAGTCGAACTGCTCCTCCTGCAGGATGGTGTTGCGCACCAGCTGCTGGGTGATAGTCGAGGCGCCTTCGTGTCCGCCGCCGAGGGTTGCCACCGCAGCACGCGCGATACCCCACAGGTCGATACCGCCGTGCTCGTAGAAGCGCTCGTCCTCGACGTCAACGGTGCCCTGCAGCACGTAGGGGGAGACCTCGTCCTTGGTGATGGACTTGCGGTTTTGCGTGTAGAAGCTCGCGATCTTGTTGCCGTTGCAGTCGACGATCTCGGTGGGCTCGCTCACCAGATACGCGTTGGCGTCGGTGTAGTCGGGCAGATCGGACAGCCAGCGGTTGACGTTGCCGACCATGCCGATGCCAAATGCCACGCCCGCAATCAGCAGAAAGCCCAAAAACGAGAGCAGGATTATGGGCAGGGCATGCGTCTTTGAACGGCTGCGTCCCTGTCGTTGGCGAGGACCCATATATTGACCTCCAGGTATGTCGTGCCGGACGGTGGATGTGCCGTCGGGGCAGGATGGACATAAGTTATTACACGATAAACCAAACGGGGCGCGCGAGGCCTCGTGTATGCTGGAAGACGGCATTTTTCAGAGTGAATGCATACCTTGGTAAGGAGTTTGTCGATGGCGATTCGGACGATGGGGCCGAGCGGACAATACGAGACTGGATTGGATGCTGCCGGTGCGGCGCTGCCCGAGCTGCTGGCGCCGGCGGGCGGGCTCGACCAGATGCTTGCGGCCATCGCCGCGGGTGCCGATGCCATCTATGCGGGGTTGGGCGGCTTTAACGCCCGTGTGAGCGCCCATGGCTTTACGGATAACGAGTTTGCGCGCGGCTGCGCCGTGGCGCATGCCCATGGCGTGCGTGTGTACGTAACGCTCAACGTGTACGTGTTTGACGATGAGTTGTCCGACGCGGTGGCGCTGGGAGCTCATGCACTGGAGCTGGGTGCCGATGCTCTGATTGTCGCCGATGCCGGGTTGGCCTGCGCGCTGCGCGCGGCGATTCCCGGGGTCGAGATTCACCTGTCTACGCAGGCGGGCGTTCATAGTGAAGGCGCCGTGCGGCTTGCCGCCGATGAGCTGGGGGTCGAGCGCGTGACGACGGCACGCGAGCTGACGGTCGACGAGATTGCGGCGCTATGTGCCACGGGCGTGCCCATCGAGGTATTCTGCCACGGTGCGATTTGCATCGGCTATTCGGGGGCGTGCGAGTTTTCGGCCCTGCGGCGTGGGCGCTCGGCGATGCGCGGCGACTGCACGCAGCCGTGCCGTCTGGCGTACGACCTAGTGGACGAGGCGGGACAGAGCGTTGTCGCCGTCGAGGGAGATCGCCTGCTGTGCCCGTGCGACTATCTGGGTATTGCACATCTGCCTGAGCTTGTAGATGCCGGCGTGGCGTCGCTCAAGATCGAGGGGCGCATGAAGAACCCCGATTACGTATTCAATGTGGTGCGGGTGTGGCGCCGGGCACTTGATATACTGTGCGATGGCGCGTGGGACCCCGGTGCCGTGGAAGAGCTTGAGCGCGAGCTGGGAAGGTCGTTCAACCGTGGGTTTACCGATGTGTACCTGCGAGGGCGTTCGGGTGCCGAGCTGATGAGCTTTGAGCGTGCGATTAACCAGGGCGTGCGCGTGGGGCGCTTGGTCGCTGTGGGCCACGAAGAGGTGACCGTTGAGCTCGACGCCGCCGTGGCGGCGGGTGACACGCTCGAGATCCGGTTCTATCCGGGTGTCGACGCGCGTCCCGATGTGCCCAAGCGCTGGCCGCAGGTGCCCTGCCCGGTGGATGCCGCAGCGGGGAAGCTCGTCGTCGTGCATTGCAAGCGTAAGGTGGACGCGGGCTGCGAGGTGTACCTGATTCGCAGCGCCGGCGTGTTGGATCAGACGGCGGCGGTGTTGGAGCGCATGCGGGCCGAGGCGGATGCGATTGCGCCCGTTGAGCGTGCCGTTGAGGTGCTGCCCTTTGAGGGCGTTGCGGTGGATGGCGGTGCATCGACGGAGTTGGTGGAGTGCGCGGTTCCCACTCGCATGGTTTTTGCTTGGCAGCTGATGGATGCCGACCCGCGCGGAGAACTCGATTTGTCCGACGCCGTTGTGGTGCTTGACGAGGTGTGCCGCGCGAGTGACGCTGACTGGACCCGCTCACTGATGCAGCGTGCCGGGCGCGTCGTCTGCCGCAACCTAGGACAGGTGGTGATCGCTCGCGAGCTGGGCGTGACGTTTGACGTGGCGGCGCCGGTGTTCTGCGCGAATCGGGCCACGCTTACCTGGCTGCGCGGACTCGGTGCGGGGCGGGTGTACTTGCCGGCCGAGTTGCTCGGCAATGATGCGGAGCGTATTGCCGAACTGGCTGCTGAACCCGGCGTCTTGGGTCCGGTCGACGCCGACCGTCCCGAGCTTATGGTGTGCGAGCACTGCCTGCTGACCGCCGAGGGCGTCTGCGCCACCGATGCGACGGGACAGGTCCGTTGCCGCGACTGCTTGCGTCGTCGGCAGGCACGCTATCTGGTCGAGCGTGACGGTACACGTCTGCCAGTTGCCATTGACGCATGCGGCAGGACGAGGATTTTCCTGTCGTAGGTGCCGCGTCGCGTCAGTTTGTTATCATATGAGAGTTTATGGACTTCCAGCACCGCCGTTTTCGGCGAGGGTGCTATAGCAAAAGGAGGATACCCAATGCTGTCTGTTGACGAGCAAATGCGTATCATCACCTCGGGCGCCGCGCAGATCGTTCCCGAGGCCGACCTTCGCAAGAAGCTTGAGAAGGGCGAGCCCCTCAACATCAAGCTCGGCGTCGACCCCACCAGTCCCGACCTGCACCTGGGCCACGCCGTGCCGCTGCGCAAGATGCGTCAGTTCCAGGACCTGGGCCACAACGTCACCCTCATCATCGGCAACGGTACCGCGTTGATTGGCGACCCTTCGGGCAAGAATTCCACCCGTCCGCAGCTTTCGCAGGAGCAGATCGAGGCCAATGCCGAGACCTATGTGAGCCAGGCCATGAAGATCCTGGATCCCGAGAAGACCACCATCGTGCACAACGGTGACTGGATCCTTTCGATGGATCTGGCCGGTCTGCTGCAGGTGTGCTCCAAGTTCACCGTCGCCCGTATCCTCGAGCGCGACGACTTTACCAAGCGCTACCAGTCTCAGACGCCGATCGCCCTGCATGAGTTCCTGTATCCCGTGATGCAGGCTTTCGACTCCGTGCAGATCAAGGCCGACGTCGAGATGGGCGGCACCGATCAGCTCTTCAACCTGCTCGCTGGCCGTGAGCTCATGGAGAAGATGGGCATGGAGCCGCAGATCGCGCTCACCATGCCGCTGCTCGAGGGCACCGATGGCGTGCGCAAGATGTCCAAGTCCTATGGCAACTACATCGGCCTGACCGACGCTCCCAAGGATATGTTCGGCAAGACCATGTCCATCCCCGACGAGATGATCGGCAAGTACTATCGTCTGGCCAGCTCGCTCACCCCGGCCGAGGTCGACAAGATCGACGCCGCCCTGGCCGATGGTTCTGCCGACCCCTACGAGCTCAAGCGCGCTCTGGGCCGCGACCTGTGCGACACCTACCACGGCGCCGGCGCCGGAGACGAGGCTCAGGCCGAGTTCGACCGTGTGTTCAAGGAGGGCCAGCTTGCCGACTTCCCCGAGAAGCATGTCGAGCTGACCGTTAACGACGAGGGCCAGATCTACCTCGCCGGCTTGCTCAAGGATCTGGGTCTTTCGGCGAGCGCCGGCCAGGCTCGTCGCGATATCGACGGCGGCGGCGTCAAGATCAACGGCAAGGCCGTGGCTCCCAAGAGCTACAACATCGACCCCAGCGCCCTCAAGCTGGGCGACACCCTCTCCGTTGGCAAGCGCAAGGGCTTCAAGTTGATTTAGTTCCGCCGTTCTTACGAACGGCGGACCGGCCGACGCTGCGCGGGCCGCATTTGGACAATCTGA
>CABRZT010000055.1:0-8617 GCA_902475595.1 uncultured Collinsella sp. | reverse complement strand
GGGCAAGCAGCGCAAGCAGAAGAAGAACAAGAAGAAGCGCTAAGGCCAAGACAGACAGGCAGCCTCGCATCCCGTTATCCTCGCCATCCGCCCGAGCGTGCTACACTAGCAGCATCTATGCCACCGCGAATGGCTCGGCCCCGCGCCCGCCGCTCGCAAACGAACTTTAAACGCACGAGGGTTGGCCATGCCGCTTTTCCCGCAACATACCGCCCGGTTCTCGCCGGACGTTCCTTTGGAGGGCACCAGCTCTCGCGAGCTGCTCAAGCGGTACCAGCCGCTCGAGACACTTGCGACCGGCGGTTTTGGCTCCATCGAGATCTGCCGCGACACGCACCTGCGCCGCCGCGTCGCCATTAAGCGCATCCCCCTTATCAACGGTGCCGGTATGCCCGCCAGCGACATCATGGATGTCCTGCGCGAGGCGCACACCGCCGCCATGCTTCAACATCCCAATATCGTGCAGGTTATCGACTTTACGCACGACACAGCCTATGCCTACCTGGTTATGGAATATGTCGATGGCATGTCGCTGGCCGAATTTTTGCATCGCGTGGACGGCCACTCACTTACCTTTGACGAGGCCGCGGCCATTGCCGATGCCCTGGGCCAGGCGCTCACCTTCGCCCATAGTAATGGCGTGCTCCACCTGGACATTAAGCCCGCCAACGTGCTCATCGACCACTCGGGCAATGTAAAGCTCACCGACTTTGGCATGGCGCGACTGTCGTCCGCCGGTGGCTTTGGCGGCTCGCGCGGCGGCACCATCGGCTACATGCCGCCCGAGCAGCTCGATATCGAGACCGGCACGGTCGATGAGCGCGCCGATATCTTTGCCCTCGCCTGTGTGATCTACGAGGGCCTGTGCGGCAGCGCTCCCTTTATGGCGGCCACGCCCGCCGACTCGCTCGACCGCATCATCGGCGGCGCCACCTATACCGGCGAGCTGATACCACACTTCCCCCCGGGAGCCGAGGCCGCGCTCATGAGCGCGCTCTCCCCCATGCCGCAGGACCGCCCCAACAGCATCGAGGCATTTTGTGACCAGCTCCTTGCCGGTCTGGGCAACGTGCGCGAGGGCCGTCGCAGCCTGGAGCAAATGGTTGGCGAGCTTTCGGATGACGAGCAGGAGCTCGACGATATCGAGCCGTCGCACTACGAGGACGACGCCATCGAGGTCGACCCCGCACTCGGCTGGGCGGGCACGCGCTGGAGCCATGCGCGCGACTACACCATGCGCACTATCTCGGCGCTAACGTGCGGCACCTTTAGCTTTTTGTTGATGCAAACGGCCGGGGTCGCGGCGCTTCCCGGCCTGGTCATTGCGGCTATCGCGATCGGAGCGGCGGCTGGCCTGGCCCCCCAGATCGGCTCGGCCATCTCGGCTGTGGGTTTTTTGGTGCTCATGGCCAACGCCACCATGCAGGCACAGGGCGTCCTGTCGATGCTGCCCGTCGCGGTGATCTTTGCCGCCGCCATGTCCGGTTGGTGGATCGCCTGGGGTCGTACCGAGGCTGTCGCGAGCGCCGCGCTCACCTGTGCACTCGCGCTTGGTTGTCTGACCGGCAATACCTTCCTGGCAGCTGGGGTCGCCGGCGGCGTCGCGTCATTTTGGCTCGGCCCGGCAAGCGCCGCCGCGGCAACGGGCATGGGCGCGCTTTTTGCCCGTCTGGCCACGGTCGCGCTTTCAGCCGGAGGCGTGCTGGGGCTCGGTAACGTTGCCGCAGCGCTGGGAGACCCACTCCTTTGGGCTGCCTTTGGGCTGGCCGCGGCAACTGCCGCGGCGTCATCTGCGCTGCTCAATGCCCATGCCAAGCGCGCCGATCAGGGCTCAAACCTTGCCGCAATCGTCGCCATCGCTGTCACCGGCATCGGCTGCGCAGCGGCGTCCTGTCTTGCACACCATATGGAAATTGCCAGCCTTGCAGCCGCGGTCATCGCCAAGGCGGCGGTTGCGGGAACCCTATCCTCTATAATCGTTGGGATATGCCTATATTTGCTCGGATACCAAAGAACCTATACGGAGAGTGATCTTTCGTGAACTTCCTGAACATCTTCGAGGACCACGTGGCCGGCATCTTCGGTGCCACCCGTGCCCCGTTCTCCTTTAAGAAGCTTGCCAAGCAGGCCGCTCGCGACATGGAGGATCAGACTCTGGTGATCAACGGCGTCAACACGGCGCCGGCACTCTATACCATCCTGATCGCCGCCGACGACGATCCCATGCTCGCCCCGTTCTACCCCGAGCTTTCGCGCGAGGTCCGCGAGTTCGTGAAGGCGCAGGCCGAAAAGCGCCGCTATGTCTTTGTCGGCGAGCCCCTCGTGCGCTTTATGATCGATCCGCAGCTGCGCGCCGGCAAGTTCTCGGTCTTTGCCGAGAACGTCGATGCCCCCACGCTCGGCCGCCTGTACGAAGAAGAGCGCGCCTATCAAAACGGCCTGGGCCAGAACAACTCCGCGGCAAGCCGTGCCGCCAGCGCCCCGCGCGCCGGCCAGCAGCAGTTTGCTGCCCCGCAGCAGCAGCGCCCCGCCGCCATGCCCCAGCAGCAGCCGACGCCTCGCGCCGCCGCCCCCGACCCGCTTGCCGTAGCAGATCCCTTCGCGCCTAGCGTCCCCGACCCAGCCGCTCCTATCCCGGTGCCGCAGACCGTCTCGCGCGACGCGCTTGCCGGCATGGGCGGAGCCGCCGCGACCGGTGCCGCCGTGGGCCTAGGCGCTGCAGCCGGCATCGCCTCCAACATGGCGAGCACTCGCGCCCCGCAGCGCCCGCTCGCCCAGCTCGTCGACGTCGTGAGCGGCGAGAGCCATAGCATCACCTCCGCACAGGTGACCATCGGTCGCGAGCGCTCAGTTTCCGACATTGCCCTGCGCGACCCCAACGTGTCGCGCCGCCACGCCCAGCTCACCTTTACGGGCTCGGATTGGTCGATCGAGGACCTCAATTCCACCAACGGCACGCTCGTCAACAACCGCCGCATTACGCGCTGCCCGCTGCGCAACGGCGATCTGCTGACGTTTGGCCTGAGTACCTTTGAATTTAGGGGATAGTCGCTTATGAACATCGATATCGTCCTTTTTGCAGGCCGCATCGTCCTGGTCGCCTTGCTCTATATCTTCCTGTTCGCCGTCATGAAGACCGGCGTGGGACTTGTGCGCGGACAGCGCCGCGACTCGGCTATCTGGACGATCGATGTGGACAAGGGTCCGCGCGGTATCCGCGGCATCCACGTAGACATGCTCGGCCCCGTCATCGTCGGTCGCTCGCCATCTTCGGACATCTGCATCAACGAACCGTTCGTTTCGGCCTCGCATGCGCGCTTTTCGCTGCAGGGCCCGGCGCTCATCATCGAGGACCTCAACTCGCTTAACGGCACGCTCGTCAACGGCCGCCAGCTCGTGGAGCCCGCGACGCTGCGTGAGGGCGACGAAGTCCAGATTGGCGACGTGGTCATGAAGGTGAACCGTCGATGATCGACGAGGAGAACAAGTCCGCAACCATGACCGAGGCACCGGCTGCCGCCGCAGCTGCACCGGCCCACGCCGCTCCGGCGGACTCCACACCCGTGGAGCCCGAGGACACCGTGTTCTCCCTGCCTCTTTCGCATGTAACGCATGATATTTCGGATCTCGCCGATAACGAGGACGAAGAGGATGCCGCAGCGGCGCCCATCGGCGCACATGCTGCGGAACAGCCCACAGCGCCCGAAGCAGCCCCGGCGCCGGCTCACTTTGCAGAGCCCGTCGCCGCGGCAATCAACGAGAGCGCTGCGGTGTTTGCGGCACCCGAGCCCGCCGCGCCGGCGTTTCCCATAGCCCCGGCATCCGAGGTTGCGCCCGCGTCTACGCCGGCGCCCGAGCCTATAGACGTCAGCCCGCAAGACGACGAGTCGACCGCCCGCGTGTCCGAGGAGCCCGGCTCCCCAGACACCGGCGATTCTGAATCAAACGCCGTGACCGACACCGTCTCTCCCGGTGACACCGCCGAAATCGACGTTGCCGCCGTTGAGGCCAAGCTCAAAGACCCCGGGTCGACCATGAGCTTTGAGCCCCTGACCGAGGAACGCATCGAGACCGACTCGACCTATGATGCCGGCACCACCACGCAACTCATGTGGGGCGCCCGCTCCGACGTTGGCTGTGTGCGCCCGCACAATGAGGATTCCTACCTGGTGCAGTCGCCGCTCTTTTGCGTATGCGACGGCATGGGCGGTCACGCCGCCGGCGAGGTGGCCTCTTCTATCGCCGTCGAGACTATTGCCAAAACGGCCCCGCAGTCCGCCGACGCAGCACGCTTGGCCGCAGCCGTCGAGGCCGCTAACGCCGCCGTAATCGAGGCCGCCTTGAATGGCCTGGGCAAGCCCGGCATGGGCTGCACAGCCACTTGCGCCTATATCGAAAACGACACGCTCGCCATCGCCCACGTGGGCGACTCGCGCGCCTACCTGCTCCACGAGGGCACGCTCATCCGCGTGACCCGCGACCACTCCTATGTGGAAGAGCTCGTGGACGCTGGCGAGATCACGGCAGACGAGGCTCGCGTCCACCCCAACCGTTCAGTCATCACCCGCGCACTGGGCTCGGATCCCGCCATATATGCCGACCACTTCACTCTGCATATCGAGGAAGGCGACCGCCTGATCCTGTGCTCCGACGGCCTCTCGAGCATGATTCCCGATAGCGATATCGAGAACATCGCCACGCAGTCCTCAACCGCGCAAATCTGCGTCGACAACCTAGTGGACGCGGCGCTTGCCGCCGGCGGCCACGACAACGTGACCGTAGTAGTCGTTGACCTGGTTGACGATGGCGTCATGCGCGAGGCGCAACGCGTGCGTCGCCGCAACGTTACTATCGCCGCCATCCTGGCCCTCGTCTTTGTGCTGGCAGCTGGCATCTGGGCCTACACGGGTGTCACCGGCTCGTACTACCTGGGTACCTACCAGGGCAATGTCGCCGTCTGGCGCGGCCTGCCCGGCAAGCCACTCGGACTCAAGCTCCACTGGCTCGAAAGCGAAACCAGCATCAAGCTGTCCGACCTGCCCGAAGACACGCAAAACCGCCTCAAGGCGGGCATTCCGCAAACAAGTGTCGACGATGCGCAGGACACGATATCCAAGTACCGCCACCAGATCGACGAGGAGCAGACCCGCCAGGTGATCGACGCGCAAACGATTCGCGACAACACCAATCAGGGGTCGGCCTCCGAATCAGATTCCGAGAAAACCGCCGAACAGTCCGCCGAGGCCGAAGCCTCCGATAAGAATTAGAAAGGGAGTGCCGCTTATGAGTCGCCGCAACACCGAGCTGCTCTTGCTCATCGCCTCGGCGTTCCCCGTCATCCTGCTGTATGCGATGTACGTCCTCACCGCGGGCGCTGCCATCTCCTTTGAGACGCTCGCCGTACCGATCGGCCTCTTTGCCGCCTTTGCCGCGGCCCACATTGCCGTGCGCATCTTGGCGCCCGGTGCCGACCCCGCCATCCTGCCCATCGTATTTATACTTTCGGGCATCGGCATCACGTTCGTGACGCGTCTCGCCCCCGCTCTCGCCATCTCACAGCTCATCATCCTGTTTGTCTCGGTGGCGCTCATGGTGGGAACGCTTGCACTAGTCAAAAACCTCGACGTGGTCATGCGCTACAAGTACACCTTTGGCATCATCGGCATCATTCTGCTGATGCTGCCTATCTTTATCGGCACCACGATCTCGGGCTCCAAGCTGTGGATTCGCATCGCGGGCTTTACCATCCAGCCCGGCGAGTTCGCCAAGGTCTTTATCGTCCTGTTCCTGGCCGGCTACCTGGCCGAGAACCGCGAGCTGCTCTCCATCTCCAACCGCAAGATTCTGGGCTTTAAGATCCCTCGCCTGCGACTGCTGCTGCCGCTGTTTGCCGTGTGGGGTGTGTGCCTGCTCGTCGTCGTCTTCGAACGCGACCTGGGTTCGGCCGTGCTGTTCTACACCATCTTCTTGCTGATGCTCTACGTTGCCACGGGGCGCTTTTCGTATGTCGTTATCGGCCTTGCGCTCTTAGCTGTCGGAGCCGTGGGCGCCTACAAGTTCCTGTCGCACGTTCAGGTGCGTTTCCAGGTTTGGCTCGATCCGTTTAAGGACGCCCAGGGCCAGGGCTACCAGATCGTCCAGTCGCTCTTCTCGCTTGCCGATGGCGGTCTGGTCGGTGTTGGCATCGGCAACGGCATGGCCAACAACATCCCTGTCGTCGAGTCCGACTTTATCTTCTCGGCTATCGGCGAGGAGATGGGCCTTTTGGGCGGCGGCGCCGTGCTCATCCTGTTTATGCTCTTTGCCGTGCGTGGGCTCACCACAGCTGCCCGCGCTAAATCCGACCTCGCCGCCTTTAGCGCCACCGGTCTTACGGCAGCCATCAGCTTCCAGGCCTTTTTGATCGTGGGCGGCGTCACCCGCCTGATCCCGCTGACCGGCGTCACTCTGCCCTTTATGAGCCAGGGCGGCTCCTCGCTGCTGGCAAGCTTTATCATCGTCGCGCTCCTGCTGCGCGCCGGTGACGAGGCGACCGGACGCGAGGCCGAGCTTACCGGCACCGGCACCATGGCCGCCATCACCGATGATCAGGTCGCATCTGCCGCCGCCCCGACGGGCACGCGCTTTGCCACTTCGTCTTCCTACGGCAGCGGCAGCCATTCCGTCGGCTCGCGCATGCGCCGTCGCCTGCTCGACACGCCTGAATCCGGTGTGCTCGGCCGCGTTGCGCTCGCCAACCGTCTAACCCGTGCGGTGCTCGCCTTTACGGCGCTGTTCGCCATCCTTATCGGCAACCTCACCTATGTCCAGGTCATCAAGGCCAAGGACTATCAGGACATGCCGACCAACAACCACACCATCGCCCGCTCCAAGTACATCCAGCGCGGTTCCATCATCACGTCCGACGGCGTGACGCTGGCCGAGTCGCTGCAGCAGGAGGACGGCACCTACGTACGCTCCTACCCCAACGGTAACCTGGCAGCGCACGTAGTTGGCTATGTGAGCCAGCAGTATGGCACCACCGCCATCGAGAGCGTCATGAACGACACGCTCACCGGTTCTAAGGACTACTCCAGCTGGAACAACGCCATCGCGTCGCTCGCGGGCCAGACCCAGCCGGGCAACACCGCCAAGCTCACCATCGACTCGCGTATCCAGACGGCGGCCGAGCAGGCGCTCAAGGGCTTTAAGGGCGCTGTAGTGGTCATCGACCCGCGTACCGGCGCGGTGCTCGCATGTGCCAGCTCGCCCACCTACGACAACACCAACATCGATGCCCTGCTGCAGACGGGCGGCGGCGAGGACGGCTCCATGTACAATCGCGCCATGGACGCGCTGTACACGCCGGGCTCCACGTTTAAGGTCGTTACGCTTTCCGCGGCACTCGAGACCGGTACCGCCAGCCTTACCAGCACCTACCAGGCGCCCGGCTCCATGGACATCGGCAACGCACCGGTCACCAACTATGCCAACGAGAGCTACGGCACCATCAGCCTGCAGCAGGCCTTTGCCGTGTCCTCCAACGTCGTCTTTGGCCAGGTGGCAAACGAAGTTGGCGCAAACACGCTCGTGCAGTTTGCCAACGCCTTTGGCTACGGCCAAAAGCTCGGCCAGGACCTGACCTCCGCGGCCTCCATCATGGCCGACCCGTCGCTCATGACCGAGTGGGAGACCGCCTGGGCCGGCGCCGGCCAGCCTGTCGGCATGGACCACACGCCCGGCCCGCAGACCACCGTCATGCAAAACGCCGTGATTGCCGCCGCCATCGCTAACAGCGGCGTGGTCATGGACCCGTACTTTGTAGCCCAGGTACTCGCCCCGGACGGAACCGTGGTCAAGACCACGCAGTCCCGCTCGCTTGGTCAGGCCGTCAGCTCCGCCACGGCCGACCAGGTCAAGCAGGCCATGCTTGCCGTCGTCCAGTCCGGCACCGGCACCGATGCCCAAATCCCCGGCGTCAAGGTCGCCGGCAAGACCGGCTCGGCCGAGACTGGCGGCACCAACGTCAACTCGATGTTCGTTGGCTTTGCACCTTACGATTCACCCACGGTCGCCATCTCGGTGGCCTTGGAGGATTTCGACAAGCATGACGTCAAGGCCGCCAAGATCGCCGGTATCGTCCTGACCGCGGCGCTTGCCGCACAGGGAGCGTGATGCCCATGATCGAATCGGACACCCGAGGCGCGCCGCGGCCTAAGGGTTAGCGGCAACGCGTCACACGGCCCCAGCGGCCACATCGTAGGTACTACACACATCGTTGAGCGAATAGTTATGTTAGGAGCAGGAATGGAACAGAGGGTCCTCGGGGGAAGATACCTCCTCAAGGATAAGGTGGGAACAGGCGGCATGGCGACCGTCTACCGTGCACAGGACCAGGTCCTCGACCGCACGGTAGCCGTCAAGATCATGCTGCCGCAGTATGCTGGCGACGCAACCTTCGCCGCACGCTTTAAGCAGGAGGCCCAGGCAGCAGCCGGTCTCTCCTCACCCTATATCGTGGGCGTCTACGATTGGGGCAAGGACGGCGACACCTATTACATCGTCATGGAGTACCTGCGCGGCACCGACCTTAAGAGCGGCATCAAGAGCCACGGCGCCCTCGACCCCAAGAAGGTCG
>CABRZT010000054.1:0-9191 GCA_902475595.1 uncultured Collinsella sp. | reverse complement strand
GCCGGTGGACGGCATCATCATCGGCATGAGTCGCATGGCGCCCGATTTTGAGACGTTTGATCCACTGCCAGGCATTGGCACGGTCATTGTTACCATGTACGCGCATCCGCGGGTGACCACGGTCGATTCCGACCATTACGGCTGCTCGCTATTGCTTATGGATCATCTGTTTGAGCTGGGGCACGAGCAAATTCGCTATATTGGCGGCCCGTCGTTCTCGGTCGACGAACAATTTCGTCGCGCCGGTTGGCAAGATGCACTCGAGCGTAAACACATCGAGCCGGCAGAGCCGCTCGAGGGCGACTGGTCTGCCAACAGCGGCTACGAGGCCGGCAGGCACCTGGCCGAGCACGACCGCACCATGACGGCGATTTACGCGGCAAACGACCAGATGGCAAACGGCGCAATTGCGGCGCTGCGCGATAGCGGCCTGCGCGTGCCCGAGGACGTAAGCGTGGTGGGCGTCGACGATTCACTCGATGATTTTGTGGCACACAACGAGCTCACGACCGTGCGATTCGATCTACATCAGCGTGGACGCGAGGTGTTTGAGCATGCGGTTCCCGAGGCGGGTACGGCGGGCAAAACCGTTGCCATTCGTATTCCCGGCCAGCTTATCGTTCGACATACCACGGCAGCTCCGCGCACATAGTTTTTGCAGGTCAATGGCGATATATTCCGCCTCAATAACAATCGATAAGGATGCTGGCAGATAGCCGTGGCTATGAAGGCGAGTGTTATGATAGACGGGCTCTTTTGTCTATCTAGGAGGCTTTGCCTGATGGAGATCACCAAGGATATCCGCTACATTGGCGTTAACGATCACGACATCGACCTGTTCGAGGGCCAGTACGACGTGTCCGAGAACGGTATGGCATACAACAGCTACGTTATCTTGGGCGATAAAATCGCTGTCGCCGATTCAGTCGACGGCGGTTTTGTTGACGAGTGGCTCGGCAACCTCGAGGCCGCGCTCGACGGCCGTACGCCCGACTACCTGGTTGTCCATCACATGGAGCCCGATCACTCCGCCGGCATTGCCGCCTTTATGGAGCGCTATCCCCAGGCGCAGATCGTGGCAAGCATGGGCGCCTTCCGCATGATGGTCAACTACTTTGGCACCGACTTCCCCGAGCGCAAGATGGTCGTCAAAGAGGGCGATGTGCTCGATCTGGGCGGCCACAGCCTAACCTTTGTCGGTGCCCCCAATGTTCACTGGCCCGAGGTGCTCTTCTCCTACGAGTCCACCGACAAGGTGCTCTTTAGTGCCGACGGTTTTGGCAAGTTTGGCGCCAACGACATCGAGGATCCCGAGGGCTGGGCTTGCGAAGCGCGCCGTTACTACTTTGGCATCGTCGGTAAGTTCGGCAAGTTCGTGCAGGCCGTCCTCAAGAAGGCCGCCGACCTGGACATCCAGATCATCTGCCCGCTTCACGGTCCTGTTCTTAGCGAGAACCTGGGCTATTACCTCGACACCTACAACACCTGGTCGAGCTATCAGCCCGAGGACGAGGGCATCACGATTGCCTATGCGAGTGTGTATGGCCATCTGAAGGCTGCCGTTGAGGAGCTCGCTTCTGCGCTCAAGGCCCGCGGCCAGAAGGTCTCTGTCTTTGACCTGGCTCGCGACGACATGGCCGAGGCTGTTGAGGATGCGTTCCGTTATGACCGTCTGGTGCTCGCCTCCATTACCTATCAGGGCGAGATCTTCCCGTTCATGAGCACCTTTATCCATACGCTTGCCGGGCACGCCTATCAGAACCGTACGGTGGCACTCGTCGAGGCCGGCTCCTGGGCGCCTACCGCTGCCAAGGTTATGACCAAGGAGCTCGAGGGCATGAAGGACATCACCCTGGCGCAGAACAAGGTGACCGTCCTGGGGTCGCTCAACGACGCATCGCGCGCTCAGATCGAGGCCCTCGCCGACGAGCTCTCCAAGTAGCGATATTTCGCTTTTAACGAGCAAAACCACCACAAAGGGGACAGGCACCTTTGTGGTGGTTTTTGTTTAAGCGCCGGCGATGACGAGATTTGGGCGGGCGTCGTCGGTGGTCTCGACGATCGAGGTAGCGACGGCATCGTCGGGGTCGCTGTCCATCACGATGGTGTCGACGTCGGCAAGCTCGGCAAAACGGTACATGCCGCGTCCGTTGACCTTACTGGCGTCCATGAGGGCGACGCTTTGACGGGCGGCACCGACCATAGCCGCTTTGGTCTCGGCCATCTGCGGAAAGTCGGTCGTAAAGCCGCAGCTGGGGACAAAAGCGCCAGGGCACATGACGGCAAGATCGGCATGGACCATTTGGAGCGCCTGCATGGTAAGCGGGCCGTACAAATAACGATGGCCTTTGCGCAGCGCCCCGCCCAGCATGACGACATCGACCGAGGGCATGCTCTCGTCGATATAATCGGCGATGGTAATGTCGGCCGTGATAACGGTGATGCCGTCGCGCTGGTCGAGGAGCCGGACGAACTCAAGCGCCGTGGTGCCCGAATCGACGAGCAGCGTGTCGCCGTCATTGACAAGCTCGATGGCGCTTTGCGCGATGGCCTGCTTGGCAGCGACGTTGACATTGATACGGCGATCCTGCGTGGAGACGGTCAGGCGTTTGTGGAGCGACACGGCGCCACCATGCGTGCGGCGCAGCTTGCCTGCTTCGGCGAGCGCGTCCAGGTCGGCGCGGGCGGTGACGGAGGACACGCCAAAGGTTTGGGCGATTTCTGCTACCTGCACCGAGGCATTATGCTCGAGCATTTCCATGATGGCGGCACGACGCTCATCGGCGAAGGCTCGGGTTGTCGCATGGGCCATAGCTGCTCCATTCTCGGCTAAATTTGCAGGAATTGTGTTGACTCTATTTTCGTTCATTTTCTTTTTGAGTAAGAAAACACCTTTCGATTACTTATCTTTTCTATAAAAGAAAGACGCTGAACGCACAAAATTCAATATCGAACACGCCCACTCGGCTCCAATTCCTTCCGTTTACTTTTCAAAAACGACGGTATTGACCTGCATGGGCTCAATATCTCGCACGTGCAAAGCCGCTGAATTTCATACAATGAGCGCAGAAAAACGCAAGGTAAAACGCCTTGCGGACACGTACGCCCGATGTCCAGATGCGGGCGATGGAGAGGAGCAAACGCTCATGGCACTTGTTACCACCGAAAAGATGCTCAAGGACGCTCAGGCCGGCCACTACGCCGTCGGCGCGTTCAACGTCGAGAACCTCGAGTTTGTTATGGCCGTTCTGGCCGCTGCCGAGGAGACCAAGTCCCCCGTCATCATGCAGACCACCCCGGGCACCATCAAGACCGCTGGTCTGGACTACTTCTACGGCATGGTCAAGGCTGCCGCCGAGCGCGCTTCCGTGCCCGTCGCTCTGCACCTCGATCACGGCGATGGCTATGACCGCTGCATGCAGGCTTTCCGCACCGGCTACACCTCTGTCATGATCGACGGTTCGCACGAGTCCTTCGAGGACAACATTGCCCTGACCAAGTCCGTCGCCGATGCTGGCCGCGCCATGGGCGTGCCCGTCGAGGCCGAGCTTGGCAAGGTTGGCGGCAAGGAGGACGACGGTCCCGCGGTTGAGGGCGAGAGCCCCTACACCGATCCTGCCGAGGCCAAGGAGTTCGTCGAGCGTACCGGCTGCACCTCCCTCGCAATTGGCGTTGGCACCAGCCACGGTGTGTACACGAGCGATCCGCACATCGAGCAGTCCGTGGTCAAGGCCATCCGCGACGCCGTCGACGTGCCGCTGGTTCTGCACGGCACTTCCGGTGTGCCCGATGAGCAGGTTGCCGAGGCTGTGAAGAACGGCATCTGCAAGGTCAACTACGCCACCGAGCTGCGTCAGGCCTACACCAAGGGCTTCATGGCCTACATGGCCGAGAACCCCGCCTGCTTCGATCCCAAGAAGCCGGCCAAGGAGGGCATGCGCGAGATCACCGAGCTGGTTAAGATCCGCATGACCAACCTCAACTCTGTGGGCAAAGCAGAGTAACAGCAAGGGTACTCTGATCCCACCGGACGGCTTGGGCGGGTCCCCGTACTTGGTTTCCAAAACGTCCTCGCGCATGAAGGCCCCCGTTGCCTCGCTTCTACGAACGTTGGCAACGGGGGCCTTCGCGCTGCGGAATGATTTTGGAAACTAAGTACGGGGACCCGCCCAAGCCGTCCTGCTCGATCGCCCTTGTGGCGTTGGGGCGGAAATGGGTGGGACGTCAGGGCTTCTTTGCTGATGAGGGGTTAGTATGCCCGGGCTTGGTTGGGGAATGACTTGTTTAGGGATGCTTGGAGCTTTTCGAACGATGCTCGCAAGTTGAGGCTCTGGTCGGTTGAGCGTTTGGCTTTTGTGGTGGGGGAGTCGAGGAGGCCGTCTCTCTGTGTCGGGGGGAAGGAGAAAAGGTCTGCATGTTTTAGGGATGGCTGCTGTGCTGCGTCATTGGAAGAATGCATGCTTATGCGGCCTCCTCGATGTCCACCAAAAGGTTGCGCACGGGGTGTGCTGCTAGGTCCCGTGCGTTGGCAGTATTATGCCGCGGCTGCTGCAAAGAAGTGCTAAAGAAAGGCTTAATGAGGTTTGACGTTGCGATGAAACCGCAGGTAAAAGCTATCGAGTAACACTCTTGAAAGGTTTTGGGCTTAAGGGCTTTCTAAGGTTTGTGGCACGGATGTGGCTTGCCTGTGTGGGGCGTGTGGACGGCTCGTTCCTAGCGCTGCGGTGCGGCGGCGCGTACTTGTTCGATGACCTTTTCCATCGTGGCGTCGATGTGGTCTTTTTTGAGCTCGCATTCCCAGATGGTTATGGGTGTCCAGCCCATTTGAGTGAGTGCTGCCACGGCGGTGCGGTCGCGCTCGACGTTGCGACGGAACTTTGCCTCCCAAAACTCAACGTTGCGCTTGGGCTGGCTAGGGCTGCACTTGGGGCAGCGGTGCCAAAAGCAACCGTTGACGAAGATGGCGATCTTGCGGCCGGGGAAGGCGATGTCGGGCTTGCCGGGCACCTTCCATTCCAGACGGTATCCCGTAAGGCCTGCGGCGCGCAGGCGCTGGCGAACGAGCAACTCGGGCTTGGTGTTCGCACGCTTGTTGCCCTTCATGGACTTTTTGATGGCGGCGCGACGGCGCACGAGCTCACGCTCGTCAGCGGAAAGGTCCGAGGTGTCGATGCCGTCCAGCAGGCCGGGCTTGGGGCGCTTTTTGCTGCGGCGCTTGGCTTTGCGCTTGGGCTTGGTAACGGGCTCGTCGGCTGTGGTGGACTCGGTGTCGTTGGCGCCGTTAGCCTCAAGCCGATCTTCCTTCAACTCAATCAGGGCATCAATGAGCCCTTTGTCTGCGGGTATCCACTCAACGGTGGCAAGCGAGGTGCGCGGAATCCAGCGGATATCGAGTTGGCGGTCGTGCTTCTGAGGCTCATCGGATTCATCGGCCAGCGAGCAGTAGTAGCACTCCATCGAGAGATGAAAATCGGGGTAGTCGTACTCAACGGTATAGAAATCGCGCAGGTTGGTGACTTTTACCTGCAGCTCTTCCATAAGTTCGCGTCGCACGGCGTCTTCGGGTGTCTCGCCGCGCATGAGCTTGCCGCCGGGAAACTCCCATAGTCCCTGCATGTTGCCGTAGCCGCGCTGCACGGCAAGCAGCTCGTCAGATCCTTCCTTGCGAATGATCCCAGCGGCAACATGAACAGTCTTCAACAGAAGTCCTCTCTCAATATCAACACGTGGCAGGCTGGCTGTCCTACCTTACACAACGGTAAGGCAAGCGTAAGCCATATCGATGGTAGCTGACTCGTCTTCTTGCGACTATAGATGCCGTAGACTAATCGCAAGAAAGGACTCGGTATGCAAACCACGCACATGGCGACCCCGGTACTGGAGGTCGCGCATCTCGAAAAGGTATATGGGGCGCTGGGCAACGTGACCCGCGCGCTCAACGACGTCAGCTTTACCGTCAACCGCGGTGAATTTGTTGGCATCATGGGCGCTTCGGGCTCGGGCAAGTCGACGTTGCTCAACTGCGTGTCGACCATCGATAGCGCCACGAGCGGCACGATCCGCATTAACGGTCAGGACGTAACGCGCATGAAGCAGGCTAAGCTTTCGCAGTTCCGCCGCGAGGAGCTCGGCTTTATCTTCCAGGACTCCAACCTGCTCGATACGCTCACGGCACGCGAGAACATCGCCCTGCCGCTCACCATCGCCCGCACAAACTCGGCAGAGATCTCGACCCGCGTGCAGGATGTGGCAGCGCGCCTGTCCATCAGTCAGGTGCTCGACAAGTATCCCTACCAGATGTCCGGCGGCCAGCAGCAGCGCGTTGCCGCGGCTCGTGCGCTTGTCACCGATCCCACCATGATTATGGCCGACGAGCCCACCGGCGCCCTCGATTCCAAGAGCGCTCGCCTGCTGCTCGAGAGCCTGGAGGCCCTTAACCGCCGCCTACGCGCTACCGTGCTCATGGTCACGCACGACAGCTTTGCCGCCAGCTATACGAGCCGTGTGCTGTTTATTCGCGACGGCAAGATTTTCACCGAGCTGCGCCGCGGCGACACCGACCGCCGAGAGTTCTTCGACCGCATTATGGAGGTCGTTGCCATGATGGGCGGTGAGGGCTCTGATGCTCTGTAAACTCGCTTGGGGTAACGTCCGCCGCGCCGGCCGCGACTACCTCGTCTACCTTTTGACGCTCACCCTGGGCGTCACGGTCTTCTATGCCTTTAACACCATCTCGATGCAGGTCGACATCGCCGGCATCGATGAAAAGGGCTTGGCGCAGGTTATGGGCAGCATGCTCGGCAACCTGACATACTTTTTGGCCGGTGTCATGGCCTTTTTAATGGTGTATGCCAATAACTTCATCATGAAACGCCGCAAGAAGGAGTTTGGCCTGTACCAAGTGCTCGGCATGGGGCGCGGGCGCGTCGCCACGATCATGGCGCTCGAGACGGTGATTGTCTCGGTCGGCGCCTTTGTCGCCGGCATTGTGCTGGGTGTGGGACTCTCCCAGCTCATGACGTTCTTTACGGCCTCGCTCTTTAAGACACAGATCGCCAATTTCCACTTCTTTTTCTCGGTGCATGCGTTCAATCTGACCCTTGCCTGCATGCTCGTAATGTTTGTGCTCACGCTACTGCTGAACCTTCGCGCCGTGCGTCGTACCAAACTCATCGAGCTTATGGGTGCCGAGCGTCGCAACGAGAGCATCAAGACACGCAACCCCTGGATCGCGATTGCCATCTTTGTCGTGGGCGTGGTGCTTGTGGGCGTGGCCTATTACCGTCTGCTACGCGATGGGTTCCCGCTAACCGCGACGGACAGCAAGCTGCAAGAGGCCATGAACCAGTTTGGCATTACGACCGCTATGGTTACCGTGGGCACCTTTGCCCTGTTCTGGGGACTCTCGGGCATGCTCATCAAGCTGCTGCAGAGCCTGCGCGGCGTGTATTGGCGCGGCCTCAACATGTTTACCGTGCGCCAGCTTGCGGCCAAGGTCAACACGGTGTGCTTTTCGATGGGCGTCATCGCGATGCTCCTGTTTTTGGCCATCACCTCGGTGACGTGCGGTATGTCGATTGCCAATGTGATGAACGAAAACCTGGAGCGCTATAACCCTGTTGACGTGTCACAGACGTATGTCTATTACACGCCCGATACGCTCGACTACTACAAAGAGTACATCAATCCGTCTGAAGCCGATCGCATGGTGCTGGCCGATAGTACGGTCGATTTGTACTCCGCATGGCACGGCGATCCATGGCACGGCGATCGTAAGGGCAAGTCGGCGGACAACAACGACGAGACCGGCAAGAAGGTCAATATTGCCGATGTTGCCGGTGAGTATGTGCAGATCGATTCGTATCTGAGTTACCCGCTTGGCGGTTCGGATCCTTCGGTGACCCCAAGTGAGATGTGCAAGATCATGGGCGAAAAGCTTCCCAAGGCGTTCGGGGGTAGCAATGCCGATGCGATGGGTCTGTTTGTGACGCCGGCGAGCCAGTACAACAAACTGCGTCAGATGATGGGCGAGGAGCCGGTGCACATCGGTCACGACCAGTATCTGCTCACGTGTGATATGGGCGGCGAGCTGGTCGACCTGTACACCAAGTATATGGCTGGCGGCCATGCCCTTACCTTGGGCGGGCATGAGCTCAAGCCCGCAACCGATAAGTCGGACGAAGATACGGCGGCCATCGCCAACTCGTCGATGGGCAGTAATCCGGGTACCGTCGTCGTTGCCGACGAGCTGTTGTCCCAACTTAATCTGCAGCCGTATTCCAGTAGCCTGCTCGTTAACTACAAACAGGGGATGGATACAACCGAGGCAGACGAGAGCATTAAATACACTGTGCTCGACAATCTGCTCGTTGACGGCAAGGAGTCGGGGTCGTGGGGAACCTTCATCACACGCTCCGAGATGTACACGCAAGCAGCGCAAATGAACGGTCTTATTAGCTACCTAGCCATCTACATCGGCTTTGTATTGGTCGTTGCATGCGCGGCGATTCTGTCGATCCAGCAACTCTCCAACGTGGCCGACGGCAGCCGCAGCTATCGTGTGCTGGCACAGATCGGCTGTGAGGACCGCCAGATTCGTCATTCGGTGATGGCGCAGCAAGCGGTATTCTTCCTGTTCCCGCTGGCAGTGGGCCTGGCGCACTCCTTTGTGGCACTTAAGGTGATCATCGAGCTGGTGAGCATATTCGGAAATATGAGCATCGGCGGCACCGTGGGCCTCACCTGTGCAATCTTCCTGGCAGCCTATGGTGGCTACTTCCTGGTGACCTACCTCATGAGCACCGGCATGGTGCGAGCTGCCATAGCCACCCGTTACAGCGAGTAACAAGCGGGCAAAACCGTCGCAAAATTAGAGGCGTATGACCGCCGCGAAGGGACCAGGGGCCCTTTCGCGGCGGTTTTTGCCAATCTGGTGCGTCTCAGATACAAGTGAGTAGACTTTTTTGAACCTGCCGAGTACATCGCGACAAATGATCTATAAAACTGCAGGTCAGAGCTGTGGCGTTTTGGGGCGTGCTCGGCCTTCTGCAAAAAACCTACTCACTTGGTTTTTCTGCTAGAAGACCGCCACGAGGGAAGGCAACTCTCCCGGGTAGTCGTTGGGGACGTCCCCAACGGCTACCCAAGGAGTGTCCCAAACCGCCGGCAGAAAAGGAGCGTCCCTAACTGCC
>CABRZT010000053.1:0-10411 GCA_902475595.1 uncultured Collinsella sp. | reverse complement strand
TGGCAGTTCCACACGCTGACCGAGGACATTCAGTTCACTACGTTCTGCGCTATTCACGGGGACATTCAGTTCACTACGTTCTGCGCTATTCACGGTATTCGCATTGGCTATGCACCGGCGGAGTTCTTTGACGAGCAACCCGTGACGTTCAAGGCATCCTGGAAGCAGCGTATGCGCTGGACCAAGGGCTTCTACCAGGTCTTTTTTACCTATGGCAAGCATCTTGTCAAATCGACGTTCCGCTATCATCGCTTTGCCGCGTACGACATGTTTATGACCATCGCTCCGGGCATGCTGCTGTCCCTGATCTCCATGCTTGCCAACGCGACGTTCCTGATCGTGGGTGGTCTTTCGCATGGTTTCTTGGCTACCGAAGTCGAGATGCAGGCGTGCGCCGCTTCGCTCATTATGACCTTCGCCATGATGTATCAGACCTTCTTTATCCTGGCGCTGCTCACGACTATCTTTGAGTACAAGCACATTCACTGCGCGCAAAAGTGGCGTCTGGTGACTAACCTGTTTACCTTCCCGATCTTTATGTTCAGCTATATCCCCATCACGGTGGCCGCGCTGTTCCTGAAGGTCGACTGGGTTCCTACCCAGCATGCCGTAAACGTCACCCTCGACGAGGTCATGCAAGGCGCCAAATAACCACCACCAAAACCACCGCAAAGGGGACAGTGCACCTTTGTGGTGGTTTTTGCTTTTGCGATGCAGCTTGAGGAGGTGCACGATGTATTATATTCCGTTTTGGATTTGCATCTTTGCCGGCGCGGCGATTGATGCCCGTCAGCGACGTTTTCCCAATGAGCTTGCCGGTGCGTGTGCGGTGACGGCGTTAGTGGGCGTTTGGCTCGACAAAGGCGTTAACACGGCGCTTGACCACGCAGGTCTTGCCGTCATCGTGTATCTTGCTCTCGTGCTGACTGAGTCCTTCTGGCGTCGTCTTCGCCAAACCCCAGGCATCGGCATGGGAGATGCTAAGGCACTTTTCGCGCTTTGCACGCTCGACCCTATGGGTGGCATCGTGGCATTTGCCGTCGCGCTCCTGGCCCTGGCCCTCTCCTGCCTCATCACGAAATCGCGCTCCCTGCCATTGCTCCCGTTTTTGGTGCCGATTTTTGCCATAATCGAGGTTGTGGGCTGCACTTTGTAACCGATTGCGCATCCTTTTTAAGGAGCATGCCATGGCAACTAATCAAGAAACGGCCGTCATTAAGGCGCACATGGACCGTATTCCCTCGGCGTTGTCGCCCGAACTTGTCGAGCGCATTGCCGCCGATCGTGCTTCGGGCTATGTTAACCCGTATCGTTGCAACGACGATCAGGTCATTCGTCGTATTGATCGCGCCGCCGACAAAGGCACGCTTATGCGTCCGGCGTTTATGCGCGATACCGAAAAGATACTTCATCTTCCGGCGTACACCCGTTATGCAGGCAAAACGCAGGTCTTTAGCTTCCGTAGCAATGATGATCTGTCGCGCCGAGGTTTGCACGTGCAGCTTGTCTCGCGTATTGCGCGCGATATCGGTCGTGCCTTGGGGCTCAACTGCGATCTGATCGAGGCGATTGGCCTGGGCCATGACTTGGGGCACACGCCTTTTGGCCATGCGGGTGAGCGATTCCTCAATGATATTTACCACGAGCGCACGGGGCGTTATTTTTTCCATAACGTGCAGTCGGTCCGCGTGCTCGACGCGTTGTACGGCCGCAACGTGTCGCTCCAGACGCTCGACGGCGTGCTATGCCATAACGGCGAGTACGAGAAGCGTGTGTTTGAGCTCTCGGACATGAGCTCCTTTGACCAGTTTGACCAGACGGTTGAGGATTGCATTGCCACGGGCTATAGCGCAATTGGGCATCTGCGTCCCATGACGCTCGAGGGCTGCGTGGTTCGCATCTCGGATATCCTTGCCTACGTTGGGCGCGATCGCCAAGACGCCATTGCGGCGGGCCTGCTGTCACCCGACGCCTTTGATGATGGCCGGGGCGGTGCCTACAACAGTTGGATCCTCACGCACGCTTCCATCGATATCGTTGAGCACAGCTATGGTAAGCCGCGCATCGAGATGAGCGAGGACCTGTTTGAGGAAATTCGCCGAGCCAAGCGCGAGAACTACGAGAAGATCTATAGCAAGGGCGGTATCGAAGGCGATTCCGAGGCGGAGCTGCGCGAGGCGTTCGTAAAGCTCTACGACCGTTGCCTGCGGGATCTAAACAGTGGCGACGAGTCCTCTTACATCTTTAAGCACCATATTTCGCGCATTGAGCAGCAGCTTTCCTACTATGATCGCACCTATGCTTGGCAGGACGACAAGGATCAAGCCGTGGTGGATTATATCGCGAGCATGACGGACGGTTATTTCTGCGAACTGACGAGCAAGCTGTTCCCGGGTCTAAAGTTTCCGCATCGTACCTATATTAACGAACGGTAGTTCGTATAAATTCGGTATACTGTTAGTGAAAACGTTTTTGAATGATGCACGGGATGGCTATGGACGACCTTTTTTCTGCTTCGACGCGCGAGCGTTCCTTTCAGAATGCGCCGCTTGCGGTGCGCATGCGCCCTAATTCGCTCGACGAGTATGTGGGCCAGCAAAAGGCCGTCGGTAAGGGTTCATGGTTGCGTTCCGCGATCGAGCACGATGTGCTTTCGAGCGTGATTCTGTACGGGCCGGCCGGTACGGGTAAGACGACGCTGGCCCACATTATCGCCAACCATACCAAGAGCGAGTTTGTCGAGGTCAGCGCCGTGACGGGCACCGTAAAGGACTTGCGTCGCGTGATTGACGAGGCCAAGACGCGCCTGAATACGTACGACCGCCGCACCATTCTATTCATCGATGAGATTCACCGCTTCTCTAAGTCGCAGCAGGATGCTCTGCTGCATGCAGTTGAGAACCGTACCGTTATTATGATTGGCGCTACGACGGAGAATCCGTACTTCGAGGTCAACTCGGCACTGTTGTCGCGTGGGCGTGTGGTGGAGCTTGAGCATCTGAAGGATGAGGATATCGCCACACTCATCGAGCGTGCGCTCGAGGCGCCGCAGGGTTTGAACGGCAAGTTCTCGGCCGATGATGATACGGTTAAGACCATCTGCACCCTGGCTGCGGGTGATGCGCGCTCGGCGCTCACGACGCTCGAGCTTGCGAGCGAGATTGCCGTCACGCGTCCCGATACCGAGGGAACGCCAGCGCCGGCGGCGGGGGAGCGCTATTCCATTACTGTTGACGACGTTAAGATTGCCAACCCGCGTCGTGGCTTTTCGTACGACAAAAACGGCGACATGCACTACGACATCATCAGTGCGTTCATCAAGTCCATGCGCGGTAGCAACCCCGATGCCACGATCTATTGGCTCGCGCGCATGATTGATGCGGGGGAGGATCCCAAGTTTATCGCTCGCCGTATTATGATTCAGGCTTCTGAGGACGTTGGCAACGCCGATCCGCAGGCGCTTTTGGTGGCGCATGCCGCGTTTAAGTCTGCCGAGGTCATTGGCTATCCCGAGTGCCGCATTAACCTGGCTCAGGCTGCACTCTATGTGTGCTTGGCGCCTAAATCCAACGCGTGCGAGGCTTCGATCGATGCGGCGCTGGCCGATATTCACTCTAGTGGGCTTCGCGAGGTGCCGAGTTATCTGCGCGATCGCCATCGCCCGGGCAGCGATGAATACGGTGTGTATAAGTATCCGCACGATTATCCCGAAGGCTGGGTCGACCAGCGCTATTTACCCGAAGGCTTAGAACGCGGTGCATTTTGGCAGCCTGCCGGCCGTGGTTGGGAAGAATGGCGCGTAGAGCAAAGCGAACGCGACCGCAGCGGGAATGCACCGAAGTAGCTGCTGATAATTTTGTCCCACGTTGCTGCTCATGGCATGTTCGGTCCCCTTTGGGGTACCATGGAAACCGTCTGTATATCGATTCCTTTGGGAGGATTGTATGAGTCCCATTCAAATCGCCCTGCTGCTGCTCGCCGTTGCCGGCGTGTGGGCCATCGTTGAGCTCGCGCTTACCCTGCGCAAGACCCGCACCGTTGTCTACTCGCTCGATAAGACCGTCAACGACCTCAACAACACCATCGCCGAGGCTCAGCCTGTGGTGGCAAAGCTCGATGGCGCTGTCGATGAGCTTACGCCGGCGCTTGCCCAGATGGAGCCGCTGCTTAAGTCGAGCAAGACGGCAGTTGATGCCCTTACCTCCAATCTCGTAGAGGTCGAAGCCGTGGTTCGCGACATTTCCGAGGTTACGGGCAGCATGGCCGAGGCCAGCAATGCCGTGTCGAGCGTGACTGATTCTGCCGCCGGTGCTGTGCAGAAGCTCTTCAATAAGGTGAAGGCTCCTGCAGCCGACGCTGATCGCAAGCTCGCCGCTGCCGCTGCGGAGGCCGAGCAGCCTACCGAGCGCGTCCTAATTGGCGAGGACGAGGCCGCCGATGGCGCGGATGTGGTTCAGAATTCTTCAGCCAAGCCGGCTCAGTATTACACCTATACGCCCGCCGAGACCACCGAGGAGTCCTGCGATGAGTAGCGAAGCAACCTGCCCTATCACGCTGACCGTTGCCGGTGACCCGCGTCTCGCTCGCCTTGTGCGCATGACGGCAGCCAACGTTGGTGCCCTGTGCTCTATGTCTGTCGATCGCATCGAGGACATCCGCATGGCTGCCGAGGAGGCTTTCATCTTTGGTTGCACCGCGGTCGACTGCGATGACATCACCATCAAATTCGATGTCGATGAGACCCACGTTGGCATGACTATTACCTTTGGCGACCAGGCTACGGTCGATGAAGACGACCAGGCTGCGGTGTATGCCGAGCTCATCCTCGCGAGCGTGTGCGACTCCTACGAAAAGACTGCGGCGCCCCTGACGCTTTCCCTCGAACTCAAGGCGGATATCTAATATGACCGAACGTTCCCGGAGCGGCAAGACCGCTTGGGACAAGGAGAAAACCCGCGAGCTGTTTCGTCGTTACAAGGAGACCGGTGATCCGGACGCCCGTGAGCAGCTCGTCATGTCCCATATGAACCTGGTAAGGTTTCTTGCCAACAAATTTAAGAATCGCGGCGAGCCGCTCGACGACCTCATGCAGGTCGGCTATCTGGGCTTGCTCAAGGCTATCGACCGTTTTGATCCCGAGCGCGGACTCGAGTTCACGACGTTTGCGACACCCACTATCCTGGGCGAGATCAAACGCCATTTTCGCGACAAGGGCTGGAGTGTGCGCGTACCGCGTCGTCTGCAGGAGCTCTCGGCCAAGGTCAACCAGGCTACTGACAAACTTACCAACGAGCTGCAGCGTTCGCCCAAGGTTGAGGAGATCGCTGAGTATCTAGATGTGACTGTCGATGAGGTCCTCGAGGCTATGGAATCGTCTTCGGCCTATACCTCGGTGCCCATCGAGGCTCCTGGTGCGTCCGATTCCGACGATGCCCCTTCGATTCTCGACCGTTACGCCGACGACGACAACGAGCTCGACTTTACCGATGACCGCCTAGTGATCGAGGAAGCCATCCGTGATTTCTCGCCGCGCGAGCGCGAGGTGATCGAGCTGCGCTTTGTGAAGGGCATGACCCAGATCGAGATCGCCAAGAAGCTGGGTATTTCTCAGGTGCAGGTTTCGCGTCTGCTTCGCCGCACGCTTAAGAAGATTCAGGACAAGATCGACCCCGACGGAGTGATGATTCGTTCATGAGTGAGCACCCCCAACAAACCGATCGCGTGCTGCGCGACACCCGCATTCTGACGCTTCGCATTTGGGCTGTTGTCGGCTGCATTGTCATCGCCGCTGTCATCTTTAACCTTATGGGCATCCTGGCCCCGGTTATCGAGTTTCTCGCCGTTGGTTCCATCATTGCCTTTGTGATGTCCCCGATCACCAACTGGCTCGAGCACCATGGCGTGAATCGCGGCATCGGTTCGCTTGTCGCGCTTATTGTTGTTGTTGCCGTGCTCGTCGGTGTCGTTTGCATCTTGTCGCCGATTCTCTTTGGTCAGATCATGGAAGTCCTGAGCCGCCTGCCCGAGCAGCTTCGTGTTGCGGGTGGCGACCTCAATGAGATGATCTCGCATGCCAAGACGCTCAACAACACGCCGCTCAAGGAGTATTTGGACGATAATCTTTCGTCGCTAGTTGCCGTGGCATCGAGGTATGTGTCTCAGATCGCTGCCGAGCTTGGCCGCGGTGTGTTCCCGCTCATCACTAATACGGCCTCGCAGTTGTTCGTGATCTTCCTTGGTCTGGTGCTTGCGTACTGGATGGCCTGCGACTACCCTCGCATGCACCACGAGGTCTGCACCATCATCGGTCAGGAGAAGGAGACCTCGTACCGCTTTATGGTCGCCATCCTTTCTCGCTCTGTCGGTGGCTACATGCGCGGTATGGTCGTGACGTCCATCTGCGGTGGTTTCCTCGCCTTTATCGGTTTTATGATCATCGGTCATCCGTATGCGGCGCTCATGGCTATCTTTACCGGCATCATGCATTTGGTTCCGGTCGTCGGTCCCTGGGTGAGCGCAGCAATCGCCACGGTTCTCGGCTTCATGTTCAGTCCCATGTTGGCGTTATGGACGCTCATCGTGACGATGGTGGCGCAAAACGTCACCGATAACGTGATTTCGCCTAAGGTCATGCAGAGCTCGGTGCAGGTGCATCCCATCATGAGCCTCACGGCGCTCGTTATTGGCTCGGCACTCATGGGTCCCATCGGCATGATTATTGCCATCCCGCTGTGTGCGGCCCTCAAGGGTATCTTCGTGTACTATTTTGAGAATGAGACCGGCCGCCAGCTTGTGGCCTATGACGGCGCCGTGTTTAAGGGCACACCGTACCGCGATGCCGATGGCAATCCGGTCGCCGCCTACGACGCGCTCGGCGACGACACTTTCATCTACGAGTCCGAGCTCATCGGCAACGAGACTGCGCCCGAGGCCAAGGCCATGCCCAAGCCCGAGCTCGATAATCCCTGGATTAAGCTCTCTGGTCTGCAGCCCGATGCCACGGGCTTCTTCAAGAACCCCTTTGCCAAAGAGGATGATTCCAACTCGGACGACGATACCAATACCGGCATCGACGGCTCCTTGGACGATGATGACAACTAGCGGGGTAATTCGGATTAATATTCATACGCGCTAACATGCAATTTCGCTGAAGGGCCGGCATTGTGCCGGCCCTCTTTTTTGCACTTGCGCGGTGGGATGGTAATATCGTTACGTTTGAACTGTTTCGATGTGAAACCGAGGAGATTCCCTCTATGAGTGCTGACTACCCGTCAATGACTACGGCCGAGATCCGCTCCAAGTTCCTCAACTTCTTTGAGGAGCGCGGTCTTAAGCTCTATCCTTCTTCGTCCCTCGTCCCCGACGATCCTTCACTGCTGCTTGCCAACGCCGGCATGAACCAGTTTAAGGAGTACTACCAGGGCAAGAAGACCATGAAGGAGATCGGCGCTATCTCCTGCCAGAAGTGCGTCCGCACCAACGACATCGATTGCATCGGCGAGGACGGCCGTCACCTGTCCTTCTTCGAGATGCTCGGCGACTTCTCCTTTGGCGGCGTCTCCAAGCAGCAGGCCTGCGCTTGGGCCTTTGAGCTCATTACCAAGGAGTTCAAACTGCCGCTCGACCGCCTGTACTTCACCGTCTTTACCGAGGACGACGAGACCCACGATGTGTGGCGCTCCCTGGGCGTTGCCGAGGATCACATCTCTCGCCTGGGCGAGGACGACAACTTCTGGGCCGCTGGCCCCACCGGCCCCTGCGGTCCGTGCTCTGAGATCTACTTTGATATGGGCGAGGAGGTCGGCTGCGGCAGCCCCGACTGCAAGCCTGGCTGCGACTGCGACCGCTTCCTGGAGTTCTGGAACCTCGTCTTTACCCAGTACGACCGCCAGGAGGACGGCTCTATGCCGGAGCTGCCGCATCGCAACCTCGATACGGGTATGGGCCTGGAGCGCATGGCCGCCATCATGCAGCATAAGACCGCCAACTACGACGGCGATCTGATGCAGCACCTCATCAAGCTCGGTGAGAAGATCAGCGGCAAGACCTATGACGCCGATGACTACTCCGGCGTCAGCCGCTCGCTGCGCATCATCGCCGATCACTCCCGTGCCGTCGACTTTATGATTTCCGACGGCATCCTCCCCGGTAACGAGGGTCGCGAGTACGTCCTTCGCCGTCTGCTCCGCCGTGCCGTGTTCCACGGTCGCCTGCTGGGTATCGAGGGTGCCTTCCTGACCAAGTTCATCGACGAGGTCAACGCTCAGATGGGCGAGGCCTATCCCGAGTTGCTCAAGAACGTCGCGCTCGTCAAGGGTATCGTTGCCTCCGAGGAGGAGCGCTTCTCCACGACGCTCGACAACGGCCGCGTCTACCTGGATGAGGCACTGGCAGCGCTTGCCGAGGGCGCTGTGCTTCCGGGCGATGTTGCCTTTAAGCTGCACGACACCTTTGGTTTCCCCATCGACCTAACCGTCGAGATCGCCGGCACCGCTGGCCACGACGTCGACATGGACGGCTTCACTGCCTGCATGGAGGACCAGAAGGCCCGCGCCCGCGCCAATGCCAAGGGCGACGCCTGGGGCAGCTTCAACGACGTGTGGGTTGAGCTTTCCGACAAGGTCGCTGCGACCGAGTTCGACGGCTATGACAACGATGTGATCGAGGGCGCCAAGGTTGTCGCCATCGTGCGCAACGGCGAGTCCGTCGAGTCCGCTGCCGCCGGCGAGAACGTCGAGGTCGTGCTCGACCGCACCCCGTTCTACGCCGAGATGGGCGGCCAGCAGGGTGACGCCGGCGAGCTTTCCGCCGAGGGCGTTTCGCTGACCGTTTCCGATACCAAGAACCACAACGGCCTGTATGCTCACGTCGCCCACGTTGCCGAGGGCACGCTGACCGTCGGTGCTACCGTGACCGCCGCGCTCGACGCCGAGCGCCGTGGTTTCCTGCGCCGCAACCACACCGCCACCCACCTGCTCGACGCCGCCCTTAAGCAGGTCCTGGGCGAGCATGTCTCCCAGGCCGGTTCGCTGGTGACGCCCGAGCACCTGCGCTTTGACTTCACGCACTTCGAGGCCCTGTCCTCCGAGCAGCTCAAGGCTGTCGAGGACCTGGTCAACCAGCAGATCTTCGCTTCCAAGCCGGTTGTGACCCGTGTCATGGGCATTGACGAGGCTAAGGCTGCCGGCGCTGTCGCTCTGTTTGGAGAGAAGTACGGCGATGTTGTCCGCGTCGTCTCCGTGCCAATCTCGGCGGTATTGGCGCCGAGGACCAGCCGTTCTCCCGCGAGCTCTGTGGTGGCACTCATGCCGCCAATACCGCCGAGATTGGCCTGTTCAAGATCATTTCCGAGTCCTCCACGGGCTCCAATGTCCGCCGTATCGAGGCCGTGACCTCTAAGGGTGCCCTCGACTACATGGCCGACCGCCTGGCGCTCGTTGACGCCGCCGCCGCTGCGCTCAAGTGCCGCGTCGACGAGGTTCCCGCCCGCGTGGAGAACCTGCAGGCCGAGCTGCGCGAGACGTCCAACAAGCTCAAGAAGGCGCTCACTGGTGGCTCCTCCGATGCGATCTCCAGCGCCATCGAGGGTGCTGTCGAGCTGAATGGCTACAAGCTTGTTGTTGCTGAGCTTCAGGGTCTCGAGGCCGCTGACCTGCGCAACGTTTGGGATACCGTGCACCAGAAGGTCGCCGGCCCTGTCGCTTGTGTCGTCGCCAGCGTGACTGAGAAGGGCACTCCGGCCCTGCTCGCTGCCGGCTCCGATGACGCCGTCAAGGCCGGTTTCCACGCCGGTAACGTGATCAAGCAGATCGCGGGTCTGGTCGACGGTCGCGGTGGCGGTCGTCCCAACATGGCCCAGGCCGGTGGCAAGAATGCTGCCGGCATCGCCGATGCCCTCGCGGCCGCTAAGACCGCGCTCGGCGCCTAAGAATCTAAGAAGTCGCTGTGGTTGCGCTCGCGCTGGACATAGGGGAGACCAGGATTGGCATCGCCGTCTCGAGCCGTGATGGCAAGATGGCGATGCCTGTCAAGGTGCTTCCGGCTGCCGAGGTCACCGGTATGGCCAAGACGTTCCGCTACCTGGTTGAGGACTATGAGCCCGACATCCTGGTAAGCGGACGTCCCCTGACTATGGCCGGTGAGCCCGGCCCTCAGGCCGAGCGCGTTGCCGCCGTGGCGCAAAAGATTGCCGACGAGCTCGATCTTCCGTTGGAGTTTGAGGACGAGCGTCTGTCCTCGCAAGAGGCCAAGCGTATCCTACGCGAGCAGGGACTCAACGAAAAGCAGATGAGGGGCAAGATCGACATGATTGCCGCCAGCCTGTTTTTGCAGACGTGGCTCGATCGTAAAAACGAGGAGGTTTCGCATGCCTAGCGCTTCCGATCCGCGCCAGCAGAATCGTACACGGCAG
>CABRZT010000052.1:0-10522 GCA_902475595.1 uncultured Collinsella sp. | reverse complement strand
CGTAGTAGATGGGCCGGTTTCGTGGCGGCGGCATCGCAGGCAGCCGACCGAGGGCACCCGGAAGTGGGCAGGGCACCCGCCTAACGACCGATTTCCCGCCAATTGCATAGGACGTTGGCTCGCAACTCCATTTCGGCTGTCTTTTGAGCTTTAGTTTTGCACCTATAGCGCAATTCCAGGCGCGAGCAAAGACTTCGCACTATCGCATCAAGCTGCTCGGTATCGTTAAGCATGTCGTGCGTAACTAGGAAGACGTCATACCCCATACTTTGCAGTGCCGTCATACGCTTGGCGTCGTGGTCGAGCACGGCTCCCGATCCGTGGATGACCTCTCCTTGAAGCTCCACGATTCCTGCCTTCATTATGTTTGGGTTAACAATCACGATGTCCCCGTAGCAGGCTTTTTGCCCCGCAATGCTCTGTGCCGATGCAGTAAGCGGTGTAAAGTCATTGACATATACATGCCTAAAGCCGGCGCCACCGCGGGAGCGAGGAAGCGACAACAATAGAATTCCAGCAACTTCAAGCGGAGACGCTGCTACACCCGTTACCATCTGCGCGGCTTTGTAGAATTTAGCACCCCACTTGCGGCTTTTCATCTTCGTGGCGTACTCATGAAGCTCGTTTAATTCGATGAGTGGCTTCCTCATCCAGAGCGAAGTACCTTTGAGTTTCGTGACTTCCTTAGTCGTCTTTTGCTTGTTTGACCCTTTTGTATTTACTTGTTCTTTGACTTTCACGCGTGCATAAACGCGTTTCCACTGCGCTTCATCCTGGCTTTCATCGAATTCAAAGAGGGACTCGGTGGTGTTATCTCCTGCGGTGTCTTCGGCTTTGCCAAGCTCTGCTTCGGCTACGGCGGTTGGCTCAAAGACCGAGAACCACCCGCAGAATTCGAACATCGCAAGGACGAGATCGGTTGGAGATACAAAACGAGCTAGGGTAAATAACGTCGCAAGTGGATTAGTTACTCTAAAGCCCATCGCGGTTTCTAGCGTATTGCCCGCCCCCGAAGCATCTTTGCAGTGGATTGTTGCTCGTAATCCCGAATGGTAGTTAACGCCACCGGGCGCCGTCGTGGTGACTATCGGCGTCTTGAGCACATCGATTGTGAAGGGCGATCGAGCTAGGGCAAGCCAGCCGTCCTCGGAACTTGGGAGGCGCGGGTAGAGGCCGCGGACCTGGGGCGGGCAGCGCCAGTAGCGGAATGCGGTGTTTGCGCAGACAATCTCGTCCATATGGGCCTCCCCTGGTTTCGGCCGCGGGCCGTTTGGAATGTGGGCGAGGCCGATTATCTATTTGGCCATCATGCGGGTAAGTACCGGAAGCTGACCAAACACTGACCAAGAGATGGACGATATATGTCGAAAGCTGGCGCGAATGGCGAAACGCGCAGGTAGTGATGCTGCTTGTTGGGTCCCTGTCTCCACAATTCTTATTGTCATACACAAGGTTGAACAGGGAAAATACTAAATTCGCGATTTAAAAATGAGCAAGAAGGCAGCAAAAGAACCGCAGGTAGGCTATGTCGTTTTAGAAAAGTTTGATTTGTTTTTGGTGTCAGTTTTGGTGTCACCCTTGGTGTCAAAAAGAAAAAGGCCAGAGGCTTAACACCTCTGACCTGCTCTTTTGATGGTGGGCGATACAAGATTCGAACTTGTGACCCCATCCGTGTGAAGGATATGCTCTACCCCTGAGCCAATCGCCCGTCGCCTTTCGGCAAAAGAGATACTAACATAGCCGTGCGTGGTTTACCAAGAACTTTTTGCTCCCGATTTTAAATTCGTGGGAGCAAACCGCACTGTTTCAACCCAGTCAGCCAACAAAACCGCAGCTAAACCACCATTTACCGCTTAATCCACGAAGTCTCGGGGCGGCAGATAAGTCGCGCGTTGTTGTAGGCCATATCGAGTGTGAGGCAGGTGCGCGCGGCGTAGAAACCGTCCTCGCGCTGGATGGTCAGCGCTAGCTCGGGCTTGTCTCCGGTTAGGCACAGCGGCAAGAGCAGCTGGATCCGGCCGCCGTAGAACTGCGGCACCGCGAGCGTGTAATTGGCGGCGGCGCGGCGGGCGGCCTCGACGACGGCGCCCTCAAAGGCACGGCGCAGCAGCAGTGAGTTGTCCTCCCCCATCAGGCTGGCGGGGATGCGCGTCAGGTTCTCCTCGTCGCCCAAAATATGGTTGATGTTGGAGCGGATGGGAAGGCGGTAGTCAAAGACCAGATCGGAAGGGTCCTCGGCAAAGCGCACGCGGCACGGCAGGTACTCAAACGAGACCAGCATGGGGTCGCTCTCCTTAAAGAAGCCCTTCAAAAACCAGCGCTGGCGCGCGTCGGGTTTGGTGTTGGGCTCAAACAGGCCGTAGATGGTCTCGTAGCGACGCGTGTACAGGCCGGTGTTGAACAGGCATTGGTCGTCGTCGAACACCAGCGGTAGGTTGGACGGCGCGGTCTGGTCCACGTCGCGCTCGGTCAGGAACACCGCCCGGCTAAATGAAAACGACAAGTAGTTTCTGAGGATGCGGTTGCCGGGACCCCAGTCCTCGGGGTCGGCGAGGTCGGCCAGGCGTTCGTAGCAGGGCTCGGGGCAAAACGCGAAGTCGTACACATTGCTGCACAGGGTGCTAGGGAGTTCCATGTGGCGTCCATTCCATTTCATAGTTAGAGTTTGGATGCTTAGATTTTATACGTGCGACGCACCGTCGAGACACACAACGCAATTGCGGCGCAGCTCGTCGGCGAGTTCTGCTCGCGTGCGGTTTCCGGAAACAAGGTCCTGGATCCAGGCGTAGTGCTGGTTGTCTTTGGGTTCCGAGCTATCGGAAAGTACGATTGGAGCACTAACGGCGTAACAGGAAGGTCCCGCCCGTCAACATCGGCAATCATGAGTTGACAAGCGTAATCATGGCTCAATTGCGGTTTAGCAATAGAATGTCAGGGAATCATCACCAAAGGTTTCGCGCCACTTGTCACAAATGTATCGATGGTTCATGGTGATTAGTTTTGAAAGATCCCTGAGATCCTTAGCCGGAATCTTGCTCTCGTTGTTCGCAAGTGTGCATCCGCCATTTTTAGTGAGCCAAAACTTAGTCGAGTTAGCAGTCGCCCTCTTTACCCCTACATGGATGTGAACGGGTTCTCCGTTTTCCGCGATCCAAAAGAACAGAACATACTGTCCAAAAACAAGAATTCGAGGCATTATGCCACCGCCGGTCCGGCTTTTTGCCGTTCTGCAAGCTCGAAGATAAACGGAGCGTTTGATCTAACGAACTCGGTCAAAAAATCCAGTTCGGCAGTAGAAAATCCTTCGACATTAAACCATTTGACTGCAGGTAGAAAGCATTCTGCATGGTCAAAACCAAAATCAACCGGGCGCTCGACGGCTACGCGAACGGTCCCGTCGTCTCGTGTTTCTGAGTAGGCAAACTGAGTGCCGTCATCTAGCTGAACATAGCTCCAAAGCATTGCTGCCTCCTTAGTGTTTATATCCAAGTATAAACAGCCGCTTAGATGCAACGTGATGCGAATTGAATTATTCCCATAAGACCTGAACTGCTGATTATTTGTATTACTGAGATTTGAACCACCTCACACTTCAGTGTCTTTTTGGCATGGAAAACCGTCATTGTGCGAAAGTCGGACTTTATGTCAAGGATCGTCTTCAGATTCAAGCGCTCGCATGCTTAACTACTTGCAGGCGCTTGAATCCTATAGATTACCCAAATGCTGCTCAACAGCCTCCATGCCAACCTCCGCATATTTTAGGAGGCCTTGTATATCGTTGTAGTTCTTGGGCAATCGATCTCTTTCAATGCCAGTAATTTTTGCAAATAATTCGATTGTCAGATCGAGTGCGAAGTCGATTAGTTTTTGAATTTCGCCGTAAGTTAAAGGAAGTCGCCTAACAAGCTCATCATATTTCAGTGCTTCCATGTCGCTATGGGCGAAAACCTTATTTCGCTGATCGCGAAGCATGTCAGTTAGTTTACGGAGACTGTTGAGTCGTTTTTTCCATAAATTGGAAAGGTCATGAGTGGTTATACACACAGTAACCATTCTGTAATGATTTCCGAACAGCTTTTCATCTGAGCGTTGTGACTCAACTTCTTTGGGGTAGAAACGCTCCTCGTCCTTTGCCAATGGATGAACGATTGGATTAAGCCTGTCAAAGTTTGGTCGATCATTAAATAAGGAGATTGCAAGTGCGTCGATTTCAGCAGAATGAGACTTGACGTCTTCTATCAAGTTCCCAATACTGACGTCGCTTTTGGCATCAAATAACCGTGCGCAATTCATGAAACAGGATTCGGTTAATGCAAGTTGTGTAAAGCTGAAGAAGCAGCCAGCGCAAATTACTTCATTCTCATAGTCGGAAGATGCTTTAGACAGTTCGCGAAGGATTGCTAGTTTCGTGTTGGCATAAAATGCCTCGTTGTATAGATAGCTGCAACGCTCAAGCAGCTCAAGAAGGCCGGCGTTTAATTCTTTCTTGGCAGCGTCAACTGTATGATCCGATTCGTGGTACATGTTAGATAAATCCTGAGCAATTGTCGTAATAAATTAATCTACTAATGCGTCGTTAAGAATATGGCCTTCTACATAGTCTATCGAAATGGGTGCTTCAGCACCGACATGCGGCAGCCATGAGCACTGTCCCAAGCAGCGAAAGCGCCAAAGAAGCGGCTATCCAGTTGTTGTCGCCGGTCTTGGGGAGTGCCACAGTTGTTGCGGTGGCAGGCTTGGGCTTGACCGTCTTGGCGACCGTGGTCTTGGTTGTCGTGGCCGCGGGTTTCAGCGCGGGATTTTCCGTGGACCGTGGTGGGCTCTCCGGCAGCGGGGTTAGCATCGATGGGAGACTTATCCACGCTATCGCCAGGCACAACGACCCCATCGGTCTCCTCCGCCGGCGGCGTGGCCACATCGGGCTCAATCACCACGTGCGCTGCCACGACCCCTGCAGCATCCACCACGCCGCCGGCGCCAAAGGCCCCGCCCGCAGGCGTCACAAACCGCGCGGACACAAGCGACCCGCCCGTGCACGCAACACCGCCGTCGGCACCGGTCGCATCGAGCCACGAGGCATCGACGGAAAGCCGACATCCGGCCGCACCATCGCCAAGGCCCGCATCCTGCAGATACACGCCATAGGCGCGCACGCCCGCCCCGGACCCGGCGCCCGAGGCAACGACGCGTCCGCCGCCGCGCACGGCCATGTCGCCTGCGATCACGCCGGCAACCGCCTCGTCCGTAATATCGGCCCCGTCCGCCCGGGCATCGACGGTGCAACCGTCCACCACGAGCGCCTGTGACACGTGGATACCGCACTGCGAGCCCGATGCCGCCAGGGACCCGGTGCCGCGAAGCGTCAGGCTGCCCCACACCTCCATGCCGCACAGCGTGATGTCCGCATCGGGCGCATGCGACTCCGTCACGGAGTTTTGTCCGGTCAGGGTCACCACCAGGTCGCCATCAGCGCCGATGGCCTCGCCAGAAAAGCCGTTAAGCTCCAGGTGGCCGGCATCGGTCCAGGCCCAGCCGGGGCCGGACACGCCCGGCTCGCAGTACGTCGCGCCCGCGATAAACAGGCTCTCCGCGCCCACGGCACAAGAAGGCCCGCCCAGCAAAACGCATAGGCAGGCCATGGCAGCGATCGCGATGTGATGACGGCCGGTGTGGGACTCGGCGGCAAACATAGTCGCTCCGATCTTCGCAGGAGCCAATAGAATATGCACCCGAAAAATGCCCTGGTAGCAGCACCTATTAGTTTAGCGAGATCGATGCGGGAGCAAAGAGAAATCGCGTGGGCAATGTCCACAATTAGGTGTAAATCGTTTTGCCAGCCGGTGAAAGGGAGAATCAGCTTCCGAATTCGCCCTTCACGTTTCTGATGATGTTGTTTGATAAATGGTTCCGATAGTCCATAAAAGATGGTTCATAATAGATTTAGATGAAAAACCTTCGGATTTGTAAGGCGGGGTCGCTGAGACGGTACCGCCTAGTTTTATCAGCGTGCGCCTAACGATCGAGATCACATTCTCCCTCGCGCGCGAAGAAGTCTTGCCCTGCGAAGACTATGATCGGTTGGACAGGCCCGGCGTATATCGCGTACTTCCGTAGTTTTTCTTCGGAATATCCGTATTAAAAATACGGGCAAATTGACCAATTTGCTAAGCTACTTTATCCTGTGTTTCAAATAGACTCAGAAAGCAGAGGAGCCGTGCCATGCTCAAGAAGTTTTCGGTTTCAAATTTCAAGTGCTTCAATAAGCGAATTACATTTGATCTATCCGATCCCGCCAACTATTCATTCAATCAACAGGTAATTCAGGATGGCATTAAGGCAAAGGGCATCATATATGGTGCGAATGGCAGTGGAAAGTCCAATTTCGCCCTCGCGATATTCGACATTGTTCTGCATCTGACCGACAAGGAAAAGCTGCTCAAAAAATACTCGCCATACCGGTGCCTTAATTCAAAGAGTTCAATTACAGAGTTTCAATACGATTTTGTCTTCGACAATATCGAGGTCGTATACCGCTACGGGAAAACCGACCCACAGACGCTTGTATACGAGAGTCTGTACATTGCTGGCGTGGAGGTCTTGAGCTACAGGTTCGACGCTCAAACGGGCCATGTTGACCTGCCGGGCGCCGAGTCCCTCTCGCTTTCTACCGATCTCCCCACTGAGTCCGACAGGCTGTCGCGTGTCAAATATGTCAAGAGCAATGCAATACTGCGAGATGAGCCGTCTGCCAGGGCGTTTAGAGCCTTCACCTCCTTTGTCGACAACATGCTCATGTTCTACTCGCTCGATGAGCGTGGATATCAGGGGCTTTCGGTTGGCTCGGATATCTTTACCCAGGGCATTATTCGCGAAGGAAAGATGGAGGACTTCCAAGAATTCTTGCGCCAGCAGGGAATCTCCCTGAACCTCGTATCCGTGGACGTGAATGGAGTTCCCGAGCTTTATTGCAGGTTCGAGGGCGGTACCGTTCCGTTTGCGTCGGTCGCCTCGACAGGCACCATGTCACTTGCTCTGTACTACTACTGGTATATCAAGATGAGCAAGGCTTCCTTGGTCTTTATCGATGAATTCGATGCCTTTTATCACTTTGAATTGTCCCGGTCGATCGTGGAGATGCTACGGGACCTTGAGGGTGTCCAGGTTTTCATTACGACGCACAACACGGACCTTTTGACGAACGACCTCATGCGTCCCGATGTCTATTTCATTCTCAAGGAGGGGGAGATTCGCTCGCTGGAAAAGCTAACACCCAAGGAGCTCAGATTGGCGCATAACCTCCAGAAGATGTTTAAGGCCGGTGCTTTCGATGGCTAGCCCGGTCACGCTCTTCATCGTTGAAGGAGAGTCGCGTGACCTGCGCTTTGCGGAGAAGATGAAGGATCTTTTTCTGAAAGGGAGAGATGACCTGAGGGTGATCTGTCTGCCAGCGGCGCAGAACATCTACATGCTTTACGAGCGGCTTGCAGAGGAGGACTTCGATCTGGATGTTGTGGAGGTACTGAGAGAAACGGTGCCTTCTGCTGCAAAATGTCTAGAGGGCGTGGAGAGGGATTCTGTTGATGAGGTCTTTCTCTTCTTTGACTACGACTCTCATCAGAACAATGCGCCTGGATGCGAGTCCGATGCCCTTGTGGAGGCGATGCTCCTCGCATTCGATAACGAGCACGAGAGCGGAAAGCTCTATATAAGCTACCCGATGGTCGAGGCACTGTACGATTATCGCGCAGGGCAGTGCCAGGCGCATTCAGGCTGTTTTGTTGACAACTCGGAAATCGCTCAATATAAAAATAAGTCGGGAGAGGGAAACGTTAACGTGGGGAAGCACATGGAGCTTCCCCAATGGAAAGATGCAATCGCTGCCTTCGTATTGAGATGCAAGTGCCTGCTCGGTCTCGATGAGGTTTCATTTGAGACGTATCGAGAGCTGGTTACGGTCGATGCGATCTTCCGCGAGGAGAAAAGGATGCGGATCGAGGACGGTTCGGTGTTTGTGCTATCGGCTTTTCCAGAGTTTCTGCTCGACTATTTCGGTGATAAGTTCTTTAATTCCATGGCTCCGATGCGCCACCTTAAGTTCGATGATTGCCCCCGAGGAAATGGATGAGACGCAATTAATCTCGCGGGTACAGGTTCTCCTGTCTAAATTGTGAACTCGGCATAAGAGACGTTGTTGGCCATGCCCCGGACAGCATCCAGTCGATGATGTTCTCTTGCCTGATGCCGCCGCGACCTCCCACGTCAACGCGGTCGAGCGTGAGCGGGGTCTTCGGATAGTTGTTCCGAATCGCCTGTAGCGGCGCGAGCTCGGGAAAGTACCTCACTATCAGCTTCCCCCACTCCGACTTCGGGTTCACGCAGGTGATGTGGAACCCGTTAAGCCCAGCTTGGACAAGCTGTTAGGAGACTGGCATTTCGCCTGCGTCGATCTCGAGAGGATCGGCGACAAGGTTGCGAACAAGGACTGGAAAGGTCATTATGAGGGGTAAATAAGATGACAGACAACACGTATTCGGGAACTCTAAAATTCAAAGATGTTGATTTTGTCTTTGTGTTCGATGGCTCTGAGCTTGTTCTCATCCCGCCCAAAGAACGCAAGAATGACATTATGTGGGGTTGGCTAAAAAAAGAAATTTGCCCCGGTGTGTATACATCCGGCGACCCTTTGACTGTTGATGTGCCTTATCTTGACGGCTTCTGCAACGAGACAAGCAAGCGATTGATCTTTTTGACCAGGGAGGAATCGACTGTCGGAAGTCGAAATTCGACTCTGTATATCAACGTTGCTGGGTATCTGGAATGTAGCCCGAATACCAATGGTTTTTGCAGGATGACTCTATCCGGCAGGGCCTTGAATTACATTCATCCGGTTAATAGGGCATTCTCGCAGGTATTTGATTCTGACGACCTTACAGAAAAGGGAATCATCTCTATCAGGACAAATGGATTCGACAGAACTTCGACCGTGAAGAGAGCATTTCGCTTTGAGGGCAGAGATATCGCGGCGTATTTCTCAGTTGGGTGGACATGCAGTATGAAAATTAGTACTCCACCCATCACCCTTAATTCCAGCATGATTTTCGAGTTTGATGAAACGGACGATTACTGGTTTTTCTATCGCCTGTGGCATGCAGCAGAAGACTTCCTCAAATATCTGACATTCAGCAAAAACACACTAATTGAGGATTGCAGCCTGCAGGCTATGTACGACGACTCGCATTACCCCAGCACAGCTGAATTCAAGCTAGCGAGATCCTCAGAGCCATTTGATACCAAGCCTCTTGAAAAAGGTCGATATATTCAGCTGTCTTTGCTGGACCCGTATGAGATTAAAATGTTTGGAGCGATTGCAGACGGAGAAATCTACCTAAGGCATATTCCTGAAACATACGAAAAGGGACATACGCTCGATGCATCGGACTTCGTGCTGACTTCCGCAGCATTTGAATGGGAATTTGACCAAGCGTATCCAAGCGGAGTTGTCAAATCAGAAGCTCGAGTGGCTGCTGAGCAACGAGCATCAGCTCAGATGGATGAATGCATTAACCAAAGCTCCGGAAAAGCTAAAAAGATATTGAAATATGCAAAGAAGAGCATCGGCTTTAGCAATCTGGAATCGAAGATGGTACAGGCTGGTCGAGATTTTCATGAAATGATTGGGGTATTTGGGGAAGGTCTATACAAAAGGAATGATGAGGAATTTTCCTACGAAGTCATTGGAAGCAGGCTGGCTGAGCAAAGAAATGACTTTGCCCATGGAAACATTGACAAGGATTTCAAAGGTGCTGCCATTCTTGATTTGCTGCTTCTACGCTATCTTGTCTATGCAATGCAGCTGAAGCGCATCGGTGTCTCAGCTGCAAATACTCGCAGAGCGATAAATGAGCTATTTGGCTTAATGTATTACCTCCCTGCAGAAGACGGTGACACAGAGACGGTGGCCAAGAACACTGAGATAAATGAGCCGAACAACGAAACCGAAGGCAATGCAGACGGAATCGTAGAGGCGGAATAGAATGGTTCCCGACTGCTGACGCTCCTATTTGGCAAGGTGTTTTTTAGAATCCATTTTGCGCTCGGCCTCGAAGGCTTGCCTGTCCCAATCGAGCGGAAGTCCGGCCTCGACCCATGCCTCGTAGGCCCTCCTTATGGGCTTGAGCTCCCTTTGGCCCCTCTCCAGCATCGAGATGTACTTCTCGCTGGTGCCCAGTATGGACGCCGCCCTCACCTGGCTGACCTTCGCCGCGCGCCTGGCCGCCACGAGCTCCGAGGCGTCCTCGGGCCTCCTGATCTCGTGCGGGCGCATCAGCGCCCGGTACGCCTCCCTGGCCACGTAGCGCTTGAGGCACCTCATGACCTCCCTGTCGCTCTTTCCCCGCCCCCTGGCCCTCTCGGCGTACTCGGCGGTCTCGGGGTCGCGCATGACCCTCTGCCTCGCGATCTCGTGCAGCGCGCTGTTCGCCTGGATCGCGTCGAAAATGTTGGTGTAAGGGTGACGCCCTAG
>CABRZT010000051.1:0-11081 GCA_902475595.1 uncultured Collinsella sp. | reverse complement strand
CGGTCCACGTGCGGTGATGTACCGCCCCTTTTGCGTGCGCCGCTTGTCGAATTACGTTATAGCTGGCCATATTATAGGAAGGTATAATATAGCCAGCTATAACGTAAAGGAAGGATGGCCCTATGTTTATCGGAAGAACAGTGGAAATGTCCGAGCTCAATCGACTGTATGGCACGGGCTCCTTTGAGATGCCTGTGATTTACGGCCGCCGTCGCGTGGGTAAAACGCGCCTTATCACAGAGTTCATCCAAGGCAAGAAGGCTATTTACTTTCAAGCTCGTCGTACCAATGCAGAGGCAAACCTGCACGGCTTTAGCCAGGCGATACTTGCGGGTTCGGTTGGTGCTGTAGGCGTGTCGTTTCGTAGCTTTGACGAGGCGTTCGATGCATTAGCTACCATGGCTCGCACGGAACGTTTGATTGTCGTGATTGACGAGTATCCCTATCTCGCCCAATCGAATCCCGAAATCAGCTCGTTGCTGCAAGACAAGATCGATCACCTGTACAAAGAGACCAGGCTCATGCTGATCCTATGCGGCTCGTCTCTTTCGTTTATGGAGGAACAGGTGTTGGGCTACGAGAGCCCACTATACGGTAGGCGTACGGCCCAGTTTAAGATCATGCCGCTCGATTTTACGACGACCCTCGGGTTGTGGCAGAGCATGGGTCGCGAAGACGCTGCAGTTTGCTATGGCATGACGGGTGGCATTCCTGCATATATCGAGAAAGTCGATCCTGCCGCACCGCTCAAGGACAACATCAAACGTCTATTTCTTACTCCTACGGGCTATCTCTTTGAGGAGCCGAGTAACCTGCTGTTGCAAGAGTGCCGCAATCCCGAGCAATATGATGCGATCGTGCAAGCAATTGCTCAGGGGCGCTCGAGGATCTCGGAGATTGCGAGCTCTACGGGAATCCCTGCGAGCAACGTAAAGAGCTATGTGGATAAGCTGGCGTCGCTTGGGATTGTCGAGCGCGAGCTGCCCCTAAACGAGACGAGCAATAAGCGAGCCGTGTATCTGCTGAGCGACCAGATGTTTAGGTTCTGGTACAAGTTTGTGCCGCAGAACATTGGGCTGATTCAAAACGATATGGCCGAGATGGCGTATAAGCGCATTGAGCCGCACGTATCGGATTACATGGGTACGGTCTTTGAGCTTATATGCAGGCAATACGTGTACGAACTCGCGCGCGCGGGCCAGCTCGATGTGGTTCCGGCGAGCGTCGGGCGCTGGTGGGGGACGGACAATCGCACACATACGCAGGAAGAAATCGACTTGATTGTTGACGATGGCGAGGGCGCTGCGCTGTTTGCGGAGTGCAAATGGCGCAATGAACCGGTTGGCGAGGATGTGCTGCAAAAGCTCGTGCACCGAAGCGAGCTCTTTAGACGGCAGCAAAAAAGCTATGCGATCTTCTCGAAGCGAGGCTTTACGCAAGGATGTCAGGATGCTGCGGCGAGCAGGGGAGATACCAAGCTGATTTCGTTTGCCGAGATGTGCGAGCGGAGATAACCAAGCGCGCTCTGATTTGATGCTCGGAATGGGTCGCGCTAAGGATGCCAAGCGTAAAACCTTCAATGAAAATGGCGTAAAAACTACATCTGTCATGGCGTAAAAACTACATTGAAAGTAGCGTAAAATCAGCATTGAGAATGGCGTAATTTCGCATATCGCATGATAGAGAGGGACGGCCGTCTATGGATGCACCAAAGAGATTGACCCAAAAGGGATATAGGCCCCGGCTCATAGAGGAGCGCCTCGACACCCTTATGCGGGCGTTTGGCTGTGTGGAGATCAACGGCCCCAAATGGTGCGGCAAGACCTGGACGGCGCTCTCTCGCTCGGCGAGCGTCTCCAGGCTCGATGAGCCTGCGCAGCGTGCGGCGGCAGAGGTCGACCCAAGCCTGGCGCTCATCGGCGATGCGCCACACCTGGTCGATGAATGGCAGGAGGTGCCCGAGGTTTGGGATGCCGCCCGGCGTTTCGTGGACGCGAGCGGCAACGAACGGGGGACACTTTTGCTCACGGGCTCGACCGCGCTCAAAAGCGAGGAGCGCAGCCATGTTCGTCATTCCGGCACGGGTAGGATCGCCCGTCTGTCAATGCGCCCCATGGCCCTGTGTGAGTCGGGCGACGGCGAGCCGCTCGTGTCACTGGCAAGCCTCTTTAAGGGCGAGGATTTTGCCCCTCAGCGTCGCGAGAGCACGGTGGATGACGTCGCCCGCTGGTGCTGCAGGGGCGGTTGGCCTGCAAATCTTGGGCTTTCGGAAGATCTTGCGCGAGAGACGGCAAGCCAGTACGTGCACTCGGTGCTCGACGTCAACGTGCTGGACGAGGGCATGTCGTCCGAGCTTGCACACGGCCTTTTGCGAGCTCTTGCCATGAACGAGAGCCAGGCTGTCACGTACAAGACGCTCGTAAAGGATGCCTCGTACGGTGAGGCGGGCCCCGACGAGAGGACCATCGCTGCGTACTTGGACCTCTTCAACAGGCTCAAGCTGACCGAGGACCTCTGCGGATGGGAGCCGCCCATGCGCTCGAAGGCCCGCGTTCGCGTGCGCCCCAAGCGCTACTTCTGTGACCCGTCACTTGCGGCGGCGTTGCTGGGGGCTACCCCTGAGCGGCTGCTTGGCGATATGCAAACGCTGGGGATGCTCTTTGAGAATCTCGTCCTGCGCGACGTGCGCGTGTTCCTTTCCACCTACGGCGGTGTCGACAACAGTGTCCATTATTTCCGAGATGAGAAGGGCCTTGAGGTCGATCTGATCGTTGAGCACGACGGGCGCTGGGGAGCCATCGAGGTCAAGCTGAGTGATGCGAAAGCAGACGATGGAGCGAGAAATCTCAAGGCGCTGGAGAGGAAAGTGCTCTCCAATCCTGCCGCCCAGAATGCCGCGCCGGCGTTTTTGGCGGTCGTGGTTGGAAAGGGGAGCATTGCCTACACACGCGACGACGGCGTGGCGGTGATTCCCATGGCGGCACTTGGGGCGTAGTGGTTTTGCGGGCGTGCCGTGCTTCCTTTACCGAAAATCCATTTGGTAAACCAGATGCTCGCGGATAGAATAAAGTTGACGGCAGCCCAAGGGTGATAGCTGGGCAGCGCTGTTGCTTGGTCAAGAGGTCAGTGCCTTAATGGCAGCGACTTGTTATGCTTCGAATGCTGCTTGAGTGCCTCGGAAAGTTCGATAAGCGCCGTGAAGAGCGAGACCAAAGCAACCAAGAGCTCTACGAGCTCTGATGGGCCCGGGATGACCGCTGATTCAAGTCACCGGGCCCAAATCTTTTTCATGCATTTGAATAGAGCGGGCGATTCTCTTGGGGCCGTCTGCATGGCGTGCGACCAGCGCATGGTATTGCGCCCCGCTTTCATGTCCGCACGGGCGCCTATCCTTACGGCAATGTAGCCGCCTATGTAGCAAGCGGCAGTTGACGGAGAAAGGCCCTAACCGTGTCAGCTGAAAAGACGCCGTGTATCTCGGCTATCGATACGACGAACTTTACGCGCCAGATCGTGCTGGACTTTGAGTTTGCGCCGGTGCCAAAGCAGCGCCAGCGCCGTGGGCTGCACAATGAGATTATCGAGGTCGGTGCCGTCAAGCTCGATTACCACGGCAACGTTATGGGCGAGTTCTCGCAGTTTGTGCAGACGGAATTTACCGAAGGCGTTGCGTTTCCCGTCCGCGAGCTTACGGGGATATCAGCCGTGGATACCGCGATGGCCGATCCGCTCTACATGGTGATTAAAAGGCTAAGCGATTGGATCGGTCGCTACTCCGCCCAGGTGGTTTGCTGGAGCGGGGCGGACCGGCGACAGCTTTTGACCGAGTGCCAGGCAAAACATATCGACCTTTCCGCATTTCCTACGGACTGGGCTGACCTGCAGGCGTTTTACACCTCGATTATGGACGTGGGAAGCCACGGGTGCGTCTCGTTGGGCGACGCGGCAACGTGTTTTGGCAGGGTATGTAAAATTACTGGTTGGGTTCGATAAATCAGTGATTGGTGATACCACTTACCAGATTTGTTAAACTATTGGTTGGCCGAAAGCTCAAATCATGGCTTTCGGTTGTAAAATACATGGTTGGAATTCTATTTATCGCAGAGAGGTCCAATCATGGCCGATAAGACCGCGTTCGACTACGTGAACGAGATATGGAGCATCGCGAACTACGTGCGTGATGTCATTCGCCCCGCCGACTACAACAAGCTCATCCTCCCGTTCGCCGTGCTGAGGCGCTTCGAGTGCGCCCTCGAGCCGACACGGGCGGCCGTGAGCAGACAGGCCGCCAAGGGGGTCTGGGACGACGACGACCCGAAGTACTGCGCCCTCTCCGGCCACTGCTTCTACAACGTCACGAGCTTCACGCTCTCCAACCTCGGCGCCAGCAAGACCTGTGACGCCCTCATGGCCTACATCAGCGGCTTCTCTGCGAACGCCCGCGAGGTCTTGCAACGCTTCGAGATGCGGCAGACCTGCGAGAAGCTCGACGAGAAGGGCATGCTCTACGAGGTATGCACGCGCTTCGCGGGCTTCGACCTCGGCCCCAAGGCGGTCTCCGACCGCATGATGACCGACATCTACGAGCACCTCATCCAGCGATACGGAGAGGAGATCTCGCAGGACGCCGAGGACTTCATGACGCCGAAGGACGTGGCGAGGCTCGCCACGGCGCTCCTGTTCGCGAATGAGGACACGCTCCTCAACGCCGACGAGGGCGACATCCGCACGCTCTACGACGGCAGCTGCGGCACCTGCGGCTTCATCTGCGACGCGCTCGACCAGCTCGACGAGTGGCACGACGGGGGCCACTTCAAGAGCCCCACCAAGATCGTCCCCTACGGCCAGGAGCTCGAGGACGCGACCTGGGCCATGGGCAAGGCCGCGCTCATGCTGCGCAACATCGCTGGGGGTTCGGGAGACGTGCTCGACCAGATGACCGACCTCTCGGCGGGCATCATGCTCGGAGACACCCTCGACGACGACAGATTCGAGGGACGCACCTTCAACTACCAGCTGACCAACCCGCCTTACGGCAAGGAGTGGAGGAAGGAGAGGGACGCCGTCCTCGAGGAGATGGGCCGTGGGTTCGATGGCAGGTTCGGCGCCGGCAAGCCCGACATTGACGACGGCAGCATGCTCTTCATGCAGAACGTCTCGGCGAAGATGGCTCCGCCCGAGGAGGGCGGCGGTAAGGCGGCCATCGTCCTCTCCGGCTCGCCGCTCTTCAACGGAGACGCCGGCAGCGGCCCATCGGGCATCCGACGCTGGCTGCTCTCGGAGGACCTCGTCGACTGCATCGTGAAGCTGCCGACCGAGATCTTCTACCGCACGGGCATCGCAACCTACATCTGGGTGCTCAACAACCACAAGCCGGAGAACCGCAAGGGGTACGTGCAGCTCATCGACGCCTCGGAGGAGAAGACCGCCCTGCGCAAGAGCCAGGGGAACAAGCGCTACGAGGTCAGCGAGGACCAGGCCGCGTGGGTCGTGCGCACCTACGTCGACGGGCACGATCATGGCAAATCGGTCGTCGTCCCGATCGAGGACTTCATGTACCGCAAGGTGACCATTCAGCGTCCGCTGCGTATCCTCGTTGAGCCCTCGGCCGATGGGTTGGATGCTCTCTTTACCCTCAACAAGCCCATGGAGAAGCTGTCGACCGCGAGCCGCGGCGCCATACGCTCCTGGGTTGAGAAGAACGAGGGCGCCTCGCTCACGTACAGCGAGGTCCTGGCTGCGACCGAGAAGCTTCACAAAGCGATCGAGAAGCCCAAGCCACAGAAGGCCGCCCTCGCCAACGCTCTCGTCAAGGTCTTCGGACGTCGAGACCCGTCCGCGACCCCCGCAGTTGATGCGAAGGACAACCCGGTGTTCGACCCCGAGCTTAAAGACACGGAGAACGTGCCAATCGGCATGGATGTCGACGACTACATGGCGACTGAGGTGTTGCCTTATGCGCCCGACGCCGTGGTGGATCGGTCAGTAAAGGACGAGCCTAAGTTCGATGCCAAGACCAGTCTCACCTCCAACCCGCTCGGCGACGGTGGGCTGGGCGTGGTCGGCACGTCGATCTCGTTCAACAGGTACTTCTACAAATACGAGAAACCCCGGGATCCCGAGGTCATCGCGAAGGAAATTCTCGAACTCGAGGACGGTCTCGGCTCGCTCATGAAGGGGTTCCTGGCATGAGAACGAAGGCCGAAATTGACAACAACGAGTGGTTTGGCGAGGTGCCGGACAGCTGGCGCATGGTACCGTTGCCAAGGCTTTTTATGAGCAGCAAAGGAATGACCGTCACTAGGGCTGATCTAGTTGACGAAGGAGCTCCCGTCGTCAACTACGCCCAAGTGCATTCAAAGTTAAACAATAGATTCGGTATCCACGCAGAGCTTATAAAGCATGTCCCCACAGGCATGGTTCCAAAGGGCTTGAAATATTCCGAGAAGGGTTCCTTTATCTTTGCCTGTACATCAGAGGACCTTGCCGGGTGCGGAGATTGCATATACAACGATTCTGAGCAGCCGGTTAATCCCGGCGGCGATACTCTGCTCCTCTCTCCGGTTGACGGGGTTGAGAATAAGTATCTTGCATATCTTTTCTCTACCGACATGTGGCGCTGGCAGATTCGACGCGACTTGGTCGATGTGAAAGTTTTTCACGTTAACCAAGGCAACCTACACGAGACTTACGTCACTGTTCCGCCATATGATGTCCAACGGCGTATCATCTCCTATCTCGACGAGCGCTGTGCCGCCATCGACGAGGATGTCGCCAAGCGTCGCGAGGTCATCGGGAAGCTCAAGGAGTACAAGAGGGCTCTCATCGCGCATACCGTGACCAAGGGCCTAGACCCGAACGTTGAAATGAAGGCCAGCGGGGTCGAGTGGATTAACGAGATGCCGGAAGGTTGGAATTTATCGCGTTTAAAGAGTTTCTATCGACTATCAAAGGGCCTGTCGATAACCAAAGCGGATCTAGTGGAGACGGGCGAGCCCGTCATCAGTTATGGACAAATCCATTCCAAATGGAATTCCGGTACATCGATTTGCAGCGATTTGATTCGCTACGTTCCAATCGAGATGACTACCTCCCACCCATCCTCACTAGCGGCTGCTGGCTCTTTCATTTTTGCAGACACCTCAGAAGACATCGAGGGCTGTGGCAACGTGGCATATGTCGATGAGGGTCGGGCTGTGTATGGCGGCTACCACACAATCATTGCTACCCCTACAACAAATGTATGTGGGAAGTACTTCGCATATCAATTTTTAACCGATGCCTGGAGAAGTCAATTGATTAGACAATTTGTCGATGTCAAGCTCTTCAGCATTACGCAAAGAGCGCTTCAACAAACCTCGCTCATTGTTCCGAGCTACTTAGAACAAGTGAAAATCGCGTCCTACCTCGACAAGCGCTGCGCCGCTATCGACGAGGCGGTCTCGCGTCAGGAGCAGCTCATCGAGAGGCTCGGAGAGTACCGCAAGTCCATCATCCACCACGCCGTCACCGGCAAGATCGACTGCACGGAGGCATAGCCATGACAAGAGTCGACATAGACAGTGCATATGAGCGCCGCGACGTCGAGTACAGCGGCCGCCGCAAGATTCACCAGGAGGATGCCTTCGAGCGCTACATCTCCCGAAAGGTCGCTGCCCTCGGCGGCGTGGGCTGGACCCTCTCACCTGACGATACGGGGTTCGACCCGAACGACGCACTCGTGTTCGACGACTTCGTTGCCTGGCTCGAGGCCACCGCGCCGGAGAAGCTCGACAAGATGCGCCACGAGAAGGGTGCCCGCTGGGCTGACCAGCTGAGGCGCGCCCTGGTGAAGAGCCTCGAGAGGAACGGAACCGTCCTCACGCTGCGCAAGGGCTTCCAGATGGCGGGGTACCAGACCATCGAGTGCATGGCGGGCTACTCCGACGACGAGCGCGTCCCCGGAGCGAGGGAGCGTTACGACGCGAACATCCTACGCTTCATGCACCAGGTCCACTACCAGACCACCGGGAACAAGTCGCTCGACTTCGCGCTCTTCGTCAACGGCATCCCCGTCGCCACGGGCGAGGTCAAGACCGAGCTCACACAGACCGTGCGGGACGCGATCGACGAGTACGCCGAGGAGCGAAAGGCGGTGGAGCCCGACGGCGGCAGGAAGAACCCGCTGCTCATGTACAAGCGCGGGGCGGTCGTCCACTTCGCCGTCTCCGAGGACGAGGTCTGGATGTGCACGAACCTCGGCCCCTTCCCGAGCAAGTCGGCGAAGCCCCGCTTCCTCCCGTTCAACCTGGGACGCGACGGCGGGGCGGGCAACCCGGACGCGCCGGAGGGCGAGTACAGGACCCACTACCTCTGGGACACCATCCTCCAGCGCGACAACTGGCTGTCCATCTTCGACAGGTTCGTCTTCGAGGAGGTCGAGGACAGGCAGGACGCGAGCGGCCGGTGGCGCAGACAGGCGACGCAGATATTCCCCCGCTATCACCAGTTCGATGCCGAGAGAAAGGTCTTGGCCGATGCTCGGGAGCACGGGCCGGGTCGACGCTACCTCATCGAGCACTCGGCCGGCTCCGGCAAGACCGAGACCATCTCCTGGGCTGCGCACGACCTCGCGAGGCTCCGCCGCGCGGACGGCGAGAAGATGTTCTCGAGCGTCGTGGTGGTTACCGACAGGCTGTCGCTCGACCAGAACATAAAGAAGACCATCTCCCAGCTCTCCAAGGTGACAGGACAGGTCGTCATGATCGGCCGCGACGAGAGGGGCAACGCCGTCTCGGACGGCTCAAAGAGCTCCCAGCTCGTCGAGGCCCTGCGCCAGAAGAGGGAGATCGTCGTGGTCACCATCCAGACGTTCCTCTACGCCTGGCCGGACATCGCGGTGCTGCCCGAGCTCGACGGCGCCGGCTTCGCGGTGATCGTCGACGAGGCGCACAGCTCCCAGGAGGGCAGCTCGGCGGCGTCCCTCAAGACCGCCTTCAACGCGGCGGCGGACAAGTTGAAGTTCGAGAGGATGCTCGACTTCGATGAGGACTCGGGCGACGACGGGTCGGTCATGGACACCTATTTCGCCCAGATGCAAGCGAGCAACCTCATGCCGCCGAACGTCTCCTTCCTCGCGTTCACCGCGACTCCCAAGGCCGAGACCAAGACCCTCTTCGGCACGCCGACGGGCGAGGAGGACGAGGACGGCAATCCGGTCATGGGCAGCTTCCACCTCTACCCGATGCGGCAGGCGATCGAGGAGGGCTACATCATCGACCCACTTACGGGTTACGTGCCCCTGAGGACGCTATCGAGGATCGAGGACGAGTCGGAGGATGCCGATGGCAAGCTCGTCGACGAACGCAGGGCAAAAAGGAAGATCGCCAAATGGCGCTCGCTCCACCCGACGAACGTCATGGAGAAGGCCGAGTGGATAATCGACCACTTCGTCGACAACGTGGCGCCGCTCCTGAACGGCGAGGCCAAGGCTATGATCGTCACCTCCGGGCGCCCCGAGGTGGTGCGCTACAAGTACGCGATCGAGGCGTACCTGAAGTCGCGGCCCGACCTCGACCCGACGAAGGTCGAGCCGAAGCTGCGCTTCAAGGTGCCCGGCGAGCCTCTCGTCGCCTTCTCCCAGAAGGTGCTGGGCGACAAGTGCGTCCTGCCCGAGGACGAGTACCTCAAGGACAACCCGTTCGCCTTCATCGAGCGCGACTACGAGTACACCGAGGCCAACATGAATCCGACCGGGCAGGGTCCGGTCGAGAGGGCGTTCGACCGCCCCGAGAGCAGGCTGCTAATCGTGGCCAACAAGTTCCAGACCGGGTTCGACCAGAAGAAGCTCGTCGCCCTCTACGTCGACAAGCCGCTCGGCAACGCAATCGAGATCGTGCAGACCTACTCGCGCGTCAACAGGACCTGCTCCGGCAAGGACAGGGTCTTCGTCGTCGACTTCGTGAACGACCCTGAGACCGTGCTCGCGGCCTTCAAGACCTACGACAAGGGCGCGAAGATGAGCACGGCCCAGGACCCGGACGTCGTCTACGACCTGAAGGACGCGCTCGACGCGGCCGACGTGTACGCGACGCGCGACGTCGAGGAGTTCAAGGAGGCGCTCTACAGGTCCAAGGGCCTCGCTGCGGGCGGCGATAGCGACGCCTACAGGGCCGCCCTCTACTCCGCCGTCTCCGGACCCGCCGAGATCTTCCGCGAGAGGTTCGCGGCGGCCAGGGACTCCTACGAGACCTGGCTGGAGTGCGCCAACAAGGCAGAGGCGGCCGGGGAGGCCGAGGAGGCGGAGAGGGCCAAGAGGAGCGCGGACGAGGCGGCGGGACGCGTCGCGGAGCTGATGACCTTCAGAAAGAAGCTCTCCAAGTACTGCTCCGCCTACACGTTCCTGTCCCAGGCGCTCGACTACGGCGACCCCGACCTCGAGGTCTTCTACAGCTTCGCCAAGCTGCTCGGCCACAAGATCGCGGGCACCTCGCTCGACGACGTCGACGTGCGCGGCCTCGTGCTCAGGGATTTCCGCATATCGGCCCAGAGGCTCCCCGAGGGGGTCGAGGGCGGAGAGCTCATGTCGATGGGCGCGGGCGGCTCCGGCGCAGCGCCCAGGCGCGACACCATGGCGAGGATCGTTGAGAGACTGAACCGCACGTGGGGCGACGAGGGCGACCCCCTCGTGAAGGCCCGCGCCGTCAACGCGGTCTCCGACGCCGTGGCGGCCGACCCCGTGACCAACACCCAGATTACGAACACGAGCAACACGAAGGAGGCCGTCCTCGCGGACGGGCGCCTGCGCAACATCGTCATCAGGGCCCTCATGTCGATGATGAGCAACGAGCTGGGCGACCTCGCCGAGCAGGCGCTCGACGACCCGCAGGCGATCGAGCCCCTGGCCGACCAGGTGTACGACCTCATCTCGCAGGGGAAGCGCTACGACATCGCCGAGCTCGCCTCCTACCTCTCGAGGGGAAAGTAGATGGGCGTGGAAGGCTACGTTGAGGAGCTGCTTGGTGTCCGGGACTGCGAGCTCATCGGCAGCGCGACCAAGGTCGATTGCGGTAGGAGGCTCCAGCAGTTCGACCTGAGATACC
>CABRZT010000050.1:0-11446 GCA_902475595.1 uncultured Collinsella sp. | reverse complement strand
CATATGTGGAGGTCATGAGGTTGTAGCTGCATATTCTTGCGGCCTGGGAGGTTGAAAGATATTATTACCAAGTCTTTTCCTGCTTCAGGCGCACCTTCACGACCTGAAGCCACATTTGCCCAGAGGAGGTGACAATATGAAGGCTTATGAACTGCTGTTCTTTGTTGACCCGTCGCTCGACCCCGAGACTCGTCTCGCTGTTATGAAGCGTATCGATACCACGATCGCTGAGGGCGCTGGCAAGGTCGACTCCGTTGACGAGTGGGGCAAGCGCAAGCTCGCCTACGAGATCAACGACCTCACCGATGGTGACTACACCCTCATCAACTTCCATGCAGATCCTACCCAGATCGCCGAGCTTGATCGCGTCCTGCGCATCACCGACGCTGTGGTCCGCCACATGATCGTCCGTCGCGACGACCAGGAGTAAGACTGTCGTTTTGGACTGGGCTTGTGCCCCAAGAGGAAGTAGTGAGTTATGAGCATCAATCGAGTGAACATCACCGGTAACCTCACCCGCGATCCCGAGCTGCGCGCCACCGCCGGCGGAACCCAGGTTCTGTCCTTTGGCGTCGCCGTGAACGATCGTCGCCGCAACGCGCAGACTGGCGAGTGGGAGGACTATCCCAACTTTGTCGACTGCACCATGTTCGGCACCCGCGCCGAGGCCGTGAGCCGTTTCCTGGCAAAGGGAAATAAGGTCGCGATCGAGGGCAAGCTGCGCTACAGCTCTTGGGAGCGCGACGGCCAGCGCCGGAGCAAGCTTGAGGTCATCGTCGATGAGATCGAGTTTATGAGCTCCCGTGGTGGCCAGGGTGGCTACGATCAGGGCGGTTACGCCCCCGCAGCTCCCGCGCCCGCAGCACGTCCTGCCGCACCGGTGGCTACGCCGCCCGCGGTCGACGTCTACGATGAGGACATCCCGTTCTAAGGGTTGTTCGCCTATTTTTGAGTGAGAGGCGGCTTCGGTTCGCCGAAGTTGCCAAATGAAAGGTATTTTGACATGGCTAATGATTTTTCTGCACGTCAGCCGCGTCGTAAGTACTGCCAGTTCTGCAAGGAGAATACTGAGTTCATCGACTATAAGGACACTCAGCTTCTCCGTAAGTACATGACCGACCGTGGCAAGATCAAGCCCCGTCGCGTCACTGGCGCTTGCACGCAGCATCAGCATGACATCGCCAACGCCATCAAGCGCGCCCGCGAGATGGCTCTCCTGCCGTACACCGTCCCCGTGGTTTCCTCTCGTGGCAACCGCGACCGCGGCTAAGAAGGGAGACGCATCATGAAGGTTATTCTTCTCGATGAGATCAAGGGCAAGGGCGGCGAGGGTGACGTCGTAGAGGTCGCTCAGGGTTACGCTGAGAACTTCCTGTTCCCCAAGAAGCTCGCTGTTGCCGCCACCAAGGGCAACCTCAAGCAGCTTGACGAGCGTCGCAACAACATCGCCAAGCGCGAGGCCGTCCGTCTGGCTACCGCCAACGAGACCAAGGCTGCCTTCGAGGGCAAGACGGTCACCGTTGACGTCAAGGTCGGCGACGAGGGCATCCTCTTTGGCTCCGTTACCGCCGCTATGATCGCTGACGCCATCAAGGCTCAGCTCGGTATGGACATCGACCGCAAGCGCGTCGAGCTCGGTAAGCCCATCAAGGTTGCCGGTGCCCACACCGTTGCCATCTCGCTGTACCGCGAGATCAAGGCCGAGGTTGTCGTTCTCGTCGGCGTTACCGCCGAGGAGCTCGCTGCCGAGGCTGAGGTCGAGGAGGCCGCTGAGGTCGCCGAGGCCGAGACCGCCGAGGTCGAGACTGAGGCTGCTGCCGAGTAGCATTTGCTGCAACGCAACAATCTTGTTCTAAGAAGGGCGCTCTGGGAAACCAGGGCGCCCTTTTGTTTTTTTGCGCTGAGTGAGTGTCATGGCGAACGTTGCGCCGAAGTCCTATATACAGGACCGTTCATCCGTTTGGTTCGGTGATGATTGGCGGCGCGCGGCGCGTTTTGGGACCGTGGCTGATACTATGGATGCTCGCAAGCGATATGAATGAGGATGCTCATGGCATATGACGATAGGGAGACCGGGCTGACGGTTGAGGACCGCGGCTCAAAGTTGGGTCTTCCCCAAAACCAAGATGCAGAGGCCAATGTACTGGCCGCTATGCTGCTATCGCCCGAGGTGGTCGAAGAAGCCCAGGTCGAGCTGCAGCCCGATGACTTCTACCGGCCCATTCATAAGACCATCTATACCGCGATGGTCGATATGTACAACAGCCGCATTCCCATCGACTCCATCTCGCTGATCGATTACCTACGAAGCATCAACAAGCTCGATGCCGTGGGCGGCGAAGCGTACATTTTGGAGTTGATGGGTCAGACCCTGTCGCTCGTCAACTGGCAGCACCATGCCGCCATCGTTCGCCGCGATTCGATGCTGCGTGAGCTGATCGGCGCCACCAACGAGATCAACGCGCTGGCATATAACGCCCCCACCGACACCAAAGAGGTTGTCGAGCTGGCCGAGAGCAAGCTGCTCAAGGTTACGGCGCGCGAGGTCAAGTCGAGCTACAAGACGCTGACCGAGTTTATGGTCGAGGCCTATAACGAGGCCGAGGAAGTGTGCCAGGCCGGTGGTCAGGCGGCGGGCGTGCCCACGGGCTTTCCGTCACTCGACCGCATGCTCATGGGTTTTCGCGAGGGCCAGCTCATCATCATTGGCGCCCGTCCTGCTGTAGGTAAGACGTCGTTCGCTCTGAACCTGGCGCTCAACGCTGCCGCTGCTGGTTATACCGTCGGCTTCTTCTCGCTGGAGATGTCGGGCAAGGAAATTGCTCAGCGTCTGATTTGCGCCTATGCCATGATCTCGATCAGTGACTTCCGCATGGGCCGCATTAGCCCCGAGCAGTGGGCCAATATCAACGAGGCCACGCAGACCTTGTCCAAGCTCGATATTCTGATTGACGATACGCCCGGCACCACAGTGACCGAGATTCGCGCCAAGAGCCGCCGCATGCTCCATAACAAGGAGAAGGCAATCATCATCCTGGACTACCTGCAGCTGGTGAGTCCTCCGCCGGGACGCCGCTCCGAGAGCCGTACCGTCGAGGTTTCGGAGATGTCGCGTGGTCTGAAGATCATGGCCAAGGAGCTCAAGATCCCGCTCATCGCGCTGTCACAGCTCTCGCGTCAGGTCGAATCCCGTACCGGCAAGCGCCCGCAGCTTTCCGACCTTCGTGAATCGGGCTCTATCGAGCAGGACGCCGATATCGTTATGTTCTTGGACCGCTCCGCCGACGAGGCCGAAGCCTCGCGCGACGATCGACCCGACGAGGGCGTTACACGTATCGTCGTGGCCAAGAACCGTTCGGGCCCGATCGGCGACGTCGACCTGATGTTCCTGCCGGCATCCACCAAGTTCTATGAGCTTGATGGGGCACATGCCGAGGAGTAGGACAGGCGCCCGTTGCACGGGTATACTGGGAATGTTTTGTGCTTCTGCGTGCCGGCATGGCGCGTAGACAGGCCATGAATGTAAGGAGTAAACATGCCGTCAACCGTTTTGGTCGGTGCCCAGTGGGGCGATGAGGGCAAGGGTAAGATTTGCGACCTGGTCGCCGGCGACTTCGATGCCGTCGTGCGCTACTCGGGCGGCAACAACGCCGGTCACACCATCGTCGTCAACGGCAAGAAGTACGGCCTGCACCAGGTGCCTTCCGGCATCATGTATTCCGACCACGTGTCGGTGATCGGTAACGGCTGCGTCGTCAACCCCAAGGTTGTCCTTGAGGAGATCGACATATTCGAGGCCGACGGCATCACCACCAAGAACCTCAAGATTAGCGGCAACGCGCATGTCATCATGCCGTACCACATCGATCTGGATGGCGCCTTTGAGCAGAAGCTCGGCAAGAAGAACATCGGTACCACCAAGCGCGGCATCGGTCCGTGCTATCAGGACAAGATGGCTCGCATCGGCCTGCGCATGCAGGACATGCTGGACGAGGCACTGTTCCGCGACAAGCTGGAGACCGCTCTCGCCCGCGTGAACCCCGAGCTCGAGCTCATCTACAACCTGCCCACCTACACCGTGGATCAGATTTGCGACGAGTACCTGCCCATGGCCGAGCGCCTGCGCCCCTACATCACCGAGACGAGCCTGCTGCTCAACAACATGATCGACGAGGGCAAGGACCTGCTGTTTGAGGGCGCCCAGGCGACGCTGCTCGACATCGACCACGGCACCTATCCGTACGTGACGTCTTCCAACTGCACCGCCGGCGGCGCCATCACCGGTTCCGGCGTCGGCATGAAGAACGTCGACCGCGTGCTGGGCGTCATGAAGGCCTATATCACCCGCGTCGGTTCGGGCCCCATGCCCACCGAGCTTTCCTATGAGTCCGAGGCCGGCCACACGCTGACCGAGGAGGGCTACGAGTACGGCGTGACCACCGGTCGCCGTCGTCGCTGCGGCTGGTTTGACGGCCCCATCGCCAACTACGCCTCGCGCGTCAACGGCCTCACCGATATCGCCATGACCAAGCTCGACGTGCTTTCGGCCTTCGACACCATTAAGGTGTGCGTGGCCTACGACGTCGATGGCGAGCGCTACACCAGCGTGCCCGAGCATCAGGTGCGCTTTGAGCATGCCAAGCCCATCTACGAGGAGCTCCCCGGCTGGAAGTGCGATATCACCGGTTGCCGCAGCTTTGACGAGTTGCCGCAAGAGGCTCAGGACTATGTGGCGTTTATCGAGGATCTGGCACACACCCGCGTGACGTTCATTGGCGTTGGCGCTGGTCGCGAGCAGATCATCAACCGATTCTGGAAGTAATCGGGACTATTTGGTTATTGCGATATACCCCTTTGCAGCCCGGACGGGCGGCCGAGGGGTATATTTGCTTGCAAAGGGCTCGCGCGGAGCGGGCCATTCATCCATAGAGGAGGCACCCTTGAAGGCGGACACTCAAACCATCGACATCCTGTTGTTGGGCAGCGGCGGCCGTGAGCATGCTTTGGCAGCTAAGCTCGCAGCATCACCGCGCGCCGGCAAGCTCTACATCGCGCCGGGCAACGGCGGCACCGCGAGCTGCGGCGAGAACGTTGTTCTCGACGACTGCGATCCTGCGGCCGTGGCGGCGTTTGCTCAGAGCCACGGATGCGGACTCGTGGTAATTGGCCCCGAGGCTCCGCTCGTGGCGGGCGTGGCCGACGCCGTGCGCGCGGCGGGTATTCCCTGCTTTGGCCCGGGTGCCGAGGGCGCCCAGATGGAGGGCTCCAAGCTGTTCTCCAAGCAGCTCATGGAGCGTGCGGGCATTCCGACGGCAGCCTATGGTTCGTTTACCGACGAGGCTTCGGCTCTCGCCTACGTACGCGAGCAGGGCGCCCCGCTGGTCGTGAAGGCTGACGGCCTTGCCGCCGGCAAGGGCGTTATCGTGGCGACCGAGCTCGAGCAGGCCGAGGAAGCCGTGCGCGAGTGCTTTGGCGGCACCTTTGGCGATGCCGGCAACACCGTGGTCATCGAGGAGATGCTGACCGGCCCCGAGTGCTCGCTGTTGGCCTTTACCGACGGCAAGACCGTGCGCCCCATGGCCACCTCGCAGGACCACAAGCGCGCGCTCGAGGGCGACAAGGGCCCCAACACCGGCGGCATGGGCGTCTACAGCCCGGTGCCCATCGTGACTGACGAGGAGCACGCCACCATGGTGGCGGTCATGGAGCAGACCGTGGCCGAGCTCGCTGCCGAGGGTATCGACTACCGCGGCTGCCTGTACGGCGGCTTTATGCTCACGCCTGCCGGCCCCAAGGTGCTGGAGTTCAATGCCCGCTTTGGCGACCCCGAGACGCAGGTCGTGCTGCCGCGCCTTAAGAACGACCTGGTCGAGGTCATGTTGGCTTGTGCCAACTGCGAGCTCGACCAGATTGAACTCGACTGGCGCGACGAGTGGGCCGTGGCCGTTGTCCTGACGAGCGCGGGCTACCCCGGCAGCTACGAGAAAGGCAAGGTCATCACCGGTATTGAGGATGCCGAGGCCATGGAGAACGTGACCGTGTACCACGCGGGCACTGCTGTGGTGGACGGCCAGCTCGTGACCAATGGTGGCCGCGTGCTTGCCGTGACCGCTCTGGGCGACACGTTCGAGAACGCTCGCAACCTTGCCTACGAGGCCTGCGAGAAGATTGATTTTGAGGGCAAGACCCTGCGTCACGACATCGGCCTGCGCGCGCTGCGCGGCCGCGACGCCTGGGATGCCTAAAGTCCGAGAGGAATGAGACGGATGGACGAGAAGAACGAAGAGCTCGTGGACGCGCAGATCGTCGAAGAGGACAGCCGCATGTATGGGCACGCCGAGGGCGAGCCTGGTGGCGAGGTCGCTGACGAGCCGGCGCTGGTGCTGGGCGACGACGACCCGCACGATGCCGAGCTGCACGAGAAGATTCTTTCGGAGGAGTGCGCCTGGAAGGGCAAGATCCTTGACGTCCACCGTCTTGAGGTTGAGCTGCCCAACGGTCATCGCAGCGCCCGCGATATCGTTCGCCATCCGGGTGCGGCGGCCGTTGTGGCACTGACCGAGAGCGGCAAGATCGTACTGGTGCGTCAGTACCGCACCGCCATCGACCGCGTGACGGTCGAGATTCCCGCCGGCAAGCTCGACCCGGGCGAGGATCCGCTCGATTGCGCTAAGCGCGAGCTGCACGAGGAGACGGGCTTTAGGGCCGGTCGCATTCGCTTTTTGACGTCGATTGTCACGTCTTGCGGTTTTTGCGATGAGATCATCCACATCTACTTGGCTACCAAGCTCGAGTTTGATGCGCCCAACCCCGATGATGACGAGTTTGTCAACGTTGACCTGGTGCCGCTACACGAGCTGATCGACGCCGTGCTCGACGGTAAGATCGAAGACGCCAAGACTGTCGTGGGCGCCTTGGCCTGCGATAGCATCGCGCACCGACTAGGCGGAGCGGAGCTTTAACGAGCGGGGATGATCCCGCAGGTTTGTGTAAGTCAGCGAAAGTGCTCCATTTGAGACAAGGTGGCCTAAAAGAGGAGGGGGATATACGCGACCGACGATTGAAGGCCAGATTGTCCAAATGGAGCACTTGCAGCGTCGAGACGAAACGCGGTTTGGTAAAACCGCGTAAGGTGATTATGTTTAAGAGGTTTCTTTCGTATTACGAGCCCCAGATGGGGCTTTTTGTTGCTGATACTGTTTGTGCTCTGGTGCTTGCCGCCATTGACCTTGCTTTTCCTATTATTCTGCGTAATTTGACCGGTAGGCTATTTACTCAGGGTCAGGCTGCCATTATGCAGGCGCTCGGCATGATCGCGGTGGGCTTGGTGCTGATGTATGCCGTCCGCTGCGCCTGCCGCTACTTTGTGAGCTATTGGGGTCACGTGATGGGCGCGCGCATGGAGTCCAAGATGCGCGAGGACCTGTTCGACCAGTATGAGCGCTTTAGCTTTGCGTACTTCGACCGCAACAGCTCGGGCGACATGATGAGCCGCGTGGTCAACGACCTGTTCGATATCTGCGAGGCGGCGCATCACGTGCCCGAGTGGATCATCATCTGCGGCATCGAGATCATCGGCTCGTTTGTGATCCTCTTTACCATCGCCCCGGTCCTGGCGCTCGCCATGGCCGTGGTGACGGCGGCGTTTGCGGTCATCATGTTTTGGCAGAACATGCGCATGCGCGAGGTCTTTAGCGACAACCGCAAAAAAATCAGCGGCATCAATGCGCAGCTGCAGGATTCGCTGGCGGGCATGCGCGTGGTCAAGAGCTTTGCCAATGAGGAGACCGAACGCTTCAAGTTCCGCGCCTCCAACAATCGCTATCTTTCGTCCAAGGAGAACATGTATCACGCCATGGGCGTCTATACCGCGACGTATGGCCTGCTCTCGGGTGTGCTCTATGTGATCGTGGTGCTGCTGGGCGGCTGGCTGGTCGCCAAGGGACAGCTGCAGGCGGTCGATATGGCGACCTTTGCACTCTATATTTCGCTGTTCTGCACGCCGCTCGAGACACTCGTCAATTCGGCCGAAACGTATCAGAAGGCTATTGCCGGCTTTAAGCGTATGGACGAGGTGCTCTCGACCGCGCCGGATATCCAGGACAAGCCGGGCGCTACGGATCTGCAGGTGACTGCCGGCGCCGTGGAGTATCACGACGTGTGCTTTAACTACGAGGATGTCGAGCTGGGCGAGGGCGATGCCGACGAGCGTCCCGTTATCGACCATATGGACCTGTCCATCAAGCCCGGGCAGACCATCGCTTTGGTTGGCCCTTCGGGCGGCGGCAAGTCCACGACCTGTTCGCTGCTGCCGCGCTTTTATGACGTGGCTACCGGATCCATTAGCATCGACGGCCAGGACGTGCGTGATGTGACGCAGCAGAGCCTGCGTCGCGCCATCGGCCTGGTGCAGCAGGATGTCTATCTGTTTGACGGTACGATTGGCGAGAACATCGCCTACGGCAAGCCGAGCGCTACGGCGGAAGAGATCGCCGACGCCGCCCGTCGCGCCAATATCGATACCTTTATCGAATCGCTTCCACAGGGCTACGACACCGTGGTGGGCGAGCGCGGCAGCCGTCTTTCGGGCGGACAGAAGCAGCGCGTTGCCATCGCGCGCGTGTTTCTCAAGAACCCCAAGATCTTGATTTTGGACGAGGCGACGAGTGCTTTGGATAACGAGAGCGAGGAGGCGGTGCAGGAGTCACTCGAAGAGCTGGCACGCGGCCGCACCACGATTATCATCGCCCACCGTCTTTCGACCATTAAGCATGCCGATGAGATTGCGACCGTTGAGCATGGTCGCGTTGTGGAGCGTGGCACGCACGAGGAGCTTCTCGCCCGTGGCGGCACCTATGCCCGTTACTATCGAATGCAGTTCGAAGGTGCGCGTGCGCACGAGCTCGACTGATTGATATGACAGGAAGATCATGGCTGATAAGAACCCTTTGACTCCGGAAGAAGTGACGGAGTTATTCTCCGAAATCGATGCATCCGGCGTCTTGGATCCTACGCTTGCCAAAAAGCGTACCGAGCGCATGCGCGAGAAAGAGGCCGCCGTCAAGCGCGGTGACAAAGCGGCGCTAGCGCAGCTGCGCAGCGAGGACCGCGCGAGCCAGGCAAAACATATCGACCCGCTGTCCGAGGACGATCCTTCGGGCTCGCAGGTGAGCCATACCATTACGAAGACCGCGATGGCCGTGGTCATCGGTATTTTGGTGCTGATCGTGGGCATGCAGATTGGCTACGGCGTGATGCGTCGTCTGAACACCGCCAACCTGTCCGAGAGCGTTTCGGTCGATACCGTTTCGACCGCGCTGAAGGGCGGCCTTGAGTGGGGCAATGGCTTTACGCAGTTCCCGCTCGATTTTACCGTCGATGAAGCCGATGAACGCACGGGCACGGTCGAGGTGACGGTGTTGGACACATCGTCTGCCAACGAGCTCGAGCTGCTGTCCAACGGGCAGATTCAGGCCGCGGCGCTTGCGACCAACGCGTTGCTCAACGATAAGATCGACCGCGTGGTGTATAACGTTCACGCCTATATCGACGAGGATAGCAACATTCAGCACGATTCCTTCTTTGGCATGTTCCCCGCGCGCGGCCACCAGAGCGCCATTTTGACGTTCGTGTGGACCAAGAGCTCATCCAACGCCACGAGTATCGACTGGAAGATGCGCATCGTGAGTATGGATGACACCATCGCCGAGCGCATTCAGAAGCAGGTGAACTCGGTGTCGTCGTTGATTGAGGACCCGGTGGTGAGCCAGACCAAGATTGACGAGGAAAAGGCCGAGCGCGATCTGGAGCATCGTCTGCATGGCCGCGAGATTTTCCGCGGCGGCAAGCCCGATCGCACACCGTCCGAACTGCTGGATCAGGACAAGAAATAATAAGACGCCATCATCCCGCGTGAGCCACAAGCCCGCGCGGGATGATTTTTTAATCCTCGTCCCAGAAAAATCATTATGCATAGAAAGTCATAATTATCATTTCGTAAACATTTCGATGAAATTAACGCCATGAGGCATGCTTGCGGTTACAATACCGCGAGGCCTAACTACACACCTTTAAGCCGGTCCTGTGAGACCGGGAAGGAGAACTATGGCGAACAACCATACCGCGGGCGCTGCCGCCCGCACCTTCGCGCCCAGCGAGCTTTGCCAGCGTATGCTGGCCAAAACCAGCAAGGGCACCTGCGGTCCCTGCATCCTGTATCTTGAGGATGGGACCATTTTTTATGGACGTGCATGCGGCGCCGAGGGCACCGCGACCGGCGAAGTCTGCTTCAACACCTCGCTCGAGGGCTACTTTGAGGTCATGACCGACCCGAGTTATGCCGGCCAAATCGTAACCATGACCTATCCGCAGATCGGCAACTACGGTATCGACGAGACCGACGTCCAGTCGGCCCTCCCCGGCGACGCCGTGCGCCCCGCGAGCGCTCCGGCTATGCGCGGCATGATCGTTCGCGACATGTGCGCCACGCCTTCTAACTGGCGCTCGGCCGTCAGCGTGCCGGAGTACCTGCGCGCACACGGCATCGTTGCTATCGAGGGTGTCGACACCCGCGCTCTGGTGCGCCATCTGCGCGACAATGGTTCCAAGATGGGCATTATCTCGACCGAGATCTTCGACGTCGACGAGCTTGCCGAGCGTCTGGCCGCTGCGCCCACGCTGGTAGGCGAGAACCTGGTCAAGACCGTAAGTTGCCCTGAGCCCCACGCCTTTGCCGCCGTCGACCTGCCTGCCACGCATGACTTTGCACTTGCGGCTGCCGCTCCTGCCCGTCACAAGGTGGTCGCCTACGACTGCGGTGTGAAGCGCGGTATTCTGGAGGGGCTGGTCCGCGCCGGCTGCGACCTTACCGTCGTGCCGTGGGATACGCCCGCGAGTGAGGTGCTCGACATGAATCCCGACGGTGTCTTTTTGTCCAATGGTCCCGGCGACCCCGACGCCGTGGTGGAGACCTACGAGCAGGTGCAGCAGCTGATCGGCAAGGTGCCGGTCTTTGGTATTTGTCTTGGTCACCAGATGATCAGCCTGGCCTGCGGCGCCCAGATGGAAAAGCTTAAGTTCGGTCACCGCGGTGGCAACCAGCCGGTCATGAACCTGGTAAGCCGTCGCGTGGAGATCACCGCGCAAAACCACGGCTTTGGCCTGCTGTTCCCCAGCTTGGGCAAGCTTGTCCCCGAGCTTTCGGGCGGCGAGACCGAGCATGCGGCCGATGGAGATCTGCGCGTCTGGGTGCGCCGCGGAATCGCGCCGGTCGTGATGAACGAGCGCTTCGGCCGCATTCGCCTGACGCACGTGAACCTCAACGACGGTACCGCTGAGGGCATCCAGCTGCTCGACGCCCCGTGCTTCTCGGTCCAGTACCACCCCGAGGCCTCGCCTGGCCCCACCGATGCCCACTATCTCTTTACCGCCTTTACGCGACTCATGG
>CABRZT010000049.1:0-12382 GCA_902475595.1 uncultured Collinsella sp. | reverse complement strand
ACACGCCGTGGGCAAACTCGTAGCCAAAGGTGCGGTTGCGCGAATGCTCCGAGGTGCAGGTGGCAATGAGGTCACCCATGCCGGCAAGTCCCATGCAGGTCATAGCCTGCCCGCCGCGGGCATGCACCAGACGGCTAATCTCGGCCAGGCCTCGCGTCATGATGAGGGCGAGCGTGTTGTCGCCGGCACCGGTGCCGGCGGAGATGCCGCATACGATCGCGATGACATTTTTCATGGCGCCGCATACCTCGACGCCGGTCATGTCCTGCGACAGGTAGATGCGGAAGGCCGTGGACAGGAGCAGGTCCTTAAAGGTCTCCCCTATCTGCGGATCTTTGCTGGCGATGACGGCGGCAGAAAGCCCGCCGCGGCAGATCTCCTCGGCATGGTTGGGACCCGAGAGCGCCGCCACGCGCGCCTCGTCGCCGATCTCACTGGCGATGACCTCGCTCATAAGCAGGCCGGACTCGGGCTCAATGCCCTTGGTGAGGCAGAGCACCGGGGTATTGGCTGCGATAAAGGGCGCGGCCTGGTGGCACACGCTGCGAAGGTGCGTCGAAGGAACGGCGAAGATGATGGCCTCGGCGCCGTCGAGCGCCTGTACCAGGTCCGTGGTGGCGACGACGTTGCCGGGCAGCTCGTAGCCCACCAAATACCGGGGGTTGCGGTGCTCGCCATTGATGCCGGCGGCCGTCTGCTCGCTGTGGGCCCACATGGTCACGCGCTCGGCTCGCGCGGCGGCAAGGCCGGCGACGGCGGTTCCCCAGGAGCCGGAGCCAATCAGCGCAACATTCATGACTCTCTCCTACTTATCGTCGGGCTCGGTGACGCGCTTGGTAAACGAGAGCTTGGATTCCTTACCGGTCATGAGCTTTTTGATGTTCGCACGATGGGCCCACACCACGGTGATGCCGATCATCGCCATGCAAAACTTAAGTCCCAGGCTGCTGTACGGAAAGACCGCGCAGGCAGCGATGGGAAGACCGATGGCAGCGGCAAGCGAGCCCACCGACACAAACTTGGTGATGGCGACGGCCACGATAAACATGCCCAGCAGCGACAGGCCAATAGGCCAGTACCAGGCGAGGATGACGCCCAGACCAACCGCGATACCCTTGCCGCCATGGAAATTGAGGTAGGGCGAGAAGATATGGCCCCACACCGCTGCCAGGCAGATGACGCCGAGCATCCAGTCGCCGGCGGCGCCGGGGGCCATAATGCTCACGGGGAAACCATAGCCCAAGTCGGCAATGAGCGGACGCGCGATAAGGATGCAGATGGCGCCCTTAAGGCAGTCGAGCAGCAGCGTGAGCGCGGCCACCTTGGGGCCGGCCACACGCAGTGCGTTGGTGGTGCCGATGTTGCCGGAGCCCGCCTTGCGAATATCCGTATGGTTGAACACGCGGCCCAGGATCAGGCCAAACGGAATCGCTCCGATAAAGAACGATACCACGGCGCAGATGGCGGTCAGCAGAATCGGATTATGCATCCTTTTGCTCCTTCTTCCTAAAGAAGAGTCGAATGGGTGTGCCGGCAAAGTCGAAGGTCGAGCGCATGCGGTTCTCGACGTAGCGCTGGTAGGTGTCGTTGACCAGATCGCTGTGGTTGACGAAGAACGTAAACGTCGGCGGGTTGATGCCCGTCTGAGTCACGTAGTGCATGCGCAGGCGGCGCTTGCCGTCCACCACGGTGTGGCCGAACTCGCGCAGGTCGGTGAGGAACGTGTTAAGGCGCGAGGTGGTGATCTTTTGCGAGCGCGTCTTTTCGGCGGCGTCGACCATCGCCCAGATCTTCTCGACGCTGCGGCCGGTGAGCGCAGAGATGCGCAGATACTGGGCCCAGGGAGCCATGACGCCCAGACGGCGGTCGACGGTCTCCATGCAGGCCTCGCGCTTGCGGTCGTCGTCGAGCAGATCCCACTTGTTGAGCAGCACAACGATGGCGCATCCGCGCTCGATGGCAAGACCCATGACCTTCTGGTCCTGCTCGGTAACGCCCACGGAGGCGTCGACGACGAGCAGCGCCACGTCGGCGCGGTCGATGGCGCGCAGGCCGCGAACCATGGAGTAGTACTCGATGTTCTCGTACACGGTGCTCTTCTTGCGGATGCCCGCGGTGTCGACCATGCGGTAGTGCTTGCCGTTGCGCTCGACGACCGTGTCGATGGCGTCGCGCGTGGTGCCGGCAATGTTGGACACGATGGAGCGGTCGGCGCCCAGGATGCGGTTGAACAGCGAGGACTTACCGGCGTTGGGGCGGCCGATGATGGCGACGTTCAGCGCGTCGGGGAACTCATCGGCGATCTCGTCCTCCTCCTCGGGCAACAGGGCCACGATATCGTCGAGCAGGTCGCCCGTGCCGTGGCCGTGCAGGGCCGAGAGCGGCGTGGGCTCGCCGATGCCGAGCGAATAGAACTCCCAGATGCTGTCGTTCTCGCGATCGGGGTTGTCGAGCTTGTTCACCAGCAGAAAGACCGGCTTGTCGCAGCGCTTGAGCATGCGGGCGACCGACTCGTCCTCCTCGGTGACGCCGGTGCGGCCGTCGACCACAAACAGGATGACGGCGGCTTCCTCGGCGGCGGCGAGCGCCTGGTCGCGGATGGACGTGGCAAAGACGTCATCGCTCTTGAGTGGCTCGATGCCGCCCGTGTCGACGATGGTGAACTCGCGGCCGTTCCAATCGGCCGTGTGATACGAGCGGTCGCGCGTGACGCCGCGTGACTCGTGGACGATGGCGTCCGAGGTCTGGGCCAGGCGGTTAACGAGCGTGGACTTGCCCACGTTTGGGCGTCCGACGACGGCGACGATAGGTTTCATCTGCTCTCCTTTAATGGGTAGGGTCAGTGGAAGTGTTAGAGTCTGCGGGCACAATGCCAAGGATGCGCTCCAGGGTATCGAGCAGCTCATGTGGCATGGTCGACACCACATGAACCTCGGCGCCGCGACTGGTAAGGCTTGCGAGTAAATCGTCACGATGATACTCGTCAAGCGTCATGCCGTCAGCGTTGAACATGAGCTTAGGCACAAAGAGCATAACCTCCGAGAGGTCCTGCGGCAGCTGCTCCAGAATGTCACACGCGACGATGAGGCCGGTCACGTCCACGTTGCCGCCAAAGTAGCGGTTCTTGATGGCCGTGACAGTGCCGGCGAGTCCCCGGGGCGACTCCACAAAGCGGGCCACCGTGTCGCGTGCGCTGGCGCCCGAGAGGCACAGCAGGTGCTGGTTGCGCTCGGCGATTGTCTCGCGAACGCGACGCAGACGCTCGGCGTCGGCGGTAAGCACGTCGTCGGTCTCGTCCAGGTACGAGCGGATCATGCCGATACCGTCGTAGTACTGCGGATAGCCGTCGTAAAAGTCCGCCTCGGGCGGATCGATGCCGGCGTCCAGGTAGAACTCGTCGCTCATCTGGAAGGTGTGGCGGCCAAAACGCTCGAAGGCGCGGTCCTGGTAGGGACGGATCATGGCAATGGTCTCGCGCGCCAGTTCGGGCTTGTCGCTGTATGACCAGCTAAAGCGGTTCTGATGCTTGGTAAAACCGAGCGGCACAATGCCCAGGCTTGTGATTTGCTCGTGCTCCTCGCAAAAGCGCAGGGTCTTTTCCAGCTCCTCGCCGTCGTTCATGCCGGGGCACAACACGATCTGCGCGTGAATCTCGATGCCGGCGGCCATGATGGCCTCGAGTACGTCCATGCCGCGCTGGGCGTTGCGGCCCATCATACGACGGCGGACGTCGGGGCTCACGGCATGGACCGACACGTTCATAGGGCTCATGTTGCGTTGGATGACGTTTTGCACGTCCTCGTCGGTGAGGTTCGTGAGCGTGACGAAGTTGCCCTGCAAAAAGCTCAGGCGGTAGTCGTCGTCGCGAATATAGAGCGTGGAGCGGCCGCCCTTGGGCAACATGGTCATAAAGCAGAACACGCAGGCGTTTACGCAGGTACGCATGCCGTCGAAGATGGGGCCATCGAACTCCAAACCCCAGTCCTCGCCCGGGAAGCGGTCGAGCTCGACGGGGGTGACGGTGCCGTCGCGCGGGTCGAAAACCTCGAGGTCGACGGTGTCGTCGTCGGCCTCCCAGAGCCACACGATCATGTCGGTGAGCGCCTCACCGTTGACCGTGAGCACGCGCATGCCCGGCTCGATACCTACATCCCACGCGGGCGATTCGGGACGCACGTTCTTTACGAGCGCGCCCTCACCCGGCTCGGGGTCGCGGCTGCGCCCGTAATCGGCCACCTCGGCGGCGTATGCGGGTACGGTCTGGTCCATGATTAGCGGCAAAGCTCCTTGATGCGCTCGACGGCGCGCTCGATGTGTTCTTGCGGGGTGGAGGCTCCGGCGGTGATGCCGATGTGGTGAGCGTCGGTAAACCAAGCGGCCTGGAGCTCGGAAGCTTCCTCGATGTGATACGTGCGCTCGCAGGCGTCTGCGCAAATCTGCGCCAGGCGGCGGGTGTTGCCCGAGTTCTTGCCGCCCACGACGACCATGCAGTCGCAGCGGTTGGCAAGTGTGGCTGCTGCCTGTTGACGCTCACTCGTGGCGGCGCAGATGGTGTTGATCACACGCAGCTCCTGCACGCGCGGGGTGATAGCTGCCACGACCTCGGCGAGGTTCTGCGCGGTCTGGGTGGTCTGCACGACGAGGCCTACCTTGCCCTTGAACGACAAGGCGTTGGCGTCGGCGGCACAGCTCACGACCAGCGCATCAGTGCCGGCGTGGCCCAGGATGCCCTCCACCTCAGGGTGACCTGGCTCGCCTACGACCACCACGCGGTAGCCCTCGCGCACCAGGCGCTCGGCTGCCATATGGACCTTCTTCACGTAAGGGCAGGTGGCGTCGACGACGTTAAGGCCACGCTCGCGAGCGGCATCGATCACCTGCGGCACCACTCCGTGCGCGCGAATGATTACGGTGCCCGATGCGGCGTCGTCCAGGTTCTCGGCCAGGCCAACGCCTGCCTCAGCAAGCTCGCGCACCACGATGGGGTTATGGATGAGCGGACCCAAGGTATGAACCTGAGTGCACTCCCCTGCCTGCGGCGCGGCGGCTAGCGCCATATCGAGCGCACGCTGTACGCCGTAGCAAGTACCGGCGTGGGCGGCGATCTCGATGGTAGGCGCGGTTGCCTGGTCGGACGCAGTCGCGGCGGTGTTCGTCACATTCTCGCTCATGGCTAGAACCTGCCCGGATGCTCGGCGCACAGCTCGTCTCGCATAGCGTAGACGCGGTTCATGGCCTCGGACTCAAACCATTCCAGGCGCTCCGTGCGCTTAAGCCCGGCCGGTGCGTCGGAAAGCGAGACGGCCTTGCCGGCGCGGATCCAGCACTTCTTGGGACGCATGATCTTTTTGCCCGCGGGCGTGATGTCGGACCAGCCGCAGATGGCGAGCGGGTTCACAGGAGCCTTGCCCATCTGAGCGATGAGCGCAAAACCGCCGTGGACCTCGGGCTTGATCTCGCGCGAGCGGATGCGCGTGCCCTCGGGGAAGATCAGAACGTCCTCGCCGCGCTGCAGCGCATGCTGGGCGGCGCGCAGGCACTTCATATCTGCAGTACCACGCTCCACGGGGATGCCGCCTACGCGGCTAAAGGCCCAGCGCACAATCTTGCTCTTGGCGAACTCGGACTTAAAGATGGGCCGAATGCGGCGCCCCCCAAAGAACAGCGCCGTCTCCACGGCCAAGAGCTCGGCCATCGAGGTGTGGTTGCAGATGACTACGCTCCCGCGGCCGTCCTGGCGCTCAAACAGCAGATCGGCATCCTCGACCTTCCAACGCCACATGAGCTTGGAGAAGGCCCAAAGGATGGCCATGACTACGACGACGGTGCCGCGAATGAGCGCTGGGAACTCTGCATAAGGAGCGTTGTAATAATCCTCGGGCGTCTGCTTAAACAGGCGCATGGGCTACCTCCTTTGGTTGATGAGGCCCTCGATTATCGAGGCAACCTCGTCGATGGTGTGGGCGGTGGAGTCGACGTGCACGGCGTCCTCGGCGGGCACGAGCGGGGCGACCTCGCGGCTGCTGTCAAGCTTATCGCGCTGCTTGAGGGCGTCGAGGGTCTCGTCGACCTCGGCCTCGAGCAGCTCGGATGTGAGCGGCTGGGCGTCGTTTTGGTGACGCTGCAGCACGCGGCGGCGGGCGCGCTCGCGCGGGTCGGCGGTCAGGAAGACCTTGACCTGCGCGTTAGGGAACACGACGGTTCCGATGTCGCGACCCTCGGCCACGATATCGCGGTCCTCGGCTGCGCGGCGCTGGTGGATGAGCATGGCGGCGCGCACGCCCGGGTAGGCCGAGACCTTGGACACGTTGGCGTCGACCTGCGGGGTGCGAATGGCGGCCGAAGCGTCCTGGCCGTCGATGGTCAGGCGCGTATCCTCACCGGTGCCGTTGGTAAAGCGAATTTCGATCTGCTCGGCGAGGGCGTCGATGGCCGCCTCGTTATCCAGGTCGATGCCGCGATCGAGCGCGGCGAAGGTGACGGCGCGATACATGGCGCCCGTGTCGAGCTTGTTAAAGCCCAGCTGGCGGGCGATCTCCTTGGCGATGGTGGACTTGCCGGAACCGGCGGGGCCGTCGATAGCGACGATCATGCAATGCTTCCTTTCGATGGTTGGCGTGCTGGTGTGGTTCGCGGGCGTTGGGGCGCGGCAGGTTGCCTAGCCCGTGTAGCGCTCGCGATATGTGTTGCGCTTGGGTGCGGAGCCGTGGCTGCCGTGGTGACGCGTGCGGCTGGCGGGGGTTTCCTGGGGCTTGCCGCCGTTGCGCTTGGAGCTCGCCTGCTTGGGCGGGATGCCGCCGGCCTTGAGGATCTGCACCTCGCGGTCGGTGAGCTCGCGCCACGAGCCCTTGGCCACGTCCTTGAGCTCCAGGCCGGCAAAGTTGCAGCGGTGCAGGCGGATCACCGGGTGGTGGATCTTGCTCAGCATGCGCTTGACCTGGTTCTTGCGGCCTTCGCGGATGATGACCTCCACGGCGGTGGTACCGGGCTTCACACCCTGCGGGGCCACGGCTTCAGCCTCGCGCGCGTTGATGATGCGACAGATTGCCGGCTGGCACGGGCCGTCGTCGAGCTCGATGCCGCGGCGGAGTGGTTCCAGATCGCGGTCGGTCAGCTGCCCGTCCACGAGTGCCTGGTAAGTTTTATAGACATGCTTGCTGGGGTGCAGCAGGTCCTGTGACAGGTCGCCGTCGGTGGTAAAGAGCAAAAGGCCCGTGGTGTCACGGTCCAGGCGGCCCACCGGGAACAGTCCCGGAAAGCGGTCGCGGGGGACCAGATCGGCCACACAAGGGCGCTCCTGCGGGTCGCTCATGGTGGTGAGGTAGCCGGTCGGCTTGTAGAACATCAAGTACACGGCGCCCTGGTTGAGTTTGACGGGCATGCCGTCGACCTCAATGTGATCGTGGTCGACATCGACCTTGGTGCCCAGCTCGGTCGCGACCTGGCCGTTGACGGTCACGCGGCCAGCGGTCATCAGGTCCTCTGAGCCGCGACGGCTCGCCACGCCCGCGCGTGCCAAAAAGCGCTGCAGGCGCATGGTGTGCGGATAGACGGGCTGGGCGTCGGTTGCGGGTGCTTCGTTGCCCACGGCGCGCGTCTCCCCTACTTCGTTAGTCCTCGTCATGCAAATCCTCCGAGGTCTCGTCGACGTCCAGGGTTTCCAAGTCCTCGACTGCATCAACATCTTCAAAATCGGTATCGAGCAGTTCGCACTCTTCGTCCAGGTCCTCGGCCTGCTCCTCGAGCGAGGACTGAATACTGCGGCCACTCAGACGCTCGCGGATAAACTGGCGCGACTGCTCGTCGGGGGCAAACTGCTCCAGGTCGGGCAGGTCGCGGGTGGAGCGCAGGCCGAACTTTTCCAAGAAGGCGTTGGTCGTGCCGTAAATGATGGCCTGACCGTGCTGGGGGTCACGGCCGAGCTCACGCACCAGGCCCTTGTCGACGAGTGACGCGATGACGCCGTCGGAATTGACGCCACGGATGCCCTTGACCACCTCGCGCGTCACAGGCTGGTGGTATGCGATGACGGCCAGGGTTTCGAGCGCCGCTTGCGACAGCTTTTGCGTGTCCCAGCTCAGCACGTAGGCCTCGACCACGTCGTGGTAGGCGGGGTGAGTAAACAGGCGCCAGCCGCCGGCGACCTCGCGCAGCTGAAAGCCGCGGTTGGCCTCCTCGTACTCAACCTTGAGCTCGGCGAGCAGCGATGCGCACTCGCCGGGGGCGATATCCAGTGCGCCGGCCAGCGCGGGCGCACTCACCGGGTCGCTTGACACCAGCAGCAGCGCCTCGAGAGCGCCTTTGAGGCTGTTTGCCTCCAGCGTGGAAAGGGTTGACATGGTTGCCGCTCCTATTCGGTGAGCTCGGGGCCCTCGCCGGGCACGTAGGCCTCGGCGCCCTCGACGCGGTTGATGCGGATGGTTCCAAAAATCTCGTCCTGGCTCAGCGTGAGCGAGCCGCGCTTGGCGAGCTCGAGCATGGCCAGGAAGGTGACGACGAGCTGCTCGGTGGTGGCGTCGCCGTCCAGTAGCTCGCGGAAGGTGCAGGTTTGGTGCGCCATGGTAAAGCGATCGACCGAGGCCACCGTCAGGTCGAGCGGCACGCGATGCGGCGCCACATGCTCGGCCTCCAGCAGGAAGGTCTGGCGCTTGCCGTCCAGGTCGGCGCAGATGACGGCGAGGCCGCGCAGAGTAATGCCAGCCAGGTAGTCGGGCATAAGGCCCAAGAACTCGGGGTCGGGGCCGGCTACGCGCGGATGCATGCGGCTTTCGGCCTGCATGCGCGCGCCAAGGGCCGCTGCCGCGCCCTTAAATTGCTTGTAGGCGATCAGGCGCTGGATCAGGACCTCGCGCAGGGCGTCGCCGTCGAGCGTGCTGAGCTCCTCGAGGTCTTCGTCGAACTCGTCATCGTCGTCATCGACTTTGCGCGGGGCCTCCTGGGGCACCAGCGAGGCGGCCTTGATGTCCAATAGGGTTGCCGCGACCAGCAAAAAGTCGCTCGCCACATCTAAGTCCAGCGCCTCGATGCGCTCGGCCTCGGCAAGGTACTGCTCGGCCACCTCGCTGATCGAGATAGCGCCGATATCTACTTTTTGGCGGGTTACCAGCTGCAGCAGCAGGTCGAACGGTCCGCTGTAGACCTGCGTCGACACGCGATACGACATCTTCGACCTCCTTTGACGGCGCCTTCGCGGCGCGGTTTGGGTGCATGTTGCGGCCGTTTTACACGGTCGACCTGTAAGTTTACCTTAGATGCCGGCGATTGCGAAGTTGAGCAGCTGCTCAGCAAGCGGATACACGGTAACGTCGAAATAGCGGCCGATTACATCGATGCCGGTCCACATAGGCAGCAGGTATAGAACCAGGATGAGTATGGGCATAGCGTATTGCTGCAGGCGGTAATAGTTGTTGAGCGCCTTGCCCTTGAGGAAGGGCACGATGATCGACGAGCCATCAAGCGGCGGAATCGGAATGAGGTTAAAGAACGCGAGCGACAGGTTGACCACGATAAACGTGGCGCCGAAGTTCATAATTTGGGACGCCACGGCAAAGGACATGCTGGCGTAGAGATTGCCGTACGTTACGTGCATGAGGGCGGCCGCGAGGCACGCGAGTGCGATATTCGATGTGGGGCCGGCTACGCTCACCAGGACCTCGTCGCGCTTGGGGTGCTTGAGGTTGTTGAGATAGACGGGCACGGGCTTGGCGAAGGCGAACACGGGACCGCCTGCGGCGAGCATGAGCAGCGGCAAGATGATGGTGCCAAACGGGTCGATATGGTTGAGCGGGTTGAGCGATACGCGTCCGCGCGAGCGCGCCGTTTTGTCGCCGAGAGCCCAGGCCGCTGCGGCGTGCGCGCTCTCGTGAATGACGATGCCAACGATGACGGCGACGGCGCTGGCGAGCAGGTTCATGATGTAGCTGCTGGACATGGCGCTCTCCTAGCGGACGCGGCGCGAGGCGCGCGTGAGCAGGTAGTCAATTACAAACAGGATGACGGCGACGATAGCGTAATCCAGGCGGAAGACGCCGCCAAAGGGAGAGGTGATGACGCCGTAGCCGACGATGGCGCTCGGCAGCGCGCGCGAAAGCTCAACGACAAAGCCCACGATCTGCAGCTTGGCGGTGAGGCCGCTAAAGCACAGCAGCACGGTCATTGCGCTCATAAAAATGCCGCAGATGCGACAGGCGATGGCGATGATGCTCATCGCCACGGCGGTGGCCTTACGAGAGTTCACGCGCGGTCTCCTCTTCGATCTGGGTGGAAAGCTCCAACCATTCGTCCTCGAGCTTAGGTAGCTCTTGCTTAAGGCCGTTATATTCCCCCAGCGCGGCGTTGAACTTATCCTGATCGGCATAAAGCTCTTCGCTTGCCATCAATTCCATAAGCTCGTCATAGCGGGCGCGCTTTTTGTCGAGCTCCGTCTCGATCTTCTTAAGCTGGTTGCGCACGCCCTTGAGCTTTTTGTTGAGCGCAGCGCGGGCCTGGGCCTCGGCGCGCTTTTGCTCCTTGGTCTTTTTGCCCTCGGCAGGTTTAGGCGCCGCGGCGGGGGTGTCGGCCTGGGCGGCGCTGGCTTTGGTGGACTTGGCCGCGGCAGGCGCGCTCTCCCCTGCCGCTTCGGCGGCGCGGTTTGCGAGGTCCTCGCGCTTGTAGAGGTAGTAGTCGTAGTCGCCGTCGTAGACCGTGACCTTGCCGTCGCGGATGTCGATGACGCGGTTGGCCACGGCGCGCACCAGGTGCTCGTCGTGGCTGATCAGCACGATGGTACCAGGGAAGTTTTGCAGGGCATTCTCGAGCATGTCCACCGAGTCGATGTCCAGGTGGTTGGTGGGCTCGTCCAGGCACAGGAGCGCCTCGGGGGCCACGAGCATCTTTGCCAGGGCCAGACGCGCCTTTTCGCCACCGGAGAGGACGCGGACCTGTTTTTCGATTGCATCGTTGTCGCTAAACAGGAAGGCGCCCAGCAGGCTGCGCTGCTGCGGCACGGTCCACTTGGGCGTGACGGTGTCGATCTCTTGCAGGACGGTATTGGACTCGGTCATGCCCTCGAGTGCGTGCTGGGCGTAGTAGGCCACGCCCACGTTGGTGCCCAGGTCCCGGGTGCCGGTGGTGGGCGGCTCCAGACCGGCGAGGATCTTCATGAGCGTGGACTTGCCGGCGCCGTTAGGGCCGACGAGTGCCACGTGCTCGCCGCGGTAGAGCTTGAGGTCGATGTCGCTGTAGATGTGCTTGTCGCCGTAGGACTTGGATACACCCTCGAGGCCCACGACCATGTCGCCGGAGCGCGGCGGATCGGGGAACTTAAAGTCGATGTGCTTGTGACCCTCGGGCAGGATGACAAGCTCCTTTTTGATCTGCTCGATCTTGCGGATGCGCTCCTGCGCCTGGGCGGCCTTGGTGGGCTTGTAGCGGAACTTGTCAACGAAGACCTGCATGTGGGCGATGTCGCGCTCCTGAGCGGCACGCTTGGCGCGCATCTGCTCCAGGTTGTCCTCGCGCTGCTTGAGGTAGCTGCTGTAGTTGCCGGTGTAGGTGGTCACGCGACGGTTTTCGAGTGCGGCCACATGGTCAACGCAGGCGTCCATGAAGGCACGGTCGTGACTGACGATGAGCACGGCGCCGTCGTAGTTGGCGATAAAGCCGCGCAGCCACTGGACGCTTTCGAGGTCCAGGTGGTTGGTGGGCTCGTCCAGAAGCAGCAGGTCGGGGCGGCGCAGGAAGAGCTTGGCGAGCGCGATTCGCATTTGCCAGCCGCCCGAGAACTCGGAGCACGGGCGCTCAAAGTCAGTTACTTTGAATCCTAGGCCGGACAGGATTTTGCGGGCGTTGCTCTCGAGCTCGTAGCCGCCCAGGTGCTCAAAGCGATCCTGGACCTGGCCGTACTCGTTAAGGAGTGCATCGACGTCCTTGCCCTGCTCGGAGAGCTCGGTGATCTGGGACTGCAGTTCGTTGGCACGCTCGCCCATGCGGCGGATTTCCTTGGCCGCCGCCATGACCTCGGCGAGGATGGTAGTGTCCTTGTGCTCCAGGTTGGTTTCCTGCTCTAGGTAGCCCACCTGGCAGTCCTTGGCGTACTGGACCTGGCCGGCGTCGGGGCTGTCGATGCCCATGATGATTTTGAGCATGGTGGTTTTGCCGGCGCCGTTGGGTCCCACGAGCGCAAAGCGCTCGCCGGGGTTGATCTGGAAGGACGCGCCGCTAAAGAGAACGCGCGCGCCGAAGCTTTTTTCAATCTTGTCGACCAGGAGGATCATGGTGCCGCCTTTGAACTTGTGTGCCTATATGAAAAAAGGCCCCAACTTGCGTTGGAGCCTCATTCAATGCTCGGGTGGAGACGAGGGGGATCGAACCCCTGACCTCTTGACTGCCAGTCAAGCGCTCT
>CABRZT010000048.1:0-13011 GCA_902475595.1 uncultured Collinsella sp. | reverse complement strand
TCATCCCGTGCTCAAACATTCTCGCTGCGCTGCGAAACTGCGCGCGGGACGATATAGGCGGGCGCTCCGGGGACTACGTTGACGCTGCTTGTCTCGCCCGGGTGCCGTCGGGCCAGGGAAGGGCGTCTTCGCTGATAATTGCTTTGTTGGAAGAGCTGCTTTTATTGCGGCTCTTTCTTTGGTTTTGGGTATATTTGTCTTTGTTGATTGTTCTTGCGACTGGGCGCGCTTGCGACCTGGAACGCTTTTTTGTAGCCGTCTCGGCTCGTTATTGAGAGGAGACTAACTTTTATGCGTATTGTGTTTATGGGTACGCCTGATTTTGCTGTCCCTTCGCTGACTTCGCTTGTTGAGGCTGGGAATGAGATTGCGCTTGTTGTTACTCGTCCTGATGCTGTTCGCGGACGTGGTAAAAAGCTGGAGCCGTCTCCTGTTAAGGCTAAGGCGCTTGAGCTTGGATTGAGGGTTATTGAGGCTAATCGTATGACGGCCGAGGTTGTTGAGGCGCTCCAAGCTGCGCAAGCCGATATTTTCTGTGTGGCTGCTTATGGCTGTATTTTGCCGGATGAGGTGCTGCATATGGCGCCGCTTGGTATTGTGAATGTTCATGCCTCGTTGCTACCTCGTTGGCGTGGGGCTGCTCCTATTCAGCGTGCCATTCTTGCTGGTGATGAGGTTGCTGGCGTTTCCATTATGCGCATTGGACATGGCGTGGATACTGGTGCTTATTGTGCTCAGGCTTCCACGTCGGTTGCCGGTAAGCATGCTGAGGCGCTGACCATGGAGCTTAGTGAGCTTGGCGGCAAACTGCTTGCCGATACGCTTCCTTCTCTTGCCGATGGCACCGCCGTGTGGACTGAGCAGGATGAGTCGCTCGTCACTCATGCTGCCAAGATTTCCAAGCAGGAGATGCGTCTGGATCCGCAGATGACGGCGCTCGATTGCGTGCGGCATGTGCTCGCTTCGTCCGATACCGCGCCTGCTCGATGCGTGATTGCCGGCAAGACCGTGCGTGTGCTCGATGCTGCGCTGGCCGATGTTTCGCTTGGCAAGGGCGGCGTTGACGTTAAGAATAAGCGTGTTTTCCTTGGCCTTTCCGATGGTGCGGTTGAACTGCTCGAGGTTAAGCCCGATGGTAAGCGTGCTATGGCCGCTTCTGCTTGGGCTGCTGGCCTGCAGGGCGCTGATCTTTCGTGGGGTGTTTTGTCATGAGCAAGTTGTCTCCCGCGCGCAAGCTTGCGCTCGATGTGCTGATGGAGGCCGATCGCCGCGGCATGTATGCGCGCGACGTGCTGTCCTCTCGCGCATCGGCCAAGGCTATTGATCAGCGCGATTCCGCTTTTGCCGCCCGCTTGGCGCTGGGTGTGGCCGCCACGCAGGGTATTTTGGACGAGCTGCTCGACCAGTTTCTTGATAAGCCTAAAAAGGTTGCGCCGCGTGTTCGCATGGCGCTTCGTATCTCGGCCTTCGAGATGCTCTATCTGCATACGCCTGGCCGCGTTGCGGTGAGTCAGGGCGTTGAGCTGGTGCGCAGCGGAGCTAAGTCTGCCGCCGGTTTGGCCAATGCCGTGCTGCATAAGGTCGCGGACAACGTTGAGGACTTTGCCACTGCGTCCGATGTAGACGAGTCTGAGCGACGCTTGGTTCGTCTGTCGCGCCTGATGGGTCTGCCGCGTTGGCTGTGCGCTCGTATTATGGCTTCGTTTGACACACCGGAGGGCGCGCTTAGCTTTGCCGGTAATCTGGCCCCCGCGCCGCTGGCCCTGCACGAGAACGCCTTTGCGACCAAGCCCGATCCGTATATCTCGCAGCTCGTCGCGCCTGTCTTCCCGGGCTGCCATGCCCCGGTTGATGCCCAGGTTACCGTTGCTTCGGGTGTGTTTGAGCGTGCTGCCGCGGTGGCATCTGATCTCAATGCGCAGCTTATCGCCACAGCTGCCACGCGCCCTGGTAGCTGTCTTGAGATTGGTGCCGGTCGTGGCACCAAGACCTATGTGATGATGTGTCAGGCCAAGTGTGCGGGGTATGAGCGTCAGCATACGGCGCTCGATTTGCATGATCGCAAGTGTGACCTGAATCTTGCTCGCCTGCATAAGGCGGGTATTCAGGGCGTTCGCACGGTTTCGGGCGATGCATGCGAGCTTGATGAGGTGCTCACATCGTTTGATGCCATGCTTGGCGAGCCGGTTAAATTCGACACGGTCTTTATCGATGCGCCGTGCTCGGGCACCGGAACCATGCGTCGTCATCCCGAGATCCCGTGGCGTCTGACCGAAAAGGATGTGACGGTTGAGCTGCCCAAACTGCAGCTGTCGATGCTCAAGGAAGCCGCCGCGCGCGTGGCTGCCGGCGGCGAGCTCATCTATGCGACGTGCTCGGTCTTCGACGAGGAGAACACGCAGGTGGTGGATGCTTTCCTTGCTTCTCCTGAGGGCGCCGGCTTTAGCGTGGCACCGCTTTCCGAGGCACAGATTCTGCAACTCCCTGAGTTCGATCAGGCCAAGAAGCTCGTTTCCGTACGCCAGAACGATCGGGGCCTCTTCCAAAGCGTGCCGGTAAACGCAGATTCCTACGACGGCCACTTCTGCGCCAGACTGGTCCACAAGTAATACGGGCCCAAGGGTAGCTAATTTGGGACGGGGCTTTTTTAACTACCCTGCAGGCCGGGTAGTTAAAAAAGCCCCGTCCCAAATTAGCTACCCTTAGCGCAAAGAATTAGCCCCGCGATCGGCGTTGATCGCGGGGCTGCTTGGTTTCTAGTGGCTATGCGGGCAATTGGCGCAGCAGCCGCTCGTGGCGTTGGTGCTGGAGCCGCCGCTTCGCTGGTCGGTGTTGTAGAAACCGCTGCCCTCAAATTTAATGCCGCTGGCCGAGAACGTCTTGGCCGCCGGGGCACCGCAGCTGGGGCACACGACCTCGGGAGTCTCGGACATGGGATGCTCAACCTCAAACACGTTGCCGCAGCTCGAGCACTTGTAATCGTAGCGCGCCATAATACTTCCTTTTCAGCACAAAGCGGGCAGATTACTCTGCCCGCAAAAATTCAAACGTCTGTAACTGTACCCTATATCGGGGCTTTTATCACGCTTCGCCCCAGAATCTATGGTTGTTGCGCAGGAGCTGTGCGGTTTTGTTCTCGGCGGCTGCAATGTCTGCCTCGTCAGCCTGCCAGGTCCAGTTGCCCGTGGCCACGCCCGGAACGTTCATGCGCGCGTCGTCGCCAAGCCCCAGGACATCCTGCAGCGGCATCATCACCAGGGGAGCGTCGCTTGCCAGCGCGTCGCTCATCAGCTTGGCCGCCACCTCAACACCGCTCGGTTCATCGCCGCCCGCAAAGGAACGCGTACACCAGCCGGCTAGCGTCGACGTATCGTGCGTCGAGGTGTACAGAATCTTGCCGGGCGTGGGATGCACACCGCAACGAACGTCGTAGTCGCTAAACTCCAGCACGTCCATGCCGGGGAAACCGCAGGTCGATGCCATGGCGCGAACACCGGGCGTCAGATAGCCCAAGTCCTCAGCGATAAAGTTGAGCGGACCCAGCTCGTCATAAGCGGTCTGGAACAGGTCCTTGCCCGGTCCCGCCAACCAGCGACCTTCGGCGCAAGCCTTGCCTGCGGGGATACTAAAGTAACTGTGGAATCCCAGGAAGTGATCCAGGCGCACGCGGTCGTAGAGCGAGAACGCGCGACGCAGGCGATCCATCCACCAGCTATAGCCGTTCTGCTTCATGTGGTCCCAGCGGAACGTCGGGTTGCCCCACACCTGGCCCTCGGGCGCAAAGTTGTCGGGCGGTGCACCGGAAATCTCAATCGCCTTGCCGGTATCGGACAGCCAGAAGTTCTCGGGTTCGCTCCACGCGTCTGCCGAATCGTCGGACACGTACATAGGAATATCGCCGATAACCTCGATGCCCTTCTTGTGCGCATAGTTCATGAGCTCGCACCAAGCCAGGTCAAAGCGGTACTGCATGTACGCCTGAAGCTCGGCCTCGTTGTGAAAGCGCTTGTCGTCGATCAGATGCTCGTTGTAGCGCGCGACATCTGCCGGCCAATCATGGCGCGACTCGCCCTCAAAGTACTTCTTAACGGCCATGTAGACGCAGTATTTCTCGAGCCAATCGGCATTGCGATGTTTAAACGCAGTGTACAGCGGATCGGCATCCTCGCCGCCGCGGGCCTTCCAGGTCTCAAAGTCGGCTGCCAGCTCCTCGTGGCTCTCGGGTAGCAGGTCGATATTGCCTGCAAAGGCCGAAGGACCGGCGTAAGGGGAGCGGAAGAAGTCCGTGGGGTTGACGGGGAGAACCTGCCAGTAGCGCATGCCCATGGCGGCCAGATGGTCGATAAAGCGACGCGTGGGCGCGCCGATCGTACCGGGCTTGCCGTCGTCGGTCGGCACCGATGTGATATGGCACACAACACCCGCACCGTGATCGAGCGGCTCCTGCAGGCGCTGCTCGGCGTGGTGATAGATGATCGACGAACCCAGCGGGTACAGGTCGAGCGTGACCGTGCCGTTGTGGATCTCGCACTCGTGACCGCTAATCACATCGCTCGCGCATTCGCCGAGCGCCGGAATCGTCACGCGGTGTGAATTGCGCAGGCTGCGGTTGATGATGACGGTCGCGGACTCGCCGTCTTTACCGGTGCGCGTATAAGCGAGTACTTCGTCATTGAGCGCAAAGGCCTTGATTTCACCGTCGATCATAAACGGCAACGCGCGGCGCACAGCAGATGCGTTCTTGACGATCGCAAGCGTATCGAAGTCGTGCAGGTTTTCCTTGGTCGGCATGGTGCGACGATTGCCCGGATCGGTGAGTCCCTCAAGGCCGTACTCGTCGCCATAGTAAATCGAAGGCACACCCGGGAACGTCATCTGCATGAGCGTCGCGAGCCAAAAACGACTCTTTGCCAGGCCCATGGAGTTCTCGTCCAGGCGCCACTTGCTGCGCTCGCTCTCGGGCAGCTGCGACTCGTCGGGGCCGCCGCCGAGCACCGAGATAATGCGCGGGCGGTCGTGGCTCGACAGCAGATTGAGCGCGCAGGATAATGCCTCGCGCGGGTAGTTCTCGCGCAGGGTCTCGATATCCTCGGCAGCTTGGTAGGCGTTTTTGTAGCCCATCAAAAAGCCGATGACCATGTCGCGGAAGGGGTAATCCATAGCAGAGTCCAGCTCGGAGCCCTGCAGGTAGCGACGCAGATGGCCGTAGCTGATCTTGTTGGAGGCATCTTCCCAGACCTCGCCGAGCAGCAGCGCGTCGGGCTTCTCGGCGAGCACGGCCTTTTTGATCTCGGTCAGGAAGTCATCGGAAAGCTCGTCGGCCACATCCAGGCGCCAGCCGTGAGCGCCGGCGCGCAGCCATTTACGAATGACGCCGTCCTTGCCCAGGAGCCGCTCGCGTACCAGTTCGGAGCTCTCATTGATGGCGGGCATATTGCCCACGCCCCACCAACAGTCGTACGAGCCGTCCTCGTGGAAATAAAACGCATCGCGCCACGGCGAATCCTCGCTCTGCCACGCGCCCACGCCGGGGTAGTTGCCGTAGCGGTTGAAGTAGATCGAATCGTCGCCCGTGTGGTTGAACACACCGTCCAGAATGATGGAAATGCCCAGCTTCTCGGCCGCCTCGCACAGCTCAGTAAAGTCCTGCTCGGTGCCCAGAATCGGATCGATCTTGGTGTAATCGGCGGTGTCGTAGCGGTGGTTACTCGCGGCTTCAAAAATGGGGTTGAGGTAGATGGCCGTAAAGCCCAGCTCGGCGATGCGAGGCAGGTCTTCCTGGATACCCTTTAGCGATCCGCCATAAAAGTCCCAGGTCTTGATGGAGCCGTCCTCGGCGCGCTCGTACACAGGTGGCTCGTTCCAGTCCTCGACCATGCGGCGCTGAATGCCCTTACGCGGTTTTTCGACCTCGGCCAGCGTGCGCTCGCGCCAGTGCTCGTCGCGGGCATAGCGATCGGGGAAGATCTGGTAGACCATACCGCGCTCGTACCAGGTAGGACGGTTCTCACGGTGTTTGTAGACGGTAATCTGGAATGACGGCACCTCGGCGTAGTCGTAGGTTACGCCTTCGCCGCCGGTGCGTCCCTGCGGTGCGCCCAAGCGGACCTCGGGCTGGCCTTCGATATTGCAGATAAAGCTGTACCAGATAAGACAGGGCTCGGTGCACTCAAGCTCAACGGTAAATATGCCGTCGCCCTCGTGCGTCATGGGATATCGAGACTCACCGATCTCATCGACCCAGGTGCGCAGCGTAAGCGTCGCCTGCACGGGATCGGCATCCTCCAGAATCACGGAGAGCGAAAGGGTAGTTCCTGTGGTCACAGCGCCAAACGGAGTGCGAAACTGCGGCAGACGGCTGTTGTGTATCAATCTCATAGTACGGTCCAGTTCAATAGAATCATGGCCTGCCGGCCACGGGCTTTACGCACAGGATGTAAGTATATCTGTTGTACACAGGCTGTATAAACAACATCCGTTTACCATCGGCGAACGGTTGTCCTAGAAAATCGTTTTACCAACTATCTACAGAGAAGGGGCGCCCGGTTGGAGCGCCCCTTACTTAGGGTTTGATTAGGTTTTGGATCGTCTGTGGGCTAGCGGCGTTTGCGGGTGGCCGTTGCCTTGCGGACGGATGTCTTCTTGGTCGGAGCCTTTTCCTCGGCCGGAGCAGCGGGGGAGACCGGAGTCTCCTTGGCGGGCTCGGGCTTGGCCTTTACCTCGGCCTTGGGCTCCTCTTTGGCGGTAGCGGGCTTAGTTTCTGCCTTGGGAGTTGTGGCCTTTGCCGTGGTCTTCTTGGCCGTCGTCGTGCGCTTTCGCGTGGTGGTCTTGGCGGCGGGCTTGGCCTCGACGGTTGCCTCCGCTTTGGACTCGGCGAGCGTCTCCTCGACTTTGGCGGCTGGCTTTGCGGCTGCCTTGGTCGTGGCGGTCTTCGTGGTCGTCGACTTCGTCGCCGTGGTCTTCTTGGCTGCCGTTGCCTTCTTGGCGGTTGCGGTCGCCTTCTTGGCAGAGGCGGTCGTGCGCTTGCGCGTGGTCGTTGCCTTGGCAGCAGTCGTCTTTGCTGCGGCGGTCTTGGTGGCAGCAGCCTTGGCCGTCGTAACCTTCTTGGCGGTCGTCTTGCGGGTCGTAGTCTTCTTAGCTGCGGGCTTTGCAGCGGGCTTGACCTCGGCCTCTGCCTCAGGAACAACCTCAGCCTTCCCCTCAGGCTTGGCCTTTGCGGGCTCAGCCTCAACCGGCTTCTCCTCGACCTTGGGCTCCTCTGCGGCCACCGGCTCTGCAACAGCCTCAGGCTCGTCGACAACAGCTGCCGGCCTCTCAATCTCCGGATGCATAAAGAAGTACAGATCCAGATACTTATCGGCCGAGCGTGTCCAGCTAAAGTCCTGGCTCATGGCCTGCGTGACCAGCTGGTTCCAGGCGTCACGGTTATCCCAGAACAGACGCGCCGCGCGGAATACCGCATCGCCCATCTCGTCGCCGTTAAAGTTGCTAAACGAGAAGCCCGTACCCTCGCCGGTAAACTCGTTGTACGGGATCACGGTGTCCTTCAGGCCACCGGTCTCGCGCACGATGGGCAGGGTGCCGTAGCGCATGGCAATGATCTGCGACAGGCCGCAGGGCTCAAACTTCGAAGGCATCAGGAACATGTCGGCGGCAGCATACATGCGCTGCGACAGCGCCGGATCAAACTCGATGCGTGCGGCCATGGTGCCGGGGTACTTGTCCTGGAAATAGCGCAGTCCGTCCTCGTAGTCGCGGTCGCCGGTGCCCAGCACGGCAACCTGCACGCCGCCGGCCAGAATGCGGTCGAGCGCGTACATTACCAGGTCCATGCCCTTTTGGCGCGTCAGGCGCGTGACCATCACCATAAGCGGACGGTCGTCGCGAACCTCGAGCCCCAGCTCTTCCTGCAGCTTGGCCTTGCACACGGCCTTGCCGGAGCGGTCCTCCACGGTGTAGTTGGCGGCAATGCGCTTGTCAGTTGCTGGATCAAAGCCCGCGACGTCGATGCCATTCAAAATGCCCTGCAGCGCGTACGAACGCTCGCGCAGAACGCCGTCCAGGCCCTCGCCAAATTCGGGCGTCTGGATCTCGTTGGCATAGGTGGGGCTCACCGTGGTGATAGCATCGGCATAGCGCAGGGCGCCCAGCATGTAGTTGATGCTGCAGGCGTCGCAACGCAGCTGCGAGGCAGCCGCCGGAATATGCGCCACACCCAGGATGTCCTCCATCACGGTGTCGCTAAACTGGCCCTGGAACGCCACATTGTGGATCGAGAACACGGTCTTGACGCGGTCGTACAGCGGCAGGCCCTGGTAGAACTCGCGCAAAAACACGGGCGCCAGCGCCGTCTGCCAGTCGTTGCAGTGCAGGATGTCGCACTCAAAGCCGGCCGGCAGGTGCTGCAGGCTCTCGGTGATGGCCTTGGAGAAGAACGCAAAACGCTCGCCGTCGTCAAAGAAGCCGTACGGATAGTCGCGCGCAAAGTAGCGCTCGTTGTCGATGAACATATAGGTGACGCCGTCGTGCTCGAGCTTTTCCAGCCCGCAGTACTCGTTGCGCCAGCCCAGGCTCACGTAAAAGTCGGAGAAGTGCTCCATCTGCGCCTTGTACTCGTCCTTGATGGTGGCGTACTTGGGCACCATCACGATAACTTCGGCGCCGGCGCGCACAAGCGCCGCAGGCAGCGAGCCCGCCACGTCGCCCAGGCCACCGGTCTTAACAAACGGCGCGCACTCGGCCGAGGCAAACACGATCTGCATTTTTTTGCTGGAATCAGCCATATTGTCTCCCTGTTGCAATTCGAGAATAGCCGCCTGGCGCAAACCGGGCGGCTATTCTACGTGTCACGAGCGATGTTGCGGTGCCAAAGCTAGCTCGCGTTGGTGATATCAGAAGTTAACGGGGCCTTTCCCAGCACCAGGATGTTCTCGGGCGTGCCGCGAAGCTCGGTGTTGGTGGGAACCACGTTGTTCTTGTCCAGGATGGCATTCTCAACGCGGGCGCCGCTCTTGATGACGCAGCTCTGGTTGATGATCGAGTTCGTCACCGAGGCGCCTTCCTCGACCACGACGCCGCGCGACAGGATCGAGTTGCGCACGGTGCCCTTGATGATGCAGCCGGCCGAGATGATCGAGTTGCACGCGTGGCTGCCGGTCGCGTAGCGCGAAGGCGGCACGTCGTGGGCCTTGGTCAGGATCGGGCGCTCGGGGTCAAAGAGCTGGTCGGCCACGGTCTGGTCGAGCAGGTCCATGCTGCGGCGATACAGCGACTTCTCGCTAAACACGCCCACGACCTCGCCCTTGTACTCGTAGCTGCACACGTCGATGTTGCCAAAGTCGCCCTGGAGTGCCTCGAGCAGGTCCAGATAGTCGGCGGCCTGGTAGTGGTCAATGATCTCGAGTAGCGTCTCGCGGTTGACGATGCAGCAGTCCATAGAGGCGTTGTCGCCGTACACGACGCCGGCGCTCACGCCCGTCAGACGGCCGTTCTCGTTGATCTGCAGCTTGGTCTCGTCATCGACGTTGCGCGTGGCCTTGCAGTACACCACGGTCATCTGGGCGCCGGAGTTCTCGTGCGCGTCGATGATGGTGTTGAGGTCCATGTTAAAGATGATGTTGGTGCCCATCATCACGACATAGGGCTTGTCCGAGCGCTGGAACAGCGTCTTGTTGGAGATGATGTCGCGCAGCAAGAAGCGCATGCCGCCCTTGGTGGTGCCATACGCATTACCGGGCACCATGAACAGGCCGCCCTTTTTGCGGTCCAGGCCCCAGTCCTTGCCCGAGCCCACGTGGTCAATCAGCGAGCGATAGTTGCCCGGCATGACGACGCCGACGGTCTTGATGCCGGCATTCATCATGTTGGACAGCGGGAAGTCGATCAGGCGGTAGCGGCCCAAAAACGGGACGGACGCGATAGGGCGATCCTTGAGCAGCACGCTGCCGTAGGTCGAAGAGTAGTTAGCGGTGATATAACCGATGGCCTTGCGATTGATCATCGGATCATTCCCCCTTCCCGATAACGACGTCATTTCCAACGACGGCCGTATCCTTGGTGGTATCGACAGAGCCGAGCTTCACGCCCTCTTCGACCGTGGAGTTCTCGCCCAAAATAGCGCGGCAGATGTGCGCGCCGCTCTTAACGTGCGCACCCGGCAGCAGCACGGAGTCCTCGACCACGGCGCGCTCCTCGATGATGACATCGGTCGAAAGGATCGAGTGGCGAGCGGTGCCGTAGATCTTGCAGCCGTTGGAGACCAGGCAGTCGTCCAGGCGACCATCCGGGCCAATGTAGTGCGGCGGTCGCGTGGTGATGTTGGACATGATGGGGAAGTGCTTGTCGAACAGATCGAACTCGGGGTTGTTGCCCAGCAGGTCCATCGAGGTCTCGTGGAAGCTGGCGATGGTGCCAACGTCCTTCCAAAAGCCGTGGAACTCGTAGCTGTACAGCCGCTTGTTCTCGCCGAGCAGCTTGGGGATGATGTCCTTGCCAAAGTCGTGGCTCGAGCGCTGGTCCAGAGCGTCCTCCTCGAGCGCCTCGATCAGCACGTCGGCCGAGAAAATGTAGATGCCCATGGAAGCGAGGTTCGAATCGGGCTTATCGGGCTTCTCGGTGAACTTGGTGATGCGGCCGTCCTCGGGGTCGGTGGTCAGGATGCCAAAGCGGCTGGCCTCCTCCCAAGGCACGGGCATAACGCTCACCGTGAGGTCGGCGTTGTTCTCAATGTGCGTCTTGAGCATCTTGCGGTAATCCATGCGATACAGGTGATCGCCCGAAAGAATCAGGACGTACTTGGGGTCGTTGGCCTTGATGTAGTCGAGGTTCTGCGTAATGGCGTCGGCCGTGCCCGCATACCAGGCGCCACCGGTCTGCGTCTCGTACGGCGGCAGGATCGACACGCCGCCATCGCGGCTGTCCAGATCCCACGCCTCGCCGGAACCCACATAGGCATGCAGCAGGTAGGGGCGATACTGCGTCAGAACGCCCACCGTGTCGATGCCCGAGTTGGAGCAGTTGGAGAGCGAGAAGTCGATAATGCGGAACTTGCCACCAAAGCTAACCGCCGGCTTGGCGATCTTTTGGGTGAGTGCCCCCAATCGGCTGCCCTGTCCTCCTGCGAGGAGCATCGCGATGCATTCTTTCTTACTCATCGATTTCTCCTTCTGTCATCGATGTTTCTAACCCATTAGCGGTGGGCACGGCGCCTGGTCGCGCCCACCGAGTAATGCCGTGTGGCAAAGGGAGCTCGCGCGCCTTTACGCGTGCCAGATCTCGTCGCGGTACTCGCGAATGGTGCGGTCGCTCGAGAACCAGCCCGAGGAGGCGGTGTTGAGCAGCGCCTTGCGGTTCCAGGTTTCCTGGTCGCCATAGCTGTTCGTGAGTTTCTCCCAGGCGTCGACGTAGCTGCGGAAATCGGCCATGACCAGGTCAGGGTCGTTGTTGTTCATGAGCTCGTTGTAGATGCTCTCGAAGTTGCCCGAAAGACCCGCAAAGGTGTTGTCCTTGAGCTCGTCCATCACGCGGCCCAGGCGCTCGCGGTCGCTGTTGAGGGTATCCCACGCAAAGTAGCTGTTGGATGCCCAGAGCTGCTCGACCTCGGGAGCGGTCAGGCCAAAGATGGCCTCGTTCTCGCGTCCGGCCAGGTCGGCGATCTCGATATTGGCGCCGTCGAGGGTGCCCAGCGTAATGGCGCCGTTCATCATGAGCTTCATGTTGGACGTGCCCGAGGCCTCCTTGCCGGCCGTGGAAATCTGCTCCGAGATCTCGGCGGCGGGGTAGATGAGCTGGGCGTTGCTTACGCGGAAGTTGGGGATAAAGCAGACCTTCATGACCTCGTTGACGCGCGGGTCGTTGTTGATGACATCGGCCACGGAGTTAATGAGGCGGATGGTCTCCTTGGCAAAGGTGTAGCTCGAGGCCGCCTTGCCGCTAAAGATGAAGGTCGTCGGCGTCACGTGGAAGTTGGGATCGGCGATGCGACGGTTGTAGATGTCCATCACCTTCATGATGTTCATGAGCTGGCGCTTGTAGGCATGGAAGCGCTTAACCTGAACGTCGAAGACGGTGTTGGGGTCGATGACCAAACCGGTCTCGGCCTTAACGTAGGCGGCCAGACGCTCCTTGTTGGCGCGCTTGGAGGCACCCACGGCCTTCAGGAACTCGGTGTCGTCCTTAAACTCCTTGAGCTTCTCAAGCTCAAAGGCGTCCTTCAGCCAGCCATCGCCAATGGCCTCGGTCACGAGCTTGGCATAGGTGGGGTTGGCCTCGGCAAAGAAGCGACGGTGCGAGATGCCGTTGGTCTTGTTGTTGAACTTCTCGGGCGTCAGGGCATAGAAGTCCTTGAGAACGATGTTCTTGATGATGTCGGAGTGGATCTTGGCCACGCCGTTAACACTGTGGCTGCAGATTACGGAGAGGTTGGCCATGCGAATCTCGCCGTCCCACAGGATGGCGGTCTGACGCAGACGCTCCTGCCAGCCCTCCTGCGTGGTGTCGAACGACTCGTGCCAACGACGGCTGATCTCGTCGATGATCTGGTACACGCGGGGGAGGAGCTTGGAGAACGTGCCGATGGGCCACTTCTCCAGAGCCTCGGGCAGGATGGTGTGGTTGGTGTAGCTCACGACCTGCGTCACGATGTTCCAGGCGTCATCCCACTCGAGCTTCTTCTCGTCGATGAGGATGCGCATGAGCTCGGGGCCGCACATGGCGGGGTGCGTGTCGTTGGTGTGGATGGCCACAAACTGCGGCAGCAGCTCCCAGTTCGCGCCGTGCTCCTTCTCAAAGGTGTCGAGCAGGCTGTAGATGCCGGCCGAGACAAACAGGTACTCCTGCTTCAGGCGCAGCAGACGGCCGTGCTCGCCGGCGTCGTTGGGGTAGAGGATGGCGCTGATGGCCTCGGCCTCGGCGCGCTCGGCGTCGGCCAGGGCGTAGTCGCCGCGGTTGAAGGCCTCAAGGTCAAAGTGCTCCTCGACCGGCTCGGCAGCCCAGACGCGCAGCTTGTTGACG
>CABRZT010000047.1:0-13279 GCA_902475595.1 uncultured Collinsella sp. | reverse complement strand
TTCCCGGTTCCACCGGGCCGCGCGGCAAGGAGATATATTGCCAGACCGGAGGGGCCCCGCGGGCGGGAATCGCGCACTCCATATTTTGTTCACAAATGAATAGGTCCCTCAGTCGCATCACTGAGGTTAAAACTGAAGCATTGGCTTCTGATATTGGCGATGACCAGCTGTTTTATGTGTATTGAGACATCGGTCATCTCTGGAGCGCTACTTTACTCCAAAGGCATCAGTTATTTGTTTCCCATCGGTAAAAGGCGGGTTTTGTTCGCCAAGCGTTCTTATATATAGCTAGATACGGGTTCGAACCCGTGCACCGGCAACAAAAAAGCGACCAACCGGAGTTGACCGTCTCAACAATCTTTGGGTGGGCCGTCAGGGGTTCAGCCTGCTTCGCAGGCGGCCGCTGCGGCGCTTTCGCGCCTTGCGCGCTGCGCTGGCAAACGCTCACGCGTTTACTCAGCTCCGCGCCCCGACGGGTTCGAACCCATGAAAGGGCGACAAAAAAGACGGCCAACCGAAGTTGACCGTCTCAACAATCTTTGGGTGGGCCGTCAGGGGTTCGAACCCTGGACCTTGGGATTAAAAGTCCCCTGCTCTGCCAGCTGAGCTAACGGCCCGCGGGTGGCATTGTACCACGGTCTGGGACTATTCCCAACTCCATTGGCCGTTCTGGAAAATCACAACTTCACGTCCATCAGGCGTAATTCCCGTAATATCGATGTCGTCCGTGCCAATCATAAAATCGACGTGCGTGCTCGAGACGTTAACGCCATGCTCCAGGAGCTCTTCCTTGGACATGTCGTACCCACCCTCGATGCATTCGGGGAAACCGACACCTAGCGCGAGATGGCAGCTAGCGTTCTCGTCATAGAGCGTATCGTAGAACAGAACACCACTTTCGCGGATCGGCGTGTTCTTGGAAATGAGCGCGACCTCTCCCAGGTGAGCAGCGCCCTCGTCAGTATCGATGATACTTGCGAGCGTTGCCTTGCCCACGCGGGCGTCGTAGTCCACCACGCGGCCGCCCTCGAACTTAATCCAAAAATCGTCGACTTTATTGCCGTGGTGGATGAGCGGCATGGCCGAGTACACGATACCGTCGGCGCGCATGCGATCGGGCGAAGTGAAGACTTCCTCGGTGGGAATGTTGGGGAAGAAAGGGTGCCCATCGGGCGTCTTGCCCTTGCCGCCGGCCCACTCGTGACCTTTCGTCATGCCAATCGTCAGATCGGTTCCATTTGCCGCGGTGTAATGCAGGTAGTCGAAACGATTGTCGTTCAGGAAACGCAGGTTCTTTTCGAATGCGGCGTCGTGGAGCTCCCAGTCGCTCTCTGGGTCCTGGCCATCGGCGCGAGCGGTGTGCAGAATCGCATTCCACAGCTTATAGATTGCAACCTCATCGGCGTCTCCCGGGAACACCTCGCGCGCCCAAGCCACGACCGGAGCGCCGGCGATGCACCACGGATTGATGTTGTAATCCAGTCCACGGCGGAAAACTTTGCACTGCGTGTTCTTTGCCTTAGAAGCTGCAGCGGGCTTAGCGGGATCGATGCCCTTAAGGGCGGCGGGGTCCGCACCCTCGATAAAGACAAAGCAGGCACCATCCTGGGCCAAGGAATCCAGCTGCATGCGCTTCCACTCGGGCGTCTGCTCAAAATAGCTTTTCTCGACATGCTCGTACGTGAGCCTCGTCACGGCATCATCGGCCCAAATGACCGTCACGTGGCCGGCGCCGGCAGCATAGGCCTCCGCGACCACCACGCGCGCAAACGGCGCGCACTCGACCGGAGACTGAACGACGACCTCCTGGCCGGGCTTGACGTTTACGCCCTTGCGGACGACCAGGCGCGCGTAGTTTTTAATCTTGGGCTCCAGGGCCTTCATGCCCTCCAGAGCCTCTTCGACCGTCAGGGCAGCTCGAATCATGTGCCACTCCATCTATCTATAGAACAGTAAAAAGGCGCGCCGCAAAAACGACGCGCCTTATATCTTAGCGATAAGTATGTATGCAAACGCTACTTCTTCTTGGAGTCCTTCTTGTCCTCCTCGGCAGCCGCGCGCTCAATAAGAGCGTTGAGCTTGTTCTCGGACATGCCCTCGGCCTGCGCGCGGTACATGTTGCGCAAGGGACGAATACGAGCGAAGTCATAGATAAAGTCGCCCAAAATGATGACGTAGGACAAAACAATGCCGACCATCTGGACAGGGCTGGACACCATGCCAGCGGGAGCGAAGTACAGCGAGGCCCAAATTGCCACGACGAGCACCATGCCAATGGCGAGCACAATCCACCAGATGCGACGGCGCTTGGTGTAGTCCTCGTCCTGCTTGAGGAGGATATTCGACACCGTATAGATGCGGTCCTCCTTGGCGCGCTGCTTAGCCTTGCGGGCGCGCTTCTCCTCTTTAGAGAGGCCCTCGAGGTTCTCGCCCTTCTCGAGCTCTTTGCGGCGTGCCTTAGACGAAGCCGGCACGACGCGAACGGAGCTCGCTGCTTGGCGGGCGGGCTTAGCAGATGCGGCAGACTTGCGCGCAACCCCGGTAACTTCGTGGGATTGCGTGCGCTTGTTCGTGGCGCTACGGGTACTCACTTATGCGTTCTCCTTCATGCTTGTGAACTGGGAGCCCGTGATGATCTGGAAGGCCTCGCGATAGCGCTCGGACGTGCCATCGATGACCTCGGCGGGCAGGTGCGGGGTCTCCCCCGTCATATCCCAGTTGGCCTTGAGCCAATTGCGGACGAATTGCTTGTCGTAGCTAGGCTGGATCTTGCCCTCCTCGTAGCTGGCAGCAGGCCAGAAACGGCTGGAGTCGGGCGTGAGACACTCGTCGATCAGCGTGACCTTGCCATCAATAACACCAAACTCGAACTTGGTGTCGGCAATGATGATGCCACGGGTCGCGGCGTACTCGGCGGCAGCCTTGTAGATCTTGAGGGAAAGGTCACGAATCTGCGTGGCGATGTCCTCGCCCACGATCTCGCAGCAACGCTCGAACGAGATGTTCTCGTCGTGGTCACCGATCTCGGCCTTCGTGGACGGCGTGAACAGCGGCTCAGGAAGCTTGGAAGCCTCGGTCAGGCCCTCAGGCAGCTGGATGCCGCAGACGGTGCCGTTCTCGTCGTAGGTCTTCTTGCCCGAACCGGTCAGATAGCCGCGGACGATGCACTCGATAGGAATCGTCTGGGCCTTCTTAACCAGCATGGCGCGGCCAGCGAGGTAGTCACGATACTCAGCAAACTCCTCGGGGAAATCCGCCGGTTCGATGGAAACGAGATGGTTGGGGACGATGTCGGCAAACTTATCGAACCAGAATGCCGAGATGCGATTGAGTACCTCTCCCTTAAACGGAATCTCGTCGGGAAGAATGAAGTCGAACGCAGAAATGCGGTCGGTGGCGACCATCAGCAGGTTTTCACCGGCATCGTAAATATCACGAACCTTGCCACGGGAATCCGGACGACGCTCCATCGTTGTCACGTGAGTCACTCCTTACCTAAATACGACAGAAATGCGGGTTCTTTCCCGCATGTTTTCGCAAACTCGGAGCGGCAGGGACGCGGCCCCTCCTTCACCGAATAGCGAAAAGCTAGTGCTCCATTGTAGTAGATGCCGCGTCTGCCGTGTGCTCGCGGGGCAGATGAATTGTAAAAGTCGTACCCTTTCCAAGCTCCGACTCCACGGATATGTAGCCATGGTGACGCTCGACGATCTGCTTGGTCACGGCGAGGCCAACGCCCAGGCCGCCAGCTTCGCGGGCGCGGCTGGCATCGGCGCGCCAAAACCGCCCGAAGATGCGCGACAGATCGTCCTTGGCAATACCGATGCCGGTATCAGAAACGGCAATGCTGACGTGCTTGCGGTCACTGAGCACCGACACCACGACCCAACCGCCCTCGGGGGTGTAGCGCATGGCGTTGCTCATGAGGTTGATAACACATTGCGTGATCATGTCGGGATCGGCCTCGACGACATCGTCGTGACCCTGGGTCTCGTCCGCAAAACGCAGGCGCAGATCGCGGTCGACAAACAGGCGCTCCTGGGCATTAACGATGGAACGCACGAAAGGAACCATGTCCACCGGCTCAAGGTTGAGCGGAGCCGTGCTGTTTTCCATGCGCGACAGGTCGAGCATCTGCTGCACCAGACGAGCCAGGCGGCGCGTCTCGGAAGCAACGGTCTCCAAATGCTCATCGTCGGTGGGATACACGCCATCCTGCATGGCCTCGACCGTTGCGAGCATGGCCATAAGCGGCGTGCGAAGCTCATGTGCAACGTCTGAGGTCAGGCGCTTCTCGTGTTTCATATCCTTCTCGAGCGAAGTGGCCATCTCATCGAAGGTCTCACCCAGCTGATCGATCTCGTCATCACCGCGCAGTCCCGTGCGAGCCGACAGGTCGCCGTCACGGATTTGCTTTGCGGTACTGGTGATGCGATGAATCGGCTTGGTGAGCATGCGCGACACGAGCGATCCGATAACGACCGAAATGCAGATTGCAACAACCGCGGCGAGGGCCATGGCGTTAAAGGTCTTCTCCCTAAACGCAGAGTCCGCCTTGGTGAGCAGAGCGTCGGAGCCGATGGCCCACAGCTTTACCTGTCCGACATGCTCGCCAGAAGACGTTACAATCTCGACGTTAGCAACGCTATCGGAGTCGGTTGGAGCAGACGAGACCGGGCTATGCGATGCCCTCTTGCCGCTCGTGTCGTCGGTCGTAGCCTGGTTTTCGCGTACATCGGCGGTGGCGCTTGCCGAGGGCCAGGAATCGTCATAAACGATCACGCCCTTTTTATTGACGACCTGCATGCCCAGATCGTCGGAAACCAAACTCGACGTTGCGACCGTGCGCAGTTCTCCCGCGGTCCAAGAGCCGTTTTCCTCATATGAGGTTGCCAACTTCTCGGCAGCGGAATTTGCGATTTCGACGATATTGGAGCGTGTGTAATCCGAAAAGACCGTACCCCACACAACAGAGACAACGCCCACCAGCACCAATACCGTCATGAGCGATGTCAGAGCAAAAGCAAGTGCCATGCGCGAGGGATAGCTCATCGTTGGCCGTGAATCGGAACGAGGCGTGTTCCAACTAGCCTTGGAACCCGCCTCGCTCTCCTGCTTGTGCTTTTGTCCGATTTCAAAGCGCGCAGGTGTCATATGTGATTTCCCTATTTCTCGTCCGACTTATCGGTCTTGGCCGGAGCCTCGAAGCGATAGCCGACACCATGGACGGTGTAGAGCCACTTGGGCTTCTTGGGATCATCGCCCAGCTTGGCGCGAAGATTCTTCACGTGGCTATCGATGGTGCGCTCATAGCCCTCAAAGTCATACCCGAGCACTTTCTCGACCAGCTCCATGCGGTTATACACACGGCCGGGATGGCGGGCAAGCGTGGTGAGCAGCTTGAACTCGGAAGCCGTCAGATCGACTTCCTTGCCCTCGACCAAGATCTTGTGGCCCGAGATATCGATGACCAGATCGCCGAAGTCGAGTACCTCGACGGCGGGCTCGTCGGCCTGATGGGCACGGCGGAACAGAGCGCGAACGCGGGCGACGAGCTCGCGCGGCGAGAACGGCTTAATCAGATAGTCGTCGGCGCCGAGCTCAAGACCGATAATACGGTCCTCAATCTCGCCCTTAGCCGTCAGCATGATGATGGGGACATCCGAGGTATCGCGAATGGTGCGGCAAACGCGCTCGCCGGGGATCTTGGGGAGCATAAGGTCGAGCACGACCAGGTCGAACTGATGCTTCTCGAACTCCTCGATCGCGGACTGGCCGTCGCCGACGCCCACAACCCAGTAGCCTTCGCGCTCGAGATAGGCAGCGACGGCGTCACGGATTGCCTTCTCATCCTCGACCAGCAGAATCTTTTTTGCATCTGAAGCCATAACACGGCCCCCCTGTCTCAATTAGCTAAGAACAAGCCCATTTTAACGCACCTGAGCCCGCCAGATGCCGCTATGACGCGGCAGCTCGGCGGGCGGTACTCACAATTACAACGCGTTTATTCCCCTGTTGGCGCCTTTTTAACCCCTCTAAGCTTAAAGAGAGAATAGGCGTGCAGTGACCGTCTCTGGTATACCCTGGCTGTTGCGCACCGTGGCGTACGTAAGGAATGAGTCCGATTTTCCCGCCGTTGCTGGATAATCGCCATACTCCAAAGCGCGGTCGGGCGACAGCAGCGAGCCATAGGTCTTGGCAGAGGTGTCGATCAGGAAATGCGACGCCTGTACCTTAACAAGGTATTTATTCTTCTTGCCAGCCGCACATGCGAGCGGCTCGCGTGACAGGAAGAGGTACGGCCCTCCCTCATTACCGATATACGTGCCCATATTGCCCAGGCTGCCCACGCCACTATAGGCCGCCTCGATAGAAAACACGAAGGTATCGCCCATATATACGGCCTCGAAAGGCGAAACTGACGAAGGAAGGACCAACTGGGCACGCTTGGTGTTGTTGCCGTCGGTCAGATCGATTGCCGTTATGCCGTAGTAGACGCCCTCGTCGTTGCGGACACGCGGCGAGATGGTCAAAATGCCGTCGCTCGCGCGCGGGGCCGATGCAAAGCGGCCCGTCGATTTCCAAATTGTCTCGGCCTTGGATTCATCAAGCGAGCGACGATAGCAAAACGAATCGCTACTCGTTTTATTGCCACCTGCCGAGGGCATTTTATACCAGATGACTGATGACCCGAACGCCGTAAACAGCGGCGGATCATAGTCCTTGCCACCTCGATCGAGCTCAACCACGTCGCCAGAGAGCGAAGCGCCCGACAGATTTTGACCGTAGAGCTTCCACGATGAATTGGCAAAGTTCATCTCAACCCACGCGAATACGCTGTCGCCGGCACGGACATCGTAGAATGCATATCCCGTGCCCTCGATAGGATCCTCGATTAATGTGGTAAGCGAGCCATCGCCCAGGTTGAGCACACCGAGTGTGTTGGCGTGCAGTGCCGATGCGGGCGCCATCATCGCCGCGGCGTAATCGCCGTCGCAGTAGTACAGCAGCGTACCCAGAGGCAGCGTCCATGACGCCGCCGGCTCAAGATCGATGTCGACTGCCTCGTACTCATCCGTAATCGAGATGATTTTGGAATCATCCTTGATAACCTGCGGCTCGCCGGCGGCATCATCGCTGGTGCCCGTTTTTTTCGAGCATCCGGCAAGCACCGTGGCAGCGCCCGCGGCAGCCCCACCGAGTACAAAGCCGCGACGCGATATTCCGTTCTTGATGTGATCGGCGATACCCATTAGGCGATCTCGGTGCGAGCGGCCTCGATAGCGCGTGTAAGCTGGTCGGCGCAGGAGGTCTTTTTCATACCGCAGGTATTACCGGCGAGAACCTCGATTACGCGATCGGCAGGAGCGCCCTCGACCAGCTTGGAGATAGCCTTGAGATTGCCGTCGCAGCCGCCGGTAAACTCAACGCCCATCACCTTGTTGCCGTCATCGGAAAGGTCAAGGTGAATATTGCGAGCACACACGCCCTGAGGCTTGTAATCAAACGAAATCATGCGATCCCCTCTCAGAATGTTATTCGAGACGACTATTATCCCCGTCTTTCCCTAAATGCAACGAGGCGCTTTGCCGGCAACACACATTACCAGCAAAGCGCCCTAAAAAGCTAACGTTATGCCCGAACCTACTCGAAGCTCAGCTGCTCCAGACGATCAAAGACTGTGTCGATACGAGTGAGGAAGTCCCACGGATCAAAGATCTCGTCGAGCTTCTCCTGGCTGACGGTGCAGCGCGGATCGGCCTCGAGACGCTCCTTAAAGGTGGGGCCGGAGACGCAATCCTGCACCTCGTGCCAAGTGGCCATAGCATTTTCCTGCACGATGGCATAAGCATCCTCGCGGGTGATGCCCGTATCGACGAGGGCCAGTAGGACCTTGGAGGAGAAGATGAGGCCGCGGGTCTTATTGAGGTTGGCCATCATGCGGGCAGGGTACAGCTGCAGGCCGTCGATAACGCGGATGAGGCACTGGAACATGTGGTCGAGCGCGATGAAGCTATCGGCCTGGGCGACGCGCTCGGCAGAGGAGTGCGAAATGTCACGCTCGTGCCACAGGGCGACGTTGTCGAAGGCAACCTGCGCGTTGGCCTTCACGACGCGCGACAGGCCGCAGACTTTCTCCATGGTGATGGGGTTGCGCTTGTGCGGCATGGCGGAGCTGCCCTTTTGGCCCTTACGGAACGGCTCCTCGGCCTCGAGCGTATCAGTCTTCTGCAGGTTGCGGACCTCGGTAGCGATACGCTCGCAGGTGGCCGCGGTGGTGGCGAGAACGCCGGCGAGATAGGCGTGATGGTCGCGGCTGATAACTTGCGTGGACAGCGGGTCGTGAACCAGGCCCAGGTGCTCGCAGACGTACTCCTCGACGAACGGCTCGATGGAGCTGTAGGTGCCAACGGCACCGGAGATGGCACCGAAGGCAACATTCTTGCGAGCGTCCTCAAGACGATCCAGATCGCGCTTGAGCTCCCAGGCCCAAGAGCCAAACTTCATGCCAAAGGTCATCGGCTCGGCGTGGATGCCATGAGTGCGGCCGGCACAGAGCGTGTTGCGCTCCTCAAAGGCGCGACGCTTGCAAATCTCGCCGAGCTTCTTGACGTCCTCGATGATCAGGTCGCAGGCCTGGGTGAGCTGGTAGCACAGGGCCGTGTCGCCCAGATCGGAGCTGGTCATGCCATAGTGAACCCAGCGGCTGGGCTTGGGGTCGCCCTCGGGAACATCGGCATCGATGTATTCCTTCATGTTGGTCAGGAAGGCAATGACGTCGTGGCGCGTGACTTCCTCGATCTCATCGACCTTCGCCTTCTCAAAGTTGGCATGGTCGCGGATCCACTGGGCCTCGTCTTTGGAAATACCGATCTTGCCGAGCTCCGCCTGGGCCTCGCAGGCCAGAACCTCGATCTCCTGCCAAATGGCGTACTTGTTCTCGAGGGAGAAGATGTGTCCCATCTCCGGGCGGGTATAGCGATCGATCATAGCGGCTCCTTTTTGGTTATTGGCACGTTGGTCGTAACCCAACCATTGTACCGTGCGCAGGTGCAAGTATGGGCAGCAGGCATTAACCTAACATTTTGCCGCAAGAGCGGCCATGAGGACATCCGCGCATTTGCTTCGCAAATCCGCACCGGCTTCAGGCGAGCCCCTCAGCCTCACGAAGCCGCGGGGGAAGACTTTGTTGAATTGGCCGTCCCCATGTCTCCCGCACTCGATGGAGCGGGCAACGGGACATCCGCGTATTTGCTTCGCAAATCCGCACCGGCTTCAGGCGCCTGTCGGCGCCTTCGCCTGCTCGCTACAAACGCTTCGCGTTTGCTTTACGCTCGCACCCTGTCGGGTTCGAGTCCCGGCGCTTTATTGAAAAAAGCACGGCACCGTAATGATGCCGTGCTTGTGCTTCTAGCTGGAGCGGGCAACGGGACTCGAACCCGCGAGTGTCAGCTTGGGAAGCTGATGCCTTACCACTTGGCGATGCCCGCTTGTGTGTTGGCTAGTATAACGCGGTTGTCTTGTTCGATACAAGGGTGGCGATGCTTGTTTTAGCTATGGAGATTCGTTTGAAAATCGCGTCAATTGTGGAGATGAGGACCTTTGACCTCCTGTTCTCCCTATCTTCTACCTGCACTTTTGCTTGATTGTTATATTTGAGCTCAATTTGTCAGGAATTGGGCAAGCTTTTGGTCAGCCTTTGGTACTTACCCGCATGAACCTCGGGGGTAGCCTCATCCTACGCGTCGCAACCTCCCCATGCGGCGCACGAGGGATAAGGAGCAGCCATGTCCAACGCACCCACGCACTCTGTCCACAGCGCAATCGCAACAGGTCCGCTGCTCCTGCTCCTCTTCCTGCTTTTCGGCTGCCTGGCACCGGGAGCCGCATTTGCCGTCGATGGCTACGACCAGCTCGGCTTCCGCACTATTAGTGATGATTGTGGGCCCTTCTTCATCGGCAAGTATGAAGCTCAAGACGCCTCGATTGCCTACTGCATGAACCAGGAGCGCCCCGGCCCCACCAAGCCGGGCGGCCCATGGCTCAACTTTGATCAAGGCTGGGTGTGGCTCGACGACGAGTTCGCGGCAATCGTTTGTCACGGATATCCTACCGCCACGTCGTTTGGCGGTTACCATCTTTCACCCGATCGCGCCCGCGCCGCAACCCAGCTTGCCGTATGGATGCTCAACGGCACTACCCATGTCGACGGTACCTACTCCTACACGACCGCTCAGGGCAAAACCAAGAGTGGGCACTTTACCGCTGACAATGAAGTCGTGGCGGCGGCGCGGTGGCTCCACGACAGCGCAAAATCAGGAAGCATCAAAGCCGCACCGCACCGCGCGCGGCGCTATCTAGGAACCGTATCGGGCGGCAGCAGACGTCAAGACATGCTCTATGTACTGCCGGCGGTCTCTGTTTCCTTCCAAAAGCAGTCTGCAAACGCTGCCATTACCAGCGGAAACAATACTTATCAGTTTGACGGGGCAACATTCGATATTTTTGAGAGCGCCAGCGGCGCGCGTGTCGGCACCATCCAGATGGACAGCAACGGTCGGGCGCAAGCAACTCTTCTGCCCAACACTGCATACTACCTAGTTGAAACGAAGGCGCCGGCCGGCTATGTCCCCCGTCGTGATCGCATCGCCTTTACCACGGGGAATGACGGTGGACAGGTCGCCATTGATGAACAGCCCGGCATCATCAACCTGCATATCGTAAAACTCGATGCCGCGACGAATGCCGGCCCCCAGGTGGGTTCTTCACTCGCAGGAGCAGAGTTCACGTGTGTGTCACAATCAACCCCTGGATGGGCGCAAATCCTCACGACCGACGAAAGCGGTCGGGCCACCCTCGCCGATGTCCCCTTAGGAACCTTTACCATCTACGAATCAAAAGCCCCCGAGGGCTACCTGCCATCCAACGACAGCTGGACCTATACCGTCGGAGCCGACCAGCTCGGCGATTCAGGCGTGGTCGAGATCGAATCTCGCATTTCCGATATCCCCATTGCGTTTGACCTTGAGATTTCCAAATTCAAGGATTACGGCAATAGCGACCAATCCGGCCTGGAGCAACCGGCGGGTGGTGTTGTCTTTGAGGTTGTCAGCAACAGTTCTCAGCAGGTTGTTGGCACACTGACCACAAACATCTATGGCTTTGCCTCCACCAAAGATCAGCCCGAAGCATGGTTCGGCACAGGCAAGCGACCCGCCGGTGTCCACGGAGCTGTCCCATACGACCGTGCCGGCTACACGATTCGCGAGGTTCCGGAAACCGTCCCCGAGGGTTTTAAACGTGCAGGGGAATGGACCGTCGGGGCCAATCAGATTTCCAACGGCGCCGAGCTTCAATATATCGTAGACAACCACGCGCTGTCGACGTATCTCCAGATTGTAAAACGCGATGCCCAAACAAGCGCTTCTGTTCCACTAGCCGGATTCACCTTCCAACTCCTAGACAGCAATCACGAACCTGTCTCACAAACTTGCTGGTATCCAGCACATAACGTAATGGACACCTTTACGACTGACGCGACCGGGACCGTCACACTGCCCGAATCGCTCGTGCCGGGCACCTATTATGTACGCGAAACCTCGGCCAAAGAGCCCTATCTTGTCGGCAAGGAGATCGAGGTAAACATACCCGCCGACATGAACCTAACGCCCGTTGCAATCGCCTCGTATTATGACCACGCCGCAACCGGAAACATCAGGATCGTTAAAACCGATGCCGTAGACGGCAGCAGCCTCGCGGGCGCCGTCTTTGAGATCCGTGCCTCGGGTGATATCGTGCGCCCAGACGGTAGCATTGCCGCGCTCGACGGTGAGACTGTCGCTACCGTCACGACGGATGAAACTGGAGAAGCACGCGCGGACGACCTCCCGCTGGGATCTGGCACCGCACGCTACGAGGTTGTCGAGACTCAAGCGCCGGCAGGCTTCTTACTCGATCGGACATCCCATATTGTCGACCTTACTTATGCCGACCAGAAAACACCCGTTGTAGAAGCACGGCTTAACGTATCCGACGATTACACCAAGGTTGATATCTCCAAGGTCGATGCAAGCGGTGAGCAGGAAGTGGAAGGCGCACAGCTCACCTTATATGGTCCCGATAAAACCGAAATAGACTCCTGGACCTCATCCGACAAGCCGCACCGCGTCGAACATCTTGCACCCGGCACCTACTCGTTGCGCGAAATGATGTCTCCGCGGACCTATGACCTTGCCGAGGAGATAACGTTTGAAATAAAAGATACGGGAGAAGTCCAATCCGTCGCGATGAAGGATGCGCCCATCGAGATCAAGGGGCAGGTCGACAAACGTCAGGAACTTGTCCAACCTATCGAAAAGGGCCTGTTGGCTAACGGCGATGGTAAAAACCGCGCCACGACGCAAACCAATAGTGATGGGCTTTTCTCCTATACCATCGATGCTCGAAACGATTCCGCTACTTGGGTTGATGAGTTTACGATTACCGATGATCTTGAGTGCGCCAAAGACGGCACGGCGAGATTCATCTCAATCGAAACCCCCGTCGCCATCGGCGACCTCAACGGTCTGTGCAACGTGTGGTATCGCACGACGCCGTTGGACTCGACAGACGTCGATGAACCGGCGAACGCGACACTTGGCGATGGGCACGAAAATCCTTGGCTTGAGTCCGACGAAGTAAAAGAGAGCCTTGGTGAGGACCGTCGCCTCGTCGATTACGACGGCTGGCGCCTCTGGAAGGCGGATGTCTCGACCACGGAATCCACCACGCTCGAGGCGGAAGATCTCGACCTTGCATCCAATACCGTCGTAACGGGCATTCGAATTGAATACGGTGCGGTAGCCGCCGACTTTACGACTCGAAGCGATGCGGATTCTTGGACCCGCGATGATCTCAAAGATGAGCACGACGACCTTGACGATGCCAAAGCAATCCTTGGCACAGACGCTCGGGGCGCAGTCGTGCACATGCAGGCAACGTCGGCTTATACGCCCCAAACCGCACTCACCAACAGCGCGCGCGTCGATCTTTGCCGCAACGGCGGCGGCGATAAACTTGAGTCACATGACGAGGACCGTGTCATTCAACGCTGCACCCTACCGCAAGACCTACCGGCAACAGGATCAGTTCCCATCGCCGCTTGCATCACCGCGCTCCTGACTTCGGGTGCCGCAGCCCTATGGTTCGCTCGCCTTAGGTCGATCCCAAAGAAGCGCTAGCGCAATCAAAACCACCCCTAAAAGGGGTGGTTTGCTCTTAGGGTATAACCCTTGGATTT
>CABRZT010000046.1:0-14380 GCA_902475595.1 uncultured Collinsella sp. | reverse complement strand
GTTGAGGGCTCGGGCTTTGAGGTGAGCGTGCCCGATCCGGATGGCCAGGAGTGGGACCGCCACCTTAAGCTGAGCCAGGAGAAGGAGGTTCTGGGCATCTATGTCTCGGACCACCCGCTGCGCCCGTTTGAGTATGCGCTGGCCAAGGCACGCGACTTCTCGTTCTCGCAGATCGACACTGGCTACGAAGTTCAGAATCCTACGGGCGGTACCATCAACCAGGAGATTCCCGAGGGCAAGGCGCTGTGGTGGGCCGGCATGGTCTCGAGCGTGTCCAAGCGCGTGACCAAAAACGGCGATCCCATGGGTATCGTGCAGCTCGAGGACATGGAAGGCGAGGCCACGGTCGTGGTGTTCCCCAAGACCTACAAGGAGGCCGAGGGGTATCTGTATGGCGAGGTCGATCCCGAGACCGGCGCGCAGCTGTCCGACGCGTTTGTGCGCATTAAGGGCAAGCTCGAGCGCTCGGACCGCGGCGACCAGATCATCGCGCAGGAGATTGTGCCGCTGGAGCTTAGCGAGGAGAAAAACAAGCCCAAGGTCTTTGAGGTCATGGTGCCCAACAGCCGATTTAGCCAGGGCAATATGGCGCGCCTGGCCACGGTGCTCACCACCAACCCGGGCGGCGACCGCGTGGAGATCTTTATTGAGCAAGTCGACGGGCGCGTGCTGCGCGGCGACCGCGTGGAGATCTTTATTGAGCAAGTCGACGGGCGCGTGCTGCGTGCCGAGGTACCGGCCAAGGTCAACGCACGCTCGATTCCGCTGCTGGCAGAGGCAAAGGCGATTGTGGGTAACCAGGGCCGCGTGACGGTTATCTAAGCTACCCCGGGTGAGATTGGAGGAAGTGATGGCGCAGGGGACGTTTGTGCAGGCGCTCCGGAAAGAGGCGGTGCTGAGCGGCACCTTTATGAAGGGCCGCTCGCTCATGCTCAACGGCGCCGTGCTGTCGATTGAGGACAGCGGCTCGCGCTTCTCCAAAAACGTGACGGTTGAGGGCTCGGTGCGCGGTTCGCGCGGCGACCTGTACAAGACGCACGTGGCGCTCGACATGGACGAGCACGAGGTAATCGACTACGACTGCGATTGTCCCGCTGCCTATCGTTACCCCGGCATGTGCAAGCACGCCATCGCCACAGCGCTGGCATACCTGGACGCCAGCGGCATTGAGCCCGTCGAGGGTTTGCGCACGCCGGTCCGCACGTTTACGGCGCAGCCGAAACAGCCCGCGCGCACCGCGCCCAAAGCGCCGGCCGTCAACCCCAACTTTCCCTTCCCGGCGCCCGTCCCCACGAGCCCGAGCCTCATGGCGGCGCTCTCCGATCTTTCGGACGCACGCATGGATGAGCTGGCGAGCATGCGCCGCAAGCTTGCCGGTGCCGTTGATCCCGACGCCCCCAAAGCGGCGTTGGAGCCCTCGTTGGTGCCGTACTACAATCCGCTGTTCGCCGACCGCTTTAGCTGGGCGCTCGAGTTCCGCATTCGCTGCGGTTCGGTGTCCTACGTGGTCAAGGATATCGACGGCATGGCCGATGCCTACGTGCGCGGCGGCACCTTCTCGTACGGCAAGAAGCTCACGTTTGTCCATACGCCCGAAGCCTTTGAAGACGTGTCGACAAAGCTGCTCAACCTTGTTGTGACGACAGTTGCCTATCTCGATGACATCACAAGCTCGCGTTCGGCGTCGTACGACTTTGCCCGCAGCGGTTTTGTCGCCGAGCGTCAGTTGCCGCTGTCCGAGCATAGCATCGTATATGTGCTGGACCTGCTGCGCGGCCAGACCATCTCCTTTGAGCCCGCCTGGTCGCGGGGGACGACGACGCATCGCACCTATGACGTGGCGGTTGAGATGCCTCCGGAAGGGGAGGACGAGGCGCTGTCTAAGCGCCCACCGCTCCTTGCCGCCAAAATCGCGCCGGCGGCTGGTGGTAGCTACGATCTGCGCCTGCCGGCCGATGCATACTGCTTTGCTTCGGGCGACGTAGCCTATCTGGTCGACACCCGCCGTGCGCGCCGCACCGATGTAGCGTTTGCCCAGCATGCAGCGCCGTTCCTATCGCGCTTGCTGCCCTGTCGCACGCCAGTCCATATCGCTGCCGACCAGGTGGGGGAGTTCTGTCGTATGGCTCTACCCATTTTGCGCGACTACACCGACCTCACCGCGCCCGCCGCGCTCGATACCGTGGCACCCGAGCCGAGCTTTGCCATGGCAATCGGCGTCGACGATGGGCTCGTGACCTGCAAAATTACGGTTACCTACGGCGATTGGTCAGCGGATCTCTTTAGCCTGGGCGCTCCGGGCAGTCCCTTCGAAGAGCAACGCCCCGGCGTGCCGCCCCGCGACGAGGTGGCGGAGTTTCGCGTTATGGACACGGCGGCCCTGTACTTCGATTTCTACGAGGGCGGTCTGGCGTTCGAGGAGCGCGATGACGCCCGCTTGTTCTGCCTGCTGACCGAGGGTCTGTCTGCCCTGTCCGAGCTGGGTGAGGTCATGCTCAGCGACCGTCTGCGCCAGATTTCGGTCCGCCCTGCGCCCAAGCTCTCGGTTCGTGCGACCGTCAAGAGTAACCTGCTCGATGTCGAGCTGGGCGCGAGCGGGCTTTCGGCTGCGGACCTTGCCATCTACCTCGACTCCTACAAGCGTCACCAGACGTTTGCGCGTCTCACGTCGGGCGATATCATTCGCCTGGACGAGGGGGCGCGCGCCGCGTTTGGCCTTGCCGAGGATCTGGGGGTCGATGCTGTCGACCTGCTCGACGGTGTGTCGCTTCCCGCGTCGAGTACCCTGTTCGTCGACAGCATGCTTGCGCGCACGCCGGCGCTTGAGGCCGATCGCGACGCTGCGTTCCGCCGTACCGTCGAGCGCCTGGACACGCTCGGCAAGATGGACTTTACGGTACCTGCCTCGCTCAAGGCCACGCTGCGTGGCTACCAGGTCGACGGATACCAGTGGCTCGGCTCGCTCGAACACCTGGGCCTTGGTGGCATCTTGGCCGACGACATGGGCCTGGGCAAAACACTCCAGATGATCGCGCATGTCCTGGCGCGCGTGGAGGCGGGGGACATCAAGCCCACGCTCGTGGTATGCCCGGCCTCGCTCGTGTACAACTGGACTGCCGAGCTGGAGCGCTTTGCGCCCTCGCTCGATGTTTGCGCAATCGTGGGCGCCAAGGCGCAGCGCCGCGTGCAGATTGCCGGCGTGGCCGAGCATAACGTGGTCGTGACGTCGTATGACCTTATGCGCCGCGATATCGATGAGTACGTCGAGCAGGACTTTGCCCGTGTGGTGCTCGATGAGGCCCAGTACATTAAAAACCCGCTCACCCAGGTGGCGCGTGCCACCAAGCGCCTGCCGGCCGGCGTGCGCTTTGCCCTGACGGGCACGCCCATCGAAAACCGCCTATCCGAGCTCTGGAGCATCTTCGACTTTTTGATGCCGGGCCTGCTGGGCACGCGTGAATCGTTTGCAAAGCGCTTCGAAAGTCCGGTCGAGCACTCCGAGGGCGACAGCGCCGCTCGCCTGCAGGCACTCGTGTCGCCGTTTGTGCTGCGCCGTGTCAAGGAAGACGTGGTGGCCGACCTGCCCGAGAAGATCGAGGATACGGTCATGGCGCAGCTCACCGGCGAGCAGCGCAAGCTCTACCTGGCCAACCAAGACCGCATCGCCCAACAGGTGCAGCACCGCGAGTCATCCGAGTTTAAGAAAGACAAGCTCAAGGTGCTCGCCGAGCTCACCAAGCTGCGCCAGATCTGCTGCGACCCGCGTCTACACTACGAGGATTACAGGGCGGGGAGCGCCAAACTCGATACGTGCATGGAGCTCGTGCACGGCGCACTCGACGGCGGACATCGCATCCTGTTGTTCAGCCAGTTTACGGGTATGCTCGATATCATCGGTAAGTGCTTGGCCAAGGAGGACATCGCCTTCCTTAAGCTCACGGGCGCTTCGTCTAAGGAGAACCGCGCCAAGATGGTCGCGCAGTTCCAAGCGGGCGAGGTTCCGGTCTTTTTGATTTCGCTCAAGGCGGGCGGCGTCGGCCTGGTGCCGGTCTTTTTGATCTCGCTCAAGGCGGGCGGCGTGGGCCTTAACCTGACGGCTGCCGACGTGGTCATCCACTACGACCCGTGGTGGAACGTGGCGGCGCAGGACCAAGCGACTGACCGTGCACACCGTATTGGCCAGCAACATACCGTGACCGTGTACAAGCTCATCGCCAAGGACACGATCGAGGAGCGCATTATGCAGATGCAGGAGTCCAAGCGCGATCTGGTCAACAGCGTGCTCGGCGGCGACGGCATCTCGTCGGCACTGTTCACGCGCGAGGATGTTCTGGCGCTGCTGGGCGGCGACGGGCGCTAGCCGCGCGCGGGGTGGGACTGCTGGAGTGGGCAGGACGGTCGACGCATTTTGGCCCGACCGCTTGCCTAATCCGTTATGTGTTCATTTGCAATGCCATGGATGGTTTGCCTGCCTTTGGGCATAAGAACCATCAAGAACATCGGCACATCAGCAAAGGAGAACATCATGGCGAAATTCTTTAAGGACCCCGACGGTAAGCTCATCGCTGCCCTTGGCGACGACGTTGCGACCCCTGCCGGTTGCACGGAGCTGACCGCAAACACTGAGGACGCGGCGCACGAGAAGCACGTGCCTGTTGTCGAGACCGAGCGCGACGGTCACGTGATTCGCGCACGCGTTGGCTCGGTCGAGCACCCCAGCCTGCCCGAGCACTACATTGAATGGATCGCCCTTGAGGCCGAGGGCCGCTTAGAGGTCCATTACCTTGAGCCCGGCATGAAACCCGCGACGTTTTTCGCGGGCGGTTCCAAGACCGGTACCGTCTATGCCTATTGCAACCTGCACGGGCTGTGGTCCGCGACGTTCTAGGAGCGCGCCCCCGCTCGGGGTATCATAGCTAGCATATGCACATGCAAGCGCCGACTGCATTATGCGGCCGGCGCTTTTACTACGATTTCGATGGATTACGACGGAAAGGGCTGAGCCATGAAGCTCGCGCTTGCACAGATCGATATGCGCCTGGGTGATATTGAGGGCATTTGCGGCCGCATCGAGGACCAGGCTCGTCTGGCCCGCGAGCGCGGGGCGCGCGTGCTGTGCGTTCCGGCTCCGCTCTTTATGGGCGCCATGCCCGGTGGCCTGGTGGGCGCTGCCGACTTTGAGCACGACATGCTTGCCGGCTTGACTGGTGTCGCTGAGCGTATCCAGGAGCTTGACATGATCTGCATCGTGCCCGCGGCGGTTTCGTTTGAGGGCCAGCCGCTGCTCGACTACATGATGCTCAAGGACGGTCATGTGGTGCCGGCGCGTTCGAGCATTGCCCTGCAGCGTGGCGAGAACAACGACACGCGTTGGGCGCCGCCGGTGTTCGACGTGGACGGCGTGCGCATAGCCGTGATTTTTGACTTGGACCGCGAACTCGAGATGTTGCCGACCGGCGTCGACCTCATCGCGTATTTCCAATTCAACGCGTTTGACATGACCGACCGCGAGACTGCCGCCATTGCCGCCGTTCGCAGCGGCGCCTACCGCAAGATCGCATCCAAGCGCAGCGTGTGGTTTGCCTGCATGGCGCCGGTCGGTGCCTATGACGAGTCGGTGTATACCGGCGGTTCGTTTGTGCTCGACGACTGCGGTCGTGTGGTGGCCCAGGCGCCGTGTTTTGAGGAGAGCCTGCTGGTTCAGGAGATTCAGCGCGGCGTGATGCTCGATGCCCTGGAAGATCACGAACTGCCCGAGTTCCGTTCCGAGGAGTGGCTGTGGCAGGCGCTGGTGCTCGCCGTGCGCGACAACACCCGAGCCCACGGTGCGTCGCGCGCCGTGGTGGCGCTCGAGGGCGATCTGCCGTCGTCTTTGCTTGCGGCGCTGGCCGTCGACGCTCTGGGTCCGCGCAACGTGATTGGCTTGGTGCTGGGGCGCAACCGTATCTTTACGCCGGCGCAGGAAGAGGCCGAGGCTGCCCGCTGTGCCGCCGTCCGCGCCATCGCCGAGCGTTTGCACATTCGCACCGTCGAACGCGATGCACCGGATGCGGCGCGTGTGCTCGATCGCGACGTGTCGGCGGGTGATGCCGAGCGTCTGCGCTCGCGCACGCTGGGCCTCATGCTGGAGGACACGGCGCTCGAGCTGGGTGCGATGGCGCTGAGCCCGCTGTCCAAAACCGAATACGCGCTGGCGGCGCCGGCGCTTTGCGGCGGCTACCAGGGCGATTACGCGCCCTTTGGCGATGTGTACCTGTCGACGCTTGAGTTTGTGGCACGTGTGCGCAACCGCACGTCTGCCGTGGTGCCCCAAGAGCTCGTGACGCTCAACGCGGTGGAAGATTGTATGGAGCGCGTGCTGGCGCAGGCGCTCTCGACGCTCGACGGTCCGGTCGATATGCTCGACCGCGCGGCACAGCTGCTCGGCGGGCTTGAGCCGGGTGAGGTTGATGGGGCGCTCGAGGCGCACGTGGACCGCAATCGAGCTTTCGACGACATCCCGATGGCCGCTGGCAAGCCTGAGGCCTGCTCGCTGCTGCTGATGCTCGTTCGACAGGGTGAAGCTGCCCGCCGCATGTTGCCGATGGCGCCGATCGTCTCGGCCCGTTCGTTTGCCGAGCGTGCCTGGCCGTACATGCTCGCGTGGTCCGACCTGGGGCTTAACGGCAAGGAGCGTATGACGGTCGATTCGCTGGCGCGCGCCGAGGTGCGCCGTTTTGCTGACGAGGATACGAGCGAACGCGTGCGAAACGAGATGATGGGCGTGCTGGGCGAGCTACTGGGTATTTCGCCCGAGCAGATGGAGGAGCTGCGCTCTGAGGACGGTCAGCGTCGTTTGCACGAGGGAATGAAAAAGTTCGAGGGCGAGGTTCAGGACGCCATCGATAAGATGATGGGCGGTCAGGGCGGCTCGCAGGGTGGGTCCCAGGGTGGTCCGATGCCGCATCCGCCGGTTGATCCCCGACAGTTCCCATTCTTCTCGCAGAACTAAACTGGGGATGGGATTCGCTCCCAACCCCGATACTTCAACTAAGCATCTTGGCCCCATTGTGTTATTCTAGAACAGACGTTCGTGAATGATGCGCGGGGCCTTGTCTTGCGCTGTGCTTGTGGCGAGGGGAGGTCGGCTTGGTTATCTTGGGCATTGACCCCGGTTTGGCTCATACGGGTTGGGGGATTATCGAGGAGCGGCGTGGCGAGGTTCGCTGCCGTGCCTACGGCTGCATCGAGACCAGTGCCGGAAGTCCGCTCGCGGTGCGCCTGTCGCATATCGCCCATGACCTTAAGGATGTCGTTGAGCGTTATCGACCCGACACGGCTGCTGTCGAGAGCATTTACTTTGGCGCCAACGTTCGTTCGGCCATCCCCACGGCGCATGCCCGCGGTGCTGCGCTTGTGGCGCTTTCGGAGTGCGCGCTCGAGATTGGCGAGTACACGCCTATGCAGATCAAACAGGCTGTGGTGGGCACCGGCGCCGCGGACAAGCGGCAGGTCGCCTACATGGTACGCACGCTAACACAGCTCGACCACGACCCGCATCCCGACCATGCCGCCGATGCCCTGGCCTGCGCCATCTGCCACGTAAACCTCAGCCGCACCCGCGCCCTCACCGGTGGCGAGTTCTATCAACAGAGAGGAACCGGATACTGATGATTTCCCAGCTCCACGGAACGCTTGTCGAGTCCACGATGAGCTCTGCTGTCGTCGATGTGTCGGGCGTGGGCTTTGAGCTCGGCATCTCGGGCAGCACTGCGGCCACGTTGCCGACGCCCGGCGGCGAGGTCCGCCTCTACACGCGTATGCAGGTGCGCGAGGACGCCATGACACTTTTCGGTTTTTCCTCAAAGGATGAGCGCACGATGTTCGACCGGCTCGTGTCCGTCTCGGGCGTTGGCCCGCGCTTGGCGCTCGCCGTGCTTTCCACCTATACCGTGGGGCAGCTGTATTCGCTGGTGATGGCTGAGGACGACAAGGGCATGGCCAAGGTGCCCGGTGTGGGCAAAAAGACAGCTCAGCGTCTGATCCTGGAACTCAAGAGCACCTTTGCCAAGGATAAGGGCTTTGTGCCGGTCGACGTGATTCCCGGCCAGGTTGCGATGCCGGTTCCCGCCGCCGCTCCTTCGGCGATCGATGACGCCCGTGCGGCGCTCCTTTCCATGGGCTTTAGCCCGCAGGAGACCGATGTTGCCCTGAGCGGGTATGATGGGCAGAATATGCGTGTCGAGGATCTGCTCGGCGCGGCGCTTAAGCGACTTGGAATGGATGCGTGATGTGGGAAGCCGATGACTCTCAGGACCTGTGGGCGACGTCCGGTAACTCGCCGGCGGCATCCATGGCGCACGGCGAGCGCATGGTGGGCTCGGAGCTGACGGCCGAGGACCTCGATGTCGACCGCACTTTGCGCCCCCAGCGCCTGGACGACTACTGTGGCCAGGAGCACATCAAGCAGAGCCTGCGCGTGTTGATCGAAGCGGCGCAGAGCCGTGGCGAGACGCTCGACCACGTGATTTTCTCGGGTCCTCCGGGCCTGGGCAAGACCACGCTGGCCACCGTTATTGCCAACGAGCTGGGCGCTCAGATCAAGACCACGAGTGGCCCTGCCATCGCGCGCACGGGCGACCTGGCGGCCATCCTTACTAACTTGCAGCCGGGTGATGTGCTGTTTATCGACGAGATCCACCGCCTCAACCGTTCGGTCGAGGAGGTCCTGTACCCCGCGATGGAGGACTTTGCCCTCGATATCGTGATTGGCAAGGGTCCGGCGGCGCGCTCGATTCGCCTGGATATTCCCAAGTTTACGTTGGTAGCGGCAACGACCCGCTCAGGCATGTTGACCGGCCCGTTGCGCGACCGCTTTGGCATTTCATATCGCCTGGATTACTACACGGTCGAGGAGCTCGCGCAGATTGTGACGCGCTCGGCGACTATCCTGGGCGTGACGATCGACCATCCCAGTGCACTCGAGATCGGCTCGCGTTCGCGCGGCACGCCACGTCTTGCCAACCGCCTGCTCAAGCGCGTGCGCGACTATGCGCAGGTGCGCGGCAACGGTCCCATTGAGCTCGATATCTGCCGTCAGGCACTCGAGTTCTTCGAGATCGACGAGCTCGGCCTGGACTGGATGGATATTCGTATCTTGGAGACGCTTGCCAAGACGTTCTCCGGTCGTGCCGTGGGACTTACGACCCTTGCCAGCGCGGTGGGCGAGGACCCGGGCACGCTCGAGGATGTCTATGAGCCCTATTTGCTGCAGTGCGGGTTGATGATTCGTACGCCTCAGGGTCGTCAGGCAACGCTTCGCACCTTTGAGCACCTGGGGATTGAACCTACCGTTTAGGGCGCTTTGTTTTGGCTAGTCTGTAGGCTATCGCTGGGCATTGGATAAACATATCGCCATTCATCGGTTACGGGTGTTTTACTATTGCGCGCCCGTGCTATGCTGAATTGGCCTTTTTCTCATTCGGTAACGAAAGGACCGCCCATGCCTACTGACATCGAAATCGCACGTTCCGTCACGCCGCTGCCCATTACCGAGGTGGCCAAGAACGCCGGCGTCGACGTAAAGCACCTGATTCCGTACGGCTTCGACAAGGCTAAGGTTGACTATTCACTGCTCAACGAGCCGACCGATCACCAGGCCAAGCTCGTCCTCGTGACCGCTATCAACCCCACGCCTGCGGGCGAGGGCAAGACCACCACGACCATCGGTCTGGCCGATGGCCTGCGTCGCCGCGGCGTCAAGAGCGCCGTGGCCCTGCGCGAGCCTTCGCTCGGCCCTGTCTTTGGCGTTAAGGGCGGTGCTGCCGGTGGTGGCTGGGCTCAGGTGATCCCCATGGAGGATATCAACCTGCACTTTACCGGCGACTTCCACGCTATCGGTGCTGCCAACAACCTGCTGGCCGCCATGCTTGATAACCACATCCAGCAGGGCAATCAGCTCGGTATTGACGTTAAGCGCATCACTTGGAAGCGCGTCGTCGATATGAACGACCGTCAGCTGCGCCACGTTATCGATGGCATTGGCGGTAAGGCCCAGGGCGTGCCGCGCGAGGACGGCTTCGATATCACCGTCGCCTCCGAGGTCATGGCAATCCTGTGCCTGTCTACGAGCATCAGCGACCTCAAGGAACGCTTGGGTGAGATCGTCGTCGGCTACAGCTTTGCCGGCGAGCCCGTCCGTGCCCGCGACCTTAAGGCCCAGGGTGCCATGGCCGCGTTGCTTAAGGACGCGCTCAAGCCCAACCTGGTGCAAACGCTCGAGGGCACGCCCGCGTTTGTCCACGGCGGTCCCTTCGCCAACATTGCCCACGGCTGCAACTCTATTATGGCCACGCGTATGGCGATGCGCTTTGGCGATGTCGCCATTACCGAGGCCGGCTTCGGTGCCGATCTGGGTGCCGAGAAGTTCCTCGACATCAAGTGCCGCATGACGGGCGTTCGCCCCAGCGCCGTCGTGATCGTCGCGACCGCTCGTGCGTTGAAGTACAACGGCGGTGTCGCCAAGGCCGACCTCAACGAGGAGAACCTCAAGGCCCTCAAGGCCGGCATGCCCAACCTGCTGCGTCACGTCGACAACATCCAGAACGTTTATGGTCTGCCCTGCGTGGTCGCCATCAACCGTTTCCCGACGGACACCGAGGCTGAGCTTGCGCTCATCGAGTCCGAGTGCCAGAAGCTCGGTGTCAACGTTAAGCTTTCCGAGGTCTGGGCCAAGGGCGGCGAGGGCGCGCTCGAGCTGGCCGATGAGGTCATGCGTCTGATTGAGCAGCCGAGCGAGCTCAAGTTTGCCTACGAGGACGGCGCCGATGTTGCCGATGCCCTCGAGGCCGTCGCCACCAAGGTTTACCGTGCCGACGGCGTCGACTTTACGCCGGCCGCCAAGCGCCAGCTTGCCGAGCTGCGCGAGAACGGCTTTGGCAACCTGCCGGTGTGCGTCGCCAAGACGCAGTACAGCTTTAGCGACAACGCCAAGGCCCTGGGCGCTCCCGAGAACTTCCGCATCACCGTGCGTGAGCTCAAGGTTTCTGCCGGCGCCCACTTTGTGGTCGCGCTGACCGGCAGTGTTCTGACCATGCCGGGTCTGCCCAAGGTGCCCGCGGCCGAAAACATCGACGTCGACAACGACGGCAACATCACCGGCCTGTTCTAAGCCTGCTGTCCATAGCTGCTAGCCCGCCCCGCCGCGCCCACAAGGCACGGCGGGGCTTTTGATTCTTAGGCCCGCGCATGTCTTGTAGATACCGACGGACTCTGCCCATCATAGGCTTTTGCGCGGGTAGAATGCATGGATAACTTGATGCTCACGCGCGACGGAAAGGAATCGTTGCATGGATCAGGACAAGACAACCGTGATGGGCGGCTACGGTTCCGCGCAGGCTGGCGATAGCGCCGATGCGACCCGCGTTGTTCCCAACCCCGGTTATACCGACCCCGCCGCGACGCAGCCTTCTGCCGAGCCCACCCGGGTTATGGGCTATGGCGACTCGGCGCAGGATTCTTACGCTGCATCTTCGCAAGGTCCCTATGGCAACGCAGCTCCGGATCCGTTTGATTACGCGCCGCAGGATTCTTATGCTGCCTCGACGCCGAATCCCTATGATGACCTGCCGCAGAATCCCATTCCGCAGCCTCAGCAGACGACGTATATGCCTCGCACGGCGCAGCCTCGCTACGAGTCGCGCGAGCCGTATCGCGAGTACCCCAAGTCGATTCCGCAATATAGCGAAGACGAGGAGAAGAGGCCGTCGCGTTCGTCGAGCGTGATCAGGAAGATCCTCATCGTGCTGGCGATTTTCTTTGCGCTGTCGGTTGTGTTTGCCATCGTGTCGGGCATGCTCAACAAGCGGGGGAGCTCAACGGCCGATACCGCTGCCGAGCAAGCCGAGTCCGCCTCGTCTAGCACCGTCGATCTGAGCGATATCCCGGGGCAGTATTGGTCCAACGCCAAGAAGCTTCTCAAGTCGCGCGGCGCCGATCTTTCGAATGCCGTGGTCCTGACTGATGATGGCTCAACGCCCGTCGTCGATGCCAACTGGGTCGTTACTTCTGCCTACTATAACGACAGCGGCAACCTCGAAATTCAGCTCACGCACAAGGACGGCTCGTCGGGCAACGCGTCCGGCGACCAGGGCGGCGTGGACAGCTCGAGTTCCAATACGCTGGAGGACTTGAGCAACAAGGCGCAGGAGTTGGGAGACAAGGCGCAAGAGCTGGGCGACACGGCACAAAACCTGGGCGATACCGCGCAGAACTTGGGCGGCTTGGCGACGGATGCCTGGAACGCCCTGCAAAACGGCATCTCGGGCGCGCAGGGAAACTAGCTGTTAAGCAGGCTACAACTGCTCGGCCGGACGCTCGGGCGAGCTAAAGCCCGAATCAAACGTGACGACGCATGAGGCATCGGGTCGGCGCTCGTGCACGATGCGCGTGACGAGCTCCAGCAGCTCCTCGTCGGATATGTCAAAGCCGTCGGGACGCACCAGGTCAAACGAAACGAACCCGTCGTGCTCGTGCAGGTCGTGGATGGAGAGCGCGGGATCGATCTGCATGACGCCGCGCTTGACCCAGCTGCGCAGGTCGTCGTCGGTTGTGGCGATGGGGTCGCAGTGCAGCGTGATGTCGATGCCCATCTGGCGCTTGATGTCGTGCTCGATGGTGTCCAGAATCTCGTGGTGCTCAAATGCATCGCCCTCGCCGGGCATTTCCACGTGTGCGCTGGCAAACTGGCGACCGGGGCCGTAGTCGTGCACCATCAGGTCGTGTGTGCCCAGGACTTGCGGATAGGCCATAATCCTGTCGCGGATTTCCTGGACGAGCTTTGGGTCGGGTGCTTGTCCCAGCAGCGGGCTGATGGCGTCGCGCACCAGGCCCATGCCGCTGATGCAGATGAAGATGCCCACACCCAGCACCCAGGCCTGCCCAGCCATCGAGGTCAAAGCCGGTCGTCTGCGAAATAAGCGCCGCCACCAAGACCGAGCCCGAGGTGATGACGTCGTTTTTGGAGTCCTGCGCCGTGGCAATTAGCGTTTCCGAGTCGATGCAATCGCCCAGCGTGCGGTTGAACGCTGCCATCCAGAGCTTAACGAGCATGGACAAGACGAGGGCGGCTAAGGAGAGCACCGAATATGCGGTGGACGAGGGCTTGATGATCTTGGTTATCGACTCGAGGATCAGGTTGATGCCGACGGCGCAAACCAGGACGGCGACGAACAGGCCGGCTAGGTACTCATAGCGGCCGTGGCCATAGGGGTGGCCTTCGTCTGCCGGGCGGCTGGCAAGGCGGAACCCGAGCAGACTCACGATGTTGCTCGAGGCATCGGAGAGGTTGTTGAAAGCGTCGGCGATGAGGGAGACGGAGCCGGCGAGCAGACCCGCGATGCCCTTGGCCAGGCACAGGGTGATGTTGAGGCCAATGCAGATGAGGCTTGCGGCAAAACCCGCGTTGGTGCGGCAAGATGCATCGACCGGCTCGTCCTTGCTGCCGGGAACAAGCGTATGTACCAGCCGATTTACAAATAGCATAGCGGTCGTCCTCACAATCATGTTTAAGGGGATAGTGTAGCTCGCGCGGGGGCGCCGTGCACCGATGCTCAGAAAATGCAGCAATAGTCTGCCGGTGCTAACGAGCGAGCCTTCTCGTCTGCCTGGGTGGTCCATTTTGGGCCACATGGGTATGGGCATGTGCCTGTTTGCTCGACATACTTAATGTCGACAGCCCCTGTGCAAAGGAGGACGTTTCCATGGACGAGATGTTTGCCATTAAATGTCAAAACTGCGGCGGTCCTATGTACTCGCACCAGGCTAAGCGCAGCTTTGAGTGTGCCTATTGCGGTGCGGTCATTCCGTGGCAGGCGGACGCCGGAGAGCCCAAGAGCGCTTTGGGCATTCGCCATACGCCGTTGACGGTGGTGGATGGACTGCTCAAGCTCACGCATGTGTCGCAACTCGAGCGCCCGGAGGACCCGGACTGGTATTTCTTCAATTCGCACTGGCGCAATCAGTCGGTCCTGGAACATCTGCTGTGGGAGGATTGCGGCACGGCGCAGGAGTTCCAAGAGGCCACGCATGTGAGCATTCCTTGCCCCTTCTGCGGAGCGTCCTTTGAGGGCGAGTCAACGCAGCGCGTGTTTGAGTGCCCGTCCTGCGGCAACAAGATCGGCGTTGCCGACCTGCTCAAGCCCGGTACCTTCAGCAAGCGTCTGACCATGGGCGTGGGTGCGGAGTATGTGCCGGAGCAGGGCATTCCCTGCGAAATCTCGCCGCAGCAGGCACGTGCCAACGCACTGCAGCTGGTGCGCCAGTACCCGGATGCCTTTGCCGGGCACGACGTGGAAGATGCGATCCAAAACGACATGATGCTCTTCTATTTCCCCATGGCGCT
>CABRZT010000045.1:0-15055 GCA_902475595.1 uncultured Collinsella sp. | reverse complement strand
CTTCCATGCCCTCAAAGCGGCCCTTGGCGGTGTCGTAATAGCCGTAGCCGGGAACGTCCTTCTTAACGCCGGCATTCAGATGGCCACGCGATTTGATGGCCGCAAGCTTGGACCCCTTGTCGGAGCCCTCGCCGCTGGTGGAGTTGCCGCAACCGGTAAGCGCGGTCCCCGTCAGCGCAAGCATGCTGGCGCCAGCCAGCTGCAAAAAGTGACGGCGCGATACGGCCGCCCTCGTCATATCCGTCATGTCCATCACCGCGCCTAGTGCAAAATCTTGGACAGGAACTCACGGCAGCGCGGGTTCTCGGGGTTATCGAAGAAGTGCTCGGGGGTGCCCTCCTCCAGAATGCGGCCGTCCTCCATAAAGATGACGCGGTCGGCCACCTGGCGCGCAAAGCCCATCTCGTGCGTCACGCAGATCATGGTGATATCCTCCTGCGCAAGCTCAATCATAACGTCCAGGACTTCCTGGACCATCTCGGGGTCGAGCGCCGAGGTCGGCTCGTCAAACAGGATGATGGGCTGTTTGGTGCACAGGGCGCGGGCGATGGCGATGCGCTGCTGCTGACCGCCCGAGAGGTTCTGCGGATACTCGCCGGCCTTATGCGCCATGCCAACGCGCTTGAGCGCGGCGATGGCGATCTCGGTCGCCTCCTCCTTGCTCTTCTTTTGCAGCTTGATGGGCGCGAGCGTCAGGTTGCCGAGCACCGTCATGTTGGGATACAGGTTGAACTGCTGAAACACCATGGAGCTATACTTGCGAGCCATCTCCAGGTGGTTCTTTTTGGTGAGCGGCGTACCGTCGATGATGACCTCGCCCGACGTGGGCTCCTCCAGATAATCGACGCAACGGATGAGCGTCGACTTACCCGAGCCGGAAGGCCCGATCATTACGAGCTTCTCGCCGCGCTTGACGGTGAGATTGATATCTTTGAGCACATGCAGGTCGCCAAAGTACTTGTTGAGATGCTTAATCTCGATCATGTCTGCCATGAATGTCCCTTCCCTGCGTTTACACGAGTTGAACTATTGTACGGAAAGAACCACGTTTCCGCAGCCCACACTACATTCCCGTAAAGAACCCGCAACCTTCCGCCTAGTCATTGGGCGCTCATTGGGGACAGGCTTAAATTAGTACCCAATGAGTACCTACTCATTTAAGTCTGTCCCCAATGAGCGCCGAAAATAATACAACCGCCCTTGTTGAGCATAAGTCAGCGAAAACCCGTACACGCGAGCAAGGTGACGTGAAATGAAAGGGCGCAGACCTTATGGTCGCGCCCTTGAAATTGAACGTCAGATTGCCGCGTATACGGGTTTGCAGCGTCGAGCCGTTACGCGGTTTGGTAAAACCGCGTAACAAATTACGCGAGTTTGGCTCCGACGATCTTTGCTGCTGCCGGCTTGTCGAAGTTGCCGCCGGTGGCCTTGCCGAGTGCACCCATAACCTGGCCCATCTGCTTCTTGGACGTAGCGCCCAGCTCGGCGATAACCTGCTCGATCAGGGCCTCGAGCTCCTCGCCCGAAACCTGCGCAGGCAGCAGGCTCTCCAGAATCTTGACCTGCTCGGTCAGGTTGTCGGTACGCTCTTGGTCGGTGCCGGCCTTGATGGACATCTCCAGCGTCTCGCTCGTCTGCTTAATCAGACGCTTGATCATGTTGTTGACGTCTTCCTCGGTCACATCGCGGCGCTCGTTGACCTCAATATTCTTCACCTCGGCCTTGACCTGGCGAATGATGGACAGGCGAACCTTGTCCTTAGCCTTCATGGCCGCGATCATTTCCTTCTGCAGCTCTTCGTTGGTCATCTGCAAATCCTCCTCAATAGCGTGGGCGGCACTCGCGCGGGCACCGCCCCATGATTACTCAGTCGTCGACGAATCGTCAGTCGAACTCTTGGTGACGCCCTTCAGGCTCACGTTATAGGGCACGTCCTTGGGCATGGGGTTAACGGTGATGTCGGCGTCCTTCTTGTACTGCTCCAGCCACTCGCTGTACGCGGTGCTTGCCGCCTGCGTCTTCACCACGTTGGAGACGTACTTCTTGATGTCCTTGGGCACCTGCTTAATGTCATCGACCTGATTATCGACATGAAAGTAGTCGGTGCACTTGATGATGTGGTAACCATAGGTCGACTCGACGACGTCGCTCACATCGCCCTTGTTGAGCACCTCGAGCGCCGCCTGGTAGCTGTCGACGAAGGTGGTGAGCTTGTCCCAGCCCACATCGCCCTTCTTATCCTTGGAGCCGGTATCATCGGAGTACTGCTTTACGGCGTCCTCAAAGCTCAGCTCGCCGGAGTTGATCTTGTCCAGGCACTCCTGCGCCTTGGCCTTGGCGGCGGCCTTGTCCTCGTCGGAAGCGTCGGAATCGACCTTGATCAGAATATTCGACGAGCGACGGGCGTCATTGTAGTTGGACAGGTTCTCGTTGATGTAATCGACAATCTCGCTGTCCTTGGGCTTGCTTGTAGGCGCTACCGCATCCTTGAGTTTCTGCTGCGCCAGGCTCTCCTTGAGCGAGTCCTTGTAGGTGTCCTCGGTATAGCCGTAGGTCTTAAGCGTCTTCTTAAAGGCCTTGGCGCCGCCGGCACTCTTGCAGGCGTCCTTCCAGGCCTTCTCGACCTCCTTGTCCGAGACGGTCACGCCGTTTTCCTTCTGCGCTTGCTGAAGCAGAATCTGCTGCGTGTAGGAGTCGATGAGCTGCTTGCGATACTTCTTGGGCGTGAGGTCGTTGTCGACCAGGTACTGCGCCCAGTCCTTGTCCTTGGTGTAGCCGTAGGACGTACGCATGCTCATAATCTGCTTGGTCACGGTGTCCTCGGTGAGGTTGGTGCCATTGATGGTAGCAGCCACGCCGCCAGTGAGCTTATAGCCCGAGCTGGCGCTTTCGGACTGCGACATCAGGCCGGAGCACGCCATGGCCGAGACGGAAAGCAGCATCGCTAGCACGCCGATGACCACCAGGATGATCTTGACGGTCTTAGACACGTACGTCTTGCGCTGCTTCTTGCGAGAGCTGGAGGCAGCGCAAGCCTGCTGCTCGGGCGTCGGCGCGGCCTCGGAGTTCTTTTTCTTGTTTGCCATAGTTGGCCTTTCGCATAACGAATCGAACAAACGCCATTGTGTCACAACGCGGCCCCCGCGGCACGCTTGGTGCATTGGGGACAGGTTAATCTGCACCATTTTGGTGCAAAGGGGACAGATGTGGCACTTGGCACTTGGGGACGTTCCTTATATGCCGGCAGTTGGGGACTGTCCCTTACTGCCGGCAGAAAAGGAACGTCCCCAAGTGCCGACTCAGCCCCACCTTAGAAGTGACGGCGGATGGCGTCGACCATGCCCTGGGACGTGGTCTGGCCGAGCACGTCGGCTGCGGCATCGGCATCCATAAAGATGTTCATGAGCGCCTGTAGGGCCTCGACCTGGCCGCCTGGCTCGGCGATGCCCAGATTGATGACGATCTGCGCCGGCACCGGAGCGCCCATGCCAGCCATGGCGTTAAATGTCACGGGCGCGGCGGGCTTCACCACCGCGATATAGGGCTTGGCCACAAACCCCGGATCGGTATGCGGAATGGCAATGTTTGCCGCCGGCATGGCAAGACCCGTGGGATAGGCATCCTCGCGCGTGCGAACGGCGTCGAGCCAACCGTCGGCAATGTAGCCGCGCGGGGCAAGCTCGCCCTCGAGCCGCGCAAACACCTCATCCGGCGTTGCACACTCCCAATCAAAAAACACCAGCTCAGGCGCAAACAGCGCTTCGTTATCCGCCATGCGCTCACCTCTCTCACCTAGCCATCGGAGACGTTCTTGAATGACCAGTCGTTAAAGACCGTCCCCGATAACTACCCAAAACAAAAGGTGGCCACGCGCGCCTTGGCGCCAATGACCACCCTGACTACTCGGCTAAATTGTACTGTGCGCCGCTAGCCGCGAGGCACGTCAATTGCGACCTTGCCGCTCTCCAGCACGTGAACACGGCCGTCGGCGAGCATCTGCACGACCTCGGGATACAGCACATGCTCAATCGCATGGATGTGCTCCTCGAGCGTGTCGACATCCCAGCCCTCCTCAACAGCCAGCGCACGCTGGGCGATGATGGGACCGTTGTCGTAAATCTCGTTGGCAAAATGCACGGTCACGCCGGTCACCTTGACGCCGCGCGCAAAGGCGTCGTCAATCGCATGCGCACCGGTAAAGCTCGGCAGCAGCGCCGGATGCAAGTTGACCACGCGGTTGGGAAACGCCGCCAGCAGAGGCGTGTGCACCATGCGCATGTAGCCGGCCATGACCACATACTCGCAGCCGCGCTCGAGAAGCTCGTGCGCGATGATCTCGTCGGCGGCAATAGGGTCGGCATAGACATCCTTGGACAGCGTGAGCGTCTGGATGCCCGCGCGCTCAGCGCGCTGCAAACCCTTAGCCGAAGGACGGCTCGACACCACAAGCTCAATCGAAGCGTTGAGCTTGCCGGCGGCGATCAGATCGATCAGCGCCTGCAGGTTGGTACCCGAACCGCTGATGAGCACACCGATCTTGAGCGGCTCGGCCGTATCGGTGCCGGTCGGACGGGTATAGGGCACAAAATCCAGGCCCTCGGCGGCAGTCATCTGCTCGTTAGCGCTCATCGGAGTACACGACCTTACCGGAACCCTCGACGCACTCGCCCACGCGGAACGGCTTCTCGCCCAGCGCGACCAGAGCCTCGGTCACCGCGGCCTCGTCCTCGGGGGCGACGATCAGGCACAGGCCAACGCCCATGTTGAAGGTCTTGCATGCCTCATTGGGCGCGAGCTCGGCCTGGCGCGACACATAGGTGATGACGGGCGGAACGTCCCAACCCATCTCGGCACCGTTGCGGGTGACCACGGCGTCGACGTCGTCGGCGAGCGCGCGGTTGAGGTTCTCGGTAATACCGCCGCCAGTGATGTGGGCGATGGCGTGCACCGGAGCGCCACCGCGCAGCAGCTCCAGAATAGGCTTGACGTAGATGCGCGTGGGGGCCAGCAGAGCGTCAGCCAGCGATGCGCCACCGAGCTCCTCGAGCGGGCGGCTCAGCTCTTCGGCCTTAGCGGCGGCCTCGGGCGTGCCCGGCTTAATGCCGTCGACGCCGATGACCTTGCGCACGAGCGAGTAGCCGTTGGAGTGCACGCCGGTGGAAGGCAGGCCCAGGATCACGTCGCCGGGACGGACATTCGCGGGGTCGAGCATCTTGGGACGGTCGACGACGCCCACGGTAAAGCCGGCAAGGTCGTAGTCGGCCGGAGCCATGACGCCCGGGTGCTCGGCCATCTCGCCACCCACGAGCGCGCAGCCCGCGAGCTTGCAGCCGTCGGCCACGCCCTTGATGATCTTTGCCATGTGCTCGGCCTCGATGTGGCCGATGGCAACGTAGTCCAGGAAGAACAGCGGCTCGGCGCCCGAAGCCAAAATGTCGTTGACGCACATGGCGACCAGGTCCTGGCCCACCGTCTCGTGACGGTCCATGATCTGAGCGAGCACGAGCTTGGTGCCCACGCCGTCGGTACCGCTAATCAGAATCGGGTCTTCCATATCCTTAAGCGCGGCGGCCGAGAACAGGCCACCGAAGCCACCGATGCCGCCGATGACCTCGGGACGGTTGGTGTCCTTAACCATCTGCTTAATAGCGTCAACGGCGCGGCCGCCCTCGGCGGTATCGACGCCGGCATCCTCATACGTCACATGCTTGCTGTCGCTCATCTGAGCCTTCCTCTCCCACTACCGTCCGCCGCCCGGGCGCCAAACGGTGCTCATAGTTGCGTTCATTTCGGCGCGCGCCATAACAGCACACGCCGTCATATCAACAAAACAGCAGGTAAAACCTACCAGAATAAACCTGTCCCTACATGGCAGGCTTTAGGCCTCGCCGTGCTCCTCTTCCCAGCTGCGGTCGTCGTATTTCTCGACCACGGCGTCGTCGTCAAAGTGCAGCGGCTTATCCAGGTTGCGGGGCTTAAAGCCCTCCATAAACTTATCGCGGCCAAAGCTCTCGGGAATCGCCACGGGGTAGCGGCCGGTAAAGCACGCATCGCAGTAACCGCCCTTGGGCATGACCTTAAGCAGGCCCTCGACCGAAAGGAAGGCCAGCGAATCGGCGCCGATATACTCGCAAATCTCGTCGACCGTCTTGTTGGCGCTGATAAGCTGCGACTGCACGTCGGTATCGATACCGTAGAAGCACGGCCAGATGACCTCGGGCGAGTTGATGCGGATATGAATCTCCTTGGCGCCGGCGTTGCGCAGCATCTTGACGAGCTGCACCATAGTGGTGCCACGCACGATGGAGTCGTCGATCACGACGAGGCGCTTGCCCTCGATGTTGTCGCGCAGCGGGTTAAGCTTCATGCGCACGCCCATGGCGCGCAACTCCTGCGTAGGCTCGATAAACGTACGGCCCACGTAGCGGTTCTTGATGAGGCCCTCGCCAAAGGGAATGCCGCTCTCGTGCGAATAGCCCTCCGCGGGCGGCAGGCCGGAGTCGGGCACGCCGATGACCAGGTCGGCCTCGACGGGCTCCTCATGTGCCAGCTGACGACCCATGTCGTAACGGCAGGCGTAAACGCTCTTGCCGTTCATGATGGAGTCGGGACGGGCGAAGTAGACCTGCTCAAAGATGCAGTTGGCGGGCTCTTCGGCTGCAGGCACGCCCTGCTCGGATACCAGACCCTCGGCGCTGATGCGCAAGATCTCGCCGGGACGGACGTCACGGACGTACTCGGCGCCCACGATGTCGAGTGCGCAGGTCTCGGAAGCAACGACCCAGCCGCCGGCGCGCGTGACATGGACGGCGGAGTCGACCGTCGCGGCGCCGTCTTGCGAGGGCAGCTGCGAAACGGATGCGGCATCGGCCTGGTCCAGACCCTCGTCCACCAGCTTGCCCAGCACGAGCGGGCGAATGCCGTGCGGATCGCGGAATGCGTAGAGCGCCTGCTCGTTGATGAGCGTCATGGCGTAGCCGCCGCGCACGAGCTCCATGGTCTTGCGAATGCCCTCACGCAGATGACCCGTACGCTGGGTAAAGTAGCCGATAAGCTTGGTCGCGACCTCGGAATCCGAATTGGAGAGGAACGGCACGCCCAGCTCGATCAGCTGGCGGCGCAGCTCGTCGGTGTTGACCAGAGTGCCGTTGTGAGCAAGCGCGATAATGACGCTGTTGATGGTAGAAAGATGCGGCTGCGAGGCTTCCCAGCTCTTGGCACCGGCAGTGCCATAGCGCACGTGGCCCACGGCCAGCTGGCCGGAGAGCGTCGACAGGTCGGCGTTGGAGAACACGCGGTCGAGCAGGCCCAGGTCCTTGCGAACCATAACCGTACCGCCGTCACCAACAGCGATTCCCGCCGATTCCTGGCCGCGGTGCTGCAGTGCACGCAGGCCAAAGTACGTCAGTCGAGCCACGTCGCGATCGGGCGCCCACACACCAAAAATGCCGCATTCCTCATGCAGCTGGTCGGAGTCCGGATCATACGTCGACATGGTCTTCACCTGTCCCGCGGCGCGCTCGGCCGCGTGGATGGTTTCTTGAGACATGGCATCCCCTCAGAGCCTCGTTATTTGGCGTTACCTGCCCTATTATACGCACGGCAAGACAAGCACTCCCGCGCATGAACAGCGCTTTTTAAAAGCCCACCGAGCTTATAATCCGTTTTGCAGCCAAACATTTTATTGGGCAACCGCCTCGGGGCCGACGATCCCGCATACTTCCGTTGCGACGCGTCTCGTCCACCGCTAGGGCTTACATTGCTGCAATTGGGTCGTTTGTCCTGTCTTTTAGCAGGTCGGCGGCGTATCCTTGTACCTACAGCAAAACGAGAAAGGTTCTATATGGATCGAAACGAACTCGACCCCAGCGTCCCCAGCGCCACGGAGGTCAAGAAGATCCCCCTCATCATTAAGGTGTACGCCGTCCTGTGCATCCTGTCCGGCGTGGGCACGCTCCCTTCGGTTGGCGCCTTTATGTGGCAGGTCATCACCGCGCTCATCAACGGCAACGCCGCCGCCAAGCTCGGCGACAACACGCTCGTCGCGGTCGGACTGATTGTCGCCGGCATCATGCTCTCGGCTGCCAGTGCCGTCATCCTGATCATCTTTGGCCTGGACCTTATCAAAAACCAGCGCCGCAACGCTGCCCGTCTGTCCTATATCCTTATCGCGTTTACCGTCGTCGAGCTTTTGGTTGACGTGATGCTCCAGGGCATCGGGCCCTTCTTGCTGCGCCCTGCCATCCAGCTCGGCATCCTCGTCGCGCTTTCGGCCACCGTCGACCCCACGCTGCGCCAGGAGCGCGAGCTGCAGCGCCGCCTGCAGGAAATGCTCGATCGCGACGCCGCCGCCGAGGGCATGCTCGGGCGCGATGAAACCGGCGAAGGCTACATTAAGCTCAACTACTTCAACCTGTTCTGGGTATTCTTTGTCTGCTGCGTGCTGGGCCTGATCCTGGAGGACATCTGGCACATGACGGTCGACGACCCGGGCGTCTACCAGAACCGCGCCGGCATGCTGTTTGGCCCCTTCAGCCCCATCTACGGATTTGGCGCCGTACTCATGACCATGGTGCTCAACCGCTTCTACAAAAAGAACCCCATCATTATCTTTTTGGTGAGCGCGCTGCTCGGCGCAAGCTTTGAGGTGTTCGTGGGCTGGTTTATGCAGACCTCGTTTGGCGTGGTCTCGTGGAGCTACTCGCATATGAAGCTCTTTGGCATGCCCGATCCGCTCGCCGTCCTTACCGGCGGACGTACCTGCACGGGCTTCGCCTGCCTGTGGGGCCTGGGTGGCCTCATCTGGATCAAGCTGCTGTTGCCGAGGCTGCTCAAGCTCATCAACATGATTCCGTGGAAGAGCCGCTACTCGGCTACCGTCATCTTCACCATCATTATGCTGGTCGATGGCGTTATGACGCTGCAGTCGCTCGATTATTGGTATCAGCGCGTCAACGGCACGGAACCGGATATTCCCGTTGCGCAGTTCTACGGCAAGTACTTCGATAATGACTTTATGGAGAATCGCTTCCAGAGCATGACCATGAGCCCCAAGGATGCGACGCGCGTGTAGCGCCAACCGCGCCCAAAACGCAAAATGCCCGCCGGTATCACACTGTACCGGCGGGCATTTTTATAAACGAGCCTTCTATCGACGCAAGCCTCTACGCCTCGCGCTCGACCTCACTCACGCATTCATTCTTGATGGTGCCAACGAGCGCCTGCAGCGCATCGACCACGTGCGGGCGAATGTCCCCGCCGATGAGCACGAGCATGATGTCGTCACCTACGGCAAGCTCGCCGCTTGCCAGCCACACGCGCACATAGCCGATACCCGGCATCGCGCGCGTCGCCTCGATGGCGGCCTGTACCTTGCTGGCGTCGTAGCCAAACACCATGCCGCCCACCTTGTGGCCCGGCGCCACGCCATCGGTCTCGACACCGCGCGCCTCGGCCTTGGGCGTCGCGCGCACCACACCGTTATGTGTCAGATACATACCGCACGCAGGTGCCGACGAATCGACCTTGGCCTCGCGCAGCCAAGTATCAATCGAAGGCATCGTTTTGCCGTTCTCAAGCATCATTTCTCCCTTACCGTCATCGAGTAGCCAATTTGGAACGGGGCTTTTTTAGCTACTCTCGAACAACTTATTCCTCGACCGACGTGAGCACCATGACGGCACGCGTGTTGCTCAGCGATAACGAACGACAGGTAACAAGCGTTACGACCTTGGTTGCCGAAGCGGCACGATCGGTGGCATCGCTCGCCACGGCAGAGGCACCGTCGAGCATCTCGGACAGATAGTTCTTGAGCCCGTCATCGCCCTCAAAATTGGGCGTGCGAGCCTTGGCATACGTGTCCTCGACAACTTTGGTCGCCAGTGGTCGCAGCTTATACGTAGCATCCCGTGTGATGTAATACACAAACTCGATGCTATCGAACGTCGCCTGGTCGGTGGTGTCCGAAATCACGTTGAACATCGACCCGTCGTTCATATGGTGGCCGTAGATCGTGGTCTGCTGGTCAACCATTCCCGGCGCGGTATCATCACTATCCAAGAAAATGGCACCGGACGCGTTAGATGTACCGTCAAACAGCGTGTTGAGGTATTTGGAGTTGTTGTTGGTCTGCACCACGGGATAGTTGATGTTGGTTCCCGGCACATAAATCCAACCCACAATCTCGGGGTTTGTCTGAGCAAGCGCATCGAAGTCGATAATCGGCACGCCGCTGGCGTCCTGATCGCTTACATATTGCTTCTCGATTTTCTGGTACGAATCGCTTGCCTGCTTATAGCCAATCTGAGCATTGATAAAGATAGCGGCGGCGGCGACAATCAGACCGATGCCCACGATAATGAGCAGAATAGGAATGATGGAGCGGCGCTTTTTACGCGGCGGCTCAGTGTAGCTGGACGCCGCGCCGCTCGTTTGCCTCGGCGTCCGGGCCTGCTTCTTTGCCGTGCCATATGACGAAGGGCGATACGCAGCCGGCGTATCCTGGCGGCGATGGGACGCCGGCGTCACGGGGCGCGGCGCGCGCGGCTGCTGAGGAGAGGATGTCCGACCCTGCTGTGCCCCATGGGCAGCACCCGGCTTCGACGGATCGGGAATCTGAGAAGCCTTGAATCGTTTTCCCTGATAATCGGACATGGCTCTCCTTATACTGCGGTGAAACGGCGGAACGCCTAGGCGTCGGCCATCTCCTGCTTCATCTTCTCGATAACCTTGCGGTACTCGGGGTCGCAAGCGCCTAGAATCTGCGTGGCGTAGATGGCGGCGTTCTTGGCGCCATTGATGGCAACGCAGGCCACGGGCACGCCCGAAGGCATCTGCACCATCGACAGCAGCGAATCCATACCGCCCAGGTCACTCGTCTTCATAGGCACGCCGATAACCGGCAGCGGCGTAAAGGCAGCCACGACACCACCCAGGTGAGCGGCCTTGCCGGCGGCGGCGATAATCACTTTGATACCGCGATCGGCGGCAGTCGAAGCCCACTCGTGGACCTTCGCCGGTGTGCGGTGTGCGCTCGCAATGACAAGCTCATAGGGCACGCCCAGCGCCTCGAGCTCGGCGGTGCAGCCTTCCATAACACCCAGATCGGACTTGGAGCCCATGATGATCCCGACAACCGGCTTTTGATCTGCCATAAACAAAGACCTCCTGTTGAGAGCGGTGACGCGGCCAATCCGCGACCCTTAACTACTGAGAGTAGTATAGCTGCTCCCGTCCCTGCGGTCTTTGTGGCGCTTCGCGGGCGGGCCAGGCTTTATCTTCACTCCGGTTGCTTCGCAAAGTCGTTCAGATGAAAACACCAGACCGCCGCGGGGCACCCTCGACCTACCGGGGGTTGCTATGACGTACGTTGGCTGAATTATTAGTGTGGGCCCTGCCGTTCGTTCGAACGGCAGGGCCCACACTCATTTTCTATTCAGCCCTAGTCATCGCGCAAAGCCCCTTCGGCAGCACACGGTGCAGCCAAGTCACCGCAGGTCGGGGCGGAGGGGGCCGAATTTGCCACCGAGCGACTCTGCTTGCAGCCGGAGCGAAGGGGGAAATTCGGCCCCCTCCGCCCCGACCGACCAGGTCACATTACACCGTGTACTGCGGCAGGTCCTGCAGGGCGATGACGTCCATGCCCATGTCGTTGGCGCTGCCGTGACCCTGCTCGTCCTCGCGCACGGCCTCGATGGCACTCACGTACGTGTTGGCCGCAGACATCGCCGTCACGCAGGTCACGCCACGACGGACGGCCTCGGTGCGTAGCAGGTAGCCATCGCCACGCGAGCCCGGGCCGTACGGCGTATTGATGATTACCGCAATCTTGCCATCGGCGATGAGGTCACCAATGTTGGGACGCTCGCCGTCGTGCGGGCCGCTAATCTTTTCCACGACCTCGCACGTCACGTTGCCTCCACGCAGCACGCGCGCCGTGCCCTCGGTGGAGCAGATATCAAAGCCCAGGTAGCGCAGGATACGGGCGACCGAAAGGATATGACGCTTGTCACGGTCGCACACGCTGATGAACACCTTGCCGGCGCTCGGGTCGGGCAGCTTGTAGTCAATCGCCAGTTGCGTCTTGGCGTATGCCTCGGGATAGCTCTTGGCGATACCCATGACCTCGCCCGTCGACTTCATCTCGGGCCCCAGGATAACGTCGGCGCCCGGGAAACGGCCCCAGGGCATAACGGCTTCCTTCATGCAGAACCAGTCCAGCTGACGCTCGTCGCTCGGCAGGCCCAGGCTTGCGATGGAATCGCCCGCCATGATACGCGCCGCGCACTTGGCCAGCGGCACGCCGGTGGCCTTGGAGATAAACGGCACGGTGCGGCTGGCACGCGGGTTGGCCTCGATCACGTAAACGGTCTCGCCCTTGATGGCGTACTGCACGTTGACCAGGCCGCGTACGCCCAGCGCCATCGCGATGCGGCGCGTGGTCTCGCGAAGCTTTGCCTGCAGGCTCTCGCTAAAGCTGAACGGCGGGATGCAGGTCGCAGAGTCGCCGGAGTGAATACCGGCCTCCTCGATATGCTCCAGAATGCCGCCGATGTAGACCTCTTCGCCATCGCACAGGGCGTCGACATCGGACTCGATCGCGCCCTCCAAGAAGCGGTCCAGATACACCGGGTAGTCGGGGCTAATGCGCGCGGCCTCGGCCATGTAATCGCGCAGATGCTCGGCATCGTAGGCGATCATCATGCCGCGGCCGCCCAGCACGTAGCTCGGACGCACCAGCAGCGGGTAGCCAATATGCGCGGCCACGGCCTCGGCCTCCTCAAACGAGGTTGCCTGGCCCGCCGGCGGATACATAATGCCCAGCTTGTCGAGCAGGGCGGCAAAGCGCTCGCGGTCCTCGGCAAAGTCGATGGCATCGGGCTTGGTGCCCATGATGTTGACGCCACTCTCCTCGAGCATGCGCGCCAGCTTAAGCGGGGTCTGGCCGCCAAGCGTCACCACGACGCCGTCGGGGCGCTCAACATCGATAACGTCCATGACGTCCTCGTAGGTAAGCGGCTCAAAGTAAAGGCGGTCGGACGTGTCGTAGTCGGTCGAAACGGTCTCGGGATTGCAGTTGACCATGATGGTCTCAAAGCCGCGGGCCGCCAGCGCATAGCTCGCATGCACACAGCAGTAGTCGAACTCGATACCCTGGCCGATACGGTTGGGGCCGGCGCCCAGGATCATCGCCTTGGGCTTGTCCGCCGGCGTGGTCTCGTCGGGGGCCACGCACTTTTTGGCGACTGGGCTCGTGCGGTAGATGTTCTCGTAGGTCTTGTAATGGTACTCCGTGGCGCTCGAGAACTCCGCAGCGCAGGTATCGACCGTCTTCATGCTGGGAACCACGCCCAGGCCCTTGCGATAGGCGCGCACAAAGCGCTCGTCCGAGCTGGTCAGCGCGGCGATCTCGGCGTCGCTCGTGCCGTACTGCTTGAGCAAGCGCATCGCGTCGGCGTCGATATCCTCCACACGCAGGCCGCGGATGCTCTCCTGGACCTGCACCATGTCGTTGATACGGTTGAGGTACCACGGATCGATACCGCAGATGGCATGGATGCGGGCAATGCCCCAGCCACGGCGCAGGGCCTCGACCACAAAGAAGATGCGATGCTCGGTCGGGGTTGCCACGGCCTGAGCAAGCTCGTCGTCGCTCATCTTATCGGCACCCTCTTTGCCACCGGCGCAAATGCCCTGGTGGCCATCCTCCAGCGAGCGCATAGCCTTGCCAAAGGCCTCCTCAAAGGTGCGACCGATCGCCATAATCTCGCCCACGGCCTTCATGCGCGTGGTGAGTGTGGGGTCGGTACCCTTGAACTTCTCGAAGGCAAAGCGCGGCACCTTGACCACACAGTAGTCGATCGTGGGCTCAAAGCAGGCGGGCGTAGCCTTGGTGATGTCGTTGACGATCTCGTCGAGCGTGTAGCCCACAGCCAGGCGCGCGGCGGCCTTGGCGATGGGGAAACCCGTGGCCTTGGAAGCGAGGGCGGACGAGCGGCTCACGCGCGGGTTCATCTCGATGACGATCAGACGACCGGTCTGGGGGTTCACGGCAAACTGCACGTTGGAGCCGCCGGTCTCGACGCCAATCTTCTCCAGAATGGCAAGCGACGCGACACGCATGCGCTGATACTCAAGGTCGGAGAGCGTCTGCGCCGGCGCCACGGTGATGGAGTCGCCGGTATGCACGCCCATGGGGTCGAGATTCTCGATGGAGCACACGATGATGCCGTTGCCGGCGTGATCACGCATGACCTCCATCTCATACTCTTTCCAGCCCTCGATGGACTCCTCGACCAGCACCTCGTGGGCGGGCGAGAGTTCCAGGCCCTGGCTCACGATGGAGACGAGCTCCTCGTGGGTGTGAGCGATGCCGCCACCGGCGCCGCCGAGGGTAAAGCTCGGGCGCAGTACGCAGGGATAGCCCACGCGCTCGGCGATAGCCTCGGCGTCGACCACGCTGTAGGCGTAGCCCGAGCGCGCGACCTCCAGGCCAATCTCGGCCATGGCCTCGTTAAAGAGCTTGCGGTCCTCGCCGCGCTCGATAGCGGCCAGGTCGCAGCCGATCATCTCGACGCCGTACTTGTCGAGCGTACCGTCTTTCGCCAGCTCGACGGCGGCGTTCAGACCGGTCTGGCCGCCCAGCGTGGGCAGCAGCGCGTCCGGGCGCTCTTTCTTGATCACACGCTCGATAAACTCGGCGGTGATGGGCTCGACATAGGTGCGGTCGGCAAGACCCGGGTCGGTCATGATGGTCGCCGGGTTGGAGTTGACCAGGATGACCTCAAAGCCATCCTCCTTGAGCACCTTGCAGGCCTGGGCGCCGGAGTAGTCGAACTCGCAGGCCTGGCCAATAACAATGGGGCCCGAACCAATGACAAGGATGCGCTTGATGTCAGTACGTTTCGGCATGTTAGTTCTCCTCGGTCTCAGTCTCGGCGAAATTCCAGCCAGCCAGGCGGTCCTTCGCGGTATCGATGTCCAAGTAGTTCTCCTCGCCGCCCATGAGTCGCGTAAAGGCGGTAAAGAGATAGTGGGCATCGGTGGGGCCAGGCGA
>CABRZT010000044.1:0-15293 GCA_902475595.1 uncultured Collinsella sp. | reverse complement strand
CCAAAGCCGCCGCGACCGCCGCGGTCGCCGCCACGGCCGCCACGGTCGTCACGGCCGCCGCGAGGACCGCGGTCCTCGTCCAGGCCCATGGCGACGAGCGGAGCGATAACCTTATCGAGAGCGGCCATCAGCTCGGTGGCCTCCTCGTAAGAAAGCTCGGGCAGGAGCTTCTCCTTCTTGTTGGCAAGCTCGACCAGGCCCTCAGCGGCATCCTCGGCGGCGAAGACAACAATCTTGCGCATATCGCCCTCGGCGTCGTCGATGCGGCCGACCAGATCGGCGGCCTCGGCCTCGGCCATCAGGCCATCGAGCTCACGGAGGCGCATGCCCAGCAGGTCGGACATTTCCTTCTGCTCCATCTTGGGCTTGAGGTCAAGAAGCTTGATGGCGCGCTCGATGTTCGCCATGCGCTCGGCCTTGGCCTCCTCCTCCTTGGAAATAGCAAAGCGACGGCTACGCAGCAGGCGGGCGGCCTTCTGCATCTTGTCCATCAGCTCTTCGTCATCGTAATCAACGGCGGCCTCGACAACCTCGGCCTCCTCCTCGGCGGAAACCTCGTCAGCAGCCTCAACCTCGGCAGCTTCGGTCTCCACGGTCTCGACTGCCTCAACCTCGGCAGCCATGGTCTCGTTCTCGGTCTCGTTCATGATCTCTTCGTTCTCGGACATGAGACTCCTTCTTAGCCCTCTCGGGCATCATCGCCCCATTCGCGGGGCCCGTCGCGCACTCTTTGCGCTTTAAACATTCATGCCTCTCGGCAAAACGTCCATTAGTTTATGGTGTTGCCATCCAATCTAGCTGCAGAATCTATGTGCACACATTAATGCGACATGTGCGACTCGCGACGAGCGTACACCAGCGACGTCGCGAACCCGACCACGGCAATCACAGCCGCCACACGCACGGCAGCTGCAAATCCAATCGCCTGGGCAACGTCCGTCGCGGCGCCAGCGGCGTCGGCGGTCGCGGCAGAACTCGAGAGCAGACCGATAAACAGCGATGGGCCAAACGATGCGGCAATCATGTTCCACGTGTTAAGCAATGCCGTTCCGTGGGGATGCTCAGCGGCAGGCAGCGTCTCCAAGCCGGCCGTTTGCGAGGGGCTCAGTACCAAACCTACTCCGGCATACACCACAACGGTCAGTGCCACGACAACGCCGATGTTCATGCTTGCCGCCGTCATCGAGATGGCAGTCTGTCCCACGGCAATCAGGGCAAAGCCGACCGGCAGCAGTGGCCATGCGCCACGGGCGTCCATCACGCGTCCGCCCACAATCGAGGTCACGGCGTTGCAGGCAATCGCCGGCAAAATGAGCAAGCCCGCAATAAGTGCGGTCATGCCGTATGCGCCCTCAAAATAGAGCGGCAACAAAACACTCATCGAGAACGTCGTCATCATCGACACCACCACAAGCAGGCACGCAGGCCAAAAACGAACGCTCGCCATGGGACGCACGTTAAGCACCGGATGCTCGAGCTTGAGCTGACGGGCCGCAAACAGGCCGAGCAGCACAATGGCGGCGAAAAGCGCCACGATGCCGGCAATCAGATTGGTCGAGAACTCGCCTACGGAATACACAAATGCCGTAATGCCGGCGGCGAGCAAAACAACCGACAGAATATCAAGCGTGGTGCTCGAGCGCTCTCCGACATTTTGAACAAGCTTAACGCCCGCCGCAGCGACCACAATACCGCCCACCAGCGGCACTACGAACACCGCCCTCCAGCCGAACAACGTGCACATAAGACCGCTGATTACGGGTCCAAACGCCGGCCCTAGCGTAATGCAGGCACCGCCCAGGCTCAGATACAGACCGAGCTTCTCGCGCGGGGCGCAAGACAGCACCACGTTCATCATGAGCGGGAACAAGATGCCCGATCCCGCAGCCTGCAAAATACGACTTGGCAGCAAAACGCTAAACGACGGAGCGATCAGACACAGGACTTCACCGGCGACCATACATCCGCATGCAAAAAACAACAGCTTGCGCGTCGAGAAACGGCCGGACAGGAAGGCCATAATGGCCGTAAAGATCGACGTCACGATCATGTAGCCCGAGACGAGCCACTGCGCCGTGGTGGCACTCACCGAAAAGGCTGCCATGATGTCGTGCAACGCCACGTTAATGATGTTCTCGTTAAACGCGGCAACAAAGGCTGCAATATACATTACGACGAGAATCGCCGCAGTAGCCGATGGCGTTGCTTGAACTTGTTGCTGAGATTTGCTCCCCATGTATTTCCTTCCTCTTGGAACGACAGTCGCATCGCCCCAGAGGAACAGTCCAGGGCGAAAAATGAGCCCTAGACTTACGCCAAACGCCGTACACGACGAATCTGGCAACATGGTCCAACGTCGAAAGATTGTAACGCGGACGCACAGCTTTCCTTCCGCGCTATTATGAAAAGTCCACGAAAGCATAAGACATGAGGAGCCCACCATGATTAAGCCCATCATGAAATCCGAGTTCTTTTTGCGTCTGCCTTCCGAAGACGCGGGACCCGACGATGCCGCAACCGGGCAGGATCTCCTGGATACACTCCACGAGCATGAGCGCGAGTGCGTGGGCCTCGCAGCCAACATGATCGGCGTGCGCAAACGCATCATCTGCGTAAAGGACGGCAACAGGACACTCCTGATGTACAACCCTCAAATTCTTGAGCAGGTCAATGCCTATCAGACGAGCGAAGGATGCCTCTCGCTGACCGGCGAGCGTCCCTGTACCCGCCATCGACGCATTAAGGTTGAGTATTTGGACGAGAACTTCGTTCACCGCATCAAAAACTTCTCGGGCTACACCGCCGAAATCATCCAGCACGAAATCGACCACTGCAACGGCGTCGTGGTTTAGGCCACCCGCCAAAATGAGGGTACCGGAGACCTCCCTATGGATATCAGCCGCTTTGGCGAATTCGCCATCTTAGCGCAGTCACGCACGTTTCTTGATGCGGCGGAACTGCTTTTCATGTCGCAATCAACCCTCTCCAAGCACATCATGGCAATGGAGCACGAACTCGGCTGCAAGCTCATCGATCGAAGCCAGCGCCACGTAACACTCACCGCGCAAGGTGAAGCGCTCCTCCCCTATGCGCAAAAAATTGCGACGCTTCAGCATCGCTATCTTGCCGCCATTCAAATAGGTGCAGGTGAGCCGCTCGAGCACCTCACCGTAGGTTCTATCCCCATTATGGCCCCTTATGGGATCACGGACGCCGTCATCGATTTTCAGCAGGCGAACCCCTCATATTCTGTCGAGCTCATCGAAGGCGAGGGCGACACACTCAAGCGCATGCTCCTGCACGAGGACATTGACCTGGCCTTCACCCGTGACAGCGGCGCCATCGAGCCGGAGTTCAAAAAGATTCCCTTTACGACCGACCGGCTCGTGGCCGTCCTTCCGCTCGACCATCCACTCGCCGAACGTGACACCGTCGAGATAGACGACCTTATCGACGAGAATTTCCTCATGCTTCCCCAAGGCTCGTTCGTAAGCGAGCTCGTCCTTTCCCTTTGTCGCGAAGCTGGATTTGGCCCACGTGTTACGTTCACCGGCAAACGAGCCGAGAACATCATCTCTCTTGTCGCACGCGGCGCCGGTGTCTCATTCCTCATGCGCAAGCCGGCGGAATCGCTTACCAGCGGAAAGGTAGCCTTGGTGCCGCTTGAGCCCGCGACGACCTCCGAGGTCAGGCTCTACCTCAAGCGGAACGCCGCGCACTCGCAGGCGGTCGTCTCGTTCATCGGCTTCCTCCCCTACCGTCAGCTCCTGCAGGGCGACCGTGCGTCTTCCACCGCGGCACGACCGTCATAATCCCCGCTGCTCCACAACCGCAGACCTGTGTCCGCAAACACGCTGACAACGGCACAAAACACAAATATGCCTCGGGCGGCACGTCGCCGTCCGAGGCATATTTAGTTAAAGTGCGCAGACAGACTAGTCCACCGAGATGTTGAGCGCCTTACCGCCCTCGTCCTTCCTGGTACCGATCGCCATAGCGGCGGCAAGAGCCAGAACGAAAGCGACCACACCGGAGATGACAAGGCCGATAAAGCCCGTGTCGATGCCGGCAGGGTTAATAAAGCTCGGGAAACCGAGCGGGCCGGAGGCACCGAAGGCATAGAGTTTGGCACCCATGAGGCCGGCAATGGCGCCGCCTACACCAGCGGAAATAAAGGTTGCCCACATAAGACGCTTACGCGGCAGCAAGATGGCGTAAAGCGCAGGCTCGTTGACACCGAAAATCGAAGAGACAAGGGCGGGAATGTTGACAGCAGCATTTTCCTCGGAGTCCTTGGTTCGGATGACCATGCCAAGCACAGCACCGGCGATGGCACAACCGCCTGCATACACGAGCGGGTTAATGAGGTCATAGCCGTAGGTTGCGACATCGAGAAACCACAGCGGGATGATACCCCAGTGCAGGCCGAACATGACGAGCAGGCTCCAGAACGTGCCGATGACGAAGCCGGCGATGGCGGGCTGGAAGTTGATGAGCATCAAGATGATCTGAGCAACGATGTTGGAGAGGACCGTCATGACCGGACCGACCACAAGCAGGCCAAGGATGCCGCAAATGAGGAGCGTCAGGATGTTGGAGAAGAACGAGCTCACAAGCGCGGGCAGCGCGTTAGAAAGGGCCTTGTGCACCTTGGAGGCAATCCAGACGATAAAGATCGCAGGCAGAATCGTCGATGAGTAATTCTGCATGATCAGCGGGATGCCAAAAATATCACCGTAGACATTGGACTCGAAGACCGTGCCGGCGCCGAGCGTGTAGAGCGGATCTCCGCCCATAAGGGCAACGAGCGTCGGGTAGACGAGGATACCGCCGAGCGCCATTCCCATAACGGGCTTAAGTCCGAACTTCTTGGCCGACGTCCAGCCAATGATTAGCGGAAAGTAATAGAAGACCGAATCTCCGATTGCCGAGAGCGTCACATACGTATTGCTGTCCTTGGCAAGCCAACCGGCAACCGTGCAGAGCGCGAGCATCGACTTGATAAAGCCGCCGGCCATAAGCACGCCAAGAACCGGTTGCAGAATCTCGGAGATGATGGCCAGCAGACGCGAGAATGGATCGCCCTTTTTGACGTCGTCGCCTTCATCGATATCGAGTGCGGGTTTGGAGTCGAACCCGCCAATCTGAACAAGGTCGTTGTAGACGGCCTCGACAGTGGCACCAATCACGACCTGATACTGTCCGCCGGCCTGGATGACGTCAACGACGCCCTTCGTCGCCTTAAGCTCATTGGTCTGGGCGAGCGATTCATCCTTGAGGTGGAAGCGGAGACGCGTAATGCAGTGGCTCACGTCTAACACATTGTCTCGACCACCGACCTTTGTGATGATTTCATCGCAAAGCTTCTGGTATTTCATGGAATTCTCCTTTTTCTGAGCGGGGTATAGCATCGATTTCATGCCTCCGTAGTCGACGTGGGAGGGCAAGGAACCCGCTTCCCCCTTTGAAATCCGCGGACGCACGTACGCCCGGGATGGGAAACGGCAGAGAAGATGGAAGATGCCGATCACATGGCAGCGAGCCTCATTGGCCCATGTCACGCAATCAGGTCTACAGACGCGAATCTGCTGCGCCGAGAAGCCTCGTCGTCTGGCAGAACTTGTCACACAGACGTTCCGGTTCGCCCTGGGGAATCTGAGTACGCTCGGTCTCAAAGGAGAGGCCGTACTCGCGTGCCGGAAGGAAATACTCGAAATAGCCGTTGGTGTAACCGCAAACTATTCCCTCGACCGGGCATTCGCGCTTCATGCGAATACCCAAGTCGCTGCCGAGCTCACTCGGGAACACAAAGAGATGCAGGCCGCCCAAACTGATGACGGCACACTTAAGCGTGAGCGAAAAGTCGTCATGGGCAACGGTGTGATAGAACGTCTGAGGCTCGATGCGGTCAAGAACGACCTCGCGATCGAGCTTGATCTGGGAAATCGCCTCGGCAAGACCGGTCGAAACACGCTCAACCTCGGGAATGCCACGTCCCTGGCGAAAATTGCGGTCGCTACAGTCGCCAGCAGCACCGACGACCATGGCCGGATAGTAACCAAGACTCTGAGCGAGCTTTTTGCCGGTAAGACCGGCGAGTTCGCTCGTGAGCTCCGTGCAGTCGGGTCCGACACAGGCAGAATGCACCGCCCAGTTCACAAAGCCCGCAAATGGCTTGCCTTCGGTATCGAAGAACGATACGACAATGACCTCATTGTCGGCGAGTTCACCTGGGATGATGCGGTTGTCGTAGAAACCGGTGATGACCTGCTTGCCCAAGCGACAAATCGCGGGCTGTGCGTTGGCGCGGCACTCTTCGAAGCATTGACAGATGGTATCGAGGAACCAGCGATAGTAGTCCTCGTTGAATTTTCCCGTCCACCAGCTGCGATGGTAGGCGACGATCGAAGTGTGGTCGTGCGTCGCGGAGAGCAGAACGCAATCACGGTCGATTCCGTAGCGCTCGGCGAGCACCGTCTTAACCTCCTCGGCCATGCTTTCCTCAAACTCGAGAACATCGGCGTTGAAGAGAAAAACTTCGCAGTCGTCCTGTTGGAAAAGAATCGCGTTGGCGAAGACGTCGTCATGGACGCCTGTCGCAGGCTCCAGACGGTTGGGGAGGTTACGGTATCCGATTAGATAGATGTCGCCTTGCGGGGTGATCTTGCGGCGTGCATGTCCGATATTCATGCAAGTTCTCCTTTTTGTCGCGCCGCGTTTAAAGCGGCAAGGATGGTTTGGAGGAGGCGCTCATGGGAACCGGCGGCGAAACCGGAGTTCATGGCCTCATAGGTGATTTTCTCGTACGCATCGGGGGCCGGCAGATACTTCTGCCCTCCGTTGACAAGCGTGGCAAAGAGCACGGGGCAGAATCGGGCGGCGCGCACGGCGGCGCCAAACGAGCTCGAAACCTCGGGCTGGATACCAACGAACTCGGCATTTCCCAGCCGAAGTAAATAGACCCTCGTACGCTGTTCGCCTGCCGCATGAAACTCATAAGTTCGATGCGGGGCCAATGAGCAGAAGTCAGCGCGCGTCTGGGCGGGCAAAAGGACGTCGACCGTGCGAGCATCGACGCCGATGGCATCGTCCTCACGCGCCGCACGGACAGCCTCAATCAACGCATCGCTCATAGCGCGACCCTGTCGATGCAGCATGCGATATCCACTCTCGTGAGCATCTGACGTTTGCTTCGCCCCGGTCGAATCGAACGCAACGGTCACGGCGCGCTCCGCCGGACTCTGATCCCCCGCGGCACCGGGCAGCAGCAACACGACTCCGCCCAATTCGCGCTCGAGAGCCGTGGCGGCAAAGCCAAAGAGGTCCCCGCTCACCAAGCGCTTCCCCTGAGAATCGTGCGATCCGTCGAGCACGGAAGACTGGACATCAGCCGTCGCAAGCATGGCAACGAGCCCGCCCTCGGCATCCCTCGCGACAAGTACGGGCATCGCGTGGTCGGCAAACCCCTTGGGGTCTATTCCCAGCCACCAGCCAGCCGGCGTCTCAATGTCGCGGTTAACGTTCACAGGACAGTAGCCCTCCGCCGAGGCGAGCGTGACAGAGCGAATGCCCGCAACCGCCTGTTCAACAGCCGCGCGTGTCGCGGCGATGAGCGCGGCACGATAGCGCTCATTTCGATCGCGGGCATCGGTGTCGGCCAGATGCCCAGGGGTGCGCACGTGAGGCGCAGAAAACGTGTGGGTCGGGACCACCCAAGAAAAGGCGCCGTCGCAATTGGAGACATCCTTGACAACCTCACGCAGATCGACGAGTAGGGCCGGAGCGATCGAGGTAACCTCAAGTGAAAGGATGCAAGCGCGCCGCCCCATCCCTTCGACCACGAAGGCACGGGCAAAGATTTCATGACGGAGTGCGTCGAAACCGTCGAACGGCAATACGTCCTCTAAGTTAATGGCCACCCGGGCGGCTCCGGCCTTCATCTCTCCCTTATCCATGGCGAACGCCCTCCTTTATCTGTCTCTCACTCGATGCCGTACAAGCGCTGTGCCGTGCCGCCAAGCATAAGGTCCTTGTCCGTATCACTTAAATCTGTGGCGCGGACGCAGGCGACACCCTCTGTTAGCCACTCGCGTTTAACGGGATAACTCGTACCAAAGACAATATGGTCTGCACCAAGGACTTCAACCGCACAGGCAAGAAGCGTCTCGCCCCAGGGCTGAGCATGGGACATGTCGAAATAAACGTTGTTCTCAAGACGCTTGGAGACCGTCTCGGTATCGGTCTGGAAGCGACCCGAGGCATCTGGACGCTTGGGACCGTGCGGCAGCAGCATCTCCTTAAACGCAAAATAAGCGCCACCGAGCATGGAGTGGACCATCTTGACGTTGGGATAACGCTCGAAGAAGTCGCTGAAGATTTCACGACCGATTGCCGTGGTCTGGTCGACGCAACGGCCGTAGGAGCGACGCAGGTTGTCGTATGTGAGCAGAGACGTGTTCTCGACCGGTACGGGCACATGGTGCACGTAAACGGTGACGCTGCGTTCGTTCAGTCGCTCAAAAAAGCTCGAAAAGATCGGATCGGCGAGATAGCGCCTGCCGTAGTGGGCGCAGAGCTGCACGCCCGCGAAACCCTCGTCGAGCCTGCGATCGAGCTCCTCGAGGTTCGCCTCGGTGCCAAAGGGAGGCACGGCGACAAGCGGTATCAAGCGACCGTTCGACGCTTTTGCGTCAGCGGCCATACCGTCGTTGAAGCGCCGGCACATCTCGAGTGACATCCACTCATGGCAGCCGGGGAGTTTGAGAATCGCTTTATCGACCCCCGCCTCGTCCATGTCTGCCAGACGCTTCTCAAGGGTGTAGTCTCCCTCGATATAGTTGAGGCCCGGGAAGCCAGCGGGCTTTTCGATCACAATCTGTCGCTTGCCCGTGGGGCTTACGGTCAGGTAGCCCTCGGTGTCGTAAGCGCGGGGCACCTCGGCCAAAAACTGTTCACAGAGTGTCTCGTCATGGAAGATGCGCTCGTCAAACCAGTAGGAATTTGCATCGATAATCATTGGTGGGGACCGCCTTTCATCTTGTCGAGAACATTCTAAAAAAGCGGACACACGGACATCAATTCCAGTTGAAACACACTGTATTCCATTTTGGAATACAGTTTTCCGTTCACACGCGATTCCCACTCGCCCAAACGATCGAGACGCCGACAACGCGAGCTTTAACAGAAAACGGGCGACCCGAATCTGTTACGGGCCGCCCGTTAAATGACAGACTATCTCTGTCGTTATGATTGACGGTAATGGTCAAAGAAGTCGGCGAGGTCTTCGAGCGACTCTTTGAGCACTTCCATGCGCGGCAGGTACACGATGCGGAAGTGATCGGGCTCGGCCCAGTTAAAGCCGCCGCCGCGCGTGATCAGAATCTTCTTCTCGTGCAGCAGGTCGAGGGCAAACTGCTCGTCATCGGTGATGTTGAACTTTTTAACATCCATCTTGGGGAAGATGTAGAACGCCGCACGCGGCTTAACCACCGAGATGCCGTCAATCTTGTTGAGCGCCTCATACACAAAGTTGCGCTGCTCGTAGACACGGCCGCCGGGACGGATGTAGTCGTTAACGGACTGATGGCCGCCGAGCGCCGTCTGGACGATCGACTGAGCCGGCACGTTGGAGCACAGGCGCATGTTGGAGAGCATGTTGATGCCCATGATGAAGTCGCTCATGCAGCGCTGGTTGCCCGAAAGCACCATCCAGCCAATGCGATAGCCCGCGATCATGTGCGACTTGGACAGACCGCTAAAGGTGACACAGGGCAGATCGGGGGCGAGCGAGGCAATCGAGACGTGCTCGTAGCCGTCCATGCACAGGCGGTCGTAGATCTCATCGGCAAAGATCATCAGCTGATGCCTGCGTGCAATCTCGACGATGCCCTCGAGCACCTCGCGCGGATAGACAGAGCCCGTGGGGTTGTTGGGGTTGATGATGACGAGGGCTTTGGTCGCGCTCGTAATCTTGGACTCCATATCCTCCAGGTCGGGATACCAATCCGCCTGCTCATCGCACAGATAATGTACGGGATGACCGCCAGCAAGGGTAGCGCACGCCGTCCAGAGCGGATAGTCGGGGCTGGGGATCAGAATCTCGTCGCCATTGTCGAGCAGCGCGTTCATCGAAAGCTGAATGAGCTCGGACACGCCGTTGCCCGTGTAGATATGCTCCATCTGAACGTTGGGCAGGCCTTTGATCTGCGAATACTGCATGATCGCCTTGCGCGCGGAGAACAGGCCACGCGAGTTGGAATAGCCTTCGCAGTCGGGCAGCTGCTGGCGCATGTCCTTGATGACCTCATCGGGCGTGCGGAAACCGAAGGGCGCCGGGTTGCCGATATTGAGCTTGAGGATGCGCTCGCCCTCGTCCTCCATACGGGCGGCCTCGTCGACGACGGGACCGCGCACGTCATACAGGACGTTATCGAGCTTGGTGGATTTAGAAAAAGTACGCATGGTGGTGCTCCTTGCAATTTGAGCTGAGGGATGGGGTTCGGGTTTGGAATCGTTGCGGGGTGATGATGCCTCGCCTTGATCGGCGTCGCCGGCAAGCAGCCAGGTAACATCGACCTCCAAAATACGGGCGAGCAGCTCAGCCACATCGCGCCGCGGGATCGTCTTGCCGCTCACATATTGGCTCATCTGACTCTTGCCGAGTTTTTTGCCGAGCATCTCCGATGCGCGGATCACGTCCGACTGGCGAACGTCGCGATCGGACATAGCCTGTCGCAGGCGATCGCTAAACGTCTCTTGGGCCACTAGAACCTCCTTGCTGGCAAAGTTCAATTTATAGAACACGAATTGAACCATGGTTCAATTTAGCAAGCAGTATAACGCGGCGCTTCATTCGAAAGTTCAATTTCATAAGAAAATGTATCGGACTCCGAGATCTGCCCAAAGCAAACAATGGCGTGTACACGTTTAGAGGTATTCGAGAAAACGGGCGGCGGCAAGCGAAACGTCGGCCGTTCGATATATGGCATTGATCTGCCGATGGGGATGTCCCTCGAGTGGTCGCACGGCAACATCGAACTGACAGCGGCGCAAGATGAGCGCGGGAAGAATGCTCACGCCCAAGCCGTCCTCGACCATAGCCATAATCGCATAGTCATCCCAAGTCGACAGTTTTGAGCGCACCGCCAGTCCCGCCCGACGAAACAACGGCGTAATCTCGTCATCGGTGCCGCGTTCTAGCAGAATAAACTGCTCGTTGGCTAAATCGGCAAGAGAAACGACCTCCGCCGTGGCAAGCAAAGAGTCTGCCGGCACTACTGCCATCAACTCGTCGCGCACCAAAGACCGCGATGCCATGCCGTTTTCTCGGGGCTCACGCGGGATAAAGCCCAGGTCGCAGCGGCCTTCCGCCACCCATTGCTCAATCTCGGAGTAATCACCCATCAGCAGCTCGTAATCGACATCCGGATGATCGGCGCGAAAGCGCGCAATCACCGGCGGCAGCACGTGGGTCGCCACGCTCGAAAACGTACCGATGCAGATTTTGCCGCGCATGAGCCCGCGCATCTCATCCACGCGTCGCTGCAGGCGGCCAAACTCCTCGCATAACGCCTCAACCGCAGGCATAACTTGCCGTCCATCGGCAGAAAGTACTACGCCCTCGCGACTGCGGTCGAGCACCTTAAAGCCCCAGTCGGCCTCGAGATCGGCCACCATGCGGCTCACGCCCGACTGCGAATAGCTCAGGCGCTCGGCGGCGCGCGTAAAACTGCCGGCGCGCACGGTCTCGAGCAGCACCTGCATCTTTTGAATATTCGTTTCCACGGCACCCCTCCACCTTTGCATGAGTTTTTGTCATGTTAGCCATGCATTATATTCGCTTTTCTTCTATTGCCAGTTCGCCCATAGTGAACATGCTCGAATATAGAGGGGACGGAAGCGCATGGACAACGGACTGTTTACGTACTTAGCAGCATTGCTATTGTTTGGCTCCAACGGCATCATCGCCGCTGCCATCGCGCTGCCGAGCTCCGATATCGTGCTACTGCGCACGTTTTTGGGCGCCCTCTCGCTTGTCACTATCCTTGCCATCACCCAACGCCATAAACTGCAGGCGCCATCTCGTCCCCGCGAAGCCGCAGCACTCCTTCTGTCGGGAGCCGCGCTGGGTGCCAGCTGGATTTTTCTGTTCCGTGCCTACCAGACGATCGGCGTCGGCGTATCCTCGCTGCTGTACTACTGTGGCCCCATCATTGTCATGGCGCTCTCCCCACTCATCTTTGGTGAAAAACTGACCGGCGGCAAAATCGCCGGGTTTATCGCCGTCGCCTGCGGTGCTTTTCTCATTGCAGCACAAGGTCTAGGCGGCAATATGCCCATTGCGGGTATCGTCTGCGGTATCGCCTCGGCATTTTGCTATGCGCTGATGGTCATCGCTAGCAAGGGTGCGCCACACATCGAAGGCCTCGAGAACTCCACGCTCCAGGTGAGCGCCGCCTTTGTGACCGCGCTGGTCCTCACGCTCATCACGCAGGGCGCTCCCTCATTCCTGTCCGCCGGCGTCGCCGCCAGTATTGATTGGCGCGCCGTCGTCATGCTCGGCGTCGTCAACACCGGCATCGGTTGCCTGCTCTACTTTAGTGCCGTCGCCAAGCTGCCCGTCCAGACCGTCGCGGTCGTCGGCTACCTCGAGCCGCTTTCGGCCGTCGTGTTCTCGGCCGTCCTTTTGGGCGAAGCCATAACACCGGTCCGCCTGATGGGCGCCGCGCTTATCATCGGCGGCGCGATTTTTTGCGAACTCGCCGGCAAACGCGCAAACGCCAAGGCTGGCATCGCCCAGACAGTACGTGCTTAAAAGCCCCTGCTTTGAAATGCTACCTGCGTAGATAAATAATCCCCAGCTGAGGATTATTGTCTAAAATAACCTGATGTGCCAAACTGCTCTTGTATGTATAAAGACGGCATAAAGATTATCTGTCCTAAACAGATAACCGGATGTCTAAGGGAGTCCACGTGGCACACAACAAACTGGAGGCAAGCCCCCAAGACCAGCGTGGTCAAGGCGGGCACGGAGCCATCCCCCTCTCCGCTGGCATGCTGCTTGTAACGCTCGGCGTCGTCTATGGCGACATCGGCACGAGCCCCATGTACACCATGAAATCAATCGTCGCCAACAACGGCGGCATCGGTACCGTCAGCGAGGACATGATCCTGGGCGCGCTTTCGCTCGTCATCTGGACCATGACACTCGTGACCACGGTCAAGTACGTGGTAATCGCCATGAAGGCCGACAACCACAACGAAGGCGGCATCTTCGCCCTGTTTAGCCTGGTGCGAAAAGTGGCACCATGGCTGATCCTACCTGCCATGATCGGCGGCGCGGCGCTGCTCGCCGACGGCATCCTCACTCCCGCGGTCACGGTCACCACAGCCATCGAGGGCCTGCGTACCATCGAGTGGGGCCACGCGCTGCTTGGCGACGGCCAGACCAACGTCATCATCATCACCATCATCATTATCTGCGGCCTATTTGCCATGCAGCGCGCCGGTACCTCGTCGATCGGCAAGCTGTTCGGCCCGCTCATGACGTTGTGGTTCCTGTTCCTGGCAGGCGCCGGCCTGTTCAACATGCTCGGCAACCTGTCCATCCTGCGCGCGCTCAACCCCATCCGCGGCATCATGTTCCTGTTCTCGCCCATCAACCACTCGGGCATCATGGTGCTCGGCTTTGTCTTCCTGTCGACGACCGGCGCCGAGGCCCTCTACTCGGACATGGGCCACGTTGGCAAGGCCAACATCTATGCATCCTGGCCGTTTGTTAAGGCGGCCCTTATCCTCAACTATCTGGGTCAGGGAGCTTGGCTGCTCGCCAATAACTCCAACCCCCAGATGCTCGCGATGGATATCGTCAACCCGTTTTATATGATGCTTCCCGAGCCCCTGCGCCCCTTTGCCATCGTGCTTTCGGCCGTAGCGGCCATCATCGCCTCGCAGGCGCTCATCACCGGCTCGTTCTCGCTGGTATCCGAGGCCACGCGCCTCAACCTTATGCCGCATCTGCGCATCCACTACCCCAGCGACACCAAGGGCCAGCTCTATATTCCGCTCGTCAACAACATCATGTGGGTCGGCTGCATCTTCATCGTGCTGCTGTTCCAAAACTCCGAGCGCATGGAGAGCGCCTACGGCCTCGCCATTACCGTGACCATGCTCATGACCACGACGCTTTTGACGAGCTATATCGCTGGCATTCTCAAGCACAAGCTGGGCGCCTGCGTCTTCGCCCTGCTCTTCGGTGCCATTGAGCTGTGCTTCTTTGCCTCGTGCCTCACCATGTTCTTTGACGGCGGCTATGTGATGATCTTCCTGGCCGCACTGCTGTTTGGCCTTATGTACGTGTGGCGCCGTGGCACCGCCATCGAGCGCACGCAGACGATTCTGCTGCCCGTCTCCAAGTACATCGATCAGCTCAACCGCCTGCGCAACGACGAGACTTACCCCGTGCTCGCCGACAATCTCGTGTTCCTCACCAACAGCCCCGACCCGCTCACGCTCGACCGCGACGTGCTCTATTCCATCCTGGACAAACATCCCAAGCGCGCTAAGGCTTATTGGTTCATCAACGTGCACGTTACCGACGAGCCCTATACTCACGAGTATTCCGTTGAGACCTTTGGCACGGACTTTTTGTTCCGCGTGCGCCTGGACCTGGGCTTTAAGGTCAATCAGCGCATCAACGCCTACCTGCGCCAGATCGTTGGCGACCTGATGGCATCGGGTGAGTTGCCACCGCAGCATCACACCTACTCCATCTACGAGACACGCGGCAACGTGGGCGACTTCCGTTTTTGCATGCTGCGCAAGATGCTTGCCCCCGAAACGGACATCAACCGCAACGACCATCGCGTCATGGCCATCAAGTACGCCGTCCGCCGCGCCTGCGGAAGCCCGGCACGTTGGTACGGTCTCGAGAACTCGGCCATCATTATCGAGTACGTGCCCCTCTTTGCCCGTATGCGTCCGGCAGTCAAACTCGTACGCACCCAGGTGCCGCTCGAAGTTCAGATCGAGGAAGCTGAGGAAATGGATGTCGATATCTTCTCGGACGACCTGGTCAACGGCAACGAAGCCGGCAAGAACATGAACGTCGATCCCACCGAGCTGCTCGAGAGCGTCGCCGATACGCCCGAACAGCAACAGCTCGACGGCCTCGAGAGCACCCAGCTCAACGACGCCAACTTCTAGCGACGTCACAAATCAACGACAGCGGCCCTGCACCTCACGAGAGACGCAGGGCCGCTTTGCATTGCAGTAAAGCTAACGGCTACGAACGA
>CABRZT010000043.1:0-16198 GCA_902475595.1 uncultured Collinsella sp. | reverse complement strand
CCCGCTTTAGGAGAGCGGTGCTCTATCCCCTGAGCTACGGAGGCATGTTGTACTAGTGTAGCAGATTTACGCCGTTGCAATACAGCGTATAGCCACTCTTCGAAGTTGCGGTGGAACAGCCCTCCGGAAAGTGTGTCCCACTATCCAGGCAAATTCTGGGTCAAACTTTCCCAATGGGACCTCGCTGGAAACTGTGTCCCAGAATTTCGGCTCGAAACGGGACACAGTTTCCCAAACGACCCCGTTCCGGAAACTACATCCCGGAATCGGCGCTCGAACTGGGATGCACTTTCCCGATCGAGCCCCATGGGAAACTGCGTCCCACTTGGGGGGCGCTCTTTAATGACTAGTTGCCTTTGTGGAAGAGGTTTTTGATAACGGAGGGGATGCTCTTGGCGCCCTTGGCCGTCACATCGATAAAATCGGGCGAACGCACAAGCTTATCCTCGTCGACGTACTTGCGGACCGCGCGCAACGTCTCTTTGTCGTCGCGCGTCGAAAACGTAAAGTGACCGTTGTCCTTGGTGAAGATGGCAAAACGCGTGATCTTCTTGGTGCCGCGTAAAACCTCGGCGGCAATATAGTCGACCTCATCCCACGGGATTTGAATATAATCCTCGGGATTGCGCTCGTTGTAATACTCGAACGCCTTATTGCCCACCATCACGTTGCCGTGGCTGGTAAGCCCCATCAGGCAGGTTGCCGGCGTTGCCAGATCGACCGTGCTGTTCTGAGATTGCGCCATGCGCGCCTCGCCCTCCAAATAAAACAATCGGACCGCATCCAGTGTACCCACCGGGTGCGGTCCGTTTCAATGGCTCAAAAGCCCTTGCCTAGCAATTCTCGGTCTTAAGCCGAAGCGTGCTTACATGAAGCCGCAGAAGCGACCGATGATGCCGACGGCGAAGAGAGCCAGGATGATGACAATCGGGCTGACCTTCTTCTTGAGGAGCTTGCAGACCAGCAGGGTCAGGCACACGGCGGCAAGGCCGGGGATGAGCTGATCGAGGTTGGCCTGAAGCGTGGTGACCTTCATCTGATCAAGGGCGGTAGCACCGACGGAGTTGTACATCGTCAGCGCTTCCTTGATACCCTCGGAACCGGAGGGCAGGCTAGCCCAGTCGATAAAGGCGCCAGCAGACTGCTTGACCGTGGAGACGATCGGGGTGAAGGAAATGGACACCCAGCGCTCGACCAGGGCGCCGATGATGAACATACCCAGGATGGAAGCGCCCTCGGTGACCTTGCCCATCAGACCGCCGGAGAGGTCCTTGGCGATAGAGGAGCCGACCTTGTAGCCAAACTCCTGTGTGTACCACAGGAAAGCGTAACGGATGATGTTCCACGCGAAGAAGAACAGCAGCGGACCGACGATGCTGCCGGACATGGCCAGGGAAGCGCCCAGAGCGCCCAGAATCGGGCGAAGGGTGAACCAGAAGACGGGGTCACCGACGCCGGCGAGCGGGCCCATCATACCGACCTTGACGCCCTGGATGGCGACGTCATCGATCGGAGCACCGTTGGCGCGCTCCTCCTCGAGGGCGAGGGTAACGCCAATGACGGGGGCGGAAACATAGGGGTGGGTGTTATAGAACTCCAGGTGGCGCTTAAGAGCGGCAATCTGGTCATCCTTGCTGGTGTAGAGCTTCTTGATCGCAGGGATCATTGCGAAGCACCAGCCGCCGTTCTGCATACGCTCGTAGTTCCACGAGCCCTGAAGGAACTGATGACGGAAGCAAACCTTCTTACGGTCAGCCTTGGTGAGCTGAATCTTGTTCTCTGCCATATGTATCACTCCCCTCCTACTCGTAATCGTTCAGAATGTCGCCGAGCGGGTCGCCGGAGCCACCGCCCATGCCGCCACCCTGCTTGGCCAGATCCTTAAGGCCAAGGTAGATGAGGGCAAGGGAGATGCCGATGAGGCCAAGGGCGATCAGCGTGAGCTGAGGGATGGCAGCAAGGACAAAGCCGAGGATAAAGAACGGCCAGGTCTCCTTGGTGGCCATCATGTTGATGACCATGGCGTAACCGACGGAAGCGACCATGCCGCCGCCGACGGCCATGCCGCCGGACAGCCAGTCGGGCATAGCGTTAAGCGCGTTGGTAACAGCCTCGGCCGGGATGACGCACAGAAGTACTGCCGGGATGGCGATACGAAGGCCCTGCATGAGGATGGCAGCGTACTGCCAGCGCTCGATGCCGGAGAAGTCGCCCTTCTCGGCGCAACCGTCCATGGCGTGAGCGATAGCGGTAGCAATGGTACGGCAGATCATGGTCAGGAACAGACCAGCGACCGACAGCGGGACGGCGACGGCGATGGCCGCGGTAACGGCCTTGGCCGAATCAGTGGCGCCGCCGTTGAGGGCGAGCACCATGATGATCGAAGAAGCGACCGAGGCCAGAGCGGCGTCAGGCGCGACGGCGGCGCCGACGTTAGCCCAGCCAAGGGCCATCATCTGGAGCGAACCGCCCAGGAGGATGCCCTCCTGAAGGTGACCGGTTACGAGACCGATAAGCGTGCATGCCACGAGCGGCTGATGGAACTGGAACTCATCCAGAACGCCTTCCATACCGGCAAGCAACGCGACAATCGCAACAAGCAGAATAGTGATTGCAGACATGTATCGGACCCTCCTTTACTATGCTTGAGCGGCCAGTTCGGCCTTAGCTTTCTTCAACATGGCGTCGAGATCCTCGGAGGCATCCGAAGGAACCTTGCGGACCTCGAACTTGACGCCCTTGGCCTTGAGGGCCTCGAGGGTCTTAACGTCGTCATCGCCCATAGCGACGGCGTTGGTGACGACGACCTTGCCCTTGGAGTGAGCCATGGAACCGATGTTGACTTCCTTGATGTCGACGCCGGCCTCGATGGCCTTGAGCAGATCCTGCGGGTTCTCGAAGAGCAGCATGGCCTTGGTGTCACCAAAACGCGTGTCCTTGACGACCTCAGCCATCTTCTTGATGGGCACGACGTTGGCATGGACTCCCGGAGGGGCAGCCTGCTCGATCATGGTCTTGCGGAGCTCGTCGTGAGCAACGCCGTCGGAAACCACGATGATGCGGTTGGGGTTGATCTGCTTGGTCCACGTGGTGGCCACCTGACCATGCAGCAGACGGGTGTCGATACGGACGTGGGCGATCTTGATGTGCCCGTCGCCGATGACCGTTCCCGGAGGGATGGCGCCTGCAGGAGCAGCGGCGGCCACAGCCGGCTTCTTCTCCTCGGGCTCCAGAGACTCGGGCTTGACGCGCACGCCAGCCTTTGCCTCAGTCACGAGATGTTTTGCGATCGCATGTGCAGTGTTCTTTGCATCAAAACGCTGCGAATATGCCTCGATGAGCATAGGCAGGTTGACACCGGTGACGATAGCCCAGGAATCATGGCCCTCGATGAGCCCGCTAATCTGGTTGAACGGCGTGCCGCCCCACAGATCAACGAGGAAGAGCACCTGCTCCTGGTCCTCGAAGGAAGCGATTGCTTCCTCGACCTTAGCACGGAAGTCGTCGGGGCCCATGCTCGGCTCGAGCGAGACCACGGCCACAGACGGCTGATCGCCAAAGACCATCGAGCCCGTCTGCTTGATTCCAGCTGCCAAGTCCCCGTGGCTAGCAAGAACAATACTTACCATCACATAACCTCCTTTTTGTCTACGTAATTCCTACACGACATGAAGGAAGTATACCTGTTTGGTTTGTGGAATTATAGCTAAATTCGTAAAAGGTTGCATTATTTGTTTAAACGTCTAAGTTTGTTACAAGTTGATTACGTTACTGCTTTTTGACTCATTACCCGCCAAGGCGTCGCTCATCAAGCCACGCATTTTACAGATACAAGCAGACTGTTCATTAATATCGATTTTAAGCAAGTGCGAATGCACTTGTACTGCCGCTACTTTGTTCAAACAGGTATGACTTGACTATTTGCGCGACTTATAATCTACGAAACCACTCAAAAAAGTTGCGGTGGAATAGTTCTTGTTTAAGAGCCAGAAGGCTGGATTTAGGAACTATTTCACCGCAACTTATAGGGGATCCTAGACGATGTGGAGGGGGTTGGCGGCGTCGACGGCGTCGGGGACGTCGGAAGGGCCGTCGGGGGCAGCGTCTGCCGGTTCCTCGTCGGGGGTCTCAATCTGCTTGATCATGACCTCTTGGCCCTGGAGCAGATAGGTATCGCCGCTACCGCAATGGGGGCAGGTCTTGCCGTGCTCGACCGTCGCGTAGTCGCAGCCGCACGCCTCGCAATGCGTCACGGCCTCGACGGGCTCCACAATAAGCTCCGCGCCCTGCGCGATGGGCTTTTTATCTGCCGCCCAGCGCCAAGCGTCGAGCAGCAAGTCGGGAACGACGCCCGAGACCTCGCCCAGCAGCAGCGTGACGCTCGAAACGCGACTCACGCCATTGGCGCGCGCCACGTTCTCGACATCGCGAATGATGTGGTAAACGATTCCCAATTCATGCAAGGTAGAAACCTTTCAACAACGGTTGATGCGATGCAAACTCAAAGCAAGGGGACGGCAAAATCTAGCCTGCGCCGTCCCCTTACCCGCCATGGTTACCTATTTACGACCGAACTTGATTTTGATTGCACGCTTTAAAGCATACTTGCCAAGGCTCGGAAGCTTTTGCTCGTATTTGACCATCGTGGAGCACTCGGGGCGATCGCGATCCAGGTGGATGGCATCGAACGCGCACTTGGTGGTGCACAGACCGCAGCCGATGCACTTGTTGGGGTCGACGATCGAGGCACCGCAGCCCAGGCAGCGGGCGGTCTCGGCGCGCACCTGCTCCTCGGTAAAGGTCTCGACGTACTCGCTAAACGGCGCAGCCTTCTCGCGCTCGCGGTCGACATGCGCCACCTCGCGGCTCGCGTTGTCGTAGCTCTCGATCACGACATCGTCGCGGTCGAGCGCGGTGTAACGACGCTGGTTGCGGCCGATGGTGAGCGTGGATCCCGGCTGCACAAAGCGATGGATGGACACGGCGGCCTCGTGACCGGCGGCGATGGCGTCGATGGCAAAGCTCGGACCGGTGTAGACGTCGCCGCCCACAAAGATGTCGGGCTCGGCAGTCTGATAGGTCTGGGGATCGGCAAGGGCGCCCTGGCCGCGGCCAAGCTCCACCTTGGAGCCAGCCAGCAGGTCGCCCCACACAATGGACTGGCCAATCGACATAACGACACGATCGGCATCGACACGGCGCAGATCGTTCTCGTCGTACTCGGGCGCAAAACGGCCCTCGTCGTCAAAGACACGCGTGCAGCGCTTGAAGGTGATGCCGCACACGCGACCGGCCTCGTCCAGGTGAATCTCCTTGGGGCCCCATCCGCAACTGATGTGAGCGCCGTCCTCAACGGCCTCGCGACGCTCCTCCTCGCTGGCGGGCATCTGAGCCTCGCTCTCCAGGCAGAACATCTCAACATGCTCAGAGCCCAGACGGCAGGCGTTGCGGGCAACGTCGATGGCCACGTTGCCGCCGCCCACCACAATGGTGCGGCCGGACAGGGAATCGATCTTGCCGCTGTTAACCTCGCGAAGGAAGTCGACGGCCACGGTCACGTCCTCGGCACCCTCGCCCGGAATGCCCGCAAGGCGGCCGCCCTGGCAGCCAATGGCAACGTAGAAGGCCTTAAAGCCCTGCGCGCGCAGCTCGTCGAGCGTCACGTCGCGACCGACTTCCACGCCATAGCGGAACTCGGCACCCATCAGGCGAATGATCTCGACCTCGGCCTCGATGACATCCTTCTGCAGCTTAAAGCTGGGAATGCCGTAGGTGAGCATGCCGCCCGGGCGCTCGTTCTTCTCGAACACGACGGGCTTGTAGCCCTTCTCGGCCAGGTAGAAAGCGCAGGACAGGCCGGCCGGACCGGCACCGATGATGGCGATCTTCTGGTCGAAGCCGCCGGCACGCGTCGGGGTCACCACAGGTGGGACATAGCGGGTCGCGGCATCCAGATCGCGCTGGGCGATGAACTTCTTGACCTCGTCGATGGCCACGGCGGCGTCCACGCGGCCACGGGTGCAGGCATCCTCGCAGCGGCGATTGCACACGCGGCCGCAGATGGCGGGCAGCGGGTTCTCGCGCTTGATGAGCGCCAGCGCCTCGTCGTAGCGACCCTGGGCAGCAAGCTTAAGGTAGCCCTGAACGGCAACGTGCGCGGGACAGGCCGTCTTGCAGGGTGCGGTGCCGGACTCATACGTCTCGATGCGGTTGTCGTTGCGGTAGTTGGGCGACCACTTGGTGTGGTCCCACTTGGTGGCATCGGGCAGCTCTTGGCGCGGATACTCGGGCACCTGTCCGCCGGCCTTTTTGCTGCAGAGCTTCTGGCCGAGCTTGGCGGCACCGGCCGGGCACACCTCAACGCAGCGGCCGCAAGCCACGCACTTGTCCTTCTCGACCTTGGCGACATAGGCCGAGCGCGACAGGTTGGGCGTGTTGAACAGCTGCGAGGTGCGCAGGGCATAGCACACGTTGACGTTGCAGTTGCAGATGGCGAAGATCTTGTTCTCGCCATCGATATTGGTGATCTGGTGCACAAAGCCGTTGTCCTCGGCCTGGCGCAAGATGTCATAGACCTCCTCGCGCGTCACATAGTGGCCGCGGTCGGTCTCGACCACATAGTCGGCCATATCGCCCACGGCAATGCACCAGTCGGCCGGGTCGTCGGCGCAACCCTCGCCCATCACACGACGGCTCGCGCGGCAGCTGCAGGTGCTGGCGGCATACTTGCCCTCGTATTTGTCGAGCCAATGCTCGATATGCTCAATCGGCACCGAGGTGCTCGAAGCATCGATAGCCTTCTCGACCGGAATGACGTGCATGCCGATACCGGCGCCTCCGGGCGGCACCATCGGCGTGGCTTTGGACAGCGGCCCCTTGGACGCCTGCTCAAAGAACTTGGCATAGACCGGATGCTCCTCGAGTTGACTCAAGCGCATGTTGAGGAACTCGGCGGAACCCGGCACCAGCATGGGCAGCACCCACTGCTTGGCGCGCTCGGGATTTTCCCAGTTGTACTCGAGCAGACCCGTGTAGCTCATGTCGTCGAGCATCTTCTCGATCTGGGCCTCGGGCATGCCGGCGAGCTTGACCATCTCGGGCAGCGTGTAGGGACGACGCATCTTCATCTTGCAGAGCACCTCGGCCTGCTCGTCAGTCGCGGCCTCGGCAAACGACCAGTACTCGTAGCCCAGCAGCTCGTCGCGATGCAGCAGGCGGTTAGTGCAGTGCTCGCACAGTTTGACGATGGCCTCGCGCGGATGCTCCGGCAGCGGCGGCACAAACTCCGCACCGATATCGGGCTCGGTGTAGCTAATCCCCGGTCCGTTGAGAATCATAGTCGTCCCTTCTCTTGCCGCAGCCCGGCAGGCACGCAGCGCCCCTCTTTTTACGGGCTCGACATGCCCCCACGCCGTTCACCCGTTATTGTTGACATTGTGTCAAAAACAGTATTGACGAACCGTCAACAATATTCAAGACTGTTAGGCGAACGGTCAGGCTCAAACGGATGAAAGGCGGCAAGCACATGAGCAGTAACGCAGCGAACACCTCTGTGGCCGACGCCGTCCCCGCGCCCGACAGCACGGCAAAGCGCTTGACGGGCGACGAACGCCGTCGCGAGATCCTCGATGCCGTGCGCACCGTAAGCTCCGAGCTGGGCGTGTCCCACCTATCGGTATCGGCCGTGACCAAGCGAGCCGGCTGCACGCGCTCGCTGTTCTACCACTACTTCGCCGACATGGACGCCGCCGTCACCGCCGTTATGGACGAGGCGATCGACGGCTTTATCTCCGAGCTCGAGCAGTGGAATGCCAACCGCACCGTCGGCGATATCGAGGGCGCGCTCGACACTGTCGCGCCGCTCTTTAAGCGTCTGGTCGCCAGCGGCCACGAGCTGCCGAGTACGCTCACTTCAAGCAGCGGCGCGCTCTACGGCGGCTTTTTACACAACGTGGTCCAACGCGTGGCACAGTATATCTGCGACACCACCGTGGTGGATTTTGTCGCCCATCATGAGCTACGCATCGACCATGTCTACGAGACGTTCTACACCCTCATCATGGGGTTGTTGATGTATATCCGCACGCACCCCGATGTGCCCGACGAGACAGTCAAGGAAATCATCGCCTCGACACTCCATATCGAGGGCTATACCGCCAAGTATCCGGAGCGCAAGCCCCAGGACTGACGACATTTGGCCAAACTGCCCGCGATCAGAAGAGGGGCCGCGGGCGTGTGAAAGGAGAGCAGCATGCTGTTCGATGTTTGGGGTAGCGATACCCTTATCCACTGGGCCGGCTGGGCCATGGTCTTTATTGGCCTGATCGTGCTCAACGAGGTCGGCCGCCGCACCAAGCTGGGCGCGGCCATCATCTTTGGCGTGGCTCCGCTGGCCATGACCATCTACTGCGTCGCCATCGCCGTGGGCGTCTCACAAGGCGCCGAGTGGGCGCTCACCAACCCCACCCATGTGTACCAGAACAGCTGGTTCCACTACGCCAAGGCATACGCGGCGCTGGCCGGTTGCTGGGGCTTCATTGCCATTAAGTACCAGTGGGGCAAGATCGGCAAGGCGCATTGGTTCCGCGCATGGCCGTTTGTGATCGTCGCCATCAACATCATGATCGCTGTCGTGTCCGACTTTGAGAGCGCCTATCACTTCTTTGTCCTGGGCCAGTCCACCTGGGTCACCTCCGAAGGTGCCACGCAGCTGGCCGGCTGGAACAACGTGTTCAACGGCATCGCCGGTATCATCAACATCTTCTGTATGACCGGTTGGTGGAGCGTCTACGCCTCCGAGGATCAGACCGACATGCTGTGGCCCGATATGACCTGGGTCTACATCATCGCCTACGATATCTGGAACTTCTGCTACACCTACAACTGCCTGCCCACCCACTCCTGGTTCTGCGGCTTTGCGCTGCTGCTGGCGCCCACCGTCGCCGCCTTTATCTGGAACAAGGGCGGCTGGATTCAGAACCGCGCCTTTACGCTGGCCATTTGGTGCATGTTTGCCCAGGTGTTCCCGTACTTCCAGGAGGAGTCCATCTTTGTGACCCACTCCACGCTCGACCCCGGCGCCGCTACCGCGGTCTCGATCGCCGCGCTGGTCGCCAACATCGCCGCGATCATCTACATCGCCTACCGCGCCAAGAAGCTCGGCCGCAACCCCTACAAGCAGGATGTCTTTGAGGGCACCAGCGATTGGGAGAAGGCCACCGCTCGCCGCGCCAAGGTTGATTACGCGCACGCCGAGTAACGCGCCCGACGCAAACATCGCTTGAGCACGAAGCAGCATAGCCGGCTCCGCGCAACTCAACGCATTGCAGAGCCCCCGGAATGTGATTCGATCGCGTTCCGGGGGCTTTTTGCTGCCGCGAGGATGCGGCCGAACGGTGCGCCCAGGTTAAATCGGATCTTATATTTCGCATGCGCTTTATATGGCTCCATTTTTGGGTACAGTGTTGAGCCGATATTGCATTGGGGGATATATGAGCGATGATACGCGTGGCCGCGAGGATGCGGCCCAGGATGCAGAAGCATGTGCCGAGGCTCTGGAAAGCCTTGACCGGCTTGCGCTAGACGAGCTCTCGTTGAGCGATTCGGCCGTCGACGCGCAAGACGAGGCACACGAAGGCACCGAGGACGAAGACAGCGACGCCAAAGACGCTCCCGACGAGGCCGAGGCCGAAGCCGAAGCCGAAGCCGAAGCCGAAGAGGACGATAGTGAGGACGACGACCAGCCGGAATCCGACTCGGGGGAAGAGACCGTCCTGCTTGGCAGCTTGCCTGCCGACGACTCGCTCACCCGCGAACTTCCCGGCCTGGGCTCCGCGCCTGCCGTGGACGAGACCATCGCCATGGGCGATATTCCCCTGCCATCCGTTCCCTCGGCACATGAGGCCGAGGCCCGTCACCACAAGATGTCGCCCAAGCGACGCAACCTGATGGTGGCAGGCGTTGTTGCCGTCGCGCTCGTCGCCGGCGGCGCGGGCTATGCGGCTTGGAACGGATACCGGCAAGAGCAGGCCGCCGTGGTTGCCGCAAACGCCCATACCATGATGTCGGTGCAAATTGGCGTGCATGCCGCGGGCCTCGACTGCTCAACTGGCTCCAAGATTCCCGTGCAGGTGAGTGGCCAGGACTCCGACGGCTCTTCTGTGAGCGAAACGCTCTACGTTGACGAGCACGGTCGCGGCATCAAGCTGCTGCCCGGCGATTACACGTTCTCCATCGCCGCCTCCCCCATCGCGGCGGACGGCACCATCTACACCGTCCCGACCACCAAGGCCCAAGTTACGGTCAAGAGCGATGGGCAGGATTTGAGTTCCCAGGCCACCTTTAAGCTCAAGGTGCCTTCGGCCGACACGGTGACTGACGACCAGATCGATGCCGCCGCCAAGTATGCCGAAGAAGGCGGCGCGAGCTCTGCCGCCGCGGCAAAGATACTCCAGCAGGCGGCAATTACGCGCCGCGATGCCGCCGCCAACGCCGTAAGCGCAAGCGAGGCACAGTCCGCCCGCGACGCCGATGCTCGACATAAGGCAACGGACCTGTATCAGCTCGATATTCCCGTTGAGTGGTACGGCAAAGTCGCGACTTGGCAAAACGGCAGCACGCTGTGCATCTATCTTGCCGGCGACACGAACACGCCGCTTGTGACGCTTGTCACGGTGCGCGACGGCGAGAGCTTTACGCCCGATGAGGGCGACGCAGTTTTGGGTGCGGCAAACCTCGGCAACGGCTACACCGTCTACGCCAGCGGCCCCGTTTATCCGTATGTGGTGCCCCAGACCATCAACGGACGCACGCAAGACCCCGTGTCGACCTACCCCATGGACACTGCAGTTGAGCTTGTCGAGCTAACGACCGGCAACCGCTATACCTATAGCCAGATCAAGAACGTGCTGGTCGGCAAAGACGGCAACGCAGACTCCGCGACCAAACTCGAGACCGACTACCTCGCCCAGATTCTGATGCCGAGCATCAAGGCCCAGAACTAGCCGGGCGCATCACGGTGCTCCCCAACCGTAATGAAGGGGCCAGGAGGTCCTGGCCCCACAGATCCGTAGATGATTAGGCAAGGAGCCACTTCCATGCGGGCACAACGTGTACCGCACCGTGCTCGCATGGAATATCGGCCTGCTCATCCATGGTAACGATTGCCGACTCGCCAAGATCGAACTGGGCCATCGAGGCATCAAGCGCGGCAATTTCGCGCTCGCGCGTTTTCTCACTTGCTATATCCACACTCACCTGAATCAGGCTATAAGCCCGCATGAGAAGTGCGTCCCCAGCCACAAAGTCCACCTCATGGCTTTTGCTCTTCTCTTTGATCAGCAGGCGGCAGACCGATCCGACCCTCACCGCGGGAGTCCTTCTTCTTAGCGCGTTGAACACTGCGGTCTCGAGCCTCTGACCCTGGTCCAATGCCGATGCGGGAGAGAATGCTCCAAACATCGCAGGATCGACAGCGTAGACCTTAGAAGCAGACCGCATGTTATTTGCCAGTGAACGCGTGAACTCCGGCACGGAGAACAGCAGGTAGGCATCCTCATAATACTCAAGTAAGTCGCTGAGCGAATTACGACTGACGGGTATCTGCCTGCTCTTGAACTCGTTGTACACTTTGTTCACCGACAGCTCTCGTCCCGAAGATGCCATACACCGCGTTAGGAACAGCGATGCCAGGCGAGGGTTCTTGACGTCGTAACGCTCAACGACGTCCATAGCGACCGTTCGCGAAGCATATTCCTGTAGCAGCTGAATCGCGTCTGCGGGCGTCTGCTCAAGCGTCGCGATGAATCCCCCTCGTTCAAGATATCCGATCAGATGATGTCGAAGCAGCGCTGCATCGCTTGGGGAAAAGGTCGCATCTGGCTCGAAAACGCTCCCCGTCTTATATCGAACGTATTCCGAAAAACTCAACGGAAAAAGCTCCCGTATAAGAGAACGACCCCTGAACTCGCTCTTAAGCTCTGAGGACAGCATCTTAGAAGAAGATCCCGTCACATAGACGGTCGCTTTCTCCGTATCGACTACACGCCGCAGAAACGCACCCCATTCGGGAATTTCCTGGATCTCGTCAAAGAAAATGTAAGCGCCCTCGGTTCGAGCAGCAGGATACAGCGCATAGAACGTGTCGAGCACGTCCGCCAGCAGCGATGACTCATACGGGCGCAAGCGCTCGTCCTCAAAATTAAAGTAAAGCATCCGGTCAAGCTCGACGCCCCGGCCCTGAAGCCGCTGCATCTCCTGATACAGGCGATACGTCTTTCCACAACGGCGGGCCCCCACAACCACATTTACGATGTTGTCGCGCTTTGGCTCCTGTGGGTTTCCCAGATCAAGGTCTCGCTCAAAGACCTGCGGAACCCCCTGCTGTTCAAAGTCCTTTATTTTCTGGGCGATCAAGCCGTTGAATGCCATGATTCTCCAATCTTGCTCTCTAGCTAATCAAAATTATACTGATTCTTGATTAATTAGAGAGCAAGATTGTGTGTAGCTTGATTAACACTTAAGCAAGTTTTTTCACTGTTATTGCTCCGAAGGATATCGAGTGGCTAAGAGGACAACCGAGCTCGAATGCGACTCCCCGAGCAGTCAATTTGGGACGGGGCTTTTTTGACTACCCTCCCCCTGTAGAAAGATCCCTAACGCAGTTGCGGTGAAATAGGGACTGTTTTTGCTGGTCAAACTGCAAAACAGTCCCTATTTCACCGCAACTTAATTGGTGGCCTTTTGGGTGGCACTCAGCGCCACGGGTCGGCTTCGAACATTGGCTCGCGCTCGGGGCGGCGATCACTGTAGGGATCGTAGCCGTCGTCGTCCTCGTTCTCGGCACGGATATAGGGGTCGCGCGGCTTGGGCGCCGGTTTGGACGTGGGCTTGAGCGCCGGCGCGCTTGTCTTGATCTCGTCTTTCATCTGCATAGCTCCTCGCATCGCATCCGTTCAACATCATCGATTGTCGCACGAAAAAGGGCGGCGGACCCAATTGGATCCGCCGCCCTTGGTGTTTAGAGACGGCTGGTAGATTTTAAGGCATGTCCCAAAATCTACTCGGCGTCGGGAACCTCGTAGGTGGCCGCCGGCGTGTTGTCGCACACGACGGTAAAGCCGCCGTCCTTGCCGGCATCGACCGTCACCTGATCGCCCTCGCGCACCGTGCCGTCGATGATAGCGGCGGCGATGGCATCCACGACCTCGCGCTGAACCAGGCGCTTGAGCGGACGGGCACCGAACACGGGGTCCAGGCCGCCCACGGCGAGCATCTGCTTGGCCACCGGGGTGATGGCAAGCGTCATGCGCTCCTTGGCCAGGCGTGCGCGAACGTCGGCAAGCTGGATGTCGACAATCTTCTCGATCTGCGCCATGCCGAGCGGATGGAACACCACGATATCGTCGATACGGTTGAGGAACTCGGGGCGGAAGGTCTGAGCCATGGCGGCGTCGACCTGATGGCGCATCTCCTCCTCGTCCTTACCGGACAGATCGGCGATGGCCTTGGAGCCCACGTTGGACGTCATGATGATTATCGTGTTCTTGAAGGACACCTGGCGACCCTGGCCATCGGTCAGGCGGCCGTCGTCGAGCACCTGCAGCAGCACGTTGAAGACATCCGGATGGGCCTTCTCCATCTCGTCGAGCAAGATCACGGAGTACGGACGACGGCGCACGGCCTCGGTGAGCTGGCCGCCCTCGTCGTAACCCACGTATCCCGGGGGCGCACCGATCAGACGCTGGACGCTGAACTTCTCCATGTACTCGGACATGTCGATACGCACGAGCGCGCGCTCGTCGTCGAACAGGCACTCGGCAAGCGCCTTGGCGAGCTCGGTCTTGCCCACGCCGGTGGGACCCAGGAAGAAGAAGCTGCCGATGGGCTTGTCCGGATCGGAGAGGCCCGCACGGCTGCGGCGCACAGCTGCGGCGACGGCGGAGACGGCCTCGTCCTGGCCGATGACGCGCTTATGCAGCTCGCCCTCCAAGCCCTTCAACTTGTCGAGCTCGCCCTGCATCATCTTGGACACGGGCACGCCGGTCCAGGCACTCACGACCTCGGCGATCTCATCGGAGGTTACCTGTTCGTTGAGGCCCTCGCCGTCCTGCTGCTTTTGTGCCTCGAGCGCAGCCTCGGAATCCTGAATCTGCTGCTGCAGACCCGGAATCACGGAGTAGCGCAGCTCGGACGCACGGCCCAGGTCGCCGTTGCGCGTCGCGCGCTCCTCTTCGCTCTTGGCCTCGTCAAGTTGGCCCTTAAGCTCCTGCACGTGATCGATGGCGTTCTTCTGGTTGAGCCAGCCGGCCTTTTGCACGTTGAGCTTTTCTTGGACCTCGGCAATCTCCTGGCGCAGGACCTCCAGACGCTCCTTGGAGGCGTCGTCGGTCTCCTTCATGAGCGCCTGCTCTTCGATCTGCAGCTGGGTGAGCTGACGCGTGGTGGCGTCAATCTCGACCGGCATGCTGTCGAGCTCCATGCGCAGGCGGCTTGCGGCCTCGTCGACCAGGTCGATGGCCTTGTCGGGCAGGAAGCGGTCGGCAATATAGCGATCGGATAGATCGGCGGCGGCCACGAGCGCGCTATCGGTGATGTGCACGCCGTGGAAAATCTCGTACTTCTCCTTGAGGCCACGCAGGATCGAGATGGTGTCCTCGACGGTAGGCTCGCTCACCATCACGGTCTGGAAACGACGGGCGAGCGCCGCGTCCTTCTCGATGTACTTACGGTATTCGTCGAGCGTGGTCGCGCCGATCGCATGCAGGTCGCCACGGGCGAGTGCCGGCTTGAGGATGTTGCCGGCGTCCATGGAGCCCTCGGTGGCACCAGCGCCCACGATGGTGTGGAGCTCATCGATGAACAGGATGACCTTGCCTTCGGACTTCTGTACCTCCTTGAGCACAGCCTTCAAGCGGTCCTCGAACTCGCCGCGGTACTTAGCGCCGGCGACCAGCGCGCTCATGTCGAGCTCGATAAGGTCGCGGTCGCGCAGGGTACTCGGCACGTCGCCGGCCACGATACGCTGGGCGATGCCCTCGACGATGGCCGTCTTGCCGACACCCGGCTCGCCGATGAGCACGGGGTTGTTCTTGGTGCGGCGGGACAGGACCTGAATGGTGCGACGGATCTCGTCGGTACGGCCAATGACCGGGTCGAGCTTGCCGGCGCGGGCAAGGTCGCAGATATTGCGGCCATACTGTTCCAGCGCCTCAAACTGGGTCTTGTCCTCGGCGGACGTCACGCGGTCATCGCCGCGCAGCTCCTCGTAGACCTGCTCGATGCGCTCCTTGGTGACGCCGGCGTCGCGCAGCACGCGGCCCGCCTCGCCCTTGTCCTCGGCAAGCGCCATCAGCAGATGCTCGGTCACCACAAAGCTGTCGCCCATCTTGGTAGCCTTCTTCTCGGCCTTCTCGATGACGCGAACGAGCTCGTTGGACAGGCCCATCTGCTGGCCCTCGCCCGAAACCTTGGGCGCGCGGTCGATGGCGTCCTGTGTGGAGCGTGCGAGCTGAGCCGGGTCGGCACCGATGCGCTCGATAATCACGGAGATATTGCGCTCGCCGGCACCGAGCAGAGCAGACAGCAGGTGAATCGGCTCCACCGCGCCGGCCTGCGCATCGGCAGCCGTGCTCATGGCGGTCTGCAGCGCCTCGCGCGACGTCATAGCTAGCTTATCGATTCTCATGGAATCACCTCTCTTGGGGCGGCCGCCCTACGGGGCGGCTTCACGTTGTTCGAGAAGTATTGTTGCCAGCTTTGTGCGATCTTATACACAAATCTAAGTCTCTATATATAAGATTTTCTGAGTGATTGATGGATAGGGGGCAGGTGCGCTCACCAGCTACGGCCTCGTCCCCTTACTATCTCAATCTGTAACATCTAGCGACTGTTTATGGCTCCAGATGTTACAAATCAAGATGAAATGACCAGCGGCGCCCGTTTGTCTCAATCTGTAACATCTACTCGGCAAATTAGGGTCTAACTGTTACAGATCGAGACAAACCGAGAAGCACCACAAAGGGGACAGGCACCTTTGTGGTGGTTCTCGGTTTCGACGGCCAGCTGTCACACGTTATGAGATTAAAATTGAATTGTTAGCTGAGATTATCCATTTGTTATCGAGCTTGCCTGCTCTTTCTCTCGAGGAGCGCCTATGAAGCCGCCTCATTCCACCGGTCGCAACGTCATCGCCATTCTC
>CABRZT010000042.1:0-18055 GCA_902475595.1 uncultured Collinsella sp. | reverse complement strand
ACCATTCCACCCCCAATATGTTGTAAAACACCCCCGAGCATATGTTCGAAAACACAATATGTTGTGTTTACAGCAAAGGCGGGATGCCACCTGTGGCACCCCGCCTTTCAACCTCAACCTTCAAGTTGACCTTGAGGCGATTTTTGCGTCCTTTTACATGGCGTTCACATCGCCCCCAAACTCCCCCACCCAAGGCACGTGCGGCCCACCACCGCGACGACAAGTGGCGAAAAATGGGACGGGCCCCAGATTGCCCATGCGCGCGCAAAAGCACGCCGCAGCAATCTGGGGCCCGTCCCCAAATACCTATAAATATGCAGGCCAGCGATGTGTTAACGATGCGCCAGCGGATGCGCCGCCAGATAGACCTCGGTCAGTTGCGTGCGGTCGACATGCGTGTAGACCTGCGTGGTCGAAATATCGGCATGGCCCAAAATCTCCTGCAGCACACGCAGGTCGGCACCGCCCGCGAGCATGTGGGTGGCAAAGGAGTGGCGCAAGGTATGGGGATGGAGCCCCACCAGCCCCACCTGACGCCCATACCGCTCGCATATCGCATGCACGGCCTGGCGCGACAGGCGACGTCCGTTCTTATTTAAAAAGACCGCCGAGGTCTCGGTTCCGCGGGCATGGGCCGCCAAGCGAGAACGTCCCTCAGTTACATAGAGCATCAGAGCTCGCGCCGCGCTTCCCACCAGCGGGGACAGGCGTTCCTTTGAGCCCTTACCGCGAACGAGTACAAAGCCATCGTCAATATGGATATCGCCCACATCGAGCCCCACCAACTCGCTCACACGCAAACCGCATCCGTAGAGCACTTCCAAGATGGCATGGTCGCGCAAGCCCATCTCGCCCTCGGGGAAGTCTTGATCGAGCAGAGCCGAGACATCCTCCACCGATAGATACTCCGGCAAACGCTCAGCCTTTTTAGGCAGGCGCAACGCCGCCGTTGGATTTTGGGCTACAGCCCCATCGCGCACCAAAAAGGCATGCAGGCCCTTCACGGCTGCAAGCGCACGCTCCACCGAGGCATCGGAATAGCCCCCATCGCGACGGTCGGCGACAAAGCCCTCCACGACCTGACGAGTCACCTCTTCAAAAGACACAATACCCGCCCGCTCCAGATAGGCGCAGTACGTCGTCAGGTCACGACGATAGGCCGCAATCGTGTTGCGCGCCAAACCCCGCTCGACCGCGAGGTAATCGAGATACTCCCCCGCCGCCACGGCGAGCGACGAGGGAGTAGCTTCGGTATGTTCCTTATTCGCCGGCACCCTTAGTCCGTAGCGAGGTTCATGGGCGTCACCTGCAGACGGTCGACACCCTCGTGCTGGCCGATCGAAGCGCGCACGAACTCGCGGAACAGCGGCTGCGGGTTGGTCGGGCGGCTCTTGAACTCGGGATGAGCCTGGGTTGCCACATACCACGGATGCACGTCGCGCGGCAGCTCGACCATCTCGACCAGGCGCTCGTCGGGCGACAGACCCGAGATAACCAAGCCGGCGTCCTCGAGCTGGTCACGGAAGGCGTTGTTGAACTCAAAGCGATGACGGTGACGCTCGTAGACGAGTTCCTCGCCATATGCCTCGCGAGCGAGGGTATCGGCGGCGAGCTTGCACGGATAGGCGCCCAGGCGCATGGTGCCGCCCTTCTCGGTCACGTCCTCCTGCGAGCTCATCAGATCGATGACGCTATACGGGCCATCCGGATCGAACTCGGAGGAACTGGCGCCGGCAAGGCCGACGACGTTGCGCGCAAATTCGCACACGGCCACCTGCATACCCAGGCAAATGCCCAGATACGGAATCTTGTGCTCACGGGCAAACTCGGCCGCGAGGATCTTGCCCTCCAGGGCGCGCTTGCCAAAGCCGCCGGGGACCAGGATGCCCGAGGCGTCGCCCAGAACCTCGGAGACATTCTGCTCGTCGAGGCTCTCGCCGTCGACCAGCTGGACGTCCACATGGCGATCGTAGAAGACGCCCGCATGGTGCAGGGCCTCGATAACCGACAGGTACGCATCGGGCAGCTGCGTGTACTTGCCCACGACGGCGATCTTCACCTTGTCGGCGTGATGGTTGGCGTGGTTCTGTTTGCGCAGGAACTCGTTCCACTCGCTCATGTCGCGCTCACGCGGGTCCAGACCCAGGCGCTCGCAAATGCGCAGGTCAAAATCCTGCTCGGCAAGCAGCTGCGGAACATCGTAAATGCTCGCGCAGTCCTCGTTGGTAAAGACACAATCGGTGTCGACGTCGCAGAAGCTTGCGATCTTTCCGCGGATAGCGTCATCGATATGGTGGTCGGAGCGCAGCACGATGATATCGGGCTGGATGCCAAAGCTGCGGAGCTCCTTGACGGAATGCTGCGTGGGCTTGGTCTTGACCTCGTGGGCGGCGGCGATATAGGGAACGAGCGACACGTGGATGTAGCAGACGTTCTCGGGGCCGGCCTCCTTGCGGTACTGGCGGATGGCCTCGACAAACGGCTGCGACTCGATGTCGCCGATCGTGCCGCCCAGCTCGGTGATGACTACATCGGAGCCGGTCTGCTCCTCGATGCGGCGGAACTTGTCCTTAATGGCATTGGTGACGTGAGGAATCACCTGCACGGTACCGCCCAAAAAGTCGCCGCGACGCTCGCGGGCGATCAAGCTCTTATAGATGGCGCCGGTCGTAAAGTTGGAATCGCGGGTCAGGTTCTCATCAATAAAGCGCTCGTAATGACCCAGGTCCAGGTCGGACTCGTAACCATCCTCGGTAACGAAGACCTCACCATGCTGGAAGGGGCTCATGGTACCGGGGTCGACGTTCAGATACGGATCGGCCTTCTGCATCGTTACTTTGTAGCCACGCGACTTGAGCAGACGGCCCAGCGAGGCCGCGGTGATACCCTTGCCCAGGGACGAAACCACGCCACCGGTTACGAACACATGCTTGGTCATATTGAGTTACCTGCGCTTCCCGTAGAAGTTGTTTATCCACATCTTACGGGTCTTCATTGTAATACTCGCGCCGCGGACCGTTCGCAATTTTTCTCGCGTGCGATTGCATTTCTCAATCTTGAAACAAAACGCCGCCCGGTTTCCCAGGCGGCGTCGCTATGGCAAGGGTTACATGCTGCTATCGATCAGCAACCTCGTCCTCAAGCATTTCTTGAACGAGCATGCCGGTACGGACGCCCTCAAGATACCACTCGCCACGTTCGGTGAGGCAAATGCCATTTGCAAGCTGACCGCCGTCGTCGCTATAACGCGAGACGACATCAATCATGCCTTCGGAATCCAAGCGATCGATTGCGGCGCGGGCACGATACGGCGAAACCCCCACGCGCTCGGCAAGCGTTTTGCGCGAGAAACCATACGGCCCGCCATTGTCTTCGGTTTGCTGGTCGATCTCCATCAACACCAGCACCTCGACACGCTTCATATCGTTGACACTCGCACGACCCTTGCCCGCCATAGCAGCCTCCTCAAACCGAGCACGAGCATCTAACGCGCCGTGCGCGACCGACACACCTCACGATGGCAGGTAATATCCATCATGCGGCATCCCGCTAAGGATGAAACAGTTACGGTTATTGTATACCGCTCAAATTGTTTCTAGGCAGGTAAACAGCTATTTTTCGCCGAAATAGGCGCTTTATTGATCAAAAGCCGTACCGGGCGCTAACCCGATACGGCCAAAATGCAATGTAATTACCGCGGTGCTTCAAACTTAGCGATGGAAGAAACCGCGGCGCTCAAACTTGGGCTCGCAGCACACGTTGATACCCAGTTTGCGCAGTACCGTCTCGTCCGTCGGCGAGATAATCACGCTAAAGAAGGCATCGCAACCGCGCAGCTGCTCCAGGCCGGAAAGGACGCGAGCGGCCGTCTCACTCGTGGCCGAGGTGATCGACAGCGCCATAAGCGTCTCGTCGGTGTGGAGGCGCGGGTTTTTGCTGCCAAGGAAATGCGTCTTGAGCTTGCTGATGGGCTCGATCGCTTCATCGCTAATGACCTCGAGCTCAAGGTCGACGCCCGAGACATGCTTGAGGGCATTCATGATGAGCGAGCTCGCGGCGCCCAGGCGCGTGGAAGTCTTGCCGGTCACCACGGAGCCATCGGGCATGACCATGGCACCCACGGGACCACCCGTCAGCTGCTCCCTGGTGAGGGCCGCCGAGCGCGCCGGTGAGTAGTTCTTATCGATGCCGGCTTTCTTCATAATAATCTTGAGACGGTCGACTTGCTCATCGCCCACGCCGGTACGGCGCACATTTTCGACCGCGGTAAAGTAGCGGCGGACGATCTCCATCTTGGAAGCGTCGCGGCAGGCATCGTCATCGGTGATGGCAAAGCCGACCATATTGACGCCCATGTCCGTAGGGCTCTGGTAGGGGCTCTTGCCCAGGATCTTTTCCATCAGGGCACGGACCACCGGGAAGGCCTCGACGTCGCGGTTGTAGTTGACCGTGGTCTTGTTGTAGGCCTCAAGGTGGAACGAATCGATGATATTGGCGTCGTCGAGGTCAGCCGTGGCGGCCTCGTAGGCAATATTGACCGGATGCGTCAGAGGAAGATTCCAGACAGGGAAGGTCTCGAACTTGGCATAGCCGGCGGCCGTGCCATGCTTGTGCTCGTGATAGAGCTGAGACAGGCAGGTGGCAAGCTTGCCCGAGCCAGGACCGGGGGCAGTGACCACGACGAGCGGTCGGGTGGTCTCGACAAACTCGTTCTTGCCGTAGCCATCGTCGGACACGATCAGATCGACATCGTGCGGATACCCCTCGATGGGATAGTGCAGCTTGGCGGGAATGCCAAGTGCATTCAGACGATTGCGGAAGACGTCGGCAGCAGGCTGACCAGCGTACTGGGTGATGACCACGGCCGCGACAGCAAACCCATTCCCTCGGAACAGGTCGACCAGGCGCAAGACGTCCTCGTCATAGGTAATGCCCAGGTCGCCACGGGCCTTGTTCTTCTCGATATGGTTTGCATTGATTGCGATGATGACCTCAACATCATCGGCAATGCTCTTGAGCATGCGGAACTTGCTGTCCGGCTCAAAGCCCGGTAGCACGCGGCTGGCATGATAGTCGTCGAACAGCTTGCCGCCAAACTCCAAATACAGTTTGCCGCCAAACTGCGAAATGCGCTCCTTAATGTGAGCAGCCTGCAGCTCGATATACTTCGCGTTGTCGAAACCCTGGCGCATGTATGGCTCCCGTCCCGTTTCCAATTAATGTTCTAGGCGATTATAACGGAGCAGACCCTCCCCAACGCCCAAGCAATCAACTGGCACCAACCAAACACGCCATCGATAAGTTGCGGTGAAATAGTTCCCGTTTAACCCCTCAAGACGGCCAAACAGGAACTATTCCACCGCAACTTCCCCTTTTTGGTTCAAACAAACCTGGCCTTTGTATCAATAATGGATACGTCGCAGGTTGAGCATAAGCCAGCGAAAGCCCGCCAGAGTAGGCAAAGCGCCCTCTGCACCAACAATGGAAAGCGCCGCAGGCAGAGGACGGACAGCGAGCGCCGTCCAGAACGTACAAGTTGGCATGAAAAAGGCGAGGCATAGACCTTTTGGTCATGCCTTGCCTTTTGAATGACAAATTGTCGTCCTGGGCGGCGCGCAGCGTCGACTGGTTGCGCGGTTCGTAGAACCGCGCAACATAAGTGCGCCCCCTCCCGCGCACGGAACGGAAGGGGGCTAAAGGTAGGAGTCTACCGGTGGGTTTACCCCACCGGACAGACGATGACCAGGTGATCCTCTACAGGATCGTCAAGGTTTCCGTGGGGTACCCGTTGGGTACTTAGATCAACACGCAGGCGACGGTCAGGATGATGGCGCAGACGACAGAGAGCGCGACGATGAGCTTAAGGGCAAACTTGAGCCAGGTCGTCCACTCGATCTTGGCCAGGGCGAGACCGCCCATGATGGCGCCGGAGGTCGGGGTGAACAGGTTCACGACACCGATGGCGGCGGAGAAGATCATGACCATGACCTCAGGCGAGAAGCCGAGCTTAACAGCCAACGGTCCCATGATGGGCATGGAGACGGTGGCCATACCGGAGGTCGAGGGGATCAGGAAGGACAGGCCGAAGTAGACCAGGAAGCTCATGGGAGCGAAGATCACGCCGGACAGGCCAGCCAGAGCATTGGCGGCAGCGTCGAGGACGAAGACGTCGAGGCCGGTGTTAGCCATGAGGACGGAGATACCACGGGCGAGGGCGATGACGAGAACAACGGACATCATGTCGGCAGCGCCGGTGATAAAGGTGTTAACGATCTGCTTCTCGGACAGGCCACCGATGATACCGATCAGGACGGCCATAAGGAAGAACCAGGTGGAAGCCTCGTCGAAGTACCACTGGCCAATGGGCAGGCCGGTGATCAGGGCAGACCAGCCCTGGACGACGGCGTTACCGTCGGCGTCGTAGACAGCGCCAGCGTCGAAGAAGTTAGCGACGCCCTCGTTGAGGTCGGCCAGCGGAATGAAGCCGACGATCATGACGACGAAGGTGAAGGCGAAGGCAATCAGAACACCCTTCTGACGACCGGTGAGCTTGACCTCCTTGTGGACCTCGGAAGCAGCCTTGCCGTGAGCCTCTTCGGCGTCCTTGAGCTCCTGCATCGACAGGATGGTGGAACCCTTGTCAGCCTTGACCTTCTTGGCGTAGCTCATCACGAAGAAGATGGACATAGCGGTAGTGACAATCCACAGGACGGCACCGAGGCCGATGATGATGGACTGGTTGACCTCAATGCCAACGCCGGTCAGAGCGTCGACGGCAGCGCCGACGGCGAACGGGTTAACCGTGGAGCCCAGGCAGCCGCAGCCAGCGCCGAGCAGGACGGTAGCGGCACCGACCATGGGGTCGAAGCCAGCGGCCATCATGGTAGCGGCGAGCAGGGCGTAGAAGGGAACGGTCTCCTCGCACATACCATAGGTGGTACCACCGAGGGAGAAGATGAGCATCAGCACGGGAATGAGCATAATCTCGTTGCCCTTAAGCTTCTGCACCAGAACGGCGATGCCGTTGTCCAGGGCGCCGGTCTCGGTCATCATGCCGAGGAAGCCGCCCAAGATCATAACGAAGAGGCAGACGGGCAGAGCGTCAGCGAAGCCCTTAATCGGGGCGGTGCAGAAATCGCTCAGACGGGCGGCAGTAACCGCGCCGCCGGACGTGCCGGAGACGATAACGGTAATCACTGCGACAATTGCCAGCAGAGCAAGAAGAATGGTGAACGATGAAGGCATACCGCGCTTTTTCTTAGCGGTCTCAGTCATAGTTCTCATCCCCCCTTCATAAATCATTTACTGATCTCGCCAGAAGCGGCTCTTCCGTGCCGTGCCTGCCGCTTGATGCGAGATTATTACCAGATAAAACCGCTCGGGGTGTGCAGCAATACACCCCGAGCGAGATGCTAGATGCTCTTACTTGAGCGTGGCGTACATGACAGCCTTGATGGTGTGCATGCGGTTCTCGGCCTCGTCGAAGACCTTGGAAGCGGGGCTCTCGAAGACCTCGTCGGTGACCTCCTGCTCGGTGATGCCGAACTGCTCGCACTTCTCGGCGCCAATGGTGGTGTTGGTGTCGTGGAAGCTGGGCAGGCAGTGCAGGAAGATGGCACCCGGGTTGGCCATAGCCATGACCTCGGAGGTGACACGATACGGGGTGAGCTGAGCGATGCGCTCGGCCCAGACCTCGTCGGGCTCGCCCATGGAGACCCACACGTCGGTGTAGATAACGTCGGCACCGGTGACGCCGTCCTTGACGTCGGTGGTCAGCTTGATGGTGCAGCCGTTAGCCTCGGCGATGGGCTTGCAGGCCTCGATGACGTCGTCAGCGGGCATGCACTCCTCGGGGCCGCAGGCCACGAAGTTCATGCCGAGCTTGGAGCAGACGACCATGAGGGAGCGAGCGACATTGTTCTTGCAGTCGCCCATGAAGACGAGGGTCTTGCCCTTGATGTCGTAGTTGAAGTTCTCCTGGACGGTCAGGATGTCGGCGAGCATCTGGGTGGGGTGCCACTCGGTGGTCAGGCCGTTCCACACGGGCACGCCGGACTTAGCAGCGAGCTCCTCGACGTCGTCCTGGGCAAAGCCACGGAACTCGATGCCGTCATACATGCGGCCGAGAACGCGGGCAGTGTCCTCGATGGACTCCTTCTTGCCCATCTGCGACGAACCCGGATCGAGGTAGGTGACGCCCATGCCCAGATCCATGCCGCCGACCTCGAAGGCGCAGCGGGTACGAGTAGAGGTCTTCTGGAAGAGCAGAACGATGTTCTTGCCCTCGAGATAGCGGTGCGGAACGCCAGCGCGCTTCATATCCTTGAAGTTCTTAGAGAGCTTGAGCAGGTACTCGATCTCCTCGGTGGTGAGGTCGAGAAGCTTGAGGAAGCTACGGCCGGAAAGGTTAACACCCATGGTTTGATTCCTTTCGAAGAAATGAATTACGTAAGTATTAGTGGTGCCCGTTTAACGGGCGAAGCCGGTGCGGTTGTAGGGGGACCGCACCGGAAACGGAAAGACTTAGAGGTCCTCGCGCCAGAAGGGCATGCTCATGCAGCGCGGGCCGCCGCGGCCGCGGGAGAGCTCGGCGGAGGGCACGACGAGAAGGTCCAGGCCCTCCTTGTACAGCACGTCGTTGGTGACGGTGTTGCGGGCGTAGACGCAGATCTTGCCGGGCTCGACGCACAGGGTGTTGGAGCCGTCGTTCCACTGCTCGCGGGAGGCCGCGATCGGGTCGCCGCCGCCGCAGGGGATCAGCTTGACCTGGTCGACGCCGGTGGCGTCCTCCAGGACGTGCTCGAGGGTGTCCTCGATCAGGCGGATGTTCACGTCGCCCGGGTTCTTGCCGGCGGTCAGCTCGTAGACGCGCAGGGTGCCCATGATGGCGGGGTGGATCGTGAACTTATCGACGTCGATCTGGGTGAAGACCGTGTCGAGGTGCATGAAGGCGCGCGAGACCGGGATATCGAAGGCCAGGATGCGCTCGACCTTGGAGTCGGAGTTCCAGAAGATGTTCTGGGCCATGACGTCGATCGCGGCGGCCTGGGTGCGCTGGGAGATGCCGACGGCGAGGGTCTTCTCGTTGATGTTCAGCACGTCGCCGCCCTCGGTGTGGAACTGGCAGTCGCGGCGGAAGTACAGCGAGACGTCCTTGTAGTCGGGGTGGTACTTGAAGATGTACTTGCCGTACAGGGTCTCGCGGTTGCGGGTGACCGAGTACATGCGGTTGAGGTTGACGCCCTCGCCGACGACCGCGAACGGGTCGCGGGTGAAGTAGAGGTTGGGCATCGGGTCGATGATCAGGTCGGACTCGGACTCGGAGTTGACCAGGGAGTCGAGGGTCGTGGACGCCGTGAGGGGCATGTCGATCTCGGACTTGGTCATGCCGGCCATGGTCTTCTTGACGAACTCGAGGTTGTCCTCGATGGAGTCCAGCTTCTCGCGGACGATCTGCGGCATGTGCTGGCCGCGGATGCCGGCCTCGGCGATGTACTGGTCGGTGAACTCGGCGCGGGCGCCGGGGACCTGGTCGAACACCTCGGCGACGAGGTTCTCGAGATAGAGGACCTCCACGCCCTGGTCCCTCAGGATCTGGGCGAAGGTGTCGTGCTCCTGCTGCGCGACCTCCAGGAACGGGACGTCGTCGAACAGGAGTCGCTCGAGCTCGTCGGGCGGCAGGTTGAGGAGCTCGTCGCCGGGACGGTGCAGGCAGACCTTCCTGAGCTTGCCGATCTCGGAAGGCACGTGCAGACCTTTCGTCATGGCCTCCTACCTTTCTTTCGGGCCCTTGTCAGGGCCGATTCGTTAGCGCCCCTCCGTGTGAGGCGTTATTGCTGACGACATATTTATATCCAAAATCAGCTCATACTTCCACCTTGCCCCCGAACGGTTTTTTATAGGGGGTGAACGGCATACACATATACTTCACGCATGGCACACTTCATCTTAATAAAGCGTATTTACGTGCTTAAACGCGTTTTAATCCTAAAATCAAATGGAACTAAACTTTGTTAAACCATCCTCAAATTGCATATTTCCAATAAAGCTATGAATAGAATTAGCGGTTCACACCGCGTCTCAACCATTTTCATTTTTATTCAGAAAAAAGTTTGTCCTATTCATTTCTGATAAATAAATTACCGTTTACCAGACGCTTGATACCGTTCACCGGAAACTCAGTATAAGGCCCAGCGGATACCGCCTCGCTTTACGGCCCCATTTGTAACAACTTGACTTCTCGGTATAGAAAAACGGACCCGCTTCCCCTAGGGAAACGGGTCCGTTTTCGATTATCTTCGGCTAATTTGGATAAGGCCCCCGAAGACCATCGGAATCCTAGCGATCGAACTCCGCCAGTGCCTCGCCCAAAAGCCTCAGGCCCTCGCGCAGAACGTCCTCGCTCGCGCAGTAGCCCAGGCGTGCGCCACAGGGAAGCTCAAAGCGGCTGCCGGGTACCAGCAGCACTCCCCTCTCGGACAGCAGGCGCTTGCAGAACTCCTCGTCATCCTCGGGAATATCCAGCTGGATAAACGAGGTGGACACGCCCTGCGGGGCCGTCCAGGAAACGCGATGCTGCGTATCGATCCAAGCCTGCGCGATATCGCGGTTGCCAAACACGATCTTGCGATTGCGCTCGAGAATCTTATCCTTGTGCTCAAGCACATAGGTCGCCAGAGCATCGTTGAACACGCCGCCGCAGATCATGGTGTAATCGCGATAGGTACGGATGCGGTTGGACACCTCTTTGTCGGCCAGGACCCAGCCCACGCGGGCCGCAGGTGTCGAATAGGTCTTCGACAACGAGTTGGTGACAATGGCCCTCTCGTACACGTCGACCATCGACATAAAGGACTCAGTGTTTTCGAGCGGCAGATATACCTCGTCGCACAGCACGTAGGCGCCCACCGAGCGGGCGATCTCGGCAATCTGGCCGAGCATATCGGCATCGAGCACCGTACCGATGGGGTTAGATGCGTTGTTTATGCAGATAAGCTTGGTGTTGGGACGCACCAAGCGCTTGAGTTCCTCGATATCGGGCTTCCAGCCGAGTTCCTCGCGAAGCTCCCAATACTCGACCTCGGCGCCCAGCGTGCGCGGAATCTCGTAGAGCGGCGCGTAGGTGGGCCACTCGGCGATAACATGGTCGCCGGGCTCGACCACAGCCATGATGGCGTTGAGGTTAGCGCCCGTGCAGCCATTGGTCTGCAGAATGTGATCGGGATTGACCTCCCGACGATACAGCTTGGCAACCTCGGCCTTAAACTCCGGCGAGCCCTCGATCCAGCCGTAGTTCATCTTCTCGCGGTCCAGGCGCTCGTAGAACGTGGCGCCGTCCTGTTCATCGAGCGCGCGCAGCTCGCCCATGGTGAGCGACGAGATCGTCGACTGGGCGATGTCCCACGTGGCGCTCTTCTCCCAAACGTTGAGCCATTCCTCAACGCCAATCGTCTTGATGTCCATGGCCAAGCTCCTTACAAAAGCAGTCATCCAATCGTGTTGACGTTCCTCATACAAGATTGGGGCGGTGCGAAAACCCGCACCGCCCCAATGGGAGACATCTAATGGCAGCTAGATGTATGTATTATGACCTGTACGGGTCCTTGAAGACCTTAGAGGTCCTCGCGCCAGAAGGGCATGCTCATGCAGCGCGGGCCGCCGCGGCCGCGGGAGAGCTCGGCGGAGGGCACGACGAGAAGGTCCAGGCCCTCCTTGTACAGCACGTCGTTGGTGACGGTGTTGCGGGCGTAGACGCAGATCTTGCCGGGCTCGACGCACAGGGTGTTGGAGCCGTCGTTCCACTGCTCGCGGGAGGCCGCGATCGGGTCGCCGCCGCCGCAGGGGATCAGCTTGACCTGGTCGACGCCGGTGGCGTCCTCCAGGACGTGCTCGAGGGTGTCCTCGATCAGGCGGATGTTCACGTCGCCCGGGTTCTTGCCGGCGGTCAGCTCGTAGACGCGCAGGGTGCCCATGATGGCGGGGTGGATCGTGAACTTATCGACGTCGATCTGGGTGAAGACCGTGTCGAGGTGCATGAAGGCGCGCGAGACCGGGATATCGAAGGCCAGGATGCGCTCGACCTTGGAGTCGGAGTTCCAGAAGATGTTCTGGGCCATGACGTCGATCGCGGCGGCCTGGGTGCGCTGGGAGATGCCGACGGCGAGGGTCTTCTCGTTGATGTTCAGCACGTCGCCGCCCTCGGTGTGGAACTGGCAGTCGCGGCGGAAGTACAGCGAGACGTCCTTGTAGTCGGGGTGGTACTTGAAGATGTACTTGCCGTACAGGGTCTCGCGGTTGCGGGTGACCGAGTACATGCGGTTGAGGTTGACGCCCTCGCCGACGACCGCGAACGGGTCGCGGGTGAAGTAGAGGTTGGGCATCGGGTCGATGATCAGGTCGGACTCGGACTCGGAGTTGACCAGGGAGTCGAGGGTCGTGGACGCCGTGAGGGGCATGTCGATCTCGGACTTGGTCATGCCGGCCATGGTCTTCTTGACGAACTCGAGGTTGTCCTCGATGGAGTCCAGCTTCTCGCGGACGATCTGCGGCATGTGCTGGCCGCGGATGCCGGCCTCGGCGATGTACTGGTCGGTGAACTCGGCGCGGGCGCCGGGGACCTGGTCGAACACCTCGGCGACGAGGTTCTCGAGATAGAGGACCTCCACGCCCTGGTCCCTCAGGATCTGGGCGAAGGTGTCGTGCTCCTGCTGCGCGACCTCCAGGAACGGGACGTCGTCGAACAGGAGTCGCTCGAGCTCGTCGGGCGGCAGGTTGAGGAGCTCGTCGCCGGGACGGTGCAGGCAGACCTTCCTGAGCTTGCCGATCTCGGAAGGCACGTGCAGACCTTTCGTCATGGCCTCCTACCTTTCTTTCGGGCCTTTCGGCCGAATCTCTCAGCGCCCTTCCATAGCGGACGCTGCTTGCTGACAGCTCTAGTTATATCCAAATTCCACCCGCAATTCCACCTCGCCCCAGAACGGTCAACAAAGTGCGATGAACGGTATATCGCATGAGATTCCCCCATAATGTACTTCGGCGTTCTAAAGTAACTTTTCTAAGGTAAACGCTCTTTTTTCCTAAAAACTATTTGCAATTGCATCTCTAAACTTTTGATTCAGAATTGCATAGCTAAATCGGTTTTATGTATATAAATGATGTTTGTTTACGTTTCCGCCTGCATTCAATGATATTCAGCTATCCATCATTCTTATTCACACTTACGTACCAGTTGAGTGAGGATATAGACCGCTTGCAGACGAGCAGGGCGTCAGTCCTATGACTTGTCAGCGTAAGAAGTAGGTAAAGATACCGTTCGCACAATACGTCCGTGCCACAAGTCGACTAAATTGAGACAATAGTGAATAGGGTTAGGCTACCGTCCCCTGCGGGGACTGAACGGACAGATGCATATGCCGAGCAAAATCGAAAAAAAGCAAGCCGCCGCAAAGCTGCGCAAACCGCCTCGCGACTTCTCGTACACGCAGAACCGAGAGCTCAGCTGGCTACGCTTTGACAACCGTGTGCTTGACGAAGCCTTCGATGAGACCGTTCCGCTGTTCGAGCGTCTAAAGTTCGTGTCGATTTTCGAGTCTAACCTCGACGAGTTTCTCATGGTGCGCGTGGGCGGCCTGTCCGATCTGGCAGAGCTCAAAAAGCAACCTGTCGACAACAAGAGCAATATGACCGCCTCCGAACAGGTCGATGCTGTCATGGCCGAAATGCCCGGGCTCCTTACCCGTTGGGAGTCCATCTTTAAGAGCATCGAGGGCAAGCTCGACACCTTGGGCGTTCACCGCGCCCGCATCGATTCGCTTACGCCCGAGGAGCGCACCTTTGTAACCCGCTACTTCCAGGCCTACGTGTCGCCGGTCATCTCGCCGCTGGTCATCGATCCTCGCCACCCCTTCCCCAACCTACGCAATGGCGCGCTCTATCTGGCCTGTGGTCTGGACGGCGCCACCGACGAGGAGAGCCTGCTGGGCCTTATCGAGATTCCCGCCTCGATGAACCGCGTGGTCGAGATCCCCTCGCCCACCGGCACCTACTCCTACATTTTGCTCGAGGACGTCATCCTCGCCTGCCTGGACAGCTGCTTTGGCTCCTATAAGCCGCTGGATCGTGCGCTGATCCGCGTCACCCGCAACGCCGACATCGATCCGGACGGCGAGGGCGTCGAAGAGGAAGAGGACTACCGCCAGCACATGAAGCGCATCCTCAAGAAGCGCCTGCGTCTGCAGCCGGTAGTGCTCGCGGTCTCGGGGTCGCTCGAGAAGGCAACGCTCAAGACCATCCGCAAGGCGCTCGAGCTTTCGCGCCGCTCTGTCTTTACCTGCGATATCCCGCTCGACCTGGGCTACGTCTTTGGCATTGAGGGCAAGATTCCCGAGCACCTGCGCAACGAGCTGCTCTTTACGCCGTTTAGGCCGCAGCCCAATCCCACCATCGACATGACCCGCTCCATCCGCGAGCAGGTGCTGCAGCACGACAAGCTGCTCTTTTATCCCTACGAGGCCATGAACCCCTTCCTGGATCTGGTGCACGAGGCCGCCTACGACCCCGAGTGCATCTCGCTGCGCATCACGCTCTACCGCGTGGCCAAGCAGAGCCGCCTGTGCGAGTCGCTGATCGATGCTGCCGAGAACGGCAAAGAGGTCACGGTGCTCATGGAACTTCGTGCCCGCTTTGACGAGCAGAACAACATCGAGTGGGCCGAGCGTCTGGAAGAGGCAGGCTGCACCGTCATCTATGGTTCCGAGGGCTTTAAATGCCACTCAAAGATCTGCCAGCTCACCTATCGCGAGGGCATGGCGCTAACGCGCCTCACGCTTTTGGGCACCGGCAACTTTAACGAGAAGACGGCCAAACTCTACAGCGACTTTATGCTCATGACCGCCCATCCCGGCATCGGCGAGGACGCCAACCTGTTCTTCCGCAATCTGTCGCTGGGCAACCTGCGCGGCGACTACCGCTTCCTGGGTGTGGCGCCCGTCGGACTGAAACCGCTCATCATGCGCGGGCTTGACCGCGAGATCCAGCGCGCCCTTGCCGGCGAGCCCGCCCGCGTGTTCTTTAAGCTCAACTCACTGACCGACCGCGAGGTTATCGACAAGATCGCCGAGGCATCGTGTGCCGGCGTGCGCGTAGACATGATCATCCGCGGCATCTCGTGCCTCAAGCCCGGTGTTCCGGGCAAGACCGAGAACGTGCATGTCCGCTCCATCGTCGGACGCTTTTTGGAGCACGCGCGCGTCTATGCTTTCGGCGTGGACTCGGACATGATTTACCTGAGCTCGGCAGACATGATGACGCGCAACACCGAGCACCGCGTGGAGATTGCCTTCCCCGTGCTCGACCCCACCTGCCGCGCCCTAGTGCACGAGTACATGGGCATGCAGCTGCGCGACAACGTGAAGGCCCGCAGCCTCACGAGCGACGGCACCTGGGTCCCCGTGGAGCGTGCAGAGGGTGAGAAACCCTTCAACTCGCAGGAAGCCCTGCTGGAGCGCGCCTATCGCAACGCCGAGGCTACGCCCGAGCCCGTCATTGAGGCGAAACCCGCCCCCGAGCCCGAGCCGCAGCCGGTAGCACCCAAAGTCCAAGAGGTCCAGGCGACCGTCATTGAGCCCGAGCCTGCGCCTGCACCTCAGCCCGAGCCGCAGGCAGCTAAGCCCGCGCCCGAGACGAGTACCCGTCGCAAGAAGTCCGCTGGCACGGCCAAGGCCATCAAGCGCCATCGCCCCGGTCGCGTTCGCATGGGTCTGGGCCTGATCGGTCTAGGCCTTAAAACGCTCATTACCGGCAAGACCAAATAGGCGTTTGTAGAAGCGCCCCGCATTTGAGGAAAGCCTCGGATGCGGGGCGCTTTTCCCTGCTACCATGGTGCGGACAACAACGCGAATGACAGGCAGGGATATGAAGTTCACCATAGAATCGATGACGTACGGCGCCGACGGGCTGGCGCATGCCGACAACGGCAAAGCCGTATTTGTGCAGGGCGCCGCGGCAGGCGACACCGTCGAGGCCGAGATCGTGCAGGACGGCAAGTCGTTCATGCGCGCCCGCACCACCGAGATACTGGAGCCGAGCCTCGATCGCATCCAGCCTCCCTGCCCCTTCGTTGGCATTTGCGGCGGCTGCTCGTGGGGCAACCTCTCGCGCACGGCACAGCTTGCCGCCAAGGAGCAAAACCTGCGTTCCACGCTCGAGCGTATCGGCAAGTTCAGCCCCGATCAGGTCGATAAGCTTGTGCAACCCATCCGCCACACCAAGGATGATTGGGGCTACCGCAATAAAATCGAGCTCGAACCAACCGTCGTCAACGGTCGCGTGCGTCTTGGCATGCACGGCGTCGATCCCCGCGAGATCGTGACCGTCGATTCGTGCCCGTTGTTCGACAAACGCTTCCCCAAGGCACTCAAATCGGTCGTCGGTGCACTCAATTATCTGAGCGGCAGCCACGACCTGGGCCTCGAGCGCGTGGGCATTCGCGCATCGCGCCGCACCAAGGCACTCGAGGTCGCACTCTGGACGCCCACAGGTTCTTTTCCGCGCTCGCAGGTCTCCCGCGTGCTGGCGGACGCCGCTCATCCCACGAGCATCGTGCGCGTGATGAGCAAGGGCGAAAAGAAGGCCCGCCGTGTCTCCAAGGTCGAAATGCTCGCCGGCGAGGGTTCCTGGACCGAGAACATCGCCGACGGCCAAATGCGTCTTTCGGCCCCGTCGTTCTTCCAGGTCAACACCAAGGGTGCCGAGATTTTGATCGAGCTTGTCATGGAAGCGCTCGACCCGCAGGAAGACGAGCTTGCCGTGGACCTGTACTGCGGTGCCGGTACCTTTACCCTGCCGCTCGCCCGCCGCTGCGACTTTGTCGCCGCCGTCGAGGCCTACGGCCCGGCCGTGCGCGACCTGCGCCGCAACCTCGAGATCAACAAGCTCGATAACGTCGACGTCATTGGCGGAGACGCGGTGCGCGAGTTCCCCGACCAGGATGCCGACGTCTTGGTGGTCGACCCGCCGCGCGCAGGCCTCGCCCCCGAAGCGATCGACCTTATCGCCAGCACGAGTGCCCGCGATGTCGCCTACGTGAGCTGCGACCCGGCCACCCTGGCGCGCGATCTCAAACGCTTTGTCGAAGAAGGCACCTTCTCCCCCGTAAAGATCACGCCAGTCGACCTGTTCCCACAAACCTTCCACTGCGAAACGGTCGTCCACCTCAAGCGCAACTAGACTGTTTGCCCAAGACCACGCCCGATGATTTTTCTGAGACGGGGATAAAAATAAATTTGCTCCGAATGATTATTTAATCCCCATTACAGTTTGAGTTGTCCGAAAGGGCGGCTCTTTTCCGTTGCATGGCTATACGATTGAGCCGTACCGGTGGTCGCTGGCCGACCGCCCCGGACGGCCGTCAGCCCCTGCCCCGTAGAGGGCCCGGGACGTGTTGCCGCCGGGGCGGGAGGGGCCGCGGGGAACGACTGATAGAGATGTGCCGGGCCCGGACCGGGCCACGGCCGGGTAATGTGGGTGTCGCTTCCGCGGCTAACGGCCGGCTCAAGGGAGAGGATACACCATGCCTGCAGCAGAGACGCCCGTGGCCTACCTGGGGATCGACGTCGGGAAGAGCCCGCACAGCGCGTGCGCGCTCGATGCGGGAGGAGGCGTCGCCTTCAGGGCCGAGCTGGCAAACAGGCCCGACGACATCGACCGGCTGCTCGAGCGGGCCGGCTCCGGCGCGCTGGTCGTCGTCGACCAGAAGCGAAACATCGGCGCGCTGGTCCTCGCGCGCGCCCATGCGCACGGGAACCCCTGCGCCTACCTGCCCGGATATGCCGAGAAGCAGGCCCGCGGGATGTTCCCCGGCATCGCGAAGACCGACGCCATCGACGCCGAGGTGATCGCGCGCACCGCGCTCGGCGTGCCCCGCGCCCTCAGGCCGGCGCCCGAGGAGCCCGAGGGGGCCGCCTCGCTGCGGATCCTGTCGTCGCAGCGCGAGTTCGCGTCGTCCGCCAGGACCCGCGCGAAGAACAGGCTGCGCGCGACCCTGCTCGAGGCCGAC
>CABRZT010000041.1:0-19565 GCA_902475595.1 uncultured Collinsella sp. | reverse complement strand
AAAGACCGAGTCGTCCTCGCAGACGCTCAAGCAGGAATACCTCGATACATACGAGGGAGGTGAATGACATGATAGGCAAGAGCTATGCAAAGATAGCGATTGTTGGCTTTGTACTTTGTCTTGCAATGGTGCTATGTGCATCATTTGCGAGGTATAGGTCCGAGCAGTCGTTCATCGATGGCGCTGAAAATGGGTTTGGCATAGACGGGATGTATGTCAACGATGGCGCGACCAGGCCGTCTATGGCGATTCTTGCAGGCGAAGACATGGAATGGCAAATCTGTAATGACGATGGCTCTTGTCTGAGTGGTCGTTTGGCCGCAACGAGCGACCCGAATTCGTTCGATCTTCTCGACAATGATGGATCGGATTGCGGTTCAGTTCACCTGTCGTATGCATCACGAGATGGGATGGACGGCATTCTCTACGTCTCCCACGAGACTGGCGATTTCAAGATGCGCAGGACTAACCGAGTGCCGGCTTTTATCGAGGAGTGAGAACTCCCGGCGGTCTGCCGATCAGGCCGCCGGGGTATCGAACCCCGCATTCATCCGTACACACACGGATGAATGCGGGAAGTGTCCGGATGAAGTTGATAATCAAGGAAACAATGCCGTTCTGCCTGGGACGGCTTTGGCCTGGACTTTAACTACAACATCGCGATCGACACTTATCAGCTCGCGCGACGCGCATGGCCAGATCTCGGACGCTGGTGCATGGAGGACCTTCGAGATTTACTGTACATCCAAAACGACGACGCACACCGCGTGCTCGCCGACTGCGAAGACGAGTTGGCTGTCTACAATGCGATCAGAAACGGCGTGAAGTCCGGAGAGCTTTCTGTCGAACCGCCGCGCCGTCGCGCGAGCCGACCGGGCAACCCGGGCAATCTGGTCCTGGCTCTCCCGGTCGTTTTCCTACGATATCGCCCCTAGATCACCAATGTGTCAGATAAAGAATGAGGCAATGGCTGTGATCACGCCTACGGCGGACGCAACGACTGCGCCTTTTTTCCTCTCCTTTAGTCCGACGAATAGGGTTGCCGTAAAGTAAAGGGCGGAAATGCAGTCTATGGCAAGCAAAACGAGTTCCTTGGGCGGTTTCAGCAAAAGGTCGCTAGCAAAGAGTAATGCAAGCAGGGCAAAGCCGATTGTGGTCAAGTATCTCGATTGATTTTGCGACAGCATGGCAACTGCCTTTCAGAACATGCAAGTGAAAAGTCGGTACGATGTCATTGCGGTTGCAAACAAGCCGCCGTCAGGACCGGTTGTCACGAGACCGGCGATAACGCATTTTCTCGGTTTCCACCTCATGACAGACCCCTCTCTCATGGTGCAACGCATACATTATGAGATATGCACATTATCTCGCTAATCAATTTCAATATCCATCATCCAACTAAAGAATACTGACTCACTGGTTCAGCGACGATGCGTTTTTACCCTCGCGTTCCCACTCGCCGCGTCGGCGGTCGGAAGGGTCTCCGTCTCGCAATCAGCGACCTTGTAACCGTATCTGTCGAGCCAGGCGGCAAGCACGTCCCAATCGACGCGCTTCCAGTCGCCGCCCGGCGCGTGCTGCATCACGAGGCCTCCGGCGACCATGAGCGCGTGGATATGCCCTCCTTGCAGGCCAGCGATGATCCCGCCGGTGCATACGATGCCAGGTCGCTGTGCCGGCACTGCGCAAACGTATTGTCCTTTGTGCCCCTTTTGGCAACTTTAGCCCGGCTGTAGGTTAAACCAACCCACAGCCATGAGCACGTTAACGTAGTACTATGCTAATTACACGGATAAGGCAGGGGTATTTTTCTTTGGCGAATAAATTTGTATTTTATGGCAAGGGGAGTGGCGTTAAGGTTTTCATCGCTATATCAGTTGCCGTGTTCGCATTCTCTGCGCTATTTCTAAAAGTGGAGTGTTGCCAAAAAGATAGCGGAGGTGACTATTCACATTTGTGGTTCGTGAGCGGATTGGTGTTGAACGTTGACAGCTCTGGCGATTTTACCATGTCGGTCGAAAGCGAAGATCCATATAACGACGGGTCTGATCGTCTGACCATTCTGGTTCATTCAGAACATACGCGCTATGTAAGCGATAGCCCCGTGAGCGTTGGGTCTAAAGTCAAGGTAGGCTATTTTCTCGATTCCCGAAAGAAAAATACGATTCGCTGCTCTTCTGTGGATGTGTTGGAATAATTTTGAGTAACTATCAGTAAAAAGCTGCGAGCAAAGGCCGCTCCACGTGGGGCGGCCTTTTTGGTGGATAGACGTTGCGGAGGATGATTGATTGACGTTTTTACTCTGCATGGAAATCGAGTGAGGATTCTGTTCCGCGAGGGGCGTGTTTTGAGGCTCTTGGCGGTACGTAATTCTCGTTCGGCGTCTTGACGGGACAAAACCCTCGGTTGACTTTTTGAAGCGTCCCTAGAATCAGCTGTTACGATAAAAACGGGGGGGGGTAACTCCGCGGACACGGCCTAGCGCGCTGCCATCCAGTGCCGATTCTGCCATACTCGCAATTCGGCGAGGATGAGGAGTATGAATTGATCGGGGCTTATAGGACAAAATGTGTGTCCTATAAGCCCCAAGGATGACGATTCCAATACGGATGACGACACCAAAACCGGCATCGACGGTTCCATGGACGATTCGGATTCCAAATAGGCCCTGTTATTTTATCTACTTCTTTGCCGGTGTCGTATACGAAACCGCTATACCCGCGGCAATTGCCATGAGACAGCTCGCGATGAATCCGAACTCATACTTCAAAACGTTTGTTGCGGTCAGGGCGATAATCAACACGGTCGCAATTTGCAGAATTATCATTATTGCGAAGAGATTGATTCCTTGTTTGGCCGAAGTCGCTGAGTGAGTTTGGCTTTGTTGATTCAGGTTGTAGCTGACAACAAAAGCGACCAGTTCGCTTGATACGGGGCCGACTACATAGAAAAAGATTGCGTCAATGAAGCCTATAGTGTTGTAAGTTGTTTCGCCGGAAAAAACAGCGTATAAAGCATATCCAAATCTTGGCTGATTCATGTATGAGTACGAAAAGACGAAGAGCGTCAATATTGCTACTACCAGAAGTGCATTCAGGACAAATCGTTTGCTTTTCATCGATCGCTCCTTCCGGGTGACTCTTATTTGTAATTCTACAGCATCCATTTGTTTTTCAAAGAATTTGACTGTCCTAAATAACATGCACTTTCGCTGGAGGGTCGCTGTTTGGCGGCCCTCTTTTTTGCACAGGCGCGGTGGGATGGTAATAATCGGGCGGGAGTCAGCCGCTCTGATAGAATCGTCCTTGCTGTCGGCAGCCCTCGTGCCGGGCAGAGCCCTCCATCCGATGGGAGGTGATGCCCATGACCGATTTCACTGAGCTCGTGAAGCTCCTGACTGCTATGGTCTCGCTCCTCACGGCCCTTGTCGTCCTTTCCAAGGCACTCAAGCAGGGTTCGAAGCCCAAAAAGAAAGGCCACCGTCGCTAAGACGATGACCCAACTTCATTAAGCAACGGCTCTGCCCAGCTCACTACAACTTGGGCTGCCGTCGGCACCATTCTACCCGCTTGACATTGCTGTTGTCGATGCGCCGTATCAAGAATCCACGGCAGCGCTCGTGGTTGCAAAACGTCCTAACAAATAGCGGCTATTAGTCAGTTCGGCTGTCAAAAAGGCCTAATAGTTGCCAATAGTGGCTAGTTGGCAACGGATTTGGGCTATTAGTTCTAACAGTGCCTATACTATGACCCCACAAACGGGACACGGTTTTCTGCCCGCACGAGGTTTTAAAGTTTTAGCTGGAACAATCCGGCAGATTGGAGCACAGAACATGAGGTTCGAACGCCTCATGTCGCTCAAAATACGTCTCCTCAATTGCGCAAAGGAGAACGGTATTTAGCGACAAGGAGACAATGGAATGATTTGGTTCACCAGTGACACGCACTTCGGGCACGAGAACGTCCTGAAGTTCACGGACCGGCCGTGGGAGACGATTTGGCAGATGAACGATGCCATCGTCGACAACATCAACGGCAGGGTCGCCGTGGATGACGAGCTCTACATCCTGGGGGATTTCTCATTCAAGATGACCGCCCAGGACGCATGCGGGTTGCGTAAGCGGATCGCCTGCAAGCGCATCCACCTCGTCCCGGGAAACCATGACAAGGACTGGACCCAGCCGGCGGTCGCGGGCGCGTTCACCGTGGAACCGCCGATCTGCGTGCTCAAGATCGACGGGCAGAAGATCGTCCTGTGCCATTACCCCATGGCCGACTGGCAGGGCATGAGCCATGGATCGTGGCACCTCCACGGGCACATCCACAGCAGCGGCGGCGCGTACAACGAGTTCAACCGCAAGCAGGGGCTCCTGCGCTACGACGTGGGCTGCGACGCCAACGGGCACTCCCCGGTGAGCCTCGACGGGCTGAGGAAATGGTTCGCCGGGGTCGACGAGCCGTGCGGCCGGGTGAAATGGCCCTGGTGGGTCAACGAGACCGGTGACAGGCAGGTCGAACGCGAGCTGTCGGCTTACAAGCGGAAAGAGGCGATCCGATGACGGTCTATGTGACAGGCGACATCCACGGTGGGCTCGACATGCAAAAGCTCCGCGACTGGGAGCTTGGGGATAGCCTTGGCAGCGACGACTATCTGATCATCGCCGGCGACTTTGGCTTTCCGTGGGACTTCTCTGCCGAGGAATGCGCCGATATCGCCTGGATGGAGTCGCGCCCCTACACGGTTCTCTTCATCGACGGCAACCACGAGCGATTCGACCACTGGGCGGAGCGCCCCATGGAGCCGTGGCACGGCGGGCTGACGCAGCGCCTGTCGGATACTTCGTCCATCCGCCGCCTCATGCGCGGGGAGGTCTTCGAGCTCGACGGGAAGACGGTCTTCACCATGGGCGGGGCGACGAGCGTCGACAGGGCGTACCGCATCCCGTACAGCTCGTGGTGGCCGCAGGAGCTGCCGGACGAGCGCGATTTCGATGACGCACGGGCAAGGCTCGACGAGGTCGCCTGGAAGGTCGACTGCGTCATCACCCATACCTGCTCGACGCGCATGCTCTCGCCGACGCTCTACCCGGACCCAGGCTGGGAACGCCCGGATGTGGACCGGCTGACCGGATTCCTCGACGAGCTCGAGGATCGTCTGGACTACAAGCGCTGGTATTACGGACATTTTCACCGAGACGGCAATCCGGACGAACGGCACACGGTGCTGTATGACCGGATCGTGAGGCTCGTGGACAAACTCCTGCCGTGGGGTGCGTACTGATGGCTATCTATGTGACGGGCGACGTGCACGGCAGGGCCGAGCACGGGTCCAGCCGGTTTGCCTTCAAGAATTGGCCGCTGGGCCGGACTCTGACGCGCGATGACGTGGTGATCGTGGCCGGCGACTTCGGCTTTGTCTGGGATGGATCCAACGCCGAGAAATACTGGCTTGACTGGTTCGAGTCGAAGCCGTGGACCACGTGTTTCGTGGACGGCAATCATGAGAACCACCACGCCCTGGCTGAGCTGCCGGTGCGGGAGTGGAACGGCGGGCTCGTCCATGAGGCGCGACCGCACGTGCTGCACCTGATGCGCGGAGAGGTGTTCGATATCGACGGGCTCACAGTCCTTGCCATGGGCGGCGCCACGAGCAACGACAGACAGTATCGCAAGGAGGGGAGGAGCTGGTGGCCCGAGGAGATGCCGAGCGAGGAAGAGATGTGGCAATGCTGCACCTCGCTCGACCGCGTGGGCTGGAAGGTCGACTACGTGGTGACTCACGAGGCTCCTGCCGACCTGGCAGAGAAGCTGTGCCGGGAGCGCGAACGCGAGTATCTGGACGACAAGCTGCAACGATTCCTTGCCGAGCTCGACGGGCAGCTCGGCTACCACGCCTGGTTCTTCGGCCACTACCACGGCGACGAATGGCGCGACGACAGGCACCGCCTTATCTACCGAGACATCGTGCCGATCGAAAATGCTGCGCCCGGCTCTAGAAACCCTCTAGAAATGCTCTAGAAGGTTTCTAGAAATTAGATGCTTTGCGGCCTACTCCAATTCAAAGGTCTGGTCGAGGGAGTTTGACCCGGCGCCCATTCCGTCGACTTTCACTTCGATGGGAGACATGTCGTTGAGGTCAAAAATCGACACACCGTCGCATTCGCCTCCCGGCGCAAGCCCTTGCGAAGAGAAGCGGTCTTCCTGCAAATCGGCGGCAAACCCGCGAGATAGCATCTGCTTATTTTGATAAGCCGTGATGTAGCTACCAACAGCGCATGAATCTGCCGATCGGTTGTTAATGGCGTGCCAGCGAACAACGGCAACCTTCCCGCCATCGCCAGCCGAGGAATCATGCACCTCGACGCCGGTGACTGAATACTCCATCTTGCCGTAAACCCCGTCTTCCTGCGCGTTATCAGAATCAGCGACCTGAACTGCCGTCTGACGATCGTCTGCCTGGCTGCACCCAGAGGTCATAACTAGGGCGGCTGCCAGAACACCAGCAGCCCCAAAGTTCCGAGCTAGGTCGATTGCCTTTTTAACAGAGAGATGTTCCATCGACTACTTCAAACTTAATTGTTTTTGAATGCCATCAGCCAAACAGCCAAGCCCCAATGAGCATGACCACTGAAACTGCTGCAAGCGAAGCTCAGACGGCATTTTGACGGGTGATGACACCGCTGATGGTGAGCGCATTTGCGCCGGCACCATCAATGACAGTCCAGACAAGTGCCGTGACCAAAAAGACGACTAGCCCTGCCGTTATCAACTCACGGCGAGACGGCCTTAGCTTGTCGGACATATCTACTCGCCCCTCGCCTGGGCCATGACCTCGACCTTGGCCTCGGCCACGGCCGCCCGCTGCTCGGAGGCAGCGAGGCGGTCCTTGAGGGCGGCGACCTCGGCCATCAGGTCACGCTGGGCGAGGAGGGAGACGTTGAGATCGGCCTGAGCCTTGGCCGCGGCGTCGACCGCGCCCCTCATGCTTTCAATTCGATCGTCTTTTGCGGCTGATTCTGCCAAGAGCTGATTGTTCTCGGAATCGAGCTTCTTGAGCTGCGAGAGGTAATCGGCGACGGTGGCGTGGAGCTCATCGTTCTCAATCTCCAAGCTCGCAGTATCCAGCTCGAATTTCTCTTTGATGGCGGCGACCTGCTCGACGCAATTAGATTTGATGCTCTGAATCTGTTCCATTGCACTTTTCTTGGCAGCGTCGGCGTCCTCGCGGGCAGCACGAGCCTCCATCGCGGCAGCTTCGGCAGCGCCCACGATGATGCTCTTGACCCGCTCGACCGCCTCATCGAGGACGGCCGATGCGTCGAGCGCAGCCTTCACGCCGGGAGTGGCGTTAGGGTGGTAGCCGTCGACCAAGCGGGCGACGGTATCGGCCTGCGAGAGACCAAGGCTCGTGCTGATGTCCTTTATGGCGTCACGGGTCTCCGATGAGACATTCAGACTGGTCATTTTCTTTTCGGACTGGACTTGGTTTTCGGCCATGATGCGGCACTCCAATCAACAACGGGCATGGCTCCGCCATGCCATATGGCTGGGAACAATGCACGGCCGCTGTTGAGTTGTCTTTTTCCTGCGATCGGTGAGTTCTAAAAGGCGTCTCAAGTCATGCGTTCACGCAGGTTTTCGGTTAGAGAAATACCGCACCCTTATATAGTAACGCCGCCGCACTCGGGCCTATTAGGCAAATCGCGAAACGACAGACGGACTTATTTCCTGACGCCCACCAATCCGCGTTCACGAAGGATGCGGTACAGCGTTGATTTGGAGACGCCAGTCGCAGCGCAAATATCGGGAATAGGAGTCTCTCCTCCAAGATAGAGCCTTACTGCGGCATCGGCTTTGACGCCGGCAGTGCGAGGCCTGCCACCCACGTTGCCGCCGTGGCTCCGTTTGACGGCGATACCCTCGGCCTGGCGTTGCCTGATCAGATCTCGCTCAAGTTCCGCGGTGCAAGCATGGGTGCCAAGCACGAAGCGCCCGAATGCGGTATTTAGATCCACGGGCTGTTTCAGGGACGTGAGCTTCACGCCGAGGTTTCGAAACATAAGGTCATAGTTGAGCAGCTGCCTGGTCGATCTGGTCAAGCGCTCCCAGGATTCGACCACCACCTCGTCGCCCGCCCGCATCTTCTTGAACAGGCGCTTCTGCTGCGTCCGGTCGCCGTCCTGGGCACCCGTGACCTTGTCCTTGTAAATATGGCCATAGGCCACGCCAGCGTTCACCAGAGCCTCGATCTGGCGGTCCAACCTCTGGTCTTTCGTGCTCACGCGAGCATATCCGTAACGTGTCATTTCAGCCTCCTGCCTCGTATTTGATTTTCCCATGGGAATTGACGTGGAGGTTTTGACACTGGGTTTTGGCACTCGACGTTCACAGCATCGAGGGTTCGATTTTCGAGTGCCCAGAGGCATACGTTTTGGGACGAACGGCTAATGGAATATGTTGGGACGGATAATATTCTACTACCAAATAGTAGTAGAATATTATCGTAAAGATTGGAGGCTCATGGTCCGAATACACCAGAGAGTTCACGAGCGGCACCCCGAGCTAGATGACGGTGATGTCGAGGCGGCGTGGGAGAGCTACTGCTTCGCGGCCGTCCGCATACCCGGGGAGTGCGAGATGCGGACGGGCTACGACCCGCAAGGCCGGTACATCGAGATGGTCGGTGTCCTCCTGGCCGACGGCGCGTGGCTCGTCTACCACGCCATGACGCCGCCGAGCAAGAAGACGCTAAGGGAGATCGAGAACGCGAGAAGGAGAGGTTACTGATGGAATATAGGCTTGCAAACGGATCCGTTATCACGGATGAGGACATCGAGCGCGAGTGCGCGGAATACGAATCCGGCTCCTGGGAGGGGAGCCTGGTGAACCTCCGAGTCGGCCGCCCCAGGCTTTCCGAGGTGGAGGCCAACGCCAACCTGTCTTTCAAGTGCCCGAAGACGGGCGCCGACCTCATCGAACGGGCGGCCGCCGCGTGCGGGATGCGGAAGTCGGAGTTTCTGCGCTCGGCCGCGATCGAGAAGGCCGAGAGGATACTCAGGTCGGCATAGCCCCGGCGTGCCTTCCCGGAATCGGCGTTGCCGCAGGGAGTGAGCGCCCTGCGCCGCCGTTATGTTAGACATGTCGCTAACATAACGGCGGTTAAGTCGTGCCGCGGGTCGGGGCATCCGCACCACCACAGGTTCAATCGCCCCGTAAATCGAATCCTGTTAAGTCGTCTATCTGCGTGTTTATGAACACACCATTGCCATTCCTTAGGTGAGAATCGTGTCCGCACGGGGCGATATATTAGACAGAACACCCGAGGGAAAGGAATAGCATGAGCGATTTAATGGAAGTCGTACATCGGCTCGAGCGCGAGATGGCAGACCGAGCCTCCGCAGTTGAGAAGGAGGGGTTATGCCCAAAAAAGCGCCATGGATAACAAAGGATGTTCGCATAGTAGAAGCGATGGGGTGGCTAACCGGCGCTTGCAGCGTCGTGCTGACAGGTTTTGCTATCGCAGCAGTGCCCACCGGAGAGAAGGTCCCCGTCCACTACGGCGTTGACATGCAGCCGAACCGCTGGGGCTCTCCTGTCGAGCTGTTGCTCCTCCCTATTGTCATGCTGGCTTGCATCGCGCTTTTGGCCCTCGTTCTCCATCTGGTCAGTCCAGAGCATTGGAACCAGCCTGCCGGTCTCGAGAGCGACGAGAAGGATGCTTGGTATCTCGCAAGTGCTCGCTCGGTGGCCTGGTTTGAGCTCGAGTGCGGCGTTTTCTCGCTGCTTGCGGCCCTTAACCCGTTGTCCGACGACTGCAAGGCGATGATTGTCGGCGCTGTTGCATTCGAACTATTGCTTATTGCAACGCCCCTTATATTCACTGCAAGGTTTCGCAAGAGCAGAGGTAAGGGCAAGGCTCGGAAACTTTAGCGCCCCAGCGTGTTCCAATCGATAAAGAGCTCGCGACGAAGACTGCGCTGCGCATCAAGCTGGCGTCCGTCTTCTCGCGATACTCCAAGCCGATCTCCTCAAATAACATGCGCTTCACTATCTCGAAGTTCTTCTCATCGGCGATTTGCTGATACGTCAGCAACATGACGTTGAAACCCATTTGCTGCAATGCGGTGGCACGATCGGAATCCGACATTGCGGCATCGGCCCCACTGTGCACAAGCCTGCCTTGGCACTCGACGACAAGCGGCTTCTTGTCACCCGTCTCCTCAAATAGGAAGTCTGCATAGCAGTTGTAGCGCCCGGCCAAACGCGCTGCCTTGCCCGAAAGGACAATGCGAGCATTGTTGCTAAAGGATCTGAGACCCTCGCCACCGGCGACGCGCGGCGTCGCAAGCAACAAGGACAGCTGAGCCTCAAACGGCGACGCGACAACCCCGATCACACGCTCGACATCTTTAAGGCTCAGTTCAATCAAGCCATCAAGGCCTTCATGGCCGCCGACGAGGCGGTCCGCAGCCTTAACGACCATGACAGCATCGTTGACACTCAGATCGCCAACGCCATCGACGAGCATCTTCGCGCCATCGACAGGCTCTGCCGTTTCGGCATCGACGGTGGTTTCGGTACGAAGCATCCGGTTAAGGAGTACTAGCCTTCCGCATGGCCATGGAAGTAAAGTAGAAGAGGGTCGAATCCGAAGCAGTTCCCGGACAATTGGCGTCCGGCCAGACACTTTGGTTCGACCCTTTCTTCCAGGATTCTGTAACAGCTGATTGAATTGCAACGCGCTAGGGCAGGACAGTTCAAAACTAGCGGGGCGTGTCGCCGCGCGAGTAGTCACCGCGATCGACGACGCGATCGTCCATCTGTCGCGACACGGCGCTACCGCCGTGCGCCTGGCCGGTGGCGCGGACGCGGTCGTCACCGGCATCGGGAACGGAGCCGGCATAGCGGTTGCGAATCTCCCTTGCGTAGCCGCGGCGCGCAAGGAGCTCGTCGCGAACCGCGGGATCTTCGAGCTACTTCACTTCAAACCTTAAGAGCCTTCTCTCTGGCAGATCGGTCATCTTCATCGTATAGGTTCCGGGAAACGCTTTCTCAAAACGGACGGTTTCGTAATCTTCGAAATAGTCGTTGGTGTTTTGCATCATAAATGGGACGAGCAACTCGTTTTCTGCCCCAACCTCCACGGCAAACGCAGCAGAGCCGCCAAGGACCGGCATGGCTTGCGTTATCAGATCGGTATTGACTACAAAATCATAGTTTGGCGCAGACTCCGGAACCAGATGCCAAACATACGCTTTGATTCCACCGTCGATATTATCCCTATTTCTGACACGCATCTTTACGGCGATAACGCACGTGATGTCGGCATCCTTCAGTCTCGTTTTCGTATCCACGGTGCCATATTTTGAATAATCGTCATGTGCTCGTTTGAGATACTCGCGCGGCGTGAGTAGTTCTGCTCCATCTATGCAAAACGAATACCCATCAGTCACCACATCCTTCGATCCCAGAAACGCTCCATCCATCGAGAGCCATTCGCCCTCCGCGTAATATTTCTCAGGAATGACTGTTCGATTCCTGTTAACGACGCTCACCCTCATGCCCGCAAGGCCGGTAGCAGCACAGCAAAAAAGCGCGAGCGCCGATCTTCTCGTCCACAGGGTCTTCTTCATCGCGCTCACGACCTTTCCCGAACTTCCACAACGGCACCGTCGCGCATGCAGTAAACCCGATCGGCCAGCTCCTCGAGCACCTCTCCGTCATGGCTAGACAGAAGAACCTCGCGACCCGTTGATGCCGCCATCGCCACAACACGCTTGAGCATTTCCACGCCTGCTTCGTCGAGGGCATTCGTTGGTTCATCGAGAACAAGCAGCTTCGGCTTTTCCATAATCGCCGCAGCTATCCCCAGACGCTGCTTCATCCCAAGCGAGTATGCTCGGAACTTCTTTTTTTCGCCTGCATCGAGCCCCACGAGCCGCAGGGCGGAGCGAATGTCTTCGGGGGTGGCAACGCCCTTGATTTGAGCTATGAGTTCCAGATTGTCGTAGCCAGACAGATATCCTAAAAAGGAAGGAGCCTCTATCAACATCCCAAGACTCGGCGGAAACGAGATATCCGCCCCAAGTCTTTGACCATCGATAATGATCTCGCCATCGGTGGGTCTAATCAATCCGCAGATCGCTCGCATAAGCATGGTCTTGCCCGAACCGTTTATCCCCTGAAGCCCGACCACAGTCCCAGGGTCAACCTCGATAGACACGTTGCGCAGGACATCGTTTTTGCCCATGCGCTTCGATACGTCCCTAACGATCACACTCATATCTTGTCCCTCTTTTCGATAAGGTCGGCCCTTCGAAACCACAGTCCACCCAACGATAGGCATAACGACATAATCACAATTGAAAACAAGCCACTCGAGCCCGTCGCAATTCCTTCTTTGACGATTCCACCCCAGCGCAACAGCATCAAGGCATTTCCTAGCAGCGCCCAATGCCGCGCATATGCCGAACAGATCAGGTAGCTCATTACAACCGCAAATGAAACTGACGGCCCAAGCACAAACCCAACCGTTGCCTGCACAAACGCAAGCGCCTCAAAAGCAAGAAAGAGACCTGCGAAAAACGGCAGTGCACCTGCTTCGCTCGCCTTGAGAAACCACGGCGCCAAATTAGCCAGCTGAAGCGACTCGCCATGAATGACCGCGCTGAACGAGGCGCTCACCATCAAGCTCCAAATCACAACAGAGCAAACCACCACGAGCAGCGAAAATGCCGTTATCGCCGCCACTGAGATAAAACGCGAGACCCACCAAAGGGTTCTCGCCCGGCATCGGACAAGCGTTTGCAAACCAAACCCGTGCAACGATTCGGCGGGATAATCGAGTGTTGTATAGAGAATAAGCAGAATGAGAAATAGCCATCCTAGCGGTGGCACAAACATGACCCCGGGCCTAGGCTCAAACGGAGCAGATCCGGCAAACACGAGCGCAAGATTGTCCGCAAACCCCAAGGCATCCGTCCTGACCCCATACACAGAAGACAAACCGTAGGCGTACACCAGGTTCGCAACGGTCACTGCCGCAATCGCAATAAAGGTAATGATGTTCTTCTTCAAAACGGTCCTCAGGTCCGCGGTGACCAGCCTAAACAGCATCAGACCACCTCGCGTCTTTTCCACGCCCCAGAAAAAGCCAACGAAGCAAGGGTCAATAATATGATTTCCGCAAAACCGGCTCGAATGTCTGGCCAGTTATTCAGCGATTCCGACCTGATGCTGTTGAGGATATTGCAGTTAAACCCCACGCAAGCCATTACGCCGAAGATCCAGCCATTTGCAAAATGCCACGCAACCATTAGCAGATACGGGACAATTATCGCTTTGATTCTGCTACGAAACAAAATTGAGAAGCCAGTTACAGCCATGGATAAAGTCCCGAGCGTGACAGCATCGAACAGCGTGTATGCGAGCACATATGACAAAGGATGCGAATAAAATAGACCGGAGAAGTAGCTATGCAGGTAAAGTCCTACGTAAGTCGACTCATCGACCCGAGGAAGATACGCAGGAAAAAGCATCGAGACGATCAGGAAATTGACGAGCAGAGGAATGGCAGTCACTGTAAACGCGGAGAGGAAAGCAGACAGCATCTTTACGTTCACGTACGCCTTTCTGGAAACGCGCGTGCATATCTGCATGTCATAACCACTCAAACGCTCAAAGAGGCACGACCAAGATCCAGCCAACATTGCAAGCAGGGGCAGTGCATAGAAAAACACCGACGCAGACAGTGGCGCGTTCGCGCTCACAACAATCCAGTTACCGAAGCTGCTTTCACGTGTTTGACCGAGATAATTTTTGGCTTGCATGCCAACGCCGTAACCAAAAGAAAGAAGGTTGTGACGTTCTTTTTCCAAATTTGCCCACGGCTCCAGCGCGGCAGCTATTGCAACTGCGACTGCAATCAAGAGAGCAAAGATAAAAGCTGGACGTCTTATCGTTTTCGACAGTTCGTATCTTGCGAGCTTTTGGTTCATACGTACTCCTCCCCCTTCCGACCCAGAAAGCCGGAAGGGAGCCATTTCAAACAACTATGCGGGAAGCTTGCGGAAATGCCCGACGCAGTCGGGGCTCCATACACCAATAACAGTGCCGTAGCCAGACTCCGCCCATGCAGTCAGTCGCGCCGCAGATCGCCCGTTCTCACGGACGAGGTTATACATTTCCCACTGTCCCTTGTGATTCGAACGATATGTTCCCTGAGTACAATTCATGCTGCCGCTACCGCTTGTGTTATACGCACCGTCTGTATATAACCGAAGCGGATTTCCCGTATAGCCCTGGATATCCAGATAGAGCGATGAGGAATCATCCTTTTGACGGTAGCCAGTTGCACTCGTCCCGGCACATTGAAAACTAAATGCCTTATCGGCATTGTTCGTACAGGTCGTAATTCCCGTATCGGCGTTTTGAGTAATGCTGGAAACCTGAGAGGTGTCAAACTCCTCTTGTGCAAACGATGCAGCGGGAACCCCTAGGGACAGACCCGCTGCAATCGCCAAGCCGACTCCGATTCGAGCAATAGCGCTCCTTGGCTTAATCATGGCCTTCTCCAATCAAAAGCTGTTAACAATGCGTCGACGCACGGCAACCTTTGCATGAATGGAGAAAGATGTCTGTAAACACTCGCTATTGAGTTGATAATCCAGGCGTTTACACGTTATCCACCTGCGATAACAATGAAATAAGCTCCGCTTTGTTCTTGATCTTCAACTGGCGATAAGATGCGGATCGCAACGCTTGCACCGTAGATGCAGCATAACCTACGTCCTCCGAAATGGTCTTTGTCGTTGCGCCCTCTGCCGTCATCAGCAAAATTTGCGACTGAACATCAGAAAGGGAGCGCGATGTAAGCAAAGCCAGCTGGCGCACGCGAGCCGTTTCGGTGAACCCATTCGCACGGTACTCCAAGACGGCCCTCTCGTTCTCAACCGAGTGGGCGAGCGCGATGTGCGTGACAAACATGGGCACAGACCAGCAGACGACCACCGTTGCCACGACGACATTGACAGCAGAACTTTGCCCCAGCAACGACGTAAGGAACAGCGGCTCGAAAACCATAAGATCCTGCGCCATGTTGAGCAAGACGACCCAGACAGGAGCCGTCGCCCCAAAGCAAAGCATCCATACCCCAAGCATTTTGCGCTGCGGACAGCTTCGCAGCACTACATATGTGAGCAGCATCCCCACCAACACCACGAACCCATGAATTCGCCCCCTACTGGCCGCATAGATTGAAGCAGCGACACCTATTGACACCAATGGCACGATAGCCCGAGCACGGGCATGCACCTTAAACGGACGCAGCCCAACAGCGAGCGAAGCTGTAGACGCCACGCCGCAAAACAGGACCGGCACAGCCATCAACGGAACGCGTATGCACCTCAATGCCGTGATATAGATAAAAGACCATTCCGCAGCAGACAGTATCGCCCACATGCACGGACTTCCGAGTTCAATCGCCCCATCCACCCTATCCAGATCAGCGTCATGATTCGTCTTTACAGCCGCGCAATACGGCGAAAGAAACAGTCCGAGGCCCAATGTATAGCTTGCGAGAGAAAAGGCGACTGCCCGCGTAACGCTGGATCCCCAATCACTATTCGCCATTACCAAGGGACCTGCCGCAAGGAAAATAAAAAAAGATGTGGGCAGATATCGAAGCAGCCGGCGCGTCCGAGCTAATGCCAACATATCGCCGGCATGCCGCTGCGACAGCTCAGACTCTACAGCTTCGCCTCCACCCGCAAACAGCGCCACCAGCTCACGCGAGCCCGCAACCGACGCCTTCCCGTATGCTCGGTGAAGCGTGGTCCGCACCGTCGATGGCTTCGTATCCGTCTCCCTGGCAATTTCCGCCGGCGTTTTCCCTTTGAGCAACAATCGAACAAACTGCTCTTCTCGAGGCGACAGAGAGGGGGAAAACGCTCCCGCATCGAATGGGTCGGACGTGCGGGGGATATCCGAATCGTTGTTCCGCTTCTTCCTGAGCAACGTACATACGAAGACAGCAATAGCGGACCCCATCGTCAGCGACGCAATAATCGCGGCATCGTTTGCGAAGTATGCCACCTCAACAGCGGGAACAAGGCCAATGGGAACTGCTACGAGCATAGAACGGGCAAACACGTCGCTCTGTCCCCGACCAAAGGCGCGGGGACAGCAAAGCAGCGGGACCGCAGCCAATACGAGATAGACCAGAGGAATTAAAAGCATAAGGCCAATTGATGCGGCCGTTACAGAGGGCATCCCCCATGGCTCGGGAACGACTCTCCATGAAACTCGACAGCAAAACAGCAGGCAAGACAGGACAACTATTGTTTCTGCAAAAAGTGCGCTCTGCGGTCGGCTGGTCCCCCTTTCGCCGTCCCGCGCCGCCCCCCATATCAAAGGGGAGCCCGCCGTATTCCAAATTACATATGAGAGGAGCAGCGACCCAGTGAAGCACAAGGCACACGAAACGCCATGCAACAGCCAGATTGGTGCAAACACGATTGGAATAGAATCTCCGCGAGCATAGAAGGCCAATTCGACCCATTCGGGAACCACCGCAATAGCAGCAAGGAAAACACCGAAGACGCCAAGGCGACCAGGCCGTCTTATTTCTCCCCCCTTGCGGAGCGCAACACCATGACCAAACGCCGCGAGGCATGCGCCAAGGATAACGAGCCAGGTCATTGCACCTGATGCCAAGCCGATCGAAGATGAAAACCGGTGATAAGGGGTAACCGCCATTACGACAAGCGCAATGGTAAAAGCAGATGTGGCAGAGCAGCGGGAAAAGAGCATATGACCTCCGTAGCATGTCATTATATCGCTCGATCCACTCATCTATCTCCATGCCCACACCGGCCAACATCAACGGTTAACGCATACTCCAATCCGAACCAGATCACGGGCCAATTTTCCGCAGCCCCCGCCCCAAAGCGGGATACGGTTTCCTTTTGAGCGCCGGTTCGGAAAATGCATCCCGTTTTAGGCCGAAAACTGGGACGCGCGGGCAGGAGCTATGCAAAGATAGCGGCCGTTGGCCTTGCGATCGGTCTTGCAATGGCGCTGTGCGCATCATTCGCGAAGTATAGGTCCGAGTTAAAGATTTCTGTTGTCTGGTTCATCTGCCAAATAATCGCTTGGAATATAGTCGACGTGATAACGCTTCTCTAATTTCTCGATGAACCGGTCGACCTTTCGAGCATTTTGATAAACCTTTTCAAGCGTTCGGAAAACAGCTTTCTCGTTGTACGCGGGAAGCCCTTGGGCGTTCACAAAATACATCAGCTGATTGAGGTTTGTTCCTTCCTTCAATAACTCATGATGGAGTTTTTCAACTTCCGCGATGTCAAAATTGAATGATTCGATCTTTCCGTAAATTGCGCTGCGGCGAACCAGTTCGCTTGCAGAAATGCCGAGCGCCGCTGCACGCTGCTCAATTGCCTTTTTTTCTGGAGCAGTGAGCATTACTTGGAACGGAATGCTCCTTTTTTCAGAAATCGGCTCGCCACGTTCATCGGTTTTACGCGATGCCTGTGCTCTCCTGTAATCCTCCTGTTGCTTATGGAGGGCCTTTTTCTTCCGATCAAGAACTTGCATTTCGTCATCGAGATCATCAAGTGAGATTTCCCGATGAATCAGTACGGATCGAATCAACTCAGCTTCCGTACAACCAGCTTGTTCGCAAAGTTGTTGATAGATCTCTTTCTCTTCAGGAGAAACGCGAGCCTTTACGAATTCATTTCGTGCCATTTTTCTACTTTCTCCGGAGTGGCCTCCGGAAAAGTAAGCAAGAAACTGAGGATTGGCATCCGTCACCTCTTGCTATGGTTGCCTAATTTTTTAGAAAGAGTGAAACCAACCCGCAAAAAGCGTGCTGCGTTCACTCTTTCCCTTTTCTCCGTGACAGGAGAAAAGCAAGATTCGTAAATCATGATAACAGGGACTACGGGCCCGGTTATCATGATTTATGTACATCTTGCAATCTCCGGAACGGTGATTGGGCGAAACGCAGTGTAGACGTGGAATGAGAGGCCTCATTCCAAGCGAGAGGCCTCGCGGCGTTGTAACTGCGTGAAGACCGTGAGCGGAAGCGAATTTTTAACGCGAAGGATGCTGAGTGTTAGAAATTCGCTGTAGCGAGAGCGGAGCGGTAATGCGAATGCGAGGGGTGCCGAGTGTTTGCATTACCGCGAAGCGGGTTTGCGGCGCGGGCGCCGCAAACATTCGACTTGTCGAATCGTTTTTCGATACGCTTGCGAAAAAGTTGAGGCAGCTTTCGACAATTTCAATGGCGCGGAGAGTCATTAGCGTGACTCGCAGCGCTGTTGAAATTGTCGAAAGGTGACGCGGCTCGCATTACGAATCGAATGGCGAGTCGATTTTCATGCGGCGGTCAAGCCGCCTATGATCGCGACCTTCGGTCGCTATCGATTTTCAAAACTCGCGTTTTGTTTTGACGCAAGTTGAGATGCGAAACGAAAAACCGAAACGCCCGCGCGAGCCGTTTCGACTTTTGCGCGGGCGTTTCGAATCAAATGAAAATCAATACGATGAGTTTTTGAGTTTCACGCTTCATAACAGATTTAAAAACTACGGCGTCGATTCCAACTGCCATCAATCAACCGATGCAATCGCAGTCAACTTACCGACCCAGGTCCAAGGGCGGAGCCCTGGCAAGAGCCAACGGCTGCGAACTTGTGGCTACATTTACGATGGAGGTACAAGTTCGCGTCTCTTGCGAGATTTTTCATCTCACAGCACATTTCACGGCAAACCATCGCCGCGCTTAGATCGCCTCGGTGTCCGGTGGCTGTCCGGTAGCGAACCTTTTACCGAGACGCACCGGAGACATTGCGTAACTGTGTCATGCCGCAACAATGTAAAAGTGTGACTGCCGAACTGTGTAATAACGCAATAACGTAACAACGTTATTGCGTCACTTTTTAACGCCGCCAAGGGCGCCGGGTTTTTAGGGCAGAGCCCTAGTGCGCCGCCGGGCTTTGTACGGCGGCGCACGACACTTGCGGAAAATTTTCAGGCGCGATTAGTTCAATGTTCAATTGTTCTGCTATTCCACAGTCACGTTGTTCTGTTATTTCGATTTGCCGTAATCGCGTTATCGCACAGCTACGCTACTACGTAGTTACGTTATGACACAGTTGCGTTGTGTCATAGTTCGGTTCCGCAAGAGTCGTACGCCGCCGTACAAAACTGCGTTTTGCCCGGCGGCGTACGATTTAGGGCTCTGCCCTAAAACCCGGCACACGGCAAAACGAAATAACAGAACTATGCAATATCGACATTACGTAAATACGGCATTGCTGAAAAAGTGAATACCGTTGACACTCCCCGTAGTTGAAACCAGGGGTTTTACGACGGTTTTGATAATCTATGTGGTCAATATAATACCGTTGAACCCGCATATCGATACCGCTCAGCCATTCGCCTCGCCCCCGTCGCACGCATCTTCATCCGGTCTGTTACTTTTAATCTAACAGTTCTTTGAGGAACGTAGGTGCTTCCAAATGTACTGTCGACTTCTTCTCAAACTAA
>CABRZT010000040.1:0-20641 GCA_902475595.1 uncultured Collinsella sp. | reverse complement strand
AGCTGCACTGCAAGGACGCGATGGGCCTGCTCGGCGGCATTCGCAACGCCGGCGCCATCTTTGTGGGCGCTTGGAGCTCCGAGCCGCTCGGCGATTATGTTGCCGGTCCCAACCACACGCTGCCAACCGGCGGCACGGCCATGTTCTCCAACCCGCTTTCGGTCGAAGAGTTCGTTAAGCACTCGAGCGTCATTTGCTATACGCCCGAGGGCCTGCTCTCTGACGCTCCCGCCACACAGCGTCTAGCCGAGGCCGAGGGCCTGTGGGCGCACGCGCTTTCTGCTGCCCTGCGTCGTCGCGTGCTGGAGCAGGGCGAGGATGCCGTGAGTGCCGAGTCACTGGCTGCGGCCGACCTGACCAAGGTCGCCTGGCCGGGCGACGCCGTGGCGACGGTTGCTGAGGGCGTGGACCTGGCGGCGGCTGCGGGCGGTGCCGCTGGCGCGACCGGCGAGGAGGCCTAATATGGCCGAGCTGACGCCCCGCATGAAGGAGCTCGTCCAGCCCTACTTGACCGGCATCGAGCCCTACGATCCCAACTTTACGCCCACGCGCATCAATCTTTCGGCCAACGAGAACACCTATCCCGTGCCGGCCGGCGTGCGCGAGGCGGTTGATGCGGCCTTGGCTGCCGCACCGCTCAACCGCTATCCCGATCCCATGTCCAACGACCTGCGCGACGAGCTTGCTGCCTGGCATGGCGTGACGCGCGAGAACATCTGCGTGGGCAACGGCGGCGACGAGCTACTCTATAACTTCCTGCTGGCGTTTGGCGGCGCGGGGCGGACCCTGCTCAACTGCCCGCCGTGCTTTAGCGAGTACGCGTTCTTTGCGTCGCTCTGTCAGACCGAGGTGCGCGACGTGTGGCGCGACCCGGCAACTTTTGAGCTCGACCAGGCGGCTGTGTTCGCGGCCGCACCCGAGTGCAACCTGGCGATCGTGACCTCGCCCAACAATCCCACGGGCGACGTGGCGCCGCTCGACTTTGTCGCGGCGCTGTGCGATGCGTGCCCCGGCATGGTCATGGTCGACGAGGCCTACGTGGAGTTTGCCGACGATTCGTTTGGCGCGGCAACTACGGCGCAAGGCCTTATTGCCGAGCATCCTAACCTGGTGATTCTGCATACACTGTCCAAGGCGTTCGGCGCCGCCGGCACGCGCCTGGGCTATGTGATCGCGGCGCCCGAGGTCATCGACGTGTTCGCGGCGATTCGCCAGATCTATTCGGTCAACGTGCTGAGCCAGGCGGCAGCACTTGCCTGCGTGCGTGCCCGTGATGCCTACGCACCTGTGGTGGCGCAGGTTGCATCCGAGCGTGAGCGCGAGCTGGCCGCTCTGCGCGTGATGGCTGCCGAGGGCTTGCCCGTGGAGGCGTGGCCGAGCGCGGCGAACTTTGTGCTCGTGCGCACGCCGCATGCCACGCGCGTGCGCGAGCGCCTGCGCGACGAGTATTCAATTTTGGTGCGCGACTTTAGCTACGCGCCGGGGCTCGCGGACTGCCTGCGCATTACCGTGGGCACCCCGCAGGAAAACGACGAGGTGCTGGCAGCGTTTGCCGCGCTGGTGAAGGAGGAGATGTAGATGGACCGTTATGCCGAGGTGACCCGCAAGACGGGCGAGACCGACATTGTCGTAAAGCTCGACCTGGACGGATCTGGCGTGTGCGATATCTCGACCGGCGTGCCGTTTTTCGACCACATGCTCAACGCTTTTGGCCGCCATGGTCTGTTCAATCTGACGGTGCACGCGGTGGGCGACGTCGAGGTCGATGCGCATCACACCGTCGAGGATACGGGTATCGTGCTGGGCGAGGCGTTTTGCCAGGCGCTGGGCGACAAGGCGGGCATTACGCGCTTTGCCGACGCGGCGATCGCCATGGACGAGACGCTCGTGATGGCTGCTGTTGATATTTCGGGCCGCGGGCAGGCCTACTGCGAGCTGCCCGTGCCGACCGAGCGCGTGGGCAGCTTCGATACCGAGCTGGCCGTCGAGTTCTTCTACGCCTTTGCGCGCGACGCCAAGCTCACGCTGCACGTGCGCGAGCTGGCGGGCGGCAACTCGCATCACATTATCGAGGCCGCCTTTAAGGCCGTGGGCCGCACGATGCGTCACGCCTGCGAGCTGGATCCCCGCGTGCAGGGCATCCCCAGCACCAAGGGTTCACTGTAGCTGACGGATTGCACAAACCACCACAAAGGTGCCTGTCCCCTTTGTGGTGGTTTTGGATGATGGGAAAAGGAGGGTCGCGTGGGCGAACCGAAGATCGTAGTGGTCGATTACCACAAGGGCAACTTGTCGAGCGTTGCGCGCGGGCTTGCGCGCGCCGGTGCCGCCGCCTGCACGTCGGACGATCCGGAGCAGATCCGCCGCGCCGACGGCCTGGTCATCCCGGGCGTGGGCGCGTTCTATGACGCAATCGCCTTTATGCGCCAGAGCGGCGAGGCGGACGCGGTGCTCGATGCCGTCGCCGCCGGAACTCCGCTGCTCGGCATCTGCCTGGGCCTTCAGCTATTTTTTGAGCGCGGCAACGAGGGCGTGCCTGCGGACGAGGGCGCGGTCGCCGACGGCAATGCCTCTGAGCAGACTGGCGGTCCCTGGGTCGATGGCCTGGGCATTATGCGCGGTTCGTGCACGCGCTTGGAGTCGAGCCGCCTTAAGGTGCCGCACGTGGGCTGGGACCAGGTGCATATGACGCCTGCCGGTGCGGCCGATCCGCTGCTCGCCGGTTTTGCCGAGGGCGCCAACATGTACTTCACCCACAGCTATGCGGTGACCGACGACGCCGATACCGCCGATGTGCTGGCACGCACGCACTATACGCGGAGCTTCCCGTGCATCGTGCGTCATGGCAACGTGTGGGGCTGCCAGTTCCATCCCGAGAAATCCTCCGCGCTGGGTCAGCGCATCCTTAAGAACTTCGTCAACATCGTCGAGGAGGCTGGCCGATGATCCTGTTTCCCGCAATCGATCTGATCGGCGGCAAGGTCGTGCGCCTGGAGCGCGGCGACCGCAGTCGCTGCAAGGTATATTCCGACGACCCCGTGGCCGTTGCCCGCTCGTTTGCCGAGCAGGGCGCGAGCTGGGTGCACGTCGTCGACCTGTCCGCTGCCTTTGGCGAGGACGAGGATGCGTGTGCTGCCAACTCGGCAGCGATTAAGGCCATCTGCGGCGTCGACGGTCTGTCCGTGGACGTGGGCGGCGGCGTTCGCTCGCTTGCACGCATCGACGAGTTGGCAGGCTACGGCGCACGCCGCATCGCACTGGGCACCGTGCTGGTGACCGAGCCGGGTTTTGCCGAGGTGGCGGCCCAAGGCTTTGGCGAGTTGCTGGTGGCAGACATCGCCGCGCGCGACGGTCAGGTCAAGGTGAATGGTTGGCGCGACGGCGCGGGCGTGGCACTCGACGATGCCGTGGCGCAGCTTTCCGAGCTGGGTTTTAAGCATCTGGTGTATACCGACATCGCGCGCGATGGCATGCAGACGGGCATCGATGTGGCGGCGTATCGCCATGTGGCCGAGGTCGCGGGCTTTCCCGTCGTGGCTTCGGGCGGTATCTCGACGCTCGACGACATCCGCGCACTGGCCGCGGTGGGCGAGGTCGCGATTGAAGGCGCCATTACCGGCCGTGCGCTCTACGAAGGCAACTTTACGCTGGCACAGGCGCTGGCCGCCGCCCGAGGGGAGGAGTAGCCCATGCTTACCAAACGCGTAATTCCCTGCTTGGACGTCAAGGACGGCCGTGTGGTCAAGGGCGTCAACTTTGTGAGCCTGCGCGATGCGGGCGACCCGGTGGAGCTAGCGCGTGCCTACGATCGCGAGGGTGCGGACGAGGTCGTCTTCCTGGACATTACCGCCACGAGTGACAACCGTGCGACGACCATCGAGATGGCGGCGCACGCGGCCGAGGAGCTCGCCATTCCCTATACCGTGGGCGGCGGCTTTCGCGACCTGGCGGGCATGCGCACCATGGTTGCAGCCGGTGCTGACAAGGTGTCGCTCAACTCTGCCGCCGTGCGCGACCCGTCGCTGATTAGCCAGGCTGCCGCGGCGTTTGGCAGCCAGGCCGTGGTCGTGGCGATCGATGCCAAGCACGTCGGCTTGCCTGGCGCATCCGGTGCCGACAAGTGGGAGGTCTTTACCGCAGGAGGCCGCAACGCCACGGGCATCGACGCGGTGGCGTGGGCCGAGGAGGCGGCTCGTCGCGGCGCCGGCGAGATCCTACTGACCAGCATGGACCGCGACGGCACCAAGGCCGGATTTGACCTGGCGCTCACCCGCGCCGTGGCGCGCGCGGTGCCGATTCCGGTGATCGCGAGCGGCGGTGTGGGCACGCTCGAGCATTTTGCTGAGGGTGTGATCGAGGGCGAAGCCGACGCCGTACTGGCGGCAAGCGTCTTTCACTTTGGAACCTTCAGCATTCGCCAGGTGAAGGAGTATATGGCGTCGCAGGGCATCCCTGTGAGGCTGGACTTTTAGCGCCGCGGCTTGCCCAGGCACCCGACCTTCCGGCTCCAACCCTCCTCGCGTACTTAAGTACGCGTCGTCGGGCTTGTCGCTCGGAATCTCGGGCACCTGGACAACCCTCGCCGACCTGTGGGATTTCGTTTGTTGCTTGGGAGAAATGATGACTGAGGTAATAGAAGCGTCTGATCTTACGTACGACGCCCGTGGGTTGATTCCTTGTGTGGTTCAGCAGTATGACACCGGCGAGGTGCTTATGGTTGCCTGGATGAACGAGGAGTCGGTGGGGTTGACGCTCAAGACCGGCACCACGTGGTTTTGGAGCCGCAGTCGCCAGGAGCTCTGGAACAAGGGCGCGACGAGCGGCAATATGCAAGCGGTCAAGGAGCTCTGGGCCGACTGCGATAGCGATACGCTGCTGGTCAAGGTTGACTCGCCGGGCCCGGCTTGCCACACCGGCAACCGTACCTGCTTCTTTAAGAAACTCGCGTAGGGCGGGCGCTCGATTAGACGCTCGGCCACCAGAAAGGATTGAACTATGGGTGTGCGCACCGCAAACATTCAGGATGGAAATATCGGAGAGACGCTGACGGGGCTCGCCGAGGTGATTCACGGTCGTCGTGATGCATCGCCGCAGGAGAGCTATACCGCGCGTCTGCTGACCGACGTCGAGGACGAGCTGCTCAAGAAGCTTGCCGAGGAGGCAAGCGAGGTAATCATGGCCTGCAAGGATAACGATCACGATCACATCCGCTACGAGGCCGGCGACCTGGTCTACCACCTGCTCGTGACGCTCGAGCGCTACGGTATCACCCTCGACGAGCTTGCCGGCGAACTCAACGCCCGCCGCCACTAGTCATTGGGGACGTTCTTAAACGACCAGTTAGGCGAGGGGCGTGGATTCCCATTCGCCGGTGGCGTGGGGGATGTCGAAGGTTCGATAACCGCAGTCGTAGGCGTGCGCCTGGGCCTCGCGGATGTTCCAGCAGATATCGCAGGCGCGGTGCGCGTCCGAGCCAAAGGTGATCAGCACTTCGGCATGGGCAAAGCAGCGCAAAAGACCGGTTGCGGGGTAGTAGTCGCCCAAGCCCTTGCGCGGCGCGGCCGTCGAGACCTCAACGCGGCGGCCCGTATCGTGCGCGCACTCTGCCATCTGCTGCCAAAACGGTGCGGGGTCAAAATCGGGCGCAAAGCCTTCCTTCGAAAAGCGCATGACCAGGTCGGGGTGAGCCATCACATCAAAGTTGAGCGGGCTCTCGCAGGCGCGGCACCAGTCATCGACATAGCGCTCCCACACGCCGCGTACCCCCAGGTTTTCCCAAACGTGCAGGTTGGTGTCATCGTCGATCCAGCCGCAGCGCGAATCGGGCGTATCGGGACGAGCGACGTCCTCCGTTCCCGCCGTACCCGCGGCACCGGCCATGATATCGCCTGGGTTGCCAATCCAGTGCACACTGCCCAGGCGCACGACGGCGCCCTGGGACCAGCGCTCAACCAAAGGCTCGCAGCCCTCGTACCAATCGCATTCGAAACCGTAGATAAAGGTGAGTTCTGGCGCAATCTGAGCGGCAAGATTGCGAGCGTCCTCAAAAGCCAGACGATGCGCCGGGAGGTCACCCTCAGTAACCTGCACCTCGCAGTTAGCATCCATGCTGGCGGGCAGGGTGAGATGGTCGGTCGAAACCATGACGCGGCAGCCGGCCGCAGCAGCGGCACGGACGTTGTCCTCAAACGAGGCATGCCCGTCCGAAAACGAGGTGTGGGTATGGCAATCGACCAGCGGGCACATGGGCATAGCGGCTCCTTTGCGTCAAGCGAATCCGCTTCATTGTAATGGCGCAGCTCTCAACACGCCGGGCACGCCGGGGATCGAAATCGATTGGAAAGGTTGCGCGGCGCGTGGTGCGGCCTCGCTTGCTCTCAAAACGTGTACGTCAGCCTCCAAAACCGACAAATAATGACATGTTTGGAGGCTGACGTACACGTTTGGATGGGGGCGAGGGCGGCGACGGACGAAAGTCACGCTTGTGCCACGTCCGATGTGCTAGCGTTTGGATGAACAAAACGAGCCCGCGCGGAAAGGAGCCGGACCGTATGCCATGCGATAGCACATCCCCGCTGTCCCGCGAGACCGATGCGCCCGAAACCATCGTCAAGCTGGAATGCGACATCGACGACGCGTCGCCTGAGGTACTCGCCTACGCCGCCGACCGCCTGCGCGAGGCGGGTGCGCGCGAGGTGCACTGGCTGCCCCTCTATTGTAAGAAAGGCCGCCCCGGCTGGCAGCTGCAGGTAATCTGCACCTACGAGGATATCGAGCGCCTGCAGACGATCATCTTCTTGGAAACCACGACCAACGGCATTCGTCGCCAGGTTATGGAGCGCGTTTGCCTACCACGCCGCTTTGAGCGCGTAACGACGCCATGGGGCGAGGTGTTCGTCAAGGTGGCCACCCTGCCCGACGGCAGCGAGCGTGCAGCGCCCGAGTACGAGGACTGCGCCCGCCTTGCCCGCGAGCACGGTGTGCCGCTCCAGCGCGTGATGCAGACAGCACAAGCCGCGGCTCTGCAATTTGAGTGACACGGTCGGCGACGCGCCACACCCGCCCCATCAACCTCACCGAAAGGACCACCATGAAATACCTCATCGCCTCCGACATCCACGGCTCGGCATATTGGGCCGAGCGCCTGGTTGCCGCCATCGAATCCGAGCAGCCCGACCGCATCGTCCTGCTGGGCGACCTGCTCTACCACGGTCCGCGCAACGACCTGCCGCGCGATTACGCCCCCAAGCGCGTGATCCCGCTGCTCAACGCCCTGGCCGACCGCATCATCGCGGTACGCGGCAACTGCGATGCCGAGGTCGACCAGATGGTCCTCGACTTTCCCGTCATGGCCGACTACGCCACGCTGTTCGACGAGACCGGCCGCGAGCTGTTCCTGACGCACGGCCATGTCTTTGGCGCCGGCATGCACAACAGCGTCGACCACGCGCCCGCGCTGCCCGAGGGCTCCGTGCTCGTCTACGGTCATACGCACATCAAGGTCAACGAGGAAAGTGCCGCGCACCCGGGCCTGTGGCTCTTCAACCCCGGCAGTGTGAGCATTCCCAAGGACGGCACGCACAGCTACGGCATCTACGAGGGCGGTGCGTTCCGCCACGTGATCCTGGAGGAGGAATAACCATGGCGCAGCATATGGCTCAGCAAAATGCCGAGGGCTCGCGCGATCTGTCCACGCTGATAGACGCGTCGGCCGAGCTGCAGCATCTGGTGCAGACCATCTGGCGTCTGCGTCAGCCCGATGGCTGCCCGTGGGATCGCGAACAGACGCACCGCAGCATCGGCAAGAACATGATCGAGGAGGCCTACGAGGCACTCGACTGCATCGAGGCGGACGACGCGGTTCACCTACGCGAGGAGCTGGGCGACGTGCTCATGCAGGTCGTGCTGCATGCGCAGATCGCGGCGGATGCCGGCGAGTTTACGCTGGCCGACGTGGCGCGCGATATCGACGCCAAACTCATTCGCCGTCATCCGCACGTGTTTGGCGATGTGGATGCCGACAGCTCCGACGAGGTACTCAAGATTTGGGACGAGGTCAAGCTTGCCGAGAAGGCCGCCAAGGACAAGGCCGTGGCGGCAGGCGAGGCTGCGCCCGAGGGCCTGCTCGACGGCGTGCCCACGCATCTGCCGGCGCTGATGCAGGCTCAGAAGGTGTCGCGCAAGGCGGCTGCCGTGGGCTTTGAGTGGGAGACGGTCCAGGACGTGTGGGACGAGGTCGCCGAGGAACGTGCCGAGTTTGAGGCCGAGGCCCCCGGAACGCCCGAGCGCGAAATGGAGTTTGGCGATCTGCTCTTTGCCCTGGTCAACGTCGCGCGCAAAGAGGGGATCGACGCCGAGAGCGCCCTGCGCGCCAGCACGGCAAAGTTCCGCCGCCGCTGGGCCGCGATGGAGCAGATGGCGGCCGATGCTCACGTGGATCTTGCCGAGCTTTCGACCCACGGCCTCAACGACCTGTGGGATGCCGCAAAGGCGGAGGAGTAAGACTGCGGGAACGACGGGCTGACACGCCTCATCGTTCCCGCTAAATTTTTCGAAAATCAAGTGTATCCCTCGGCTAACTTAGGGCATAATGCAAAAAGTGCGACATGGCTAACTTATGGAGACGCACCGACGGTGCACGGTCAGCCGGTCGCTTGCATCCACTACGTTTCCAAGTGAGAGGGAGACAACATGAGCGATATTTTGGACGTCTACGGTCGCGAGGTGCTCGACAGCCGCGGCAACCCCACCGTCGAGGTCGAGGTCGTGCTCGAGGACGGCAGCTTTGGCCGCGCAATGGTGCCTTCGGGTGCTTCGACCGGCGCCTTTGAGGCCTGCGAGCTGCGCGATGGCGACAAGGGCCGCTACCTGGGCAAGGGCGTTTCGCAGGCCGTCGAGCACGTCAACAACGAGTGCGCTAACGCCGTCGTGGGCCTCGACGCCTTCGACCAGCGCGCTGTCGATGCCGCGCTGATTGCCGCGGACGGTACCCCCAACAAGACCAAGCTCGGTGCCAACGCCATCCTGGGCGTGTCGCTGGCCGTTGCCCGCGCCGCTGCCGAGTCGGCGGGCCTGTCGCTGTACCAGTACCTGGGTGGCGTCAACGCCCACCTGCTGCCCACACCTATGATGAACATTCTCAACGGCGGCGTGCATGCCGATAATAACGTCGACTTCCAGGAGTTCATGATCATGCCGGTGGGCGCCCCGAGCTTTGCCGAGGGCCTGCGTTGGTGCGCCGAGGTCTACCACACCCTCAAGGGCGTGCTGCACGAGGCCGGCCTGGGCGGCGGTGTGGGCGACGAGGGCGGCTTTGCCCCCAACCTTAAGACCAATGCCGAGCCGTTCGAGTACATCACCAAGGCCGTCGAGAAGGCTGGCTTTAAGCCCGGCGTCGACTTTATGTACGCCATGGATCCGGCGTCCACCGAGTTCTACAACGCTGAGACCGGTATGTACGAGCTCAAGGGCGAGGGCGTTGAGTACACGAGCGCCCAGATGGTCGATTACTGGGAGAAGCTCGTCGACACTTATCCCATCATCTCCATCGAGGACGGCATGGCCGAGGAGGACTGGGACGGCTGGGTCGAGCTTACCCGCCGCATTGGCAATAAGGTGCAGCTCGTAGGCGACGACCTGTTCGTCACCAACACCGAGCGCCTCAAGAAGGGCATCGAGCTTGGTGCCGCCAACGCGATCCTGGTCAAGGTCAACCAGATCGGCACGCTCACCGAGTCGCTCGAGGCCATCGAGACCGCCAAGGAGGCCGGTTACGCTTGCATCGTGAGCCACCGCTCCGGCGAGACCGAGGACTCCACGATCGCCGACCTGGTCGTGGGCGTCAACGCCGGCCAGATCAAGTCGGGCGCCCCGTGCCGCAGCGATCGCATCGCCAAGTACAACCAGCTCATCCGCATCGAGGACGGGCTCGAGGGCAGTGCGCGCTACGCCGGCAAGGCCGCGTTCTACAACATTCGCTAGGCACGCGGAGGTCGCGGGGGCGGGGAAGACTCGGATTTGCCTTGCTTCAGCCGGGCGCTGTTGAGCACCATTGGGCGCTGGGCCATATGACTCAGCGCCTTTTTTATGTCGAGCAAAGGCTGGCGAAGGCGGTGCGGGCGCTCGTGCTATAACTAGAATACTTAGCGCAAACAAACCTCAACCGCACAAGGCGCACATGGATCAGATTTACGACAACAGGTACTATTCCGCCGGTTCGCGTGAGCCGTCGCCTCGCCGTGCGCGCACGGTGCAGCTCGGTGGGTCCGCCTACGCCGGCGCCGACCGCTCCATGCAGCGCCCGACAAGTACCTCGCGCCCCAATGCTCAAGTGAATACTTCGACAGATGGACCAGTGCGCCCGGCACGTTCGTCGCATGCTCAGCGCTCGTCGGCTCAAACGCACGATAGGTCGAGCAGGCCCTCGAACCGTTTTTCGGGCTCGGACTTTATGCACTACGCCAACGACAACGCGGTGGTCAAGGCGATCTACGACTTTACCCACGGTCCTCAGCGAGGGCTATTCATCGGCATCGTCGTTGCCCTGGTGCTCGTGAGCCTGTATTTCCCCGTGCGCGACCTGTACGTGGCAAAGCGTTCGAGCGATATCTTGGCCAAGCAGGTCGAGATTCGCCAGCAATACAATGATGGGCTGCAAAAAAGCGTCGACAAGCTGCTCTCGGAGGAGGGTATCAAGGATGCGGCATCCGAGGACCTGGGCTTGGTGATGCCCGGCGAGAAGAGGATTGAAGTGCAGGGCCTGGACGGCGATTCGGATGCCTCGTCGAGCCAGAAGTCGTCGAACGCCAAGAAGGCCAGCGAGGTGGCCAAGGAGATCGAAGAAGTCGGCAAGGACGCGTCGTGGTACATCCAGGCGCTCGACATGCTGTTTGGATTTAACGGCGTCGAGGGTCAGACGGTCGCGTCCAGCGGCGAGTAGGCGAGTAGCGCCCGGAGGGGAGCCCGCAATGGCAGATTGCAAACGATATAAGGTGGCGGCGATCGACCTGGGAACGGTGTCGTCGCGACTGGTGCTGGCGCAGGTCGAGGCCGGGGCGATCGTGGAATCGTCCAAGCATACCGAGATTACCGATCTGGGCGAGGGCGTTGACGCGACGGGCCGCTTTTGCGAGGCGGCGGTCGAGCGCGTGCTCGCCGCATGCCGCATGTTTGTGGACGAGGCGCGTGCCTTTGGGGCCGTGTACATCTGTACCACGTGCACGAGTGCCGCGCGCGATGCGTCCAACGCCGTGCTGCTGCTGGACGGCCTGCGCGAGCTGGGTCTCGAGCCGCAGGTGATTCCAGGAGAGGTCGAGGCGCGCCTGACGTTTTTTGGCGTGGCGCACGACTTTGCCGGCGAGCGCATCATTGTTGCCGATTCGGGCGGCGGCTCCACGGAGCTCGCGACGGGCGTATACGCGCCGGAGCGCGGGGTCTTCGCGCTGGAGGGAACGCGTTCGCTGGACATTGGTTGCCGTCGTGTGACGGAGCGTTTCTTCTCGGCGTTGCCGCCTTCGGACGGCGAGCTTGCTGCCGCTGCCGACTGGGCGGGCGAGCAGTTCGAGGCTTACTTTGAGAGCCTGCCGAGCGATTTTGAGCGCGCCGAGCGCTTGGTCGCGGTGGGCGGTACCGTCACCACACTCGTGGCGCTGGTCCACGAGCTGGAGCCGTACGACTCGAGCTTTGTGCACCTGCGCGAGCTTTCGATGGAGCAGATCTCGGACGCTATCGATCATATGTCTACGCTGGATGTGGAGGGTATCGCTGCGCTGCCGGGCGTGCAGCCCAAGCGCGCGGGCGTGATTCTGGCCGGCGCCGTGGTGATTCGCGAGCTCATGCGCGCCGGTGGCTACGATGCGCTCACCGTAAGCGAGAACAGCCTACTCGCTGGCATGGTCGCCACCATCAACGAGGTTCTCGACGGCGCGACTCCCACCATCGCCTGGACCCCCAGCCTCAGCGCCCTCTAAATAAGTTGCGGTGAAATACGGACTACAATCGCCCTTTCGGGCACCAAACAGTCCCTATTCCACCGCAACTCAACAGCCGGCACCTGGGGACAGTCCTTGCGGGGCGTCCCCACAGCGCCTATGCCAGCTTGTCGATTTGCCCAATCTCCCAAAGCGGAATATTGACGAGCATGCCTTCGTCTCTATATGCCGCCAGGGAGCTCCTCACGCAACGCTCGAGCTTGAATTTTTCGCAGGCTATTTTCAGGCTCTTCGCTTTAAGGTTCTCTGCCGCCTTGACCTCAAGCGGAAGCACGGTTCCCGCATGGTCGATGGCAAAGTCGGTTTCGGCATTGCCGGAGGTAGAGGACCAATACGCGGGAGTTTTGTCCTGGAGCAAAAGCTCCTGCGCGACGTATTGTTCGGTCAGCGAACCTTTGAACTCGGTAAAAACAGCGGATCCGTTAAGAACGATGGCCGGAGAGAGACCGGAGAGCGCTCCGAGGATGCCGGTGTCGATGCAGAACAGTTTGAAGCCCGAGAGGTCTTCGTAGCTCGAGAGCGGCGCCTTTAGAGCGGAAACACGTGGCACCTTATGAACGATTCCGTAGTCCGTGAGCCACTGGAGGCTTTCCTCGAAATCGCGTGCGCGCGCTTCGGGACGAAGGGTGCCATAGACAAACTTCTTGTTCTCCTTTGCAAGCTGGCCGGGAAGGGATTTCCAAACCAACCTCATGCGCTCGACGATGCGGGCGGGTGCATGTTTGCCAAAATCGGATTCGTAAGCCTCGATGATTTGCTGTTGAAGCCTTCGGGCTTCGATGAAGTCGCGTGTCTCGGCGAAAGTGGAGACAACTTCGGGCATACCGCCGACAACAAGGTATTCCTTGAGCAAGTGCTCGAGCTTTTCGGTAACGTTTGCCAGAAGGTCCATGTCTGCGGCAAGGACGGCGTCGGCGAGCGGGTTGCCGTCGACGGCACGAACGAACTCAGCAAACCCCATGGGACGCATGGTGAGCTGGTCGATTTTGCCGACGGGAAATGACTCGTTTTCGCGTCGGAGCGCGAGGCCCATATAGGAACCGGCTGCCACGATGTGGTATTCGGGTGCAAGCTCGTTGAAGTACTTGAGCGAGGTGATCCCGCGTGGCGCCTCTTGGATCTCGTCGAAGATGATGAGCGTGTCTTCCGGCGTTACGGTTTGGCCACGTAGGAGTTCTATCTGGGAGATGATGCGCTTGGGGTCGAGGTTCCCATCGAACAGCGAGCGCGTGCTCGGCTCGAGCATAAAGTCAAAACGAATGACGTTTCGATACTGCTGGCTTGCGAATTCGTTAAGAAGCCAAGTCTTTCCTGTCTGGCGGGCTCCCTTAAGCAAGAGAGGTTTGCGATTCGCCCTTGATTTCCAAGCGATAAGTTCACTCATAAGCTGTCGCTGCATATTGCCTCCCAACCCTCTCGGCTAGTATAAGGCCATTTGGGAGTTTCCATCGGAAAATGTGGGAGATAACCACGTTTTTCCATCGGAAAATGTGGGAGACAACCACGTTTTTCCATCGGAAAATGTGGGAACACCAACCTAAGTCGCGGTGGAATAATTCCTAAATGGGCTGGTAAACTGCCAAAACAGGAACTATTTCACCGCAACTTAGAGCCCCGCCGGCGTGTAAAAGAAACGAGCCCGCATCCCTTGGGGACACGGGCTCGAAAGCTCCATATGGTAGGGGCGGTGGGACATCCGCGCATTTGCTGCGCAAATACGCACCGGCTTCGGCCGCCTGTCGGCGCCCTCGCCGGCTCGCTACGGACGCTGCGCGTCCGCTTAACGCTCGCCCCCTCGCGGGTTCGAGTCCCACCGGCATCTAAAAGAAGCGAGCCCGCATCCCTGGAGAACACGGGCTCGCAAGCAATCACATGGTAGGGGCGGTGGGACTCGAACCCACAATCCTTGCGGCGAGAGATTTTAAGTCTCCTGCGTATGCCAATTCCGCCACGCCCCCGTGAGACTAGAAGTCTAGCACAAGCCGTCCGTTACGCGTTGACGGCCATCGAGTGTTGGCCCGACTTCTCCAGGAACTCTTGGAACTTTGCCTCGTCGCCCTTGTTTTGATACTGCAGGGCCAGCAGGTACTCCAGTCGGCAGCGCTTGACCGGGTCGTCGCCGACATCCTCGAGCATGCGCTCCAGCTCGGGAATGTCGTTGTGGCGCTTGAGGATCATCGTGTCGTACATCAGCTGGCATTCGTGTGCGACTGTCTCGGCCTGACCGCCCTCAAAGCCCTTGATCTCGTGCAGCAACTCCTTGGCCTTTTTGCGGTCCTCCTGGCCAACGTAGTAGTTAAAAGCTTTGATCACCAGGTCGACGCGCTGCATCTTGGGCAGGTTGAGTCCCAGTAGCAGGTCGAACATCTCGTCGGCGCGCTTATGGTCCTCGCGCAGCAGATAGGAGTTCAGGCGCAGGTAGTCGCGGTTGTAGCGCGGGTACAGCATGCTGGTGAGTTTGCCGTCGAGCAAACGATCGAACTCGTCCCACTGCTTGGCGGCCATCAATTGCTGCAGGCGTTTAAACGTGGTGCGTTTTTTGACGCTAAAGAACACCGACACGGCGATGCAGATGATAACGACGGCGGTCCAGAGTGTGCGGGAATCGGGCATATTAGGGTCCTTAGTCGCTCATAAAGCGAGCGGTATGACAACACGTACTAGATGTATTATACGCAGCGCGCAAGCAAACTGGCATAAAAGCTCATCGAGGCTGAGTGCCATCGCTCGCTGCGGTACACTTACCTAAAGTAAACCATGAAGGGAGACATTACCTATGAAGAAGATCGTTTTGGCTTGCGGTGCTGGCGCTGCTACTTCCACGCTTGTTGCCCAGAAGGTCGCCACCATGCTCGACGCCAATGGTTATGCCGGCAAGTATGAGATCGTGCAGTGTGCCATCTCCGAGGCCAAGGACTACTGCGACGAGGGCGCCGACCTGCTGATCGCCACCACCGTTGCCCCCGAGGGCCTCACCTGCCCGTACGTGAGCGGCGTGCCCTTCATGACCGGCATGAACCGCGTTGCTGCCGAGAAGGCCGTTCTCGACGTTATGGCTCAGTAGGCGCTGACTGCATGAGTGAGCAGAACGCCAACCCGGTAGAGCTCTTTGGTATGCGCGTTGCCATGTGGGCATTAACGCCGCCGACCCGGCAGACGCCCTGGAGATCGCGGAGCTGTTCTCGACGATGATGGGCCTGCCTGTTATCGAGACCCCGGTTTCGTACTTCAACGATTCGCTGGTCGAGGTCATGAAGCAGAACGGTCGTGGCACCAAAGGCCACATCGGCTTTGCCGTTAACGACATCGATGCAGCTGAGAAGTGGTTTGCCGAGCGCGGGCTCGAGGTCAACGAGGAGTCGCGCGTGCTGCTGCCCGACGGCGGCACCAAGCTCGTGTACTTTAAGCGCGAGTTCGCCGGCTTTGCCGTGCATCTGTGCCGCGAGTAGCGCACAGGCTGCTATAGCTAGCAAAAAGGGATAGGGCCGCATGGCCTTATCCCTTTTTTACGCCGAGGGGCTTCCTACCGCGGCAGGCGAATCGTAAAGCGGCTGCCGACGCCCTCGACTGAGGTCACGCCAATGACACCACCATGGCTATCGACGATCCACTTGGCAATGGCGAGCCCCAGGCCCGAACCCTGCGTGCCGGCATCGCGCGCGTTGTCGGCACGGTAGAACCGCTCGAACGCGTGAGCTGCGGATTCCTGATTCATGCCGATGCCCTCGTCCTCAACGCTTATGTCGATCGTGCCCGCGCCCGCATCCGGCGTCATGTCAAACGAGATGGATGTGCCCGCGTCCGAATACTTGGCGGCGTTCTGCACGATCACGCGCAGGGCCTGCTTTACGAGTGCCACGTCGACAGGCGCGTCGCAGCGCGGGTCGCTGGCGAGCGCGGCGTCAAACGCCAGCCGATACGTGTGCGCGGCATCGATCATCTGCGATTCCTCGCAAACCTCGCCGACCAGCGCGGCCAGGTTGGTATTCGCGCGCCGCAGTACGGTGCGTCCGGCATCGCCGCGTGCCAAAAACAGCAGCTGCTCCACAAGCTCTTGCATGTGCTCGCTTTCGGCTTTAAGGGACGCGATGGATTCCGCCAGCACGTCCGGGTCGTCCTTACCCCAGCGGTCGAGCATGTTCACGTAGCCCTGAATCACCGCGATGGGCGTGCGCAGCTCGTGGCTCGCATCGTTGACAAAGCGCATCTGCTGCAGCTTGGCCTCTTGCATCTGGCGCAGCAGGCGGTTGAGCGCGACCTCGATACTCGCCAGATCGGCGTCGCCGGTGGTGACGCTCGGCGAGTCGACACTTGCGCGCTCGATGGCCTGCTCCAGCGTTTCCATTTTGCCGTCGGCGAGTTGCATGCGGCCGAGCTCATCCACGCGCAGTGCCAGATCGTTGAGCGGTGCCATGGTACGGCGCACGCGTCGGGCGCCGCCGAGCATGTTGAGCACGCCGATGACCTGCCAACCTGCAACGACTAGGTAGAGAGGCCACAGTGCGACGAGGTCCTGCGCGAGGGGAAAGCTCTTGGTGGTGCGCGCAAGCTCGATGGTATAGGTAAGCGTGGTCAGGTCCCAGCCGCGTGTGGGTGTCAGCGACATGCCGTGAACGGCGGCGCCGGGGATCCATCTTGCGGTAAACGCGCCGTCGGGCAGCGTCTGGTTGTATCCATAGACGAGTACCGCCGCCGCGACAACCACCAGTAACAGATCGAGCCAGACGTAGCTCATCAGGCGGCGCCACATATAGCTCCAGTTGATGGCGCGGGCGATGGAGGTGACGCGCTTGGCCTCGGCGTTACGCGCGGCAGACATAGCCCACCCCGCGCACGGTCTGGATGATGCGGGCGCCGCCGGCGTCCTCGATCTTGGCGCGTAGATGCGCGATGTGCACGTCGACGTTGTTGGTGTCGCCCATGTATTCGTAGCCCAGCGCTTCGTGCGCGATGCGTTCGCGCGTGAGCACGGTCTCGGCATGCGCCATAAGCAGGGCGAGGACATCGAACTCGCGGGCCGTGAGCGCAATGGGCGAGCCGCCGACCGTGACTTCGCGGCGGTCGGGGTCGAGCGCAACCGAGCCCACGGCGAGCGTGGCGGGGGAGAGCGAGGCGGAAACCTGGGTCGAGTCACTGACCGGGGGCATCGCAGTGGCGCCGACACCCGTGCCGCCTGCCGCGCCCGTCCCGATGCCGCCAACGCCCGAAGCCGCCCGCACGGCCTCCGAGCGCTTCAGCGCCACGCGGATCCGTGCGAACAGCTCCTCGATCGCAAACGGCTTGGTCAAGTAATCGTCGGCGCCGGCATCGAGCCCGGCCACCTTGTCCATCACGGCATCGCGCGCGGTGACCATTATCACCGGCACATCCTTGTGCTTGCGGACGCGCCGCAGGACCTCCATGCCGTTGAGCTGCGGCAACAGCACATCGAGCAGAATAAGATCGTAGTTGCGCTCCAGCGCCAGGTCCACGGCGGTGCGGCCATCGGCGGCGTGTTCCACCTGGTAGCCCTCGTGCTCCAGCTCGAGCGTCACAAAGCGGGCGATTTTCTCCTCGTCCTCTACGATCAGGATCCGTGCCATGCGTGCCCCCGTTTGCGATTACTTGTCGTCGTTCAGATTTTGCTTGATGTCGTCCGCGGCGTCGGCGGCGTGATCCATAAGGTTGTTGATGCTGCCGGGCACGTCGCCGTCGCTATCGATGCGGTAACGCATGCCAAAGAACAGGCCAATCAGCATCAGCCATATCGTGGCGCCCCAGGCAAACAGGGCGATGATGGGGATCAGGATGGGAATGTTGAGGATGATTGCATCGCGGCGCGTGACGATAAACTTGGTGTCCAGGCTCAGGCGGAAGAGCTTTTTGAGGTACTCCCACACGCTGTCCATCTTCTTGGAGAAGTCGGTCTTTTCGCTCGACTTCTCGTAGGCGGCCTGCGCGGCGACCATCTCGGCCGAGGGTTCGTCGACCGGCGCGGACTCGGTGGCGGCGTGCGCCGACGTGGTCTGGGTCTTGCCTTGCGACTCGAGCCAAATGATGGCGTCCAAAACGTTGCCGTCGGCGGCGTCGAGCGCGGCTTTGGCATCGGTGTAGCTCACGTTGCACTTGGTGCGGATGGTTTCAACTTTTTCGAGGTCGTCCATGACCTGTCCTTTCGTTCGATGGGCGCGAGCGTTGCGTTCGGCGGCCTGCGTTGCGCGGCGCCGCCCCGCCCCTTGTTCGAACTCTATAGTGCAGGTTATAGATTAAGCGATTCTTGAGCCAAGATTAATGTTGGATGAGTTTTTGGGTAGCGGTGGGAAAAGTATTAGACCTCGATAGCGGGGGATGGGGTGCCGGTGCAAAACGGCGTCAAAGGTTGGTCGAGCAGGCGGTTTCTCCATTGATGTCCGCACGGCATGGGACACTTACCCTGCCGCCCTGCTCTGCCGCGGCGGCATGTACCCAAACAACGACCCTCTAAGGAGTTCGATACCGATGAGCGATAACACCAAGCATCTCGCAAAGAAGTGCGTCAAGGACGCGGGGCCGTGCCTCGCGTTGTGCCTTGCCGGCGCAGCGGTCGCGCTGCTGGCTGTTCTGGGGCCATTCGACGTGCTCTGAAGTGCCAGTTCTCTGCACGTTTGCATGGCCCTTGCCGGCGCCATGATGACCGGCGGCGTGCTCGATCTGGTTTTTTGGGTGCTTGACCCGTTTGGATGGAAGAACGAAGGGTAAGCCCTAAGGGATGGAAGGGCTGGAACGGTTGGCTTAGTGATCGTGCAGAATGTGGGCTGGCGACTTACAGGGAAGTGGTAATCCGATGACGGTCTATGTAACAGGCGATATTCATGGCGGCGCTGACATGCAAAAGCTCCGCGATTGGGAGCTTGGGGATAGCCTGGCGAGCGACGACTATCTCATCATCGCGGGCGACTTTGGCTTTCCCTGGGACTTTTCTACCGAGGAATGTGCCGATATTGCTTGGCTGGAGTCGCGCCCCTACACCGTGCTGTTTGTCGACGGCAACCACGAGCGTTTCGATCACTGGGCGGAACGCCCCATGGAGTTGTGGCACGGTGGGCTGACGCAGCGCCTGTCGGATACCTCGCCCATACGGCGCCTGACGCGCGGCGAGGTTTTTGAGCTCGACGGCTCAACGGTCTTTACCATGGGCGGCGCCACGAGCGTGGACAAGGAATACCGCATTCCGTATTCCAGCTGGTGGCCGCAGGAGCTGCCGGACGAGCGCAACTTTGAGGAGGCGCGGGCAAAGCTCGACAGCGTGGGCTGGACGGTCGACTACGTGATCACTCACACCTGCTCTACGCGCATGCTTTCGTCCACGCTTTATCCAGCGTCCGGCTGGAATTGCCCCTCCGTTGATCGGCTTACGGCATTTTTCGATGAGCTGGAAGACCGCTTGGACTACAAGCGCTGGTACTACGGGCATTTTCATCGGGATACCAACCCGGCCGAGCGTCACACCGTGCTCTACGACTGCATCGTTCGCTTGGGCGACGAACTCCAGCCCTGGGATGTTGCGTAGAGGCGGGGTGGCTGGCTACTCGACCGTTACAGTGATGTTCTCCCGATGCGCGCGGATGACGTCCCAGCTAAAGTGCTCGACCAGCTGCTCGGCGGTACGCGGCGTGGTGTCCGGCGCGATGCCTGTTTGCCCGGCGAGCCATCCCAGCAGCGCCTCGGGCGTGCCAAAGCGTGCACGTAGTTCGCCCAGGTCCAGGTCGCGGTCTCGCTTGGATAGGCGGCGGCCGTCCGGCGACATGAGCAGTGGAATGTGCGCGTAGCGCGGCGTGGGAAGTCCCAGCAGATGTTGCAGGTAGATCTGGCGCGGCGTGGAACCAAGCAGGTCGCATCCGCGTACGATCTCGGTGACGCCCATGGCGGCGTCGTCGACCACCACGGCCAGCTGATAGGCAAACACGCCGTCGCTGCGGCGCACCAAAAAGTCGCCGCACTCGGTGGCGAGTGCCTCGCATTGGGCTCCGTACGTGCGGTCTACGAATTCGATCACGTCGCCCGCGAGGTCGTCGACGGTGGGCACGCGCAGGCGCGTGGCCGGAGCGCGCAGGATGCTGCGGCGGGCAACCTCCTCGGCAGAAAGGCCTCGGCAGGCGCCGCGGTAGATGGGCGTGCCGTCGCTGGCGTGCGGCGCGCTCGCGGCGTGGAGTTCGGCACGCGTGCAAAAACAGGGATAGGTGAGGCCGGCGTCTTGCAGCTGGCGCAGGGCGTCCTCGTACAGATCCAGGCGATCGTGCTGGTAGTAGGGGCCTTCGTCCCACTCGAGCCCCAGCCAGGCCAGGTCGTCAATCAGTTGAGCGGCAAGCTCGGGGCGCTTGCAGCGATCGTCCAGGTCCTCGATACGCAACACGATGCTGCCGCCCTGGCTGCGGGCCGAAAGCCATGCGCACAGGCAGCTGAACACGTTGCCCAAGTGCATGCGGCCCGAGGGCGACGGGGCAAAGCGGCCCACGACGGGGGTGGGCACTGCCGTTGCTGGTGCGTCCGCGGCGGGCGTTGCTATGTTGCGTGCGTTGATATCCATGCGGACGAGTATAGCGCGGGGCGCGGTGGGGGAGACGCTGCCGTGGCCTGCAAGTTGCCGAGGCCGCGCGTTGCGCGTGCCGGACCACCGGCTCGACAGCTCGATC
>CABRZT010000039.1:0-21280 GCA_902475595.1 uncultured Collinsella sp. | reverse complement strand
GAGCCGCTGGCAGGTGTCGATGCTGGCCGAGTTCGGCGGGGCCGCCGGGTGCTCGGCCGCCGGCTGGCGCAGTTTCTCGAACGCAGCCAGGCGCGCGGGCGCCCCCGCGGCGGGGGCCAGGAGGCTCTGGGAGGCGCTGCTGGCCTCGTCGCGCTCGGGAAGGCGGCTCCCGGCCGGCGAGGACGTCGCGGTCCGGATGCTCGCCCGGGAGATAGCCTCCCTCGACGCCGACATCGAGGAGCTCGACTCGCTCGTGGCCGACTCACTGGCGGGCGACGAGGTCTACGAGTGCCTCCTCACGGTGCCCGGGATCGGCCCCAAGACCGCCGCGGCGCTGGTGACGTCGATCGACATATCCGCCTTCAGGGGGCACGACGAGCTCGCGAGCTATTGCGGCGTGGCGCCGTCAGACAGGCGCTCCGGGAGCAGCATCAGGTCGACGTCGCCTCAGCACGGCGGGAACAGGCAGCTCAAGAACCTGCTCATATTCAGCTGCAACTCCCTCATCGGCACGGACAACAGGTTCGGGAGGTACTACGGGGAGTGCAGGGCGAGGGGGATGAGGCACAGCAAGGCGCTGAAGGCGGTCGCGAGGAAGAGGCTCAAGGTCATATATGCGATCATGCGCGACGCCGTCCCGTACGCGGCCTAGCGGGCGGCGGGATCAACCGAAGAGGAAACCAAGCGGGGGCGCCAGGCGCCCGGATGCGTCATGCCGAAATGGCGCGAAGCACGCGGTTGACAAAACTATAGAGACACGTCCCGAAATTGAACCGCCCCCTCATTTCTTGAACATTAGAAATGGGGGCTTCTTTATGGACGGGAGAGTCAGGCACGACGCCACGCTGAGGACTCTTGCAGCAGAGCTTTGCGACAGGGGGTACGGGCGCGCCGAAGGCCGGCGGGAGGCCGAAGGGTGCCCGGACCCGGCCGGGGCCGGCGGCGTGCGAGGGCAAGCTCATGCGACGGAGCTGCTGCCGGGGCGCCTGAAGGACGAATTCTACAGGAACCGGACGTGGCGGAGCTTCGAGGAGTTCAAGCGGGACCTCGAAGCCTATACCGTTCACTGGAACAAGAGGAGGAGGCGGGCTAAGCAAAAGGGGCTGACCCCGGAGGAGTTCCGGAATCAGTCCCCATGTGCGGCATAGGCCGCTAATTGACCCGTCCAAGTATCGGGGCGCAGTTCATTTCAGCGCCGCCCGAGAAAGCTAAACGCCTTCTGGCAGGTTGTCCCGGGCCGAGGGCGGCCACCTTGATCGCCCTCGGCCCTCACCCACCTCAACTGCTCCTCAATTACATGGAGCTGGTCGAGAAGAGGCGCAAGCTAGCGGGCGCCTTCCTCTTCGTCGTTGGGCCGGTAGGTGATGAACTCGATAACAAAGGCCAGGACGGCAGAGACGAGCGAGGCGATGATCGCGAAGATCATGTGAGAGATCCCGGCGCCACCAGGGGTCCCGTCGATGAAGTTGAGCAGGTTGAAGACGCCGAGGCCGCCCGAGATGTACATGAGGGCGCCCGTCATTCCCACGATGGCGCCGCCAACGGCGGAACTCAGGCATGCCACGACGAATGCGCGCTTGTTGGGCAGGGCGATGCCGTAGATGCCCGGCTCGGTGACGCCGAAGAAGAAGGCGGAGATCATCGCGGGAAGGGCGATGCCGCGGAAGCGCTCGTCCTTGTTTCTGAGGTACATGGCAAAGATGACCGCTCCGAGCGCGAACCCGTGGCCGATGGTGGCGGCGAGCACGCTGTCGTGGCCGAGGGTGTTTAGGTTCATGATGGAGATGGGGATGAGGCTCCAGTGGAAGCCAAAGATGACGAGGCACATCCACAGTCCGCCGACCAGGGCGCTGCCCAGGACGGAACCAACCACGGGAAGCTGGAAGATGAACGAGAACGCCGCGCTCAGCAGGTTGGTGATGAGGGTTGCCACCGGGCCGATGACGAGGTAGCCCAAGACGATGGAGACCGTCATCGTGGCGAGCGGTACGAGGAACATCTTGAGCGCAGTCGGCATCCAGCTCTTGAGCCAGCGCTCAAGGATAGAGCCGAACCACACCATGAGAAGGACGGGGATCACCGAGCTCACGTAGCCGGACACGGGCATGATGATGGGGACCCCGAGGGCGGTGGCGTACCACGAGAACGTGCCGGCCACGCCGAGGTCGATGCTGCCGAGCGCCTCGCCCGAGGTCAGGGCGACCATCGTCGGGTAGAGGAGCGCCACGCCGATTGCCACGCCAGTGAACTCGTTCATGCGGAACTTGCGCGCGGCACTGAACGCCAGGGCGACGGGAAGGAAGTAGAAGAAGCCGTCAGCCACGGTGTAGAGCAGCGTGTAGAGGCCGTCGTTTGCAAAGGCAGGGACGAAGTAGGTGATGAGGGCAAGCAGTCCCTTCATGATGCCTGCGGCGGCAAGCGGTCCCAGGATGGGCTGGAAGATGCCAGAGATGAGGTCGATGATGACGGAGGCAACGGTCTTATCGCCCTGGGGCTCGTCGTCGGCGCTTGCGCCGCCCGAGAAGTTGCCGGCCTCCATGACCGCGTCGTAGACGTCTTCGACGATGTTACCCACGACCACCTGGTACTGGCCGTTGGCCTGGATGACCTGGATGACGCCCTTGAGGGTCTCAATCTTGGCCGTGTTGGCGCGGGACTCGTCCTTGAGCTTGAAGCGCACGCGCGTGATGCAGTGCGCGACGCTGGCGACGTTCTCGGCGCCGCCTACGTTCTCGAGTATGGATCTGGCCAGGTCGTCGTATTTTTCTGCCATTATTATCTCCTTAGTGATATTGCCCGGGCGGCTAGCCCAGGTCGCCTCCGTTGGTGGCGATGGCCTGTTGATACCAGTAGAAGCTCTTCTTGCGCCTGCGCTCGAGCGTGCCGTTGCCCAGGTTGTCGCGGTCCACGTAGATGAAGCCGTAGCGCTTCTCCATCTCGCCGGAGCCCGCGCTCACGAGGTCGATCGGCCCCCAGGTGGTGTAGCCGAGCATCTCGACGCCGTCCTGCTCGATGGCGTCGCGCATGGCCTCGATGTGCTCGCGCAGGTAGGCGATGCGGTAGTCGTCCTCGATCGTGCCGTCGGGAAGCACCTCGTCATAGGCGCCGAGGCCGTTCTCCACCACAAAGAGCGGCTTCTGGTAGCGGTCCCAGAGGTCGTTGATCGTGATGCGGAATCCCAGCGGGTCGATGACCCAGCCCCAGTCACTCGTGCGCACGTAGGGGTTCTCCACGCCGGCGAAGGCGTTGCCCTCGGCGACGCCGCCCACGGAGTCGGGGTCGCCCGCGGTACAGCGCGAGGAGTAGTAGCTAAACGAGATGAAGTCGACGGTGTTCTCCGCAAGAATGCGCTCGTCCTCGGCGGTCATGCCCACGTCGATGCCCTCGCGCTCGAGCATCTTGAGCGCGTAGCCGGGGTAGCGACCGCGCGCCTGCACGTCCACGAAGAAGAGGTCCTCCTGGTTCTTGACCTGCGCCGCGCGAACGTCCTCGGGACGACAGGAGTAGGGGTAGTAGCTTCCCGCGGCGAGCATGCAGCCCACCCTGTTCTCCGGATCGACCTCGTGGGCGATCTTCGTGGCCCAGGCGCTCGCCACGAGCTCGTTGTGCGCGGCGCGGTACTCGGCCTCGCGGGCATTCTCCCCGGGCTCGAGGACGATGCCGGCACCCATGAAGGGACGGTGCAAGATCATGTTCATCTCGTTGAACGTGATCCACCAGCGCACGAGGCCGCGGTAGCGGTTGAAGAGCACCGTCACAAGCCGCTTGTAGAGCTCGATAAGGGTGCGGTTTCGCCAGGCGCCGTACTTCTTGACGAGGTGGATGGGGCAGTCGAAGTGCGTGATGGTCACGAGGGGCTCGATCCCGTGCTCGCGGCAGCAGCGGAACACGTCCTCGTAGAAGGCGAGCCCGGCCTCGTTGGGCTCCTCCTCGTCGCCATTGGGAAAGATGCGGCTCCAGGCGATGGAGAGGCGAAAGACCTTAAAGCCCATCTCCGCGAAGAGGGCTATGTCCTCGCGGTAGTGGTGGTAGAAGTCGATGCCCGTCTGGGCCGGGTAGTAGTACCCGGGCTCAAAGTCGAGCATGCGCCTCAGGCCGCGGCTTACGTCGTTGCGCTCCGGCCCGTGTGGGATGACGTCGACGTTGGCAAGGCCGCGGCCGCCCTCGTCATAACCTCCCTCGCATTGGTTGGCGGCGGTGGCTCCTCCCCAAAGGAACCCTTTTGGAAATGGCATGGTGCCTCCTTCTCTCTGGCGCCCCCATCTCTGCGGGGGACGCTTTATAACGTCCTTGCGGCCTCGCGCGCCGGGCCCGTGGCCCTTTCCCTGATGCGCGCGGGCCGCCTGTGAAGGGGTGACTAGCTGACGGCTTGTCCTGCGGCGGCGCGACGTGCCTCCCGGCCTCCAAGCAGGGAGGGGACTTGTGCCAGGCACACGCCGGCGAGGATGATGGCGACGCCCAGCCACTCGACGACGCCGAGCGGCTCGCCGAGGACGATCATGGCGATGAACAGGCCGGCGGGGAGTTCCGCGGCGGCCATGACAGTGGAGAGGCCCGCGGGCAGGTGCGGAGAGCCCATGCCGAAGAGCAGGACCGGGCAGAGCATGCCAAAGAAGCCGGCGATGACGGCAAAGGGCAGGATGCCCTGGGCGAGGACGCCCGAGACGACGTAGTCCGGGCACACCGTGAGCGACATGACCACGGAACCCGCGCATACGATGACGCCACGCTGCTCGGACGAGCAGGGGGCCTCGACCTTGCCGGAGAGGGTGACAAAGAGGGAGCAGGACACGGCCGCCCCCAGCGCGCAGAGCAGGGCCACGGGATCGTACCCGGTGATGCCGGTCTTGTAGACGCCGCTGGCGAACACCGTTCCGAAGACGATGACCAGGGCGGAGACCACTTGGAGGAGCCTCGGCGGCCGGCGCGTCATGACGGTCTGCCACACGAGCCCCAGCCACGTGAACTGGAAGAGGAGCGTGAGCGCCACCGGGGCGGGCAGCACGCTCATGGCGTAGCAGTAGAGGATTGAGGTGAGGCAGGTGAGGGCTCCCAGGCCCATGAGCTTGAGGGCGAGCTTCCAGCCCACGCGCTGCCAGCGGTGCCCGAGTGCGTGCCCTGCGAGCGTGGCGAGGGCGAAGAAGAGGCAGCCGAACCACGCCTGGCTCGCCACCACCTGTGCCGAGGTGAAGCTCGCGGCGTAGGCGAGCTTGTAGGTCGTGGCCATCGCGCCGTAGCAGGCGCCGCCCGCAAAGACCTGGAGCGCCGCCTTGGCCTGTCCCGCGCCCGTGGCTCCTGCCCCGGCGGCCTGTTGCTTGATTGTGTTTGTTCCTGCCATTAGGCTCCCTTCCGTCTGCTGTCTTGCAGATGCACGTCTCGTGCGTCTGTTCCCTGCAGTCGGAAGGTGGGCTCGTGCGGTCTTCTGGCGGTGCATGTGGTACCTGCTGCCAAGACGAAAAAAGCCACGCAACCGACTGCTCGGTTGCGTGGCAAAAAGGTGGCTAGCGCCCAGAAAAGTCCACGCGTTTTTAGACTGGGACAAAGTACTACAACAGGTGAGATTCCGTCAAGAAAAAACCGAGGAAAAAAGTGAGCCTCTGCCCGCCGTACCTATGGCAGTCGTTCCCCAAACGGGGCGGTGCTGTTGGGGACTGTCTCGATCTGTAACAGTAAGACCCGGTTTTGGTCCGTAGATGTTACAGATTTAGACGTTTTGTCGGGGCGGTTTCCGTTTGTCTTGATCTGTAACAGTTAGGGTCAAAAGTGGGTCTAGATGTTACAGATTGAGATTGTTGAGGATGGGTGAGGATAGCTAATTCGGACGGGGCTATTTTAAACATTGGGAAATCGAGCGTGGCAAGCGGAGGTCTTCGGGGTATAAGACGGCTAATTGTATGCCGCCTATGAAAGGAACCCTCATGCCCAGCGTTGCCGTTCTCGCCGCCGATGGCTTTGAAACTATTGAGTGCTTGACCATGGTCGATGTCATGCGTCGCGGCGGCGTGCGTGCCACGCTCGTCTCGATTATGCCCACGCGTGAGGTCGTAAGCTCGCTGCAGATCCCCGTGACCTGCGATGCGCTCTTTGATGAGATCAACTTTGACGAGTACGACTGCGTCGTGCTGCCCGGCGGCCTGCCCGGTGCCACCAACTTGCGCGCAGATCAGCGCGTCTGCGACGTGGTCTGCGAGTTCGCCGCGACCAAGCACGTCGCCGCCATCTGCGCCGCCCCGTTTATCCTGGGCGAGCTCGACCTGCTCGAGGGGCGCCATGCCACGTGCTTCCCTGGCTTTGAGAAAAGTTTCCCCGAGGGCGCCTATACCGGCGAGAAGGTTACGCAAGACGGCAACATCATCACCGCCAGCGGCATGGCCCAGTCGCTCCCCTTTGCGCTTGAACTGCTGCGCACGCTCGCCGGCGACAAGGCTGTCGAGAAGGTCGCCGAGGGCATCCAACTATGATTTTGGCTTCGCAATCACCGCGCCGCATCGAGTTGATGCGCGAGGCAGGGTATGACATTCGCGTGATTCCCGCAGATATCGACGAGACTCCCTTCGACGGCGAGGCCCCGCTCACGCTTGTCGAGCGCTTGGCACGCGCCAAGGCGGCTGCCGTTGCTGCCGAGTATGCCGAGCCCAATGAGCTGACGGTCGCGGCCGACACCATCGTCACCTTTGACGGCAAGATTCTGGGCAAGCCGGCAACCGAGGACGTGGCGCGCACCATGCTCCGTGAGCTTTCGGGCCGCACGCACCAGGTCGCAACCGGCGTCTGCATCGTTAAAGCCGGCGACGTTACAGCCCCGCATGCCGCCGAGAGCCTATCCTTTGTCGATGTGACCGACGTGACGTTCTACGAGCTCACCGACGAGCAGATCGAGCGCTACGTCGCCTCGGGTGAGCCCATGGACAAGGCCGGCGCCTACGGCATTCAGGGCACAGGCGGACGCATGCTCGTGCACGATATTTCGGGCGACTTCTATAACGTGGTGGGCCTACCCATCGCCCGCGTCGCGCGCGCGATTCAAAAACTCTCGTAATTGCATCTGGCGCTGGGTATTCCCCAGCGCCTACAATTTTGGCGTACCGTACGGATCCCGACCGGGCACAAGGCGCGGCGGAAAACCGATAGGAGTAAAACATGGATACACTGCTCGAGGCCATTGACGTCTGCGATGTCGATGGCTTTTGCTATGGCAACTATACGGACGAGGAGGCCGGCACCGGTTGCACCGTAATCGTGGCACCCGAGGGCGCCACCGGCGGTGTTGACGTTCGCGGCGGTGCTCCCGCTTCGCGCGAAACCGACCTGCTGCGACCTGAGAACACCGTCGACAAGGTCCACGCCGTCTGCCTTTCGGGCGGATCAGCCTTTGGCCTCGAGGCTGCAAGCGGCGTCGCTCGCGAGCTTGAGAGCCGCGGCATCGGCCTTCCCGTCGGCCCCACGCAGGTGCCTATCGTGTGCTCCAGCTGCATCTTCGACCTCGCCTTTGGTAACCCCACCGTTCGCCCCGACATTGAGGCCGGCATCGCCGCCGTGCGCGAAGCACTCGACAACACCCCCACCAAGCTCGAACAGGGCAACGTGGGCGCCGGCACGGGCGCTACCGTGGGTAAGCTCATGGGCCCCGCTACCTGCATGAAGGCCGGCCTTGGCGCTGCCGCTTTGGCTCTCGGCCCCATCAAGGTGGGCGCCGTGGTCTCGGTCAACGCCTGCGGCAACGTTGTCGACCCCTTCACCGGCGAGTGGGTCGCCGGTATGCGCGCCGCAGCCGATAGCGACCAGATCGTCGACATGGAACTCGCAGCCTTTGCCGCCGCCGGATCCATGCAGATGCCGCTCGACCGCACCAACACCACCATCAGCTGCATCGTCACCAACGTGGAACTCACTAAGGCACAAGCCACCAAGGTCTCCCAGATGGCCGCAGACGCCTACGCACACGCCATCCGTCCCACGCACACCACCAACGACGGCGACACCATCTACACCCTCGCCAGCGGCAAACTGGGCGCCCAGGCAAGCGCCACCGTTCCCCTAGACCTGTTGGGCATGCTCGCCGTAAGGGCCTTACAGACCGCCATCGTAAACGGAGCAAAAACCGCCAAAACCTCCCACGGCATCCCCGGCGCCGCGAAGTAACCCCACTCGACCGTCGGTCGGAGGCGGGCGGGCGTTACGTTTGCTGCTCTACAGTCCTATGCAAGACGAAGGCCACATTAAGTGGCTTCTTTGCATGCGGAACTCGCGACAAACGTAACGCCCGCCCGTCTCCGACCGACTAACAACTAAGATCTTTTCAGCCCAGGCCCCTGTGTACCGCGCGTCGAAGATCTTCAAATTCAAATAACCTGACAATCGATTCTTATAGCAGAGGCCCCTTGGCCTTTAGTTTGATACAAGTTCCGCACGAGCCGGAAAGCACTTAATGTGCTTTCCGTGCGAGCAGGACTGTTCGCAGTAGCAAACTAAAGGCCAAGGGGCCCAGTCAACCTATCAGCAACGATTACTCAGCAGCTAGTTGAATTTGAAGATCTTTGAGGCAAGACGGTATAGGCCGAGTGTGGTTTTGTCACCGGCACGACCGCGCAGATTGGTGAAGAACCCGACCACGCCGTAGCGGGCACGACGATACATGCGCTCGTCGTAGGCCTTCAAATCATTCCACAGCGTCTTTAGGCGCTCGTCGGCGCAATCTTCCTCGGAAAGCTTGGTGAGCACCGAGCAGATCGCCATCATCATGGTGAAATAGCCCATCATGTACGAGCGCAGACGCGACGACTCAACATCGCTGTACAGGTGGTACGACTCCATCATGATGCGCGTCACACGGAACTGCTGGTCCAGACGCTTGACCATCGTGGCCTCGTTGACACTCTGGCCCTCGCGACCGATAAAGTAGCGATAGAGGTCGATGTCGGCGTAGTACATGGTCTTGCAACGCGGCAGCGGCACGTAGGCGTAGATGTTGTCCACATAGAACGTGTGCGGCGGCATGGGAAGGTTGGACTCGCGCAGCACATCCGTGCGATAGCACAGGCTGTGCATGAGTAGGTTCTGGTCCAGGCGGAAATGACCGATCTGATCCCAGGAAAAGATCTTCTTGCGCGGCAGGGCAAATTTGTAGCCAATAGCGGTATGCGTGCCCTCGTAAACCTTCTCGTACACGTAGTTCGAGATAAACAGGTCAACGCGCTGGTCGCGCTCCTCAAAGCCACGCAGAATCGACAGCATGGTCGAAAGGGCAGCGCCGTCAAGCCAGTCGTCCGAATCAACAACCTTGTAGTAGGTGCCCTGTGCCTCGCGCAGACCCGAAAGGACGGCAATACCGTGGCCGCCGTTCTCCTGGTGTACCGCGCGAATGATACCGGGATAACGCGCCTCCCACTCATCGGCCTTATCGGCCGTCTCGTCCTTGGAGCCGTCGTCCACCACGATAATCTCGATATCGGTGGCGTAATTGCTCCCCTCCAAGATGGAGGTGATGCAATGGTCCATGTCCTTGGCGGCGTTATACGAGGGAATACCGAATGTTATGACTTTATGCATGGCAGGCGATAATCTCATCCGAAAGATCGAGGGCAGAATTGGTCACGGCGTCCATATCGTAGTAACGATACTCGGCCAGACGACCCACCGGGTGGAAGTTTGTCAGGTTCTGGACGCGTTCAAGATAGCGCTCATAGAGCTCACGGTTCTCGGGCTCAAGAATGGCGTAGTACGGCGTCTCGCCCGAGCCGGGCGTATAGGCCTTGGAGTACTCCTTCATGATGGTGGTCTTGCCGGGCAGGACCTGACCGGTCATGTTCTTGAACTCGGTGATACGCGTGTAGTCCTCGCTCGTGGTGTAGTTGACGGTGCCCACGGGCTGGAACTGGTCCGTATCGAGCGTCTCGAACTTCATATCGAGCGTGCGGTACGGCAACGCACCCAAGTCGAGGTTGAACAGCTCGTCGAGTGGACCGGTATAGACAATCTCGCCACCATAGACCTTGCCGTCGATCTTGACGGTGGTCTCGTCGATCTCAAAGAGATCGCGGGCGTCCACGTCGCAGAACACGTCGATCAGGTCGTGGTCGAGCATATGCTCAAAGAGCGCCGTGTAGCCCTCCTGCGGCATGCCCTGGAAGGGGGCTTGCGGGAAGTAGCGGTCATCATCGCCCACAAAGACGGGAACGCGGCCGGTGATCGAGGGATCGATCTGATCGGGCGTCTGGCCCCACTGCTTCATGGTGTAATGCAAAAAGACGTTCTCGTAGACGTAATCGGCGACCTCGGCCAAGTCGGGGTCGTTCTTCTTACGCAGCTCCATAATGGGCACCTTGACATCCTTGCCAAAGGTCTCCACGAGCTTCTGATACAGCTCCTCGCCGCGCTCGTCACCAAAGGCGCGCTTGAGACTCGCATGGTTGAAGGGCACGGGCATAAGGGTACCGTTGATGTTGGCGAGCACCTTGTGCTGATAATCCGTCCACTTGGTAAAGCGCGACAGGAAATTGTGCACGCGCTCGTTAAAGGTGTGATAGATATGCGGACCGTACTCGTGGATCAGGATTCCGGCCTCGTCAGTGCAGTCATAGGCATTGCCCGCAATGTGGCTACGGCGCTCCAAAACGGCAACACGATAGCCGATGGTCTCGGCGAGACGGCGGGCACAAACGGCACCGGCATATCCAGCACCGACGACAATCATGTCGTACGCGCCGGCGTTAAAGCCTTCAGGCAGGCCTGAGGTAATCTGCATCGATACTCCTTGTCAAAAGCCACGGGCTCGTTAGCTGGGCTTTTCTCGAACATTCTTCGAGACACATTTATCAGAGCGATTATAGCGCTAATGCGTCCTATAATGAGCTTGCCACACAAGGAAAGCTCAAGCACCGCGGCGAACATTAACGTAAGGTAAACCCGCTAGCAGCGGGTTTATTCGTGAACAGCCGGGCGCCTGGAGCTTAGCGAAACGCTTGTAAGGAGTAACATGAGCGATTTCCTAAACCGTATGAAGTCTGCCGCCAAGGCCGACCTTAAGACGATCGTCCTGCCCGAGGGCGAGGATCCGCGCACTATCGTCGCGGCCACCAAAATCATCGAGGAGGGCCTGGCAAAGATCGTCATCCTGGGCAACCCCGACGAGATCAACGTTCCCGGCGCTACCGTCATCGACCCGCGCAATGCCGAGAAGCACGAGGAGTATGCGCAGAAGTTTGCCGAGCTCCGCGCCAAGAAGGGCGTTACCATCGAGCAGGCTCGCGCCCAGGTGATGGACGCCACCTACTTTGGCACCATGATGGTCAAGATGGGCGACGCCGACGGCCTGGTCTCCGGCGCCTGCCACTCCACCGCCGACACCCTGCGCCCTGCACTTCAGATCCTCAAGACCGCCCCGGGCACCAAGCTGGTCTCGGCCTTCTTCGTGATGTGCACCGACACCCCGCAGTTCGGCACCGACGGCACGCTGATCTTCGCCGACTGCGGCCTCAACATCAACCCGTCCTCCGACGAGCTCTCCGAGATCGCCATCGCCTCCGCTCACTCCTGGTCCACCTTTATGGGCAGCGTCGAGCCGCACGTGGCCATGCTCTCCTACTCCACCATGGGCTCCGCCGGCGGCGAGGTCGCCAAGAAGGTCCAGGAGGCCGTTAAGTTCTGCAAGGAGAAGGCTCCCGAGCTCGCCATCGATGGCGACCTGCAGCTCGACGCCGCCATCGTTCCCACCGTCGCCCAGCTCAAGGCCCCCGGCTCCTCCGTTGCCGGCAAGGCCAACGTGCTTGTGTTCCCCGATCTCGAGGCCGGCAACATCGGCTACAAGCTGGTCCAGCGCTTCGCCGGCGCCGACGCTTACGGCCCCATCCTGCAGGGCATCGCCAAGCCGGTCAACGACCTTTCGCGCGGCTGCTCTGCCGACGACATCGTGGGTGTCGTAGCCATCACCGCCGTCCAGGCTCAGATGGCTGAGTAGCGGACATATCCCCTCGGGACCCTACAGGGTAAAGCTCTGAAAACGTCCTCGGACATGCATGAAACCCCCGCTGCGCACTTCGTGCGGCGGGGGTTTCATGCGTCCTGCGGAATATTTTCAGAGCTTTACCCTGTAGGGTCCCTGCCACCACGTAGCAATCAGGGAATCCGGGGTGGACGGCGGCTTGGCTACGAGCTGGGGCTGAAAATCTGAATGGATGGGTGCCGTTGCTGGGAGCGCAGGCGTTGCTGGTGGCGATCACTTTGGGACTGGAATTTCCGCCTGCTAGTAGAAAGGCCTCCGGAGCTGTTGCTCTGGAGGCCTTTTTGTCAATTTCAGACGAATGCGTTAGTTGTTCTTGGTCAGGCGCTCGACGTCGTGGGCGATCATGTATTCCTCGTCGGTGGGGATGACCATGACCGTGACGGCGGAACCGGCGGCACTGATGACCTGCGGGCCGTTGCCCACGGCCTCGCGGTTCTTGTTGTTGTCGATGCGTACGCCCAGCCACTCAAAGCAGTCGCAGAAGGCCTTACGGATCGACCAGTCGTTCTCGCCGATGCCGGCGGTAAAGGTAATGGTGTCCACGCCCGCCATGGAAGCGATCATGGAACCGGCCTGCTGCATGGCCTTGTAGGCGAACATATCGAAGGCGAGCAGGCAGCGCTCGTCGCCCTCGGAGGCGCGCGTGCGGATGTCGCGGGCGTCGTTGGAGATGCCCGAGATGGCAAGCAGACCAGACTGCTTGTTCATCATGTCATCGACTTCCTGATAGCTGTAGCCGCCCTCGCGCTGCAGGTAGCACACGGTAGCCGGGTCGATGGAGCCGCAACGGGTACCCATCATCAGGCCGTCGAGCGGCGTGAGGCCCATCGTGGTATCGCGGCACACGCCGTCCTCGATGGCGGCGAGCGAAGCGCCGTTGCCCAGATGGCACGAAAGCAGACGGTGGCAGCGCGAGCCCAGGATCTCCTTGGCCATCATCCACTCGTAGCGGTGGCTCGTACCGTGTGCGCCGTACTTGCGCACGTGGTACTTGTCGCACACGTCCTTGGGCAGCGCGTAGGTGTAGGCGACCTCGGGCATGGTCATGTGGAACGAGGTGTCGAAGACCGCCACGTTGGGCAGCTCCGGATACTTCTCACGGCAATACTCAATCGCTGCGGCCTCGCCGTAGTTGTGCAGCGGAGCAAGCGGTGCCACCTCAAGAATCTTGGCCATAACCTCGTCGTCGACAACCGCGGAATCATCGAAGTGCCAGCCGCCCTGAACGATACGATGCCCAATGCCATCAATCGTAAAGTCGGTCTTCTCGAGCTCCTCGAGCACGCGAGCGATAGCAGAGCGATGATCGGGGAAAGGGACCTCCTCGGTCTGCTTAGCGCCACCGTTCTCGGAGTGGCCAAAGATGCCCATGTCCGATCCGATACGCTCGCAGTTGCCCTTGGCGAAAACCTCGCGGGTATCGGTATCCAAAAGCTGATATTTGAGGCTTGAGCTGCCGGCGTTGACAACAAGTACGTTCATGAGACTCCTTTGCAGTGCAATACGGTCGACGCAGACCCCTTAAGGCGGCCGCATGTTAATAAGAAGTTATCATAACTTAATAAATAGCTATCAGGCATATCGCCCAACGAGCACAAAAGAAGGGCCGAACGGCACTCGGTCGTCCAGCCCCTCCCCTCTTGCAATTACTTGCCGTTGACGATGCGCTCGACGTCGGAAGCGATCATGAACTCCTCGTCCGTGGGAATGACGAAAATCTTGACCTTGGAATCCTTGGCAGACAGGCACCAAGCGCCGTCACCACGCAGGGCGTTGCGCGCATGATCCATCTTGACGCCCATAAAGGCCAGACGGTCGGCAACGCCGGCGCGAACAGCCGGAGCGTGCTCGCCGATGCCGGCGGTAAAGACCAGGGTGTCCATGCCGCACATGGAAGTGGCCATCTCGGCAGCCTTGGCGGCAATCTTGTAGACGAACATATCGAAGGCGAGCTGAGCCTCGGGGTCACCGGCAGCGGCGAGCTCCTCGACGTTGCGGCAGTCGTTGGTCTTGCCGCCGGTCACAGCCAAAAGGCCGGACTTCTTGTTCATCATCTCATCGACCTCGTCGAAGGTGTACCCGCCTTCGCGCTGCAGGTAGCACACGGTAGCCGGGTCGATGGAGCCGCAGCGGGTGCCCATCATGACGCCGTCGAGCGGGGTGAGGCCCATGGTGGTGTCCATGCACTTGCCGTCCTCGATGGCGCACAGGGAAGCGCCGGAGCCGATATGGCACACGACGACCTTGCGAGCCTCGCCGTTGGTCATCTCGGCGACCTTCTTGGAGATGTAACGGTAGCTGGTGCCGTGGGCGCCGTACTTACGGATGTGCAGCTTGTCGCAGACGTCCTTGGGCAGGGCGTAAGTCTTGGCGACCTCGGGCATGTTGAAGTGGAAAGCGGTGTCGTAGACCGTGACGTTGGGCAGGTCGGGATACTGCTCCAGGCAGTACTCGATAACGTTGGCCTCGGGGTTGTTGTGCAGCGGCGCCAGCGGAGCGACCTCGCGGATCTTGGCGAGGACGTCCTCGTCGACGAGGGAGGAATCGCCGAAGTACCAGCCACCCTGAACGATACGGTGACCAATGCCCTCGATCTTGACGCCGTTGGCCTCGAGGTCCTTCAGAACGACCTCGATGGCGACCTTGTGGTCGGGGAACTCGATGTTCTCGGTCACCTTCTTGGAACCGTTGGCAGCGTGGGTGAAGGTACCGCCGGTAAAGCAGACGCGCTCGCAGGAGCCCTTTGCGGACACCTTGTGGGACTTGGTATCGATGACCTGATACTTAAGGGTCGAAGATCCTGCGTTGACGACCAGAACGTTCATGTGTCTCCCTACTAACAGGCGGTGTGGCGCCGCCAGGTTACATACGCTTCAATAATAAACCCAAACGCCCTCGCGCTCGGGTTTATTGCGTTGATATATAAGTTATCGGTGCTTGAGCTTCCGTTTCATTGCAAGGAAGAAGCGCCCTCAGATGAGGTTCTCGCCCAGGTTTTTGCCGCCGAGGACGTGCATATGGAAGTGCATGACGGTCTGGCCGGCGTTGACGCCCTTGTTGGAGATGACGCGGAAACCGTCCGCCAAGCCCTTGGCCTTAGCGACCTCCTGGATGGCGTGAGCCATTGCACCCATGGTCTCGGCCGGCACGTTATCGGCGATATCGCTGTAGTGCTTTTTGGGGATCACGAGCGTATGGACCGGCGCCTGGGGATTGAGGTCGTCGAAGGCGATGACCTGGTCGTCCTCATAGACAACGGTCGAGGGGATCTCGTGGTTGGCAATTTTGCAGAAGATGCAATCGCACATGGTTGGTTCCTTTCTCACAGACCAAGGTAATTAAATTTGGTCGGGATGGTTAGAACGAGAGGTTGTCGTCGGTGTTGGCGGCTTCGCCGTCGGCGAGCACGTCGTTGCCGTCGACGTCCTTAAGAAGCACCGAGACCTTCTGCTCGGCATCGGACAGGCGGGTGCGCAGGCTCTTGAGGAGCTCGACGCCGCGGGTATAGCTCTCGAGCGACTCCTCGAGCTCCATATCGCCCGACTCCAAGCTGCGGATGATGAGCTCCAACTCCTGCGAAGCCTGCTTGTACGTAAGCTGCTCGACCGGGGTTTTCTCTGCCATATCTGTTTCCTTTCCTAAAGGTTTATCGCTATGAAACGCGGCCTACTCGACCGTATCGACCGTTGCCGTCACGTTGCCGTCTGCCATGCGCACGCGGATGGCGTCACCGGCCTTAAAGGTCTTGGCGCTCGTGGCCACCCCATCATCGCTGTACGCGATGGAATAACCACGGGCAAGCACCTTGAGCGGCGACAGGGCATCTAGCGAGGCTGCCGCACGGCCCAGGTCGGACGCGGGCTTGTTGAGCATCGTGCGCCCCTGATGCTCCAGACGGGAACTCGCAAGCGCGAGCGCATGGCGCTTGCCATCGAGCCCCGAGGTGCTTGCAACCAGACGCTCGGGCAGGCGCTCAAAGTTGGAGCGGAATGTCCCGACCGAGCGTACTATGGCGCCCGACAGGCGATCGGCCGTCAGGGCAAGCTCAGACTCGCGACGCTCGACCATAAACGTTGGGTCGTTGAGGCACGGGCGGCACGCAGCCGCATCGAGCGCATCGCCCAAGCGGGCCGTATAGGTATCCCAGGCGCGGCGACCGCGCTGGTCGAGCATCTCCAGATCAACCTGATTCGACCCAATCATCGATGCCATCGCGGCACCCAGACGCTGATGGCGCGCCTCGAGCACATCGGCCAACTCCGTCATAGCCGGCGCCACCGATTCTGCCGCCGCCGTGGGCGTGGAGGCGCGGCGGTCGCTCACCATGTCGCAAATCGAGGTATCAGGCTCATGGCCAATGCCGGTCACCACGGGCACAGGACAAGCCGCCACCGCGCGAGCAAGCTCCTCGTCGTTAAAGGTCATGAGGTCCTCAAAGGAGCCGCCGCCGCGCACCAGCAAAATACAGTCGGGCGCCGGCGTGATGGCGGCGGCGCGGCGCAAGCCCTCAATGAGCTCAGCCGGCGCACCCTCACCTTGAACCTTGGCGCCCACGCAGACGAGCTCGACGAGCGGGTTGCGACGACGCAATGTGCGCTTGACGTCGTCGATTACGGCACCCGAAAGCGAGGTGACGACCGCCACGCGGGAGCAGAACACCGGAATACGGCGCTTGCGCGCTTCGTCCATCAGGCCCTCGCGACGCAGCTTTTCGGCCAGTTGCGCCACTTGTTGACGCAGCAGACCCTCCCCCGCCAGCGAGAATGAGCGAGCGACAAAGCTCATGCGGCCCGTGGCCTTATAAAGATTGAAGCTGCCCTTAAAGCTCACCTGCATGCCGTCGCGCAGATCGAACGTGCGCTTGAGATAGGCACCCTTCCAGATGATGCAGTCGACGGCCGCCGAGTCGTCCTTGATCTGAAAGTAGCAGTGGCCGCTTCGGGCATTGGGGCCACGGAAGCCCGTGACCTCGCCCAAAACGCTCAGCTGCGGAATGGCATCGAGCGCGCCGGCGGCGATCTCCACCGCCTGGCTCACGCTGAGTTCCTTACGCTCCTGCTCGTCCGAACCGTCGAACTCGGCGGAAACGGCATTGCCGGTCAGATTCCAGCCTGCCACGCAGCCTCCTTTCGTTATCGTGCACAAGGGCTCCGGCCCTGCGCAAATTCAAGTCCAACACATAGTACAGCGCCGCGGGGACACAAATCTCCGCGGCGCCTGTCAAGCCAATTTGTTATCGGTTGGAGTTTCTGTTGTAGCGAGCCATCAGGTAGAGCAGCTGAATGATCGAAGTGAGCGCTGCAGCAACATAGGTAAGCGCGGCTGCCGTCAGGACCTTCTTGGCACCATTGACCTGCTTGGAGCTCATGCCCGACTGCTCGATGTACGCCACGGCGCGGCGGCTGGCATCAATCTCGACCGGCAGCGTAACCAGTTGGAACAGCACGCTAAACGAGAAGAAGATCAGTGCGAGGGTCGTGAGTCCCGCGATGTTCATAAACAGGCCCAAGAGCAACACGATGGTCCAGGTGTTCTGGGTAAAGTTGACGACCGGCACGAGGGCGGTGCGAACCTTCATCATGGCGTAACCGCTTTGACGCTGGGCGGCATGGCCCGCCTCGTGGCAGGCGACGGCAACGCTTGCGACCGACCCGCCCGAACGGTTGGCATCCGAGAGATACAGGTTATTGTCCTGTGGGTTGTAATGGTCGGTGAGCTCGCCGGCGACACCCTTGATACCCACGGCGTTGCAGCCGTTGGCGTCGAGCATGCGGCGAGCGACCGTGGCGCCCGTGTCGCCGTCCGAGCGAACCTTGGACCAGGTTTTGTACGTCGAGTTGATATAGTTCTGTGCGGCAAGGCCAATCACCGTGCAGACAAGAACAACCAGCAGGTACAGCGGGTCGATGCCAAAGCCGTATCCATAGTAATAAGGCATGCGAATTCCTCCGAATCGAGTTACACGTTGGAGGCATTCTACCCACTCGCCCAGCCAACGAGACGCCATCGATGTTTTGGCATTGCTGCTCTAGAACGTTTGCAGCGTTTGGTAAAACCGCGTAACTATAAAAGCTCGATTTTGCCGTCCTTCACGGTGAGCCCCATGTTGCCCGAGAGCAGATCGTCCAGACGCGAGCCCACAAGCTCAAAGCGCCAGCCTTCGCGCAGGGGGCTCTGCTCGGGGTGCTCAATATAGTCGGCCAGGTCATCGCGCGAGGCAATGACCGAGGTCGCCACTCCCGAGCGTTCGGCAACCAGGCGGATGAGCGCGTACATGAGATCCGTCACGCTCTCCAACTCCGGAGAGATCTGGCGATGCCCGCGCACCATGAGCGGCAGGCGATCGTGCGGGCAGCTTGCGCCGCGCTTGATGGCCATGAGCGCACCGTCCACGTCGCGCTCCCCCAACTGATCGGTACCGCGAATGCTGCGGAACTCCTCAACGCGCACGGGATTGCGTTTAACGAGCGCAAGCAGCGTGTCGTCGGACATGACCCATTTGCGCGGGATGTTGCGGCGCTCGGCGCGGTCCTCACGCCAGGCGGCGAGCTCGCGCGCGATACCCAGCTGGTGGCGGCTGCACGAGTTGATGCGCTTGACCTTGCGGAATGCCTCGTGACGGTCGGCGCGATAGTGCGACTCGTCAGCCAGCGGGCGTAGCTCGTCGAGCACCCAGTCCACACGGCCCAGCTCGCGCAGGCGACTCATCATCTCGGTATAGGCGACGATCAGGTACTTGACGTCATCAATCGCGTACTCAATCTGCTTATCGGTCAGCGGGCGACGCGACCAGTCGGTCAGCGACTCGGTCTTGGGCAGCGAGACGCTGCAAAACGTCTGAACAAGCGCGCCATACGAAATCTGCTGGCGCTCGCCCAAAAAGGCAGCGGCGACCTGCGTATCGAAAATCGGTCGTGGCAGCACGCCCACGGTATGGAGCATAACCTCCATGTCCTGCGAGCAGGCATGGAAGACCTTGATCACGCTCTCGTCGGCCATAAGCTCGGCAAGCGGCGACAGGTCGTCGATCACCAGCGGATCGACAGCGACACTCTCGGCGGGGGTGGCAATCTGGACCAGGCACAGGCGCGGATGAAACGTGCGCTCGCGCAAAAACTCGGTGTCGACGGCAATCGCGTCAAACTCACGGGCGCGCTGGCAAAAGTCGACCAGAGCCTGATGTGTGGAAATGTACATATCAACCCATCGAATAAGGTTAGGCCCGAAAAACACGGGTAGGATATCGGCATTGCCCTACAACTATACTCGGTTAGTCACAGAACGGGAACGTAAGTATGCGCTGCCTTATCATCCACAATCCGGCATCGGGTCCCAGCTCAGATGAAATCTACGCATTCACGCACGCCCTTGCACAGGGCGGCGACGAAGTCGTGATGCGCTTTATCGGCGATGGCATGGAGCCCGAGGACGCCGTGGCAGACGTTCGCGAGTTCGACCGCGTGGTCGTCTCGGGCGGCGACGGCACCGTCTCCAACGTGCTCGACCAGATGCGCGGCTGCGGCGTCCCCACGCTCGTTTTCCCCTCCGGCACGGCCTGCCTGTTCTTTAACAACATCGGCAATGCCCCCGAGGCAGCGGCGCTTGCCAAGGCATGTCGCGCCGGCCGCACGGTCAAAGTAGACATGGGCGAGCTCTTTTGGCTCGACGAGAACGGCAACGAAAAGCGCCATGGCTTTATCATCATCGCCGGTTCGGGCTTTGACGCCGAGATCATGATGAAGGCCGCCCCCACCAAAAACGACATCGGCGAGATCGCCTACTTCCTCTCCGCTCTCGCCACGCCCAACCCCACGGTGGCGCACTTTACCATTGAGCATGATGGCATTGTTGAGGAGCTCGACGGCATCTGCTGCATGGCGGGCAACACGTCTGTCATCCAAAACGACATCAACCTGTTCCCCAACTGCCGTATGAACGACGGCATGGTCGACATCGTCGTTATTGAGCCCGTGCGCACGGTGCAGTTGCTCCCCACGGTAATCACCGCCGCGCTCGACCCCGCCGGCAAGGTACTCGGCCGCCCGCAGTTTAAGATCATCCAGACCAAAGAAGCCAAGATTACCTGCACGCCATCGCTCGGCATGCAGTTTGATGGCGAGATCATCTCCAGCAACTCCGGCGTCTTTGGCGCCCGCGCGCTACCGCAATGCCTTGATATCATCGTCGACGAATTCTCGCCGCTCGGAAAATAGGAGGACCCCCGTGAACGACAACCCCATCCTTGGCTTTATCGTCATCGTTTTGGCCATGCTCGTCGGCTATGCCATTAACGTGATTCACCGTCGAAAGAAGTAGCCATTACTCTTAGACGGCCCGTGCAGCCCGGACCCCTCGCCGGCATGAAACCACATGCCGGCGAGGGGTCCGCTTTTTTCTTGACGCTTTATTTAGCTACATTTTTCGCTGGCGTTATACAAATTGATTTCCCACTAAATGAGTTCAATTTACCGTTAATCGCATATTTCGCTACGCTTATCGAGTAAATAACTTTCATGAATGTATATTGTTTCGAATTCGTTACGCTAAGGGGGTGTAATTATTGGGTGAAGCCCTCTGGAGACAGAGGGCTTTCGCACGCTGGGAGGGAATATGAGTAAAACTCATCCCGTCAACGCGCTCAAGAAGCTTGGCATAGGCCTTGCATTTGGAGCTGCAACCATCATGTCCATGCCGACATCTGCGCTCGCCTGCACGCAGATGTACATGGGCAACAAGCTGACGGCCGACGGTGACACGTACTATGGCCGCGCCGAGGACTTCGATAAGCGCTACCTCAAGCACTTTGGCATTGAGCCTTCTCACGGCCCGGGGCATACGTACGGCTCGGACGAGTCCGCATTCATGTATACCTCGACCAAGACCACGTATCGCTACACCTATGTACGCGACCATCCCTCCCAGTGGCACGGGCGCTATGATGCCTACTCTGAGGCAGGCATCAATGAGAAGGGCGTGTCCTGCTCCGCAACGCTGACCACCGGCATGAATGCTGATGCTGAGGCAGCAGACCCCCTGACCAAAACCGGTATTGGCGAGTACAGCTACGGCAGCGTTATCTTAGGTGAAAGCGCCAATGCACGTGAGGGCGTCGAGCTCCTCGGCAAGATCATCGACGAGCAGGGCGCCTGCGGCAACGATCAGATTATCATCGCCGACAGCAACGAGACTTGGCTGTTTGCCGCACTTTCCGGCCACCAGTGGATCCTTGATTATCAACTTCATCCGAACACCTCCCACATTCATCCGCACATGTGCGGA
>CABRZT010000038.1:0-22356 GCA_902475595.1 uncultured Collinsella sp. | reverse complement strand
GCCTCCATCTCTGCTTCTGCCGGCGCCGACGTGCTGTGCTCGCCCGTCAAGGGCAAGGTCATCAAGATGGCCGACGTGCCCGATCCCGTCTTTGGTGGCGAGGTTCTGGGCAAGGGCTGTGCCGTGTGGCCCGAGGACGATCTGGTCTACGCTCCCTGCGACGGTAAGGTGACCGTCACCATGGGTCACGCCGTGGGCCTGCAGTCCGATAGCGGCATCGAGGTTCTGGTGCATGTTGGCGTCGATACCGTCAACATGAACGGCGACGGCTTCGAGGGCTTCGTCAAGGCTGACGACGTCGTGAAGGCCGGCCAGCCCATCCTCAAGATCGACCGCACCAAGATCGCTGCTGCCGGTTACAAGGACTGCGTCGTCGTGGCTGTGTCCAACACCGCTGAGTTCGCCGACGTCGAGCTCACCGTCGAGGCAGAGTCAGCCGTCGCCGCCGGTGACGCCATCGTTAAGGTCGTCCGCAAGTAAACTGCGGCATCCAAAGGATGTGCAAGGGTGGTCGGGTTTTCCGGCCACCTTTTTTAATGGGCCAAGCAGGTGCGTTTTATTGCAGGGGGCTTGCTTTACGGGCCATTCGTTCATCAAATTGAGCCGCCTGCGCGGTTGTGGCCTCGATTCGTTTTGAATCAAATTGTTGACCTCTCCATACGATCGAGGTTTTTTATTGGATAAAAACGCTTGCCATGCAAGTTCTACCGTTCGTATTTGTTGCTCAACAACTTGCCAATGCTTCTCTGTAATCTAGGTATGAAATTAGCGTACGCATAAGGGGAGGAATTGATGAAAGATATCTCGAGAAGGGACTTTCTAGCCGGAATTGCAACGCTGGGCCTTGCTGGATGTTCGGGCAAACCTGATAAGACGGACAGTTCCACGCTAAAACCGAAAAAGGGCACGCTTAAGAATGAAAGTAGTCCACAGAGTTCCGATATTGTAGTAACCATGGACCCTATTTACAACTATCAGGTTGGTCAAAGCGGCTGTGGCTATATTACAAAAATCAAAAACACTAGTGATCAAGTTGCTGTCGATTGGGGAGTTGATGGCATCGCAAAGAAGGCGGATGGCACACTGTGTGGCACCGTGAGTAGCACAATATCTAGCTGCTGTGCTCTTCTTCCGGGGCAAGAAATATGGTACTTCGGCGCAATCGATGGCATAGATGAACTACCGGTGTCACTTGAGCTTACGTTTAGGGTTAATTGCTTTAAGAAGGTTACCGAAAAAGACACCTATGAGTTCACAGTGTTAAATGAACGATTAGAACAAATCGCTACTAACATGTATCGTTTTGATGTCGAAATTCAAAATGATTCGCCGTATGACTATGGTATGGGCACGACGCTCATGGGCGTATTGAAAGATGATATGGGGAACGTCGTGAACGGATTTGCGGGTGGCTCTGATGTTCTTGAAGCGGGCTGCCATACGATAATCTCCGCCAATAGTGGTCTCGATTTGACTGGATCTCCCTATGCATCGTATGAGTACAGCATTTTGAAGAACGTTCTTGAACCGTGCTAAGCAGATGAAAATCAACAGCGTTTCTTAGTTTGCAGCATCCGGTTATCGTTCCCCCCCCCGCAACTTCATCACAACGGAAAGAATCTCGTATGTTTCAGGATCGACGTGAACAAGCGTGTATCGAATATCACAGCATCTGAGCGCTTTTACATTATCCTAGTCAATTGGAATATCATCGCTATTTTGAACCTGTCCCAAGCCTGAGGGGTTAAGGGGCCGCCGGTTCGAATCCGGTCGTCCCGGCCAGAAGCCCGTTTTTGCGACTCAGGGGTTTGGGTCGAGCCGTTAATATGGACTTACTGTCACAACGTGCGTTGCGCATGGAACGCAGCGCCGCTTGTTTGGAGGAATGTCATGAAAAAGAAGCCGCTGCTTGCGCTCATGTTGGCTGTAGTGGTTGCATGCTTGATCTCTCTTTCCGGTTGCGGTGATCCCACAGTCGAGCAACTTATTAACGAAGATCTGATCAATCAGCTTGATGAGATTAAAAATAACGACGAGTCATTTCTGGATGGCTTGGATAAGGCTGCAGGGAAAGAGTTTAAAAGGGTCGGCATCAATACCGAGGAATACGCCAAGAGCTATCTCGAGGGCTTCGACTATAAAATCGGCGACATTGTAGTCGATGAAGATAAGGGTACCGCTACTGCCGAAGTGACCGTTTCTTGTAAGTCGATGGCTCAAATTCAAGGGGATTTTGCCACCAAATACCAAGAGAAGGTTGCTGCTCTTGATGGGTCGCCTTCCGAAGATGAGTTGTACAAGCTGGCTGGACAGGTAATGCTCGATGTGACCAAGGCCGCCAAGCCCAAGGACACCAAGGTTACCTTTAAGTATTCTGCTAACGATGACAACGAATGGTCGGGGGACGACTCTAATATCTCCGAGATGATGAGCGCTCTGCAAGGGTAGCGCTTTATATTTAGGTTGCCATGCGACAAACAGTTCGTTATGCAATAAAGGGAGGATCGTTGGGGCGACCCTCCCTTTAGGACAACCAAAGCCAAGTGTGTCTGCGATATTGGTAAGCGTTATTCTGCCGGCAGTTGGGGACATTCCTTGTGCCAGCGTTGCATCGAGTGCTTGGGAAACTGCGACCCGGTTTTTGGCCGAATAGTGGGTCGCATTTTCCGGATGGGGTGGGTTGCGGAAAGTGCGACCCGGAATATTGCTCTGAAACGGGATGCGGTTTCCCTGATGCGCCTCAAACGGAAAGCGCATCCCATTCCGGAGCTCCAAAACGGGATGCGCTTTCCGCGCGGAAGAATTGCCGCAGCTGCGTTAAGCAGTGTCGCTCGTTACTCGCCCAGCACCAGCGCCGCGAGCTCTGCCTGGGTGTCCACCACGTAGTCGGCGCCGGCGGCTTCCAGCTCTGCGCGGCCGCGGAAACCCCAGCTGACGCCCGCACTCTTAAGGCCGGCGTTGTGGCCGGTCAGGATATCGACATTGGAATCGCCTACGTAGAGCGTGGTCGCCGGGTCGGCGCCTAGCTCTTCCATCACATGCAGCGTAACAGGCGCCTCGGGCTTGGGCGGAAACGCATCGACGCGGCCCTGCACCAGCGCAAAGCGCTCGGAACCAAAATACTTCTCGATAAGCGGAGCCGCCGAGACGTGGTCCTTGTTGGTGAGCACGGCAAGCTGAACGCCCGCGGCGCGTAGGCGGTCGAGCATCTCGATCGTGCCGGCATAGGGGGCGGTGTGGTCCTCCTTGTGCTCGCCGTAGTAAGCCCTAAACTCGGCAAGCGCCTGCTCAAACATGCGGCCGTCGCCCGCATACTCGGCGGGCATAAAGCGCTCAACCAGCTTGAGCATGCCGTTTCCCACCTTGTAGCGGTACTCGTCTACGGCAAACGTGGGCCAGCCGTGCATCTCGCAGGTATGATTGCCGGCGGCCGCCAGGTCCTCGAGTGTGTTGAGGATGGTGCCGTCCAGGTCAAAGATCACATGGGAAAAAGCTGCTGCCATAAAATCTCCCGTCATTGGGTTTAAAACGCACCCCATAATACTGGGCTTCCGCGTTGGGCGTGCTTGGAATCTGAACATCTCCAGGGGTATCAGGCCGCATCGCGCCGACCGTGTGGTTTCGCCCTAGCAAATCCTCGGCAGCTGTTCTCCCACGAGCATGTCGAGGATGCGGGTCGAGCCCCAGCCGGTGCGCACGCGCACGGCGGGATGGGCGCCCTCGGCAAGTGGCAGCACGCGACCGATGATGGCGGCATTCTCGCCGTAGCGAGCAGCGCGCATGGCGCTCAGCGCGGCATCGGCTTGCTCGGCCGGCACGACGGCAACCATCTTCCCCTCGTTTGCCACCTGCAGCACATCGTAGCCGAGCATCTCGCAGGCAGCCTGCACGTCGGGACGCACGGGCACGGCATCCTCGTCGACCTCCATGGCAACATTGCTGGCCTGGGCAAACTCGTTGAGTGTGGACGCCAGGCCACCGCGCGTGGGGTCGCGAAAGCAACGCGTGCCGGGCGCTGCGGTCAGAACGTCGGCAATCAGGTGGTTGAGCGGCGCGGCATCGCTTTCGATCGTGCTCGAAAACGCCAGGCCCTCGCGTTGGCTCATGATGGCGATGCCGTGGTCGCCCAGCGTACCCGATACCAGAATGACATCGCCGGGGCGGCAGTTGGCGCCGCTGAGCGCCACGCCCGTGGGAACCTCGCCCACGCCGGCGGTATTGATGTAGACGCCGTCGGCCCCGCCGCGCTCGACCACCTTAGTGTCGCCCGTGATTATGGACACGCCCGCCTCGCGCGCCGTTTCGGCCATCGTCTGCACAATCTGGTGGAGCTTATCCATGGGATAGCCCTCTTCGAGGATAAAGCCGCACGACAGGTAGCGCACGTTGGCGCCCGAGGTCGCGACGTCGTTGACGGTTCCGCACACGGCGAGACGGCCGATGTTGCCACCGGGGAAGAACTGCGGCGAGACTACAAAGCTGTCGGTCGACATGGCAATGCGCCCGCTCGTGGGCAGCGCGGCGACGCCGGCATCGTTGCCCTCGAGCAACTCGGGCGACCCAAAGGTATCTAAAAAGACCTCATCGATGATGCGTTTCATCATCTGACCGCCAGAACCGTGGCCCAACAGGACGGTGCTATCGGTGGCAGTACGGGACATATCGAAAACTCCAATCGTGGGTGATGCCGGTGTGCGGGTGCGTCCGGACTAGTCGCGGTAGCGGTGGTACGCCGCGCAGCTGCCCTCGGAGCTCACCATGCACGGGCCGACAGGGTGCTCGGGCGTGCAGGTGCGGCCAAAGAGCGGGCAGCTGCTCGGCGTAATGGCCCCGCGCAGCACGTCGCCGCAGCGGCACCCGCGCGGCTCGACCGTCGCCTCAACGGGCACGTCAAAGCGAGCGCGGGCATCAAAGCGCGAGAACTCGGGGCGGATGGAAAGGCCCGAGTTGGCAATCGGCCCCAGCCCGCGCCACGTGGTGTCGCACGGCTCAAACACCTGCTCGACCAGCTGGCGCGCCACGGGGTTGCCGTCTGCGTTGACGCCACGGCGGTAGGCGTTGTCGATCGCGGGCCTGTTCTCGACAACCATCTGGACCAGCATGCAGATGCCCTGCAGGATATCGACCGGTTCAAATCCCGTGACCACGCCCGGGGTATCGAACTCGTCGACCAAAAAGCTAAAGGGCGCCAAGCCCGTGATGGTGGCGACGTGGCCCGGCAGAATAAAGCCGTCGATGGCGGTCTCGGGGTCGTTGGCGATGGCGCGCAACGCCGGCGGCGTGGTCTTGTGGGCGCAATAGACCGAAAAGTTCAAAAGTCCGCGTGCCTCGGCTTCCAAGATGGCGGCAGCGATGGTGGGCGTTGTGGTCTCAAAGCCCACGCCCATAAAAATGACCGGACGATCGGGGTTTTGCTCGGCAATGTCGAGTGCATCGAGCGGGGAGTAGACGATGCGAATATCGCGCCCTGCCGCCTTTTGCGCAGCGAGCGAGGTGGACGATCCGGGCACGCGCATCATGTCGCCAAAGGTGGTGATGATGGCGCGGTCTATGTTGGCGAGCGCGATCGCGTGGTCGATGTCGCGGTTGGCGGTGACGCAGACGGGGCAGCCTGGGCCGCTCAGCAGCTTGAGCCCAGCCGGCATGATGGAGCGAAAGCCATAGCGCCCGATGCTCACGGTATGCGTGCCGCAGACTTCCATAAGGTTGATGGCGCGGTCGCCGACAAGCTCATGAATGCGCTCGATGAGCTCGCGAGCCAGCTTGGGATCGCGGAATGCCGAAAAGTCGATACCGGAGCGAACCGGCTGTCCGGCCGCCACTAGTATGCCTCGGCCGGGTTGCTGGCCAGTTGGTCTTCTTCGGCCAGTTCGGTCATGGCATTAACGAGCTCGAGCGTTTCTTGCGCTTCCTGCTCGTCGACGATCTGGATGCCAAAGCCGGCGTGTACGAGAATATAGTCGCCAACCTGCGCCGTCGGCACGAGTCGCAGCGACACGGGGCGCTCGATGCCCATCATGTCGACGGTGGCCTTGAGGCCATCGTCGCGTTTGACTACTTTACCGGGAACGGCAAGGCACATAATGTTCCCCTTTTATACGCTTTGCGCTGGATGGGCGCTTAATAATCCATCAGTTGATGGTAGCGCTCGCGGGGTTCGCGGGCAAACGCGTTACGCCTGTGAGACGGCTGGGCGCGGCGGCGTGCGAGGGCGAGCTACTGCGATGCAATCTGCGCAAGACGAGCGCTTGCGACCGCCGCCTGACCGTAGGCGATGCAGCCGTCATTGACGGGTACGGTGTGGGGGACAAGGACAGTAAGGCCTGCGCTTTTGAGCTCGCGGGTGAGGAGTTGAAGCAGAAGTCGGTTCATGAACACGCCGCCCGAGAGCGCGACGGTGTCGATGCCCTCGTGCACGCAGATATCGCTGGCGATGCGCGCCGAGGAGCGCGCGATGCCGACATGGAAGTCGAGTGCGAGCCTGTTGGCGGGCGCTCCGGCTTCAATTCCTCCCAAAAGTGCCTCAAAGAGTGCTTTCTGGTCCAGAACATAGGGGCCGTCCAGCCACGATGGGCCAGATGCGAAATAGCCGGCGTTGTCGTCGGGAAAATGGGCGATTTCGTTGTCGAGCGCGCGCCAGGCGGCGGCTTCGAGTTCTATGGCGGGTTCGCCCTCGTAGGTTGCCTGGCCGCAAATGCCCAAAATCGCGGTTGCGGCATCAAACAGGCGACCCATGCTGCTAGTGCGCGGACTGTTGATGCCGCGCTCGATCATCGTTGCCGTTATGCTGCGCGTTTGCTCGTCAAGGCTGTTCAAGAGCCCCGCGGCTCCCGGGTGCTCGAGCAGGTCGAGCTCGCTGAGCAGGGCAAAGGCGTTGCGGCGGGCATCGTGTACGGATGCGGCGCCACCGGGAAGCGCCCAGGCGCGCAGATGCGCGACGCGCTCAAAATCGGTGAGACGGGCGACAAGAAGCTCACCGCCCCATATGGTGCCATCGGTGCCGGCGCCCGTGCCGTCGAAGGCGATGCCGAGGACGCGTGCATCGGGCGCAAGCCGGCCTGCGACAATCGCCTCTGCCATTACGCTCGCGATGTGCGCATGGTGGTGCTGGACTTCGATAAGCGGCAGATCGTGCTCGCGCGCCTGCTCGCGCGCCCATTGGCTCGACAGATAGTTGGGATGCATGTCGCATGCCAAGGCGGCAGGCGCCAGGTCAAAGAGGTTTTCCAGACGCGAGCGCGCGGCGCTCCAAGCATCGAAAGTCGCGCCGTTTTCGACATCGCCGATATGCTGCGACACAAAACAGGTCGTATGACCGTCCGAGTCCGTGCGAGTGAGTGCAATCGTGGCTTTTTGCTGCGGCCCGCAGGCGAGCACGCAGGACGGAGCGCCGTCGAGCGCCGGCAACGACAGCGGTTGCGGCGCATATCCGCGTGCACGACGTACGGGCATGACGTCGCCGTCGACCACGCGTACCACGGAGTCGTCGTAGCGCGACAGGATCGCGCGGTCGTTGCCGAGCAGCGCGTCGGCGATGCCGGCGGCAACGAGATGCTCCCAGGCAAGGTCGTCGTCGGTCTCGATGGGTTCTTCACTCAGGTTTCCACTGGTCATGACGAGCGCGTGCATACCGTGCGACGCGGCAGCTGCAAGCAGAAGATGCTGAAGCGGGGTGTAGGGGAGCATAACGCCAAGCTCGGGAAGGTCGTGCGCGACGGACGGTGCGAGTACGAGGGCGTCGGGAGAATCGCCGTCGTTCCCGCAAACAGCACGCCGGCGCAGCAGCACGATGGGGCGGATACTGCCAGCGAGCAGATCGCGTTCAGCATCGTCGATATGACACAGGCGCCCGGCATCGGCAAGACTGCGCACCATGACGGCAAGCGGCTTGTTGCTGCGACGCTTGCGACGGCGCAGCTCGGCCACCGCCTGCTCGTTGGCAGCGTCACAGGATAGATGGAATCCGCCCAGGCCCTTGATGGCGACGATGCCACCGCTGGCCAGCAGCTCAACGCAGCGCTCGATGATAGCGTCGCTGGCCTCGCGTGTGGTGCCGACGGCCGGTGTCGCGGACGAATTCCCGCACGCATCGCCGTTCACAGCCTCGCGCCACGTAATATGCGGCCCGCAATCAAAACAGGCATCGGGCTGTGCGTGAAAGCGACGGTCGAGTGGATCGGCATACTCTGCGGCGCAGGCGGGGCACATGGGGAAACGGTCCATCGATGTGGCCGCTCGGTCATAAGGCAGCGATCGGATGATGGTAAAGCGTGGGCCGCAGTTAGTGCAGTTGATAAAGGGGTAGTGATAGCGTCGGTCGGCGGGATCGAACAACTCGCGCAGGCAATCGTCACAGGTGGCGATATCGGGCGAGACGAGCGTCGTGTGCGCGGTCTGGTCCTGCGACGCCACAATGTGAAAGCCCTGCTCATCGGCAGCGCTCCAGCCGCCAGGCTCCAAATCCGCAATATCGACTCGCTCAACGCGAGCCGCCGCGGGCGCATGCTCAGAAAGCGCAGCGACAAATCCGTCAACCGCCTCGGCACAAGCGTGCGCCTCGATATGCACGCCGTCGCCCGCATTGAGCACCCATCCGCAAATGCCATGCGCCATGGCCTCGCGATACACAAACGGTCGCATGCCAACGCCCTGCACAATGCCCGTCACATGAATATGCACATGCCGCATGCGACACCCCTCATCAAAACCGACCAAAAAAGGGACAGGTTTATTTTGGTAGGTAAAACGCTAAACCTGCCAAAACAAACCTGTCCCTTTTTGGCAGGTGCGCTGCGGGAAATTCCGCTACAGCCCCAGGCTCTGCTTGGTGGCGGCGCACGTGAGCTCGCCGTGCTTAACGCCGCGCAGGCCCAGCAGGCGGTCGGCTAGTTCGTAGACGCGCTCGCCGCGACCCTTGAGCGCCAGAATCTCCAAGCAGTTGTGGTGATCCAGATGCACGTGCATGGTCGATACGATCTCGTCGGTGTAGTCGTGCTGCACCTCGTCCAGGCGGCGCGTCAGGTCGCCGGTATGGTGGTCGTAGATCATGGTGAGCGACCCGATAACATGCTCATCGGGCGTGCGCATCTGCTCCTTGGCGATCGAGGCGCGAATCAGGTCGCGCACGGCCTCGGAGCGGTTGGCCACGTCGCCGCGGCGCGCGATCTGTTCGTCAAAACGGCGCAGCAGGTCGTCCGGTGCGGTAACCGAAAAACGGACCAGCTCGGAGCCGGAGCCACTACAGTGGCAGCCCGCGTCACCGTCCGCCCCGTGCGGGTGCTCGTGCTCGTACCCGCAGCCGTGCTCGTGTTCGGCCACCTTACACCAGCTTCACGGAGCCGACGGAGTTGTGGTCGGCCTCGATGGCTTCCTCGTAGCCCTCGAGTGCGTCGTGGGCCTCGTGCAGCGCGGCCATGGCGGCCTCGAGCTTGGCGCCGATGCGCTCCATGTCAAAATTCTCGGTCGCATGCAGCAACTGATGGCTCCATTCGTGAGCGAGCTCGATGGTGTCGTCGACCTGCTTGACGCTCATGGCAAGCTGGCTCATGTTCATTCCAACATCATGCATGGGAAATCTCCTTTTGTATGGGGCAGTTCAGTGGTTCAGATTTTACTACGCCCGCTCTGCGCGCAGCTGCATAAGAAAACGGGTACGAGTCTGTGCGACCCGCACCCGTTCACTGGGGGCTGTTTGTGACTACCATACTATCCGTGGTCGCCCGCGCCGCATCCGGCGGTCCGGCGAGCGGTGCAAAAGCGCTCATAGACGGCGGGTAAGTAACAAGCGTATTACAGATGCTTCTCCAGCAGCGCCTGCAGCCTCGCCTTGGGTAGAGCGCCAACCGAGCGGTCAATCTCCTCGCCGTTCTTAAACACAATCAGCGTGGGGATGCTCATGACGCCATACTTCATGGCCAGGTCTTGGTTGTCGTCGACGTTGCATTTGGCAACGGCAAGCTTGCCAGCCAGCTCATCGGCAACCTCGTCAACGATGGGCGAGAGGGAGCGGCAGGGACCGCACCACGGTGCCCAAAAATCGACCAGCACGGGCAGGCTGTCGTTAACGACGGAATCGAAGTTCTCGGGGGTAATCTGCTTAATGTCAGCCATGGTGACCTCCATAATGTGACGCGGCTCAGCCGCGTAAAACTCAGTACGACCGTGCTTATACCCAGCCGCCCGCAAAGCAACCACTCGCGGGCAGCTCTTTTATATAATGGTGGGCACGCAAACGATTGGAGAGCGCATGTCCACGTCACAAAGCCAGAAAAAAGAAGCCATCGCCCAGGCGGCCGAGCAGGAGCTCACATCGCTTGCGGTCCGTGGCGTGCGTATCGCGGGCAACGCGTGCTCGCCGATCGTGCTGGTCAAAGGCGATTTGGACGAGGCCGAGCGTTCGGGTGGCGAGCTTGCCGCCGGCCCGGATGGCGCGGCGTTGCGCAAGGCGCTTGGGGCCATCGGCTACGCTCCCGAGGATTTTTGCGTGCTGGCAAGCGTCGCCGGCGTGGGTGATGGGACGGTCGCGGTGGGCGAGACTCTGCCGTGCGAGCTGTTCCGTGAGGCGCTTGAGGCTTTGGACCCCGAGGCGGTGCTGCTGCTCGACAACAACGCGGCTGACGCCATGCGCGAGACCTACGCCGATATGCTCGTGGCGATCGATGACTTCGACACCGCCATGCTCAAGCCCGGCCTGGTCGCCCATGTGCAGGGCCGCCGCGTGCTCGCGCTCGATGGCTTTGAGGCGGCGCTGACCGACAAAGCGGCCAAGCAGCGCATGTGGGCCTACATCAAGCAGCTGACCCCGGCGGCCGCTCCGCTGTAGCGGATTGGCGCCGGTGAGCGATTGCCTGGCGGGCAAGACACGCCGCGAGATCGGCGCCGCACTTCTACATCACAGCGCGCAGCTCAAACCGATCGCCGTTAATGCGGAACTGACAGTTGCCGTTCATGCGCTCCACGGCAAGTTTGATGCTCTTGGTGCCAAAGCCGTGGCCCGCATGCCGGGTCACGGGCATGCCGTCGACCATGCGCGGCGCGCGGTCAAACGTGTTGGAAACTAACAGCAGCAGCTGGCCGTCCTCTAATCGCAGGTCAAAGTCGACGAATCGCTTTCCCTGGGGCGCGGCGCTCGCGGCGGTGATAGCGTTTTCCAAGGCATTTGAGAGCACGCTAAACAGGTCGGCGTCACCTACGTGGATGGTTTCGGGTACGGCGGCGCGCAGGTTGGCGGTAATGCCGTTTCTATTGATATCCGAGTAAAATGACGAAAGCGCGATGTTTACGGTCTCGTTGGCGCAGAAGCGGCGTACGGCGGTGCGATCGCCGGCTTCGCAGAGTTCATCGATGCGTTTGAGCGCCTCGTCGGTGTGGCCCTCCTCAATTAAAGCGGCCAGGCCGCGTAGGAAGTGGCGCATATCGTGGCGAAGAATCGACAGCTCGCGCCCAGATTGACGCCAAGCCTCGAGCTCTTTGATGGCGGCGCTGTCGCGGGTTTCGAGCATCCAGCGCTCTCGCTCGGCGGTTTCCTTTTCTTCGTATTCGCGCAGGTAAACGGCAAGAAACATAAGATAGAAGGCACAGAGCGCAAATGCCAAAAACTCAACCGTTACCACCGAGCCCGAGTGGAACAGCGTGGTGTAGACGTTGGTGGCATAGTCAAAGACGTAATAGACGAGCGGCAGGATTAAAAGGATGCCCAGCTCGGTGGTGCTTTTAATCGCCAAGCGTGGACCGATGTCGCCGGCCCAATGCAACAGGACGGCAAAGACGGCGAGTGTGGTCGCGATGCGCGCCAGATAGTACGCGATCTGCGAATCGGTTGCGGCAAAGGCGGCGATGCCCATCCAATTGCTGAACTGGCAGCTCAGATAAGCACTCGTAATGCCGAGCGCGGCAAGCAGCGGGCTCAGGCGGTAGCGCGCACACAGGTAGACGATAAGCGGCAGGTGCACGGCAAGTGGATAAACCTGTCGGGCAAATAGTTCGCCGCCAACGACATTGGCGATCGAAAAGGCAGCGCCGGTCACGATGCCGACCAACACCAGTTCAAGCGCATGACGCCGGTTGATCTCGACACCGCACAGCGCCGCCGAGGCAAAGACGCCAAAGAGCAGCGTCGTGGCGTGGTGGATTGCCCAAAGGACCATTTCGACCGAGGAGACCATCAGTGTCTCCCACCCTCAAAGCGCACCGCAAAGTAGGCGTCTTGGAATCCCTGCTTGCAACTGCGCGAAAGCGGGATGCACGCGCCCGAGCGCATGACGATGTCCGTGCGGTCAAAGTGATCGATATTGCGCAGGTTGACCTGGTAGCTGCGGTGGCATTTAAAGAAGACTGCGTTTTGCTCCAAGCGGTCCTCGACGCTGCGGAACGACTCGAGTGCCTCGATATCGCGTCCGTCGCGCAGGTGGAAGACCACGTGCTTGTTGCGCGCCTCGGCATATTCGATGTCGGACAGGCGCAGGGCGTGGTAGCCAAAGGAAGTTTTGATCACGAGCTCGTCGGTTGCCGCCGGGCGCATGCTCGAAAGCTCGTTAAGTAACTGCGCCAGGCGTTCGTAAGTCACGGGCTTGAGCAGATAGTCGAAGGCGCGGACCTCGTAGGATTCCAGCGCGAACTCGGGCGACGAGGTGAGGAACACCAGGCGCACGGCGGTGTCGGCCTGGCGCAGTTCGCGTGCGGTGTCCATGCCGTTGACGAGCGGCATGATCATGTCGAGCAGAATGATGTCGGCGCGCGATGCGGCATGGCGGGCCAGCAGGTCCTCGCCGCGCGTGACGAGCGCAACATCGACCGCCGTGCCCGTCTCGGTCGACCAACGGTCGATCATCCGGTGCAGTCTATCTAGAAAAGCGACATCATCGTCGCAGGCAATAATCTTGAGCATTCGGCCCCCTTAAGTAGTTCGATTTTGCCACATCGGGCACGCGCCGCTTGCGGGGGTGCGGACCGTTTGCGCCCCACGGCGTGCAGCTCGCGCCAAGCGGTGTTGCGGTGGCGAAAGATGCCTCCTGCGCCATCGAGAGCTCAGCTATCCTCAGCTTGCCAGTTCGAAAATGGACCCGACCCAAGATTGAATCTTTATTTCAACTTTACACCTAGGTTTACAGCTGTCTTGTCAGCTGTAAACCTAGGTGTCATACTAAAGCCCCAAGATTCGCCAAAAGAGAGGGGCCTTGATGGCACAGAGCGCGAACATGGATGCGTCGGAGCTTGCACGCGATATCGCGGCCGGCCTAGCATCGGCAACGACGGCAACGGAGCGCGCGGCACTGGTGCCCGCAGAGCTCGTCGAGGCCATTCAGCAGCTAAAAACCCAACGTGACGCGGTGATCCTGGCGCACTATTACGTGGCGCCCGAGGTGCAGGCCGTGGCTGATTACGTCGGCGACAGCTTCTACCTGGCAAAGCTCGCCAAGAGCCTGCCGCAGCAGACTATCGTGCTGTGCGGCGTGGAGTTTATGGGCGAGAGCGCCAAACTGCTCAATCCCACTAAGACCGTGCTGCTGCCCGAGCCGGGCGCGGACTGCCCCATGGCGCACATGGTCAAGCGCGAGACAGTCGATGCAGCGCGCGCCGAGTACGGTGACGATCTTGCCGTGGTCTGCTACGTCAACTCCACGGTCGAGATCAAGAGCTGGAGCGACGTGTGCGTCACCAGCTCCAACGCCGTTAAGATTGTGTCCGAGCTGCCGCAGCAGCATATCCTGTTCATTCCCGACCAAAACTTGGGCCGCTTCGTAGCCGAGCAGGTGCCGCAAAAGCACGTCATCCTCAACAACGGCTACTGCCCGCGCCATCACATCATCACCGTCGAGCAGATCGTCGACGCGACGGAGGCCCACCCCGACGCGCTCGTGCTGGCGCACCCCGAGTGCAAGGCCGACGTCCTGGCCGAGGCCGACTACATCGGCTCCACCGCCGGCATCATCAAGTATGCCGAGGAGTCCGACGCGAGCGAGTTCATTATCGTGACGGTTCGCGGCGTGCTCTACGAGCTCGAGCGCCGCTGCCAGGGCACCGGCAAGAAGTTCTACTTCCCCGCGGTGCAGCCCACCTGCGTCAACATGGACCTCATCACGCTCGAAAAGCTCGTGCGCTGCCTAGAGACGGGCGAGGGCGAGGTGCAGATCGGCGTCTCGGACGAGGCGGCAGACCAGGCCAAGCTCACGCTCGACCGTATGCTCGAGTACGCAGCGCGCTAGAACAATGTGACATGAGGGGCAGTCCCTTATGCCACATTACAAGGGAGAGGATTCCTGTGGAAACCAAGCAATACCCCGATATGGAGTGCGACGTCGTCATTGCCGGCTGCGGCGTGGCGGGCCTGTACGCGGCCCTCAATCTGCCGACGAGCACGCGCGTGATCATGCTTTCCAAGGGCGCGGTCGACGAGTGCGATTCGATGCTCGCGCAGGGCGGCATCTGCGTGCTGCCCGAGGGCTCGGACTACGATGCCTTCTTTGAGGACACCATGCACGCCGGCCACTACGAGAACCGCCGCGAGAGCGTCGACATCATGATCCGCTCGAGCCGCTCGGTCATCAACGACCTGCTGGCCATGGGCGTGGACTTTGAGCGCAAGGCCGACGGCAGCCTCAATTTTACCCGCGAGGGCGCGCACAGCCGTCCGCGAATTGCCTTCCATGCCGACATTACGGGCAAGGAGATCACGACCAAGCTGCTCCAGGCCGTTCGCAAGCTGGATAACGTGCAGATTTTGGAGCACGTGGCCATGACCGACATTCTAACGGGCGAGCGTGACGGCGCCACGGTGTGCACCGGCGTCGTCGCCGTTCCCGTGGACGAGGACAACTCGCTTCGTCCCGCCGACGAGCTGGCAAATGTCGCCGAGGGCGTGCATGCCGGCGAGCTGTTTAAGATCCATGCCCGCCACACGCTGTGGGCAACGGGCGGCATCGGCGGCGTATACGACCACTCGACCAACTATCCGCAGCTCACGGGCGATGCCTGCTACATCGCTCAGGAGCATGGCATTAAGATGGAGCACCTGGACTACGTGCAGATCCACCCCACGGGACTGTTCTCGCCGCAGCCGGGCCGCACCTTCCTGATCAGCGAGAGCTGCCGCGGCGAGGGCGCGATTCTGCTCAACGCTGCCGGCGAGCGCTTTACCGACGAGCTGCAGCCGCGCGACGTAGTCGCCGCCGCTATTCGCGAGCAGATGAAGCAGGACGGCACCGAGCACGAGTGGCTGAGCTTTGCCCCCGTCGAGCGCGACGTGGTGACCGGGCATTTCGCCAACATCCGCGCGCGCTGCCTTGAGGACGGTCGCGACATCCTGGATGAGCCCATTCCCGTTACGCCCACGCAGCACTACTTTATGGGCGGCGTGTGGGTCGACAAGGATGGCCGCACCTCGATGCCCGAGCTCTATGCCGCGGGCGAGACGGCTTGCAACGGCGTTCACGGCAAGAACCGCCTAGCTTCCAACAGCCTGCTCGAGTCCCTAGTCTGGGGTCGTCGCGCTGCTTGGCGTATGCGCACCGGCGAGTCGCTGGCCGTGGAGCAGGCGGGCGAGCCCGCGCTCGATGGCCGTCATCGCGCCCTGAGCGCCGACACCCTGGCAATCGATGATTTGGCCCGTGCCGCCAGCACGCAGGCCGTGGAGGAGTAGACCATGAATCCCATTACCATGAAACTCGTCGTCGATGATCTGATTCTGCAGGCTCTGCGCGAGGACATTACCTTTGAGGACGTGAGCACGGCGAGCGTGTGCCCCACGGCGCGCCCCGCCACGGTGGAGCTTATCGCCAAAGCCGATGGCATCATCGCCGGCTTGGATGTGTTTGCTCGCACCTTTGAGCTGCTGGATCCGCAGAGCTCGGTGCTGTTTGATGTTGCCGACGGTGACGAGGTGCATGCCGGCGACCACGTGGGTCAGGTGCGCGGCGATGCGCGCGTGCTGCTTTCGGGCGAGCGCGTGGCACTCAACTACCTGCAGCGCATGAGCGGCATCGCTACTTACACGCATCGGATGGCGGCTGCGCTCGAGGGCACCAAGACCGTGCTTGTCGACACGCGCAAGACCACACCGGGCATGCGCGTTTTCGAGAAGGCCGCGGTCGAGATCGGTGGCGGCAGCAACCACCGCTACAACCTGTCGACGGCCGTCATGCTCAAGGACAACCATATCGACGCCGCAGGCGGTGTGACGCGTGCGATCGAGAGGGCACGCGCCCACGCATCGTTTACCACGACGGTCGAGATTGAGTGCGAGAACCTGGACATGGTGCGCGAGGCCGTGGAGGCCGGCGCCGACATCATCATGTTCGACAACATGACCCACGACGATATGGCTGCCGCGATTGAGCTTATCGCCGGCCGCGCCAAGACCGAGTGCTCGGGCAATGTGGATGCTAGCAATATCCGCGCCCTGGCCGACCTGGGCGTCGACTTTATTAGCTCGGGGGCGCTGACACACTCCGCCCCGATCCTCGACCTCTCGCTTAAGCACCTGCGTCTGCTGGACGGTAAATAATGAACGCCCGCGAGCGCCGTCGTGCCATCATGGACGTGCTCGAGGTGGCCAAGGAGCCCGTTTCGGGCAGCGCACTTGCCCGCGAGGTTGGCGTGAGCCGTCAGATCGTGGTTCAGGATATTGCCCTGTTGCGTGCCGATGGGCACGATGTCGTGGCAACCAACCGTGGCTATGTGCTGCAGGAGGCTCCCAGCAGCCCCGCCGTGCCCACGCGCTTGGTCAAGGTACGCCACAGCGTGGAGCAGGCAGGCGATGAGCTCACGAGTATCGTCGACGCCGGAGGCGCCGTGCTCAACGTGATCGTCAATCACCGCGTGTACGGCAAAATCACGGCCGATCTGGACATCCGCAATCGTCGCGATGTCGAGCGCTACCTGCACGATATCGAGAGCGGTAAGAGCTTTCCGCTGCTGACGGTAACCAGCGGCTATCACTTCCACCGCATTGCGGCAGAAGACGAGCAAACCCTCGACGAGATCGAGGCCATGCTCAAGGAGAAGGGCTATCTGGCAGACCTAATGCCCTACGAAGACGACCTGTCCTAGTAACGACGAATGCAAAAGGAGGCCTCCGCGGCGATGCGGAGGCCTCCTTTTTGTGCACGGTGTACTTGTGAGTGTGCAAGTGGGGGAGTTGTTACTCCTCGACGATCTCGGTGATCGCGCCGGCGGGGCAAGCGTCCTGGCAAGCGCCACAGGCGACGCAGGAATCCTCGTCAGCGACGGTAGCGACGTCCTGGAGCTCCAGAACGCCAGCGGGGCAGGAGTCGACGCAAACGCCACAAGCGATGCACTCGTCGGCATCAATTACGGGATGAGCCATGGTAGTTTCCTCTCTGTTGACCGACGCTACAGGCGATGCGCGCCGGTTTGATTCGGGCAAAAACATACCACGGGAGCGACCGTTTGCAATACCCTCTGGCCGGCATCTTCATACCGTTCGCCGAGTATGCCAAGGTTTACTAAAAAACGCGCAGGTGGGGCCGTTGAGCTGCGCAAATGTTAGCTAAAGGTGACTTGAAATATTGAGCTATTGAGCGCGCTTGCGGAAAGGGCATCCCGTTATTTGGCCGAAAAACGGGTCGCAGTTTCCGGTTGGGCCCGCTAGCGGAAACTGCGACCCGGTATCAGCTCTCAAAACGGGATATGGTTTCCGGTTGAGCCTTCAGACGGAAGCTGCGACCCGGAATCCGCGCTCAAACCGGGATGAGCTTTCCGAAAGGCAGCCCCAGGCACCCCCGGACCAAAACCTCAGCCATCTCTACATAGATCTCGATAGATTTACCGAGAACTCAATCAGCGCATCTACCTGCACATTTGAGAACCTAAACTCTCAGCAATAAGAAATCTTATATGAATTGACTTAGATTTTGTATATTCCGGCCCATAAGGGGATACACTACAACCTGAAAGACAAGCCGAAGCGCCGTGTGACAGACCGTCGAGGCGGCGCGAACGCACAAGAGAGAGGGAATTTCTGATGAGTAAGATTCTTGGTATCGACCTTGGTACTACTAACTCCGCTATGGCCGTCCTCGAGGGCGGTTCTCCGACCATTATCGTGAACGCCGAGGGCGACCGCACTACCCCGTCCGTCGTGGGCTTCCGTGCCGACGGCGACCGCGTCGTGGGTAAGGCCGCTAAGAACCAGGCTGTCACCAACCCTAAGAACACCGTGTTCTCCATCAAGCGCTTCATGGGCCGCAAGTACTCCGAGTGCACCTCCGAGATCAAGACCGTGCCGTACGAGGTCAAGGAGGGCCAGGGTGGCCGTGCCGTCGTCGACATCGAGGGCAAGGATTACACCGCCGAGCAGGTGAGCGCCATGACGCTCGCGAAGATGAAGGCCGACGCCGAGAAGTATCTGGGCGAGACCGTCACCGACGCCGTCATCACCGTCCCGGCCTACTTCAACGACGCTCAGCGTCAGGCCACCAAGGACGCCGGTAAGATCGCCGGCCTCAACGTCAAGCGTATCGTCAACGAGCCGACCGCTGCTGCTCTTGCCTATGGCCTGGACAAGCAGGGCACCGACCAGCGCATCCTGGTCTTCGACCTGGGCGGCGGCACCTTCGACGTCTCCATCCTCGACCTCGCCGACGGCGTGTTTGAGGTTCTGTCCACCTCGGGCGATAACCACCTGGGCGGCGACGACTGGGATCAGCGCGTCATCGATTGGATGGCCGATAAGTTCCAGCAGGAGAACGGTGTCGACCTGCGTCAGGACCCCATGGCCCTGCAGCGTCTGAAGGAGGCCGCCGAGAACGCCAAGAAGGAGCTCTCCGCCGCCCAGCAGACCACCATCAACCTGCCGTTCATTACCATGAACCAGTCCGGCCCGCTGCACCTCAACTACACGCTGACCCGCGCCGAGTTCGAGAAGATCACCCGCGACCTGCTCGAGCGCTGCAAGCAGCCTGTCACCAATGCCCTGCGCGACGCCAAGCTTAAGCTCTCCGATCTGACCGAGGTCATCCTCGTCGGCGGCTCCACCCGTATGCCCGCCGTCCAGGAGCTCGTCAAGACCATGACCGGCAAGCAGCCCAACATGTCCGTGAACCCCGATGAGGTCGTTGCCGACGGCGCTGCCGTCCAGGGCGGCGTGCTTACCGGCGACGTCGAGGGCATCCTGCTGCTCGACGTTACCCCGCTGTCGCTGGGTGTCGAGACCATGGGCGGCATCATGACCAAGATGATCGACCGCAACACCACGATCCCGACCTCCAAGACCGAGGTTTACTCCACCGCTGCCGACAACCAAACCAGCGTCGAGATCAACGTGCTCCAGGGCGAGCGCGAGCTTGCCCGTGACAACAAGTCGCTCGGTAAGTTCCAGCTGACCGGTATCCCGGCTGCCCGCCGCGGCGTGCCGCAGATCGAGGTCACCTTCGACATCGACGCCAACGGCATCGTCAAGGTCTCCGCTAAGGACAAGGGCACCGGCAAGGAGCAGCAGATCACTATCTCCGGCTCCACCGCTCTGTCCGACGACGAAGTCGATCGTATGGTCAAGGACGCCGAGGCTCATGCCGAGGAGGACAAGAAGCAGAAGGAAGAGGTCGAGGTCCGCAACCAGACCGACAGCCTGTGCTACTCCACCGAGCAGACCCTCAACGAGCTGGGCGACAAGGTTTCCGCCGACGTGAAGTCCAAGGCCGAGGCCGCTATCGCCGACGCCAAGAAGGCGCTCGAGGGCTCTGACGTCGAGGCCATCAAGGCCGCCGGCGAGTCCCTGCAGTCCGTGGCCTACGAGCTGGCCCAGGTTGTCTACGCCGACGCTCAGCAGCAGACCGACGGTGCCGCCGGCGCCCAGCCTGCCGACGATGACGTTGTCGACGCCGACTACGAGGTTGTGGACGACGAGGACAAGTAATCATGTCCGCCCGTAAAGCTCGCACGGAGGCGGCTGCCGCTGGCGCCGCCCCCGTTGACTCTGAGGAGAAGGACGTGAAGATTCCCGTAGAGGCCGTCGACGATACCGAGGCCAACGAGGCCCCGGCCGCCGAGGCTGCCGAGAACCAGGTAGAGGATTCCAACAAGGAGGCGACGATGACCGAGGACGAGATGGTGGAAGCCGCTATCCGCGCCGGTGAGGAAGCCGCCGACAACGACTTTAAGCTCAAGTTCGAGCAGGCCCAAAAGGAGCTTGCCGACGTGCGCAATGAGCTCGATGCTGCGGCAGAGGCTCAGAAGGCCGCCGAGGATAAGGCGAAGGACGCTACCGAGCGTACCGCTCGTCTGCAGGCTGACTGGGAGAACTTCCGTCGCCGCACCGCCAACGAGCGCATTGCCGAGCGCGAGCGCGCGACCGAGAAGCTTGTCACCGCGCTGTTGCCGGTGATCGACGATATCGAGCGCGCGATCGACCATGCCCGCAGTCAAGAGCTTTCCGACGACTTTAAGCAGTTCGTCGATGGCGTTGACGCGGTACATGCCAAGCTGCTCGATGTGTTTGCGCACGAGGGCGTTGAGCCCATCGATCCCAAGGGCGAGGCGTTCGATCCGCTTGAGCACCAGGCTGTGGGTCGCGTCGAGGACGCATCGCAGTACGACGAGACCGTCAACGATGTGTACCAGAAGGGCTACCGCATGGCGGATCGCATCCTGCGTTCCGCGATGGTGACGGTGACCTACGGTGGCGAGAAGCGCCCCGCACCGGAGCCCGAAGCGGCGCCCGAGGATGCTACGGCCGACACGGCCGAGAGCACCGAGGAGTAATTGAGAAGGGCCCCGGGGCAACACCCGGGGCCCTTTCTGGCCTAGTGCCATATGAAAGCATGGGCCGTCGTCTGCATGGACGGCGGACGTAACAGGAGAGGAGCTACGATGGCTGCAGGCAAAACCTTCTATGACATCCTGGGCGTATCCAAGAGCGCCTCCGACAAAGAGATCAAGAGCGCGTTTCGCAAGCTCGCGCAAAAATATCACCCCGATGCCGGCGGCGACGAGGCCAAGTTCAAGGAGATCAGCGAGGCCTACGAAACGCTTTCGGACGAGAAGAAGCGCAAAGAGTACGACCAGATGCTCATGTTTGGCGGCATGCCGGGCGCGGGCGGCGCGTATGGCGGCGGCTACGGAGCCGGCGCGGGCGCCAGCGGCTGGGGCGATATCTTCGACAGCATCTTTAGCGGCAACGGCGCCTGGGGTAGCGATTGGGGCTCGGGTTTTGCCGGGGCTGCGGGTAATGCCGGCGCGGGCCGAAGCCGTGCTCGCAAGGGCGGCGACCTGTCGTTGACCGTCGATGTTTCGGCCGAGGACGCGTTCCGCGGCGTGACGCACAAGGTTACCTATCGCATTCCCTCGACGGGCGAGCAGCAGACCATTACGGTCTCGGTGCCCGCGGGTGCGGTCGACGGCGGCAAACTGCGCTACAAGCGTCGCGGCGAGTACGGCGTTGCCGGCGGCGAGCGCGGCGACCTGGTCGTGACCACGCACGTGGAGGAGCATCCGCTGTTTAAGCGTAAAGGTGCCGACGTGACCATGGAGGTACCGGTCTCGGTCTACGAGGCGGCGCTCGGCTGCACGGTGGACGTGCCCACGCCCGGCGGGGCGACGGTTCGTCTGAAGGTGCCGGCGGGCACCCAGACGGGCAAGAAGTTCCGCTTTAAGGAGATGGGCGCGCCCGACGTTAAGCACCGTGGCCGCACAGGCGCGCTGCTCGTCGAGATCAAGGTGCAGGTTCCCACGAACCTGTCCGACGACGAGCGCGATGCCATGACCAAGCTGCGCGAGGCCGACACGCGCGACTATCGCGAGAAGGTCAACCGTTACAAGGCGACGTACTAGGGCGGTCGTGGCGCACGCCCGCGCTCGCGGGCTTATGATGGACGATAACGAGACGGAAAGGGGTCAGGTAGCATGGCCGAGGACAATAGGAACAAACCGCTGTACATGATTAGCGTGGCGGCCGAGCTGACCGGCATGCATCCGCAGACTCTGCGCGTCTACGAGTCCAAGGGCCTGGTGAACCCCCAGCGCTCGGGCGGTAACACGCGTCTGTATTCGCGTGCCGATATCGAGCGTCTGGAGCTCATCAACCAACTGACCGACGAGGGCATTAACCTTGCCGGCGTGGTGCGCATCCTCGATATGAAGGAGCGTGCCGAGGAGCGCGAGCGCGAGAACGAAAAACTCCGTGCCCGCGTGCGCCAGCTCGAGGACGAGCTGCACGAGTACAAGATGCAGAAGAAGATCACCGCTCTGGCTCCGCGCGATGGCTCGGTCAACCCCGAGCAAGTCATGCGCAAGCTGCTGGGTGCCGGAGGGGATCTCTAGGTTCCGCCGTTCTGCCGAACGGCGGACCGGCCGACGCTGCGCGCCGCCCAGAGCGACAATTTGTCATTCAAAAGGCAAGGC
>CABRZT010000037.1:0-23970 GCA_902475595.1 uncultured Collinsella sp. | reverse complement strand
CGCTGTCGTACGAATGTCAACGGTGTTCGCATGGTCGGCGACCGTTGATATAGTTGACCTCAACTTGTAAAGGAGGGTACGCATATGCCGCAGACGACATACATTCGCCGCGTTGCCGCACGTGCCCTATATATGGCTCGGAGCCGCATATGAGCAGGTATGTTCACGGCTCCGGGAGAGACGACGCACAACTAAATAATCGACCGCAAAGCAGGTTCCCCAAAATTCCGGGTTTAGGCGCGGCTGGGTTTTCGCCACCCACCGTGCAGCAATACCGTAGCTATTCATTTTTGGTTCGAGAGGGGAACCGTTATGGCTGAAGAATTCGATTTCCATCCGATGTGGGAGAGCCTCGGCATGAATCTTGCCGACCACGATATGCTGCTGGGCGCCGTGGGCCAGATGTACGGGGACATGTTCCTGTCGCAGAACAACCGTCCCAAGTCAACGTCCTACCTGGACTTTGTGGCCACCAACATCCACAGCGGCCGTATTAAGGAGATGCTCGACAAGAAGGAGGCCGGCGAGGCCACCAAGATCGTGGGGTCGTTCTGCGTGTACGTGCCCGAGGAGATCGTGCTTGCCTGTGACGGCATTCCCGTTGGTCTGTGCTCGGGTGCCGACTGGGCAACCGACAAGGTCGAGGAGCACTTGCCGCGCAACACCTGTCCGCTCATCAAGAGCTTTGCCGGCTTTAAGCTGGGTGAGGTCTGCCCTTACATCGAGTCGAGCGACCTGGTGGTGGGCGAGAACACCTGCGATGGCAAGAAGAAGGCCTACGAGTTCTTTGCCACGCAAAAGAACATGTACGTCATGGATATTCCCAACGTGCACGACGAGTCGACGCTCGTGACCTGGAAGGCCGAGGTCAAGAAGCTCGCCGCCAAGATTGAGAAGGAGTGTGGCGTCACGATTACGCCTGAGCGTCTGAAGACCGCCACCCACGCCGTCAATGAGAAGCGTCGCGCCCTGCAGCGCCTCGCTGCCACGCGCGCTGCCGACCCAGCGCCCATCAGCGGTCTCGACAGCCTGCTGACCGTTCAGGCCGCCTTTATGGACGACACGCCGCGTCTGACCGGAGCCATCAACGAGATGGCCGCCGAGTGCGAGCAGCGCGTTGAGGCCGGCGAGGGCGTGGCGCCCAAGGGGACCAAGCGCATCCTGTACACCGGCACGCCCATGGCCGTGCCCAACTGGAAGCTGTTCAACCTCATCGAGAAGGCCGGCGGCGTTGTGGTAGGCGAGGAGTCCTGCACGGGCTCGCGCTACTACAAGGACCTGGTCGACGAGTCCGGCGAGACGGTCGACGAGATGCTCGACGCCATCGCCGAGCGCTACTTTAAGATCAGCTGCGCCGTCTTTACGCCCAACGACCAGCGTATGAAGGACATCGTTCAGATGGCACGCGACCTTCATGCCGACGGCATCGTGGACGTGGCGCTGCAGTTCTGCACGCTTTACGAGATGGAGTCCTTTGCCGTGGAGAAGGCCGCCGAGGAAGCCGGCATTCCGTTTATGCACATCACGACCGACTACGCCGGCGAGGATGCTGGCCAACTGCAAACCAGGATCGAGGCTTTCTTGGAAACCATTTAGGACTATTCGTCCCGGCGGCTTCCCCAGGCACCCGATCTTGCCGTTCAAACCGTCGCTTGCGTACCAAAGTACGCGGCGATCCTTTTACGGCAACCTCGGGCACCTGGGAGAGCCGTTTCCTTGGTTGGTTAAAAGGTTTAGGAGTTATATGCCGGAAAATATTGAACAGCCGTTGCCGTCCACGTTTGAGGAGTTCAACGAGCAAGGCGGCGTTTATTCGCGTCAAGGATTACAAGCAGGCGGGTAATCGCCTGGTCGGCTTTTTGTGCAGCTATACGCCGCTCGAGATTATCGATGCCGCGGGCGCTGCAAGTGTGGCCTTGTGCGGCACATCCGACGAGGTGATTCCCGAGGCCGAGAAGGTGCTGCCGGCAAACCTCTGCCCGCTCATCAAGTCGACCTACGGTTTTGCCTACTCGCAAAAGTGCCCGTTTACGTACTTTAGCGACATGATCATCGGTGAGACCACCTGCGACGGCAAGAAGAAGATGTACGAACTGCTCAACGAGCTCAAGCGCACGTATATTCTGCATCTTCCGCAGGGTCGCGATCGCGCCTACGAGCGCGAGGGCTGGTACGAGGAGTGCCGTCTGCTCAAGGAGGAGCTCGAGGGCTTCTACGGCATCACGATTACCGATGACGATCTGCGCGCCGCCGTACGCCGTCGCAACCGTTTGCGTGCGGCCCAGCTCGAGATGTTTGCGCTGCAGGCCAACCAGCCGGCGGCCATGAGCGGCGTCGATCTGATGAGCACCATGTTTGCCGGTACGTTCAGCTTTGATATCGAGGCTTATACGCAGCAGCTGGAGCAAAAGGTCGTCAAGCTGCGCGAGGCCTACGACGCGGGCGAGCGCCCGGTTGCGGCGGATGCCAAGCGCATTCTGATCACCGGTTGCCCGGTGGGCGGCGTGATCAACAAGATGGGTCGCACCATCGAGTCCAACGGCGGCGTGGTCGTGTGCATGGACGACTGCTCGGGCGAGCGTACGGCGGCCATGATGATCGATCCGGAGGCTCCCGACATCCTGCGCGCCATCGCCGACCGCTATCTGGATATCAACTGCTCGGTCATGACGCCCAACGACGGTCGTATGGAAAACACGCTGGCTATGTGCGAGAAGTATCATGTCGATGGCGTGGTAGAGAGCGTGCTACAGGCTTGCCACACCTTTAACGTGGAGAGCGCGCGCATGCAGGAGGCCGTCGAGGGTGCGGGTATTCCGTATATGAAGATCGAGACCGACTACAGCAACGGTGACATGGGCCAGATCGAGACGCGCATCGCTGCCTTTATCGAAACCCTGTAGGACGAATGCGGCAAAGAACCAGCCGCTTTGCCGCATAGAAGGAGGATGCCGTGGTTGGCATTGGTATCGACATAGGCTCGACGGCCGCGAAGGCTGCGGTGGTGGAGACGGACAGCGCCATTGCGTGGACCTGCGTCATGCCGACGGGGTATTCGTCGGTCGATGCGGCCGAGCGTCTACGCGGTGAGCTCGCCGCAGCCGGCTATGACGTGACGGGCGACGATGTTCGCGTGGTCGCGACTGGCTACGGCCGTGTTGCCGTGCCCTATGCGCACAAGGTCGTGACCGAGATTACCTGCCACGGCACTGGTGCCGTGCGCCTGTTTGGCGATCACGGCACGGTGATTGACGTAGGCGGCCAGGACACCAAGGTCATTCAGCTTAAAAGTGGCCGCGTGGCCAAGTTTGCCATGAACGACAAGTGCGCCGCCGGCACGGGGCGCTTTTTGGAGATCATGGCCGACCGCCTAGGTATTTCCCAGCAGTGGATGGCCGACCTGGCGCGTTCCGGCGAGCCCACCAAGATCAGCAGCATGTGCACGGTGTTTGCCGAAAGCGAGGTCATCAGCCTGATCGGTCGCGGTGAGCCGCGCGAGAACATTGCGCGTGGCGTGATCGACAGCGTGGTCTCGCGCGTGGCGACCATGGCCGGGCAGGCCGCGGGCGCCCCGTACTACCTGACCGGTGGCCTGTGCGAGAACGCCTTCGTGGTGGAGCGGTTGGGCGAGCTGCTGGGGTCGCCGGTGACCACCTCGCCCCAGGCTCGCTTTGCCGGTGCCATCGGCGCGGCGATTCGCGCACAGGCGCTCAATTAATGCATCCGTCGTAGGCTCGCATTCATGCGTATACTGGGAGAAAATGATTGACCGATGAGGGGAGGTATCGATGGCTGACGATCAGATTAAGCTCACGTCTATGACTGCCGCGAGCGGTTGAGCCGCTAAGTTGGCTCCTGGAGCCCTCGCCCAGGTCCTGGGCGACTTACCTAATGTGCATAACGACAACCTGCTCGTGGGGTTCGATACCTCCGACGATGCGAGCGTCTTTCGCGTGGACGATAATTTGGGCCTCGTGCAGTCCATCGACTTCTTCCCACCGATGGTCGACGACCCGTTTCTGTTTGGCCAGATCGCCGCAGCCAACTCGCTGTCGGACATTTACGCCATGGGCGGGCGTCCGAGCCATGCCATGAACCTGCTTTGCATACCCAGTTGCCTGGGCATTGAGGTTGCCGGGCAGATTCTGGCGGGCGGCGCCGATAAGTGCGTCGAGGCGGGTTGCTCCATCGCGGGCGGTCACACCATCAACGACGACGAGCCCAAGTACGGCCTGTCCGTGAGCGGGTTTGTCGCGCTTGACCGTATGCTCGCCAACAGCGGCGCGCGCGTGGGCGATGCGTTGCTGCTGACCAAGGCGATCGGCTCGGGCATCATCACCACGGCCATTAAGGGCGAGCTCATCGAGCAGGACGAGGCCGCAGCCATGTTTGACTCGATGCGCACCCTCAACGAGGCCCCGATTCGTCTGGCCGAGGGACTCGAGCTTCACGGCTGTACCGACATCACGGGCTTTGGCCTGATCGGGCACGCGTGCGAGATGGCTGAGGGCTCGGGCGTGCAGGTTGAGCTTGCGTCGGGGTTGGTGCCGCTCTTTGACCAGGTGCTCGACATGGCGCGTCTGGGCATTATCCCCGCGGGCTCCTACCGCAACCAGGACTTCTTTGGCCCGCGCGTGACGGCTGACGATGACCTGGAGCCGGGCATGTTGGATGCGCTGTACGATCCGCAGACTTCGGGTGGTTTGCTTATTGCGGCGCCCGCGAAGGATGTGGATGAGCTTGCGCGTCGCCTGGATGCGGAGGGGCGCATCGCAGCCGTCGTCGGGCGCGTGTGCGAGGCGGAGCTGGGCGGTCCTGCCGTCCGCGTTGTTCGCTAGCCCGCACGTTTATGTAACTGTTTGCCGTTCTCTAGAACGGTTCTTTCGAAAGGAATTTGCTATGTCTACCAAAATTGAAGTCAATGCCATGGGCGATGCCTGCCCGCTGCCCGTCGTCAAGACGCTTAAGGCGCTCAAACAGCTCGATGGCGAGGGTGCCGTGGTGACCTCGGTCGACAACGAGACCGCCGTCAAGAACATCTCCAAGATGGCGCAGGAGAAGGGCTGCACGGCTTCGGTCGAGAAGGTTTCTGACGCCGAGTGGCACGTGACCGTGGCGACCTCTGGCGCCGTGGCTGTTGTGGACCCCGAGCAGGACGGTGCCGCTTTTTGTGACGCAAGCGCCGGCAAGGGCAAGCTCGTCATTTCCGTCTACACCGACTGCATGGGCCGTGGCGACGACGAGCTGGGCCACAAACTCATGAAGGCCTTCATCTTTGCCGTGACGCAGCAGGAGGAACTGCCCGCGACCATGCTGTTCTACAACGGCGGCGCCAAGCTCACCGTCGAGGGCTCGCCAGTGCTCGACGACCTGAAGGGCCTGGCCGAGCAGGGTGTCGAGATTCTCACCTGCGGTACCTGCCTCGACCACTATGGCATTAAAGACCAGCTCGCGGTGGGCGAGGTCACCAACATGTACGTGATCGTGGAGAAGATGGAGCAGGCTGTGCGCGTCGTGCGCCCGTAGCGTATTGGTTGGAGTTGCCATGAGGGAGAAGCGCCCGGCGCTTGTCATCACGTTTCCCACCACGGCGGCCGCCATGGGGTGCGAGTCCCTGTGCATCGAGCGCGGCCTTCCCGGGCGAACGATTCCAGTGCCCGGGGAGGTCGCTGCTGGCTGCGGTTTGGCGTGGAAGGCGTTGCCTGCCGATGAGGAGCTGCTGCGCGGCGAACTCGCCGCGGCGGGCGTTCCCACCGAGGGCTTTACCGTGATCGATATGTGGGAGGTCGTGCGATGATCTACCTGGATAACGCGGCGACGACCATGCACAAGCCGCAGACTGTCATCGATGCCGTGACGCAGGCGATGTGCTCGCTCGGCAATGCCGGGCGCGGCGCCACGTCGGGCGCCCTCGATGCCGCTCGTACGATTCACGGTTGCCGTGCCAAGCTCGCGTGCCTGTTGGGTTGCCCGAGGGCGGACCATGTGTGCTTTACGCCCAACTCTACGGCGGCGCTCAACACCGCCATCTGTGGCGTGGTGCGCCCCGGCGACCGCGTGGTCACGACGGTGCTCGAGCATAACTCCGTGCTGCGTCCGCTCAACCGCTTGGCAGCGGAGCGGGGCGTGACGGTTGAGCATGCGAGTTGCGATGCGAGCGGCGTGCTCGACTACGACGAACTCGAGCGGCTTGTCACGCCGGGTACGCGTGCCGTGGTGGTGACGCATGCCTCCAACGTGACCGGCAACGCGGTCGACATTGCGCGCGTAGCGGCCATGGCCCATGCGGCCGGTGCGCTGGTGATCGTCGATGCCTCGCAGTCTGCCGGCGCGATGCATATCGATATGCAGGCCATGGGGCTCGACATTGTGTGCTTTACCGGCCACAAGGGACTCATGGGTCCACAGGGCACCGGTGGTCTGGCCGTGGCGGAGGGCATTGACGTGGCTCCGTGGGCCATGGGCGGCACCGGCGTGCACAGCTTCGATGCGCTGCAGCCGCTCGAGTGGCCTACGCGCCTTGAGGCGGGCACGCTCAACGGTCACGGCATCGCGGGACTTTCCGCAGGTCTCGACTTTATCGAGGCCCAGGGCGGGGTCGAGGCGATTGCGGCGTATGAGCGCGCGCTTGCCGAGCGCTTCCTCGCCGGCGTTCGCGAAATCCCCAGCATTGCGCTCTACGGTGCGTTTGATCAGCCTGTGCGCTCGGCGATCGTCTCGCTCAACGTGGGCGATATCGACTCTGCCGAGATCTCGGACGCGCTTATGCAAGGGTGGGGGATTGCGACGCGCCCCGGTGCCCATTGCGCTCCGCTCATGCACCGCGCGCTCGGGACCGAGCGCCAGGGTATCGTTCGCTTCTCGTTTGGGTATTTCAACACGGACGAGGAAGTCGACACCGCGATTGACGCTTTGCGCGATTTAGCCTGCTAGAGCGTATATACTTGCGGGACGGGTCTTTTGCCCGTCCCGTTTTTGTTTCGACCCGAAAGGTGTGCCTATGGCCTCATCCGCCCCGCGCGGCCTGCGCTCCGACCATGTCGTTACCGTCGGCATTGCGCTGTTCTCGATGCTCTTTGGCGCTGGTAACCTCATCATTCCGCCGTTGTTGGCACTTCAGGCCGGCACGGCCACGCCGCTTGCCATGATCGGCTTTTTGATTGCCGCTATCGGTCTGCCCGTCATGGGCTTTATCGCCGTGGCGCTTGCCGGAACGGCGCGCGAGCTTGCCGGCCGCGTGCATCCCAAGTTTGGCGAATTCTTCGTTGCGGCGGTCTATCTGGCCATCGGTCCGTGCCTGGCCATTCCTCGCACAAGCTCTACGGCCTTCGAAATGCTGGTGCCGCTGCTGCCCGAGGGTGTCTCGCTCGGCACGGCTCGCCTGGTGTTTGCCGTTGCCTTCTTCGTGGTCGCATTTGCACTTACGTTACGCCCCGGCGTTATCACACGCTTGCTCGGTCGCATTACGGGCCCTGCGCTCATCGCGCTCATCGTGCTCGTTGTCGGCGCCGCCGTGATATCGCCGCTGGGACCGGCTGCCGCGCCGCAGGCTCCCTACGATGCAGGAGCCGCCGTGCAGGGCTTTCTGACTGGCTATCAGACCATGGACCTGCTCGCGTCGCTCGCCTTCGGCATCATCATCGCCGAGACCATCCATGAGCTCGGCGTTACCGACGATAAGCGCGTGGCCTTCGAGATCTCACGCTCCGGCGTGATCGCTGGTGTGCTCATGGCCATCATCTACTGCGGCCTGGCGCTTGCCGGCATGCAACTCGGCACGGTTATGCCCGATGCCACCAACGGCGCCGCCATCCTCGCTCGTTCGGCCTCCATGCACTTTGGGCTTGCCGGCACGGTCGTAGTCTTTGCGATTTTCTTCCTCGCTTGCATGAATGTGTGCATCGGCCTTATCAGCTGCTGCTCACGCTACTTCTGCGAGACGTATGTGGTCGAAGGGGGAGCGGAGGCTTCCGATGAGGCCATGCGCCGTCCCTTTGCGGTTCTCGCCTTTGTGTTCGCGGCGTTCTCGTGCGTGCTCTCCAACGTGGGCCTCGATGTGATTCTCATGTTCTCGGTGCCCATGCTCAATGCACTGTATCCCGTTGCCATTGTGCTGGTACTTATGGGCCTGGTGCATGTTTTTTGCGACGCACATCCGCAGGTTTGGGTTTGGGTCGGCGGCGTGGTCGCGGTGCAGAGCGTGATCACTTCGGTCCGCGATGCGTTCTTTGCTGGCGCGTGGCTGCCGTTCGATGCGTTGCCGCTGGCAGATATCGGTGCTGCGTGGGCGCCGGTTGCCGTGGTTGCCTTTGTAATTGGCCTGCTCCATAGTCGTTTTGTCGCACATTCGAGGAGCTAGGGTTTCTGCGCTTGCACAGGCGGGGAGTCTCCCCTATAATTTCCTTCGCTTTGGGACACGCAAGGTTTAGACCTTAGCTGCTCAACACCTTCGGGACGTGGCGCAGTTTGGTAGCGCGCCTGCTTTGGGAGCAGGATGTCGCAGGTTCAAATCCTGTCGTCCCGACCATATCTTGCGGGCGTAGTTCAATGGTAGAACCCCAGCCTTCCAAGCTGATGACGCGGGTTCGATTCCCGTCGCCCGCTCCATAAGATAGATGAATGGCTCTGATTCCTTTGGGACCAGAGCCATTTTCATATACATGCCAGGGACCCCACATCCCCACCTAAGTTGCGGTGAAATAGTTCCTGGATGGGGGTGCGGACAGAAAGTTGGACCGCGGGGCGGTCCGGACTGGAGGTTCGCATGTACAGCAGGGAGAAGGTCGAGCTCTTCCTCCTGGCGACGGAGGACGGCATGGGGCCCACCGCCGCCGCGAAGTTCGCGGGGGTCTCGGTGGGCGCGGCCAAGAAGTGGGCGACGGGGCACCTCCCGCACAGCTACACCGGGGCGCGCTGTAGAATCGTGGCGAGGAAACCGCCACGGAAGGAGGCCAGCTTGGGCCCCGACAAGTCGATCTACGCCCCGCCCGCGACCGGCCCGCTCGCCGGGCTCAACGAGGACCAGATAGAGAACCTGCTGCTCAGGGCGGTGTTGGCCGACCTAAAAGCGGAAGGGTGGGACCCGGCTTCGATCTCGAACAGGAGCAAGTGCGAGCTCGGCGAGAGATTGAGGCTGGCGACCGCCCTGCCCCTCCGCTCGATCACAGGTTTCTTGAGGATATCGAAGAGCTCCTATGAGTACTGGAGGCCCCGCGTCGCCGCGCCGCGCGACCGCGACGCCGACATACGCGACCGCGTGGTGCGCATCTTCCGCGAGGGCTCGGGGTGCTGGGGGTACCGCACCGTCTGGGCGCGCCTGCGCCGCGAGGGCGTCCGCGCCAGCGAGAAGCGCGTGGCCCGCGTGATGCGCGAGGAGGGCCTCGAGGTCGTCTACAACAAGAGGCGCGCCCGGGGCTACAGCTCCTACGCCGGCGAGGTCTCCAAGGCGCCGGAGAACCTCGTGAACAGGAATTTCCACGCCGACGAGCCCAACCGGCTGTGGCTCACCGACATCACCGAGTTCAGGCTCCCGGGCGGCGAGAAGGTCTACCTGAGCCCGGTCATCGACTGCTTCGACGGGATGCCCGTCGCCTGGTCGATCGGGCTGCACCCCGACAAGCGCCTCGCGAACTCGAGCCTGCTCAAGGCCTGCGCGGCGAGGCCGGCGGGCGGGCGCACGACGATCCACTCGGACCGGGGTGGCCACTACCGCTGGCCGGAGTGGATTGGGATCTGCGAGGAGAACGGCCTGGTCAGGAGCATGTCCGCGAAGGGCTGCAGCCCGGACAACTCGGCCTGCGAGGGCTTCTTCGGGCGCCTCAAGAACGAGTTCTTCCGCTACAGGGACTGGGAGGGCGTGACGGCCGAGGAGTTCATGGGGAGGCTCGAGGCCTACCTCGTGTACTATCGGGATGGGCGCATCAAGAAGTCCCTCGAGTGGCTGAGCCCGATGGAGTACCGCAGGAAGCTTGGATACGCCTAGGCGCGGTCCAAGAAATCGTCCGCACCCCCGATTAGCCGCAAAAGCTGTTATCCAGGAACTATTTCACCGCAACTTATTGAGGCCGGGCGGGCTGGGTCGATGATGGGTTCTGTCGTCGAGAAGATGAGGGCAGCCGGTCAGGAGTCTGCGTAGGGTTTTGTGGTTGGTATACCGAAGCCGCGCATCATGGAGCTGAACGCTTTGACATCGTAGGTGTCTGAGAGCTTGAAATGAATGACGTTGTGGCCCATGGCACGCAGGTTCGCGTCGCGCATGAGGGCAGCTTGATAGGTTTTTGCCGCAGTATGTTCCGGATCATTTTGGGCATCGTCCTCAAACTTGCCTAGTCCATGCAGCTCGGCCAGCATCCAAGAGCCGTTTGGCATCTGCCAGCCGTAATCTGCCAAATAATAGCCGGCGTTTCCCGGTCGAGTGATTTCAACCTGAAGTTCGGGAGCGGCAACTCCCGCCAGAATCATTGCCGCCCGTGCTTCGGATTCTCCGCCGTTATCCGATCTGCCATCCATGTGTTCAAAAACGTCAAATGCGCGCGCAATGCCGTGCAGTCCGCGGCAGTTCGCTTGTGCATATGCACGCAATTCTTCACGCTCGACACCGTACTCACGAGCCAACCCGTCGACATAGCCTAGTGCATATCGAAAAGCGCTCGTTCGAGCGATGTCGACCACCGTGCGATATGGATCCGTTAACGTAAACGGGCCGAGCTGCCATACGTCGCCCGACCGCCAGCGTCGGTATTCAACGAATTCGTACATATCGCGTCTGGTGGAACGCGGCAGCAGCACTTGCACCTTGTCGAGAAGCGAATATGCAGAACCGATGCCATAGAGCAGCGCCGCCGTTGCTCCACAAAACACGGCATCCGGTTCAACGACCGCAATAGCGGATGCCAATTGAAAGATGCGATCTTCGACGCCGAGGTCATCCCAATACGCGGGATCAGCGTAGACATGGTTGTAGAGTCGAATAATCATCTCTTTTTGCATGAGCGCGTAGGCACAGCGTTCATCCCATTTTTTGGTAGCTACAAACAGGTGCCCGCCATGATGGGCCTCGAATAACCGGAAGAACAGCTCTGCTTGCGGTTTGGAACAGCGTTTATCATGACTCATTTTCGACCCCATGGTCTCGAGGGGGAGTGAATGACACTACGCTATCCCATATTTGGTCCGCCAGACCTTGCCATGAACTGACCAAAAGCTTGACGGGGCAGGTCAGAGCCATGAGCCAGAGCCAAACATATCGGCAAACGGTTGATTAGTGCCCCTCGGCGGTACTAAAAACCACCCTTACAGAAAGTTGCGGTGAAATAGTTCCTGAAAAGCTCGAAAAAGCCTAAATCCAGGAACTATTTCACCGCAACTTAGGAGGGGATGGGGCTGAGGGGCGGGCGATGCCGTTGTCTGTCGGTTAGCTGTGGGGCGGTGGCGGAGCTTGTCGATGGCGGCGTCGGTACTGTGGCCGCGGGCGTCGGTGCTGCGGCTGCGGGCTTCGGCTGTGGTTTGGCGCTGGCGGCGGTAATCGATCATGCCTTGGATGATGGGCTTGCCAAAGCTCACGACATCATCGTTGTAGATGGCGGTTCGGGCTGCGAGGAGGCAGTCGGTAAAGTCCATATGGGTCTTGCCAAAGAGTTTGACGGCAAGGGCGACAACGGTGGGCTCGTCGACCATGACGTCATCGAGCAGCCTTTTCATGGCCGCAGCAATCTCAACGCGGGGAACCTTATAGACGTCGCGCAGCGTGACCACGACGCGCGTGATGATCTCGGGGTAGACGCGAGCGGTGCGCGTGGCGATGACCTTGGCGGCGCGCGGTGACAGAACTTCGTCGTCGTCAAGCAGGTAGCGCAGGATGACGGTCTCGTCGATGATGGTGCTACTCATGGATATCTACTTCCTCGGGACCCAAAATCGAATCGTCGCTTTCCGTGACAAGGTATTCAATCCAGGCATTGCGCTCCTCGGCGCGGCGATTGGGGTCACCATATGCTTTGAGCGATCCATAGGCGGCGGTGCCGTCCTTTGAGCGCACGGCGACCGGCTGAAAGGGGAGCTTGCGCATCAAAATGCTCTGCGCGACAAATAGACGGACGGCCTCGGCAAGCGATGTGCCCATGGCGTCGTAGAGGCGCTCGACATGCTGCTTGTCCTCCTCGCGAATGCGCACCTGCAGGATGGCTCGTTTTTGCGTCGATGACATCACTGCCCTCCCTTAGCTAGCGTGCAATATAGTCGATCAAATGCGGTATATAACGACATCTTAGAATCTTATAACCATTACTTTATTTCACTCAAGTAAATAACCATTAACACGAATACAAGCGTAGTACATCCAAAATGAGAGCGCGTAAAAATCTCTGAGGCGTACGCATGTAATACACTCACCTTTATAGCTTCTAGAGAATAATTCCAACCTGCCAAAACCCCTGCAATACACCCGTATTGCAGGGCCTATGCTCAAGTTTGCCCCCTGCAACTGCGTATATTCAACCTGTATACCGTTGGAGAAATTCTACCGAGTGCCTGTTTCGCCGCATGCATTCGATACGCCGACGCCAGGCCACGGGCGGCTTGGGGCAACGTCGACAGGGTCTCTCCGGCATGGGATTCAGGAGGGAGTGAACAACATGGGCAATAAACGAGTCGTAGCCGATTCCTCGCGCTGCATTGGGTGCCAAACCTGTATGGCGGCGTGCATCGAGGCACACGATATTCCCGGCAACATCGCCGCACCTCGCTTGCGTGTGACGCGTACGTACGAGATCTCCGCACCGGTGGCTTGCCATCACTGCGAGGATGCCCCGTGCGCGAAGGCCTGTCCTACGGGCGCCTTGTTCTTTGATCCAAAGAACCATCGCATCGGCGTCAACGAGGACAACTGCATCGGCTGCAAGAGCTGCGTCATGGCATGCCCCTTTGGCGCCGTGAGCGTGGCGACCACGCAGGTCCCCGTCTTGATGGGCGACGTGCGCGTGGGTTCGCAGACTAAGAGCTTCGTGCTCAAGTGCGACCTGTGCGTGGACCGTCCCGGCGGTCCGGCGTGTGCCGAGGCGTGCCCGACCAAGGGCCTCACCTTGGTAGACGAGGAACGCCTGGCAGAACTGACTGCCGAGCGTGCCCGCGCCACCATCGAAAACGAGGCGTAAGCGTCGGACGACAGACCCAATGATTGTCAAATAAGTACCGAGCATTCGGTAGCAGAGAAAGGAAGGAGGGTGTCATGGAGAAGCATAAAGTGATCTGCCCGTACTGCGGCGCCGGTTGCCAGTTTAACCTCTTGGTCCAAAACGGCCAGGTCGTGGGCACCGAACCGCTCAACGGCATCACCAATCAGGGCGAGCTGTGCCTTAAGGGCATGAGCGGCTACGACTTCATCAACGACACCAAGATCTTGACTCCTCGCGTACTGCACCCGATGATCCGCCGCACTAAGGGCGCGGATCTTGAGCGCGTAAGCTGGGACGAGGCACTGGATTTCACCGCATCTAAGATGCAGGCCATAATTGACGAATATGGTCCTAACGCTGTCATGACCACCGGCTCTTCGCGAGGCGGCGGCAATGAGGCGAACTACGTCATGCAGAAGTTTACGCGTTCGTGCATCGGCACCCACAGCGTAGACAACTGCGCCCGTACTTGACACGGCCCTACTGTCCTCGGTCTGATGGACACGGTTGGTTCAGGTTGCATGTCATGCTCCATCCCCGGTATGGAGGATGCGGGCTGCATTTTCCTCTTCGGCTATAACCCTGCCGATTCGCACCCCATCGTCGCAAGGCGTATCGTGCGAGCCAAAGAAAAGGGTTGCAAGATCATCGTCGCCGACCCGCGCCATATCGAAACCGCGCGTATCGCCGATCTCTACCTTCCGATCAAGAACGGTTGCAACGTCGCGTTCCTCAACGCCTTTGCCAACTGTCTGGTCAACGATGGCCTCTACGACAAGGAATTCGTCGCCGAGCACACGAACGGCTTTGACGAGTGGTGGGAGACCATTAAGAACTACACTCCCGAATCCGTACAGGACATCACGGGTGTCGAGCCCGCGTTGATCCACCAAGCTGCCGAGATGTACGCCACGGCGAAGCCCTCCGCCATCATTGGCTGGGGCATGGGCGTATGCCAGCAGAAGCAGAACCTGAAGACGGTGCACACCATCGCCTCCATCGCCTGCGTTGCCGGCCAGATCGGCAAACCCAATTCCGGCCTCGCGCCCGTGCGTGGTCAGAACAACGTCCAGGGCTCCTGCGATATGGGCATGCTGCCTAACCTGTACCCTGGCTACCAGAAAGTCACCGACCCCGCCGTGCGCGCCAAGTTTGCAAAGGCTTGGGGCGTGCCCGAGGAAAAGCTCCCGCTCGAGGAGGGCTACAAGCTCACCGACCTGGGCCACCTGGTCGACGAGGGCAAGGTGCACTGCTTCTACAACTACGGCGAGGACCCGGTGCAGACCGAGCCCGATTCGGCCGGTATGCGCAAGACGCTCTCCGAGCTGGATCTGTTCATTTGCCAGGACATCTTTATGACGCAGACGACCATGCTCGCCGACGTCATCCTGCCCGCTACCTCTTGGGGCGAGCACGAGGGTGTCTTTACCGCATCCGACCGTAGCTTCCAGCACTTTGACGCGGCTGTTCCGCCCAAGGGCGAGTGCCGCCACGACTGGGAGATCTTCGCGGACCTGTCCACGCGTATGGGCTATCCCATGCACTACGACAACACCGAGCAGATCTGGAACGAGTGCATTAGCCTGTGCCCCAACTTTGTGGGCGCGACCTACGAGAAGATGGCTCCCGAGGGCGGTTACGCCCAGTGGCCGGTCAAGAGCACCGATGTGAACGACCACGGTACGCCCGACATGTTCGCTGGTGGCAAGTTCACCACCAAGGACGGCCGCGCCAACCTGATGGCGCACGACTGGGAGGCGCCCTCCGAGCTTCCCGACGATGAGTACCCGCTCATCCTGTGCACCGTCCGCGAGGTCGGCCACTACAGCTGCCGCTCGATGACCGGCAACTGCAAGACGCTGGCGCTGCTCGCCGATGAGCCCGGCTTTGTCCGCATGAATCCCGCGGACGCCCAGGCGCGCGGCATCAAGAACGGCGACATCGTCTCGATTCACAGCCGCCGCGGCCAGGTTTACAGCCGCGCGGACGTGTCCGACCGTATCAACAAGGGCACGGTCTACATGACCTACCAGTGGTGGATCGGCAAGTGCAACGAGCTGACCATGCACAAGGTCGACCCGGTCTCGCACACGCCCGAGGACAAGTTCTCTGCCTGCCAGGTCGACGCCATCGCCGACCAGGTGTGGGCCGAGGGCGAGGTGGAGCGTCAGTACACCGAGCTCAAGCAGGCTCTGGTGGACGCAGCCGCTCCCCAGGATGTTGAGCCCGGCGCCGCCAAGTTCGACGACGAGACGCACGTGAACCAAATCGTGTAGTCCCGTTCTCGTTGGCTTTTTGGGCCGGGCGTCCAAGCGCATCGGACGCCCGGCCCGTTATTTTGAAAGGAAGTGGGGATGAACCGCTTCATCGATATCAACCCGGAGAGGTGCATCGGCTGCGGAACATGCCAGTCCGCCTGTGCAGATGCCCACCGGATGCAGGGTCTTCAGGACACGCCGCGTCTGGCGCTCGTGAAGACCGGCGGCATTTCGGCCGCCCTGGCCTGCCACCATTGCGAGGGTGCCCCTTGCGCCGAGGTCTGCCCGGTGAACGCCATCGAGCACGATGGCGACCGCATCCACGTCAAGGAGCAGGAGTGCATCGGGTGCAGGCTGTGCGCCATCGCGTGCCCCTTCGGCGCCATCCATCCGGACGGCACGTCTATTGCCGGTGTCGCAGGCATGTGCGACCCGACGCCTTCGTACCCTAAGTCCCTGAGCAGCCTGCTTACGTGGGCGCCCGGCCAGTACACCTGTGCCGTCAAGTGCGACCTGTGCGCCTTCGACCCGGACGGCCCGCATTGTGTGGCGGCGTGCCCCACCAAGGCGCTGACCGTCATGGGCGGCGCGGCCGATCGCGAGCTCGACGAGGCCAAGCGCCTGCGCTCGATTGAAAACGGTCCGGTCGTCGACGTTACCGCTGTGGCCCAGGGTCTGTCCGAGAAAGCAGAAGGGAGCGTAAACAATGGATAGCATGACGCTGTTTATCGCATCGCTTGCCGTCTCGTGCATCGGTGCGCTCGCCTCGGTTCTGCTGATTAAGGCCGATAACGCCGCCAAGACCGCCGGCTGCCTGATCGGCGCCGTCGCGGCCGTGCTGTCGTTCATCGCGGGCCTCGAGGCCGTGCTTGGCGACGTTTCGTCCCTCAACACGGTCTTCTTTTTCCCGTTCGCCCGTCTCGAGCTCTTGCTCAACGGCCTTGCGGGCCTGATCGTGGTCCTCATCTCAATCCTCGCCTTTGCGGGCTTCATCTACGGTCTGTCCTACTTCGACGAGTACCCGGGCAAGGTCGGGCGCGCCGGTTTCTTCATGAACACCTTCGTCGCCTCGATGATGCTCGTCATCACCGCCGACAACGTGTTCTGGTTCCTGGTCGCCTTTGAGCTCATGTCCCTTACGAGCTACTTCCTTGTCGTTATCGAGGAGAACAAGAACTCCATTAGGGGCGGTTGGCTCTACTTCGTCATCGCGCACGTGGGCTTCGTTCTCATCATGGCGAGCTTCCTGCTCATGACCAACGGCGTGGGCGGTTCCTTCAGCTTCAGTGATTTCCGTACGCATGACTTTGGACCCGCCGTCTCCTCCGCGTGCTTCGTCCTCGCGTTCTTCGGATTCGGCGCAAAGGCCGGTATCATCCCGCTGCACTCCTGGCTGCCCCAGGCGCACCCCGAGGCGCCGTCCAACGTGTCCGCCCTCATGTCCGGCGGCATGATCAAGATCGGCATCCTGGGAATCCTCAAGGTCGGTCTCGACCTGCTCGCGGGTTCGGGCGTCCAGCTCTGGTGGGGCCTCATGGTCCTGGTCTTCGGATCCATCTCGTCGGTCCTGGGCGTCGTCTACGCCCTCCACGAGCACGACATTAAGCGCCTGCTGGCCTACCACTCCGTCGAGAACATCGGCATCATCTTGCTCGGTGTCGGCGCGTCCATGACGGCGCACGCCCTGGGCAACGACGTCATCGCGACGATCGCGCTCATGGCCGCCCTCTACCACACGCTCAACCACGCCATGTTCAAGGGCGAGCTGTTCCTCGGCGCGGGCTCCCTGCTCTATGCCACGGGTACGCGCAACATGGAGAAGATGGGCGGCCTGTTCCGCCGTATGCCGGTCACGGCCGTCTGCTTCCTCATCGGTGCCCTTGCCATCTCGGCTATCCCGCCGCTCAACGGCTTCGTTTCCGAGTGGTTCACCTACCAGTCCCTGTTCAACATCTCGACGCTCTCCGACCCGGTCGTCATGGTGTTCGCCGTCGCCTCCGCGGCCGCCCTCGCCATCACCGGTGCCCTGGCCGTCACGTGCTTCGTGAAGGCCTACGGCGTCTCGTTCGCGAGCAGCCCTCGTTCCCAGGAGGCCGCGAACGCCAAGGAGTCCCCGGCTCCGATGTTGTTCTCGCAGATGCTCCTCGCGGTCATCTGCGTGGTGCTGGGAATCGGCTCTCCCGTCATCGCCCCGGTTCTGGGCGACGTCGCCCAGAGCGTGCTTGCCGGCTCTGCCATCACAGCCACCTCGGGCGTGTCTCTGGTGAACGAGATTTCCGGTGCCGCCACCTCCACCCCCGCGATCGCCATCGCGCTCGTGGTCCTCACCGGCCTCGCGTTCGTGTTGAGGTCCTGCCTCGGCACCAAGGCCCCCGCTAAGAAGACCGACCCTTGGGCGTGCGGCTACGAGCCCAACGAGCACATGCCCGTCGTCGCCACGAGCTTCGCGTCAGACGTAGAGCTCTTCATGGGCCCGCTCTACACCCTGCGCGAGGTATGCACCAAGATCTGCTGGTCCATCGCGCACGTGTTCCAGAAGCTCACCGGTGTCGCCCAGGGCGTTGAGCCCCTGCCCGACCGCTTCCTGGTCGATGCACCGAGCGAGGGTGCCGATAAGCTGGCCGGCCTCGCCTCCAAGATCGAGGGCGGCAACTACTCCGTATACATCTGCTACATCGTCGCGGCGCTCGTGGTCTTCCTCGTGCTCGCCGTGGTCATGGTCTAGAGAGGGGAGAGGATATTATGAACATCGTTCTTGCGATAGCGCAGGGCCTCGTGGTCATGCTGGTCGCGCCCTTCTTCTCCGGCCTCGCCCGTGTGATTCGCGCGAAGATGCACAATCGCCGCGGTCCGTCCATCCTTCAGGATTACCGGGACCTCGCGAAGCTCATGGCGCGTCCCGAGTCCGTGAGTTCCGACTCGAGCTTCGTGCTGCGCATCATGCCGCCGCTGTTCCTCGCGGTGTCGTTCATGCTCGCCATGGGCCTGCCCATGTTCACGCTCGAGAGCCCCATGCCCGTCTTTGGTGACGCCATCACCATCATGTACACGCTCGCGCTGTCCCGCTTCTTCTTCGCGCTGTCCGGCGTGGATTCCTCCAACGCCTACGCGGGCTTCGGCGGTATCCGCGAGCTCCTCATGAGCGTGCTCATCGAGCCGTCCATGCTCATCGCGCTGTTTACCGTCGCCATCGTGTGCGGCTCCACGGACATTGCGACCATGGGTCAGCCCATCGTTACGGGCAACGTCTCGAGCGTCGTCGCCGTCATCCTCGCCGGCGTCGCCTTCGCGGCCGCCTGCTATATGGAGCTCGGCAAGCTTCCGTTCGATCAGGCCGAAGCCGAGCAGGAGCTCCAGGAGGGCCCGCTCGCCGAGCTCTCCGGCCCGTCCCTGGCCATGATGAAGCTCGCCATGGGCATGAAGCAGGTCGTGGTCGTCGCTTGGTTCACCTCCATCTTCATCCCCTGGGGAGAGCCCGCGACCATCGGCGTCACCGCTCTCGTGGGCGCCGTCGTCTTCCTTGTCAAGTGCCTGGTCGATTTCGTTGTCTGCGGCGTGCTCGAGAACTCCGTTTCCCGTTCGCGCTTCAAGGTGCTCGGTAACCAGACCTGGGCCGTCGTCGGCATCGCGGTCCTCGCGTTCGTCTTCGTCGTCGTAGGCGTGTAGGGAGAAGGGAGAAACTATGTCAATCGAATCGAGCTTGTCCCTCTTTGCCATGGTGGCGATCGCCGTCCCCATGCTGGGCTCCCTGCTCATCGTCATGCTGCCGCGTCCCTACGCTAAATGGATCTGCGCCTTTGCCGGCGGCATCGCCACGGTCGCTTCCGTTGGCTTGGCCGCGACGTTTGCCGGAAACGGCATGAACGCGGTCGATGTAACCTGGGCGAGTATGGGCCAGACCTTGGTCATGGGCTTCATATTCGACCGGATGAGCACGCTGCTCGCACCCGCGTTCGTCGCTATCGGCCTGCTCGTCGTCATCTATTCGTTCCCGTACATGAGCGATAAGAACAAGGAGCATCCCGACGCGCCCCGTCGCCGCTTCTACGTGTACTTCTCCACGTTCATCGGCGCCATGGCCGGTCTCGCCTACAGCTCCACCATCGTCGGCCAGCTCGTTTTCTTCGAGATCACCGGCGTGTGCTCCTGGGGCCTCATCAGCTACTACATGACGCCCACGGCCAAGAAGGCCGGTATGAAGGCGCTCATCATCACCCATATCGGCGCTCTGGGACTCTACATCGGCGCGGCCTTCCTGTTCGCCGGAACCGGCACGTTCGCGCTGAGCGCGATCTCCCAGCTCGATTCCGGTATGAAGACCGTCGTGCTGCTGCTCATCCTGTTCGCCGCTTGGGCCAAGTCCGCCCAGTTCCCGCTATACATGTGGCTGCCCTCCGCAATGGAGGCCCCCACGCCCGTTTCCGCCTACCTCCATGGCGCGTCCATGGTGAAGGTCGGCGTGTGCGTGTTCGCCCGCGCTCTTGCGAGTGCCGGCGATATCCCCGAGATCGTCGGTTGGGTCGCCATCATCGACGCCGTCGTGACCATGCTCTTCGGCTTCCTCATGTACCTGCCCCAGAAGGATATGAAGCGCCTGCTCGCCTTCTCGACGATCGCGCAGCTCGCCTACGTGTTCTTCGGCCTGGGCCTCTCCGTGTTCGGAAGCCAGATGGCGTTCAACGGCGCCGTCGAGCACATCTTCAACCACGCGTTCACCAAGACCCTGTTCTTCCTCATCGCCGGCTCCCTCAGCTTCACGGTGGGAACCCGTATGTTGCCCAAGATCCAGGGCCTCATGAAGAAGTACCCGGTCACGGGCGTGGGCTTCGCGGTCGCCGCGACCGCTATCGCCGGCGTGCCCCCCATGAGCACGTTCTTCTCCAAGTTCCAGATTATTTCCGGTGGCTTCGCGGTTGGTGCTTCCAACACGGTCATCTTCGTCCTCGTGTGCGTCATGGTCGTCGAGACCGTCGCCACCTTCGCATGGTTCCTGCGTTGGATGGGTAAGGTCCTGCCCGGTGAGCCGAGCGAGACCGTGGCCGCCGGCCAGCCCCTTCCGCGCGCCATGGCGTTCGTGTTCGTCGTCCTCATGATCATGGTCGTCGTCGCCGGTCCTCTGTCCTCTAGTTGGATGGGTTAGGAGGTAGGACATGGGTTATTCGTTAGTCAATATCCTGGGCGGTCTTCTGATCGTGACCTCCACCATGGTGGTCGTCTCGAAGACCATCCCGTCCGCCATTAAGTGGTACGCGATCCAGTCGGTTGTCCTGGTGGGCGTGCTGCTCACCCTGGGCCTCACCACCGGTGCCACCGAGCTTCTCATGTGGGCCGCGTCGGCCTTCGTCACCAAGGTGATCCTCGTTCCGTTCATTCTCAACCGTGCCTACAAAAAGATGGGTTCGCCTGCCGATAGCACGCTGACCTCCTCCATCAAGCCGGCCTGGACCATCATCCTCACCGGTCTGGAGGTGGCCATCTGCTTCGCGGTGGTCACGCGCCTGAGCCTGCCCACCGCTGAGGTGGCTACTCCGGCCCTCGCCATCAGCTTCGCGCACTTCTTCGTCGGCCTCACGTGCATCATCTCCCAGCGCAATATCCTCAAGCAAATCTTCGGGTACTGCCTTATGGAGAACGGTAGCCACGTGACGCTCGCCCTGCTCGCGCCCACGGCCCCCGAGATCATCGAGATCGGCATCGCCACCGACGCCATTTTCGCCGTCATCATCATGTCCGCCGTCGTCGTGAGGATCTGGAACGACACCAAGTCGCTCGACTCCCACGACCTGACCGAATTGAAGGGGTAGGCCATGGATGTTTCAATGCTGACGGTCGCCCTGCTCGCTTGTCCCCTCGTGTTCTCCCTGATTATGGCTGCGCTCCCCAAGACGACGTCCTACAGCGTCTTTGCGGGTCTCAACACCATTTCCGTCGCGGCGACCCTCGTCCTTTCGGTCGTCACCGCGGGAACCATGCTCTCGAGCGGGCAGAATATCGACGCTTTGGGCCTGTGGCTCCATCTCGATTCGCTCTCGTCGATCTTCGTCCTTCTGGTAGGCATCATCGGGTTCATCACCGGCGTGTACTCCATCTCCTATATCAAGATCGATATCGAGGAGAAGACCATGCCGGCCGAGCGCGCCAAGCAGTACTACGCGCTGTTTAGCCTGTTCGTTTTCACGATGCTGCTCGCCTGCCTGTCCAACAACATCATCCTCACCTGGGCGGCGGTCGAGGCCACCACGTTGTCGACCGTGTTCCTCGTGGGCATCTACAAGAACAAGCAGGCGCTCGAGGCGTCTTGGAAGTACGCGATGGTCTGCACCGCCGGCGTGGCCTTCGGCCTGTTCGGCACGCTGCTCATCTACGCGAACGCCGCCGATATCATGCCCAACGCGCATGAGGCAGCCTTCCTCACCTCCATCATGCCCTACGCCGACCAGTTCGACCCGATGCTCGTGCGCCTCGCGTTCGCGTTCATCGTCATCGGCTTCGGCACCAAGGCGGGCCTGTTCCCCATGCACACTTGGCTGCCCGACGCGCACTCCCAGGCTCCGAGCCCGGTCTCCGCGCTGCTCTCGGGCGTGCTGCTCAAGTGCGCCATGCTGGTGATCATCCGCTTCTACTCCCTGTCCATCATCACGGTGGGCGACACCTATCCGCGTACGCTCCTGCTCATCCTGGGCACGCTGTCCATCCTGGTGGCCGCCCTGTGCATCTTTAAGCAGGACGATATCAAGCGCCGCTTCGCGTACTCCTCCGTCGACAACGTCGGCGTGGTCGCGCTGTGCCTGGGTATCGGTGGTCCGCTCGGTATCGCCGCCTGCCTGCTGCACTGCATCTTCCACGGTTTCACGAAGGCGCTCGCCTTCTGCATGGCCGGTAACATCCAGCACATCTACCACACCCGCGACCTGAACAAGATCAAGGGCGTCGTCGAGATCGCTCCCGTCACGGCAGCGCTCACCATCATCGCCCTGCTCGCGCTCGCCGCCTTCCCGCCGTTCGCCCTGTTCATCTCCGAGTTCCTCACCTTCGTGGCCGGCGTCCAGTCCGGTCCCATCTGGGTGGTCGTGCTCGTGGCCATTGGCCTCACCGGCGTGTACTTTGCCCTTACCGGCATCGCGCTCAAGTCCATCTTCGGCAAGGCGCCCGAGGGCATGAAGCGCCACGAGGTGCCCGCCCTCATGATCATCCCCGAGATCGCCCTCGCGATCGTGGTCATGTGGTTCGGTATCGCCACCCCGGTCGCCATCACGAGCGGCGTCGAGGATGCAGCGTCCGTCGTTTTGAACCAGAGCGTCGAAGAGCTCCACGAGGCTCCTCTCTACCGCATGGTGTTCAGTTCCCAGACCAAGACAAGCGAGGTGAATTAGCACCATGGCAGAACCTGAAAAGAAGGACTACGCTCGTCGTTGCGAAAGCCACGTCGAGGCCCTGCGCGCCGCAGTGCCGGGCGCTATCGAGAAGGTTGAGTGGCAGTGCGAGGACCAGCTGACGATCACCGTCAAGCTGGACCGTCTGCCCGAGGCCGTCCACTACCTGTACTACGAGCGCTACGGCTGGATTCCCGTGATTGTCGGCAACGACGAGCGCTCCCTGTGCGGCCGTTACGCCGTGTACTACGTCATCTCCATGGAGGGGGAGGACCCCGGCTGGGTTACCGTGCGTGCCGAGGTCGACCCCGCCAAGATGACGTTCCCGTCCGTGACGCCGTTCGTCCCCGCCTGCGTGTGGGGCGAGCGCGAGCTGCGCGATATGTTCGGCCTGATTCCCGAGGGTCTGCCCGACCGCCGTCGCCTGGTGCTTCCCGACGATTGGCCCAGCGGGCTGTACCCGTTGCGCAAGGATTCGATGGATTACCGTTTCCGCCCCGCCCCCGCGAGCGACATGGAAAACTACGAATTCTTGGCCGACACCAAGGGCAAGGAGACCACGCTCGTCCCCATGGGCCCGCTGCACATTACCTCCGACGAGCCCGGCCACTTCCGCCTGTTCGTTGAGGGCGAGACGATCGTCGACGCCGACTACCGTCTGTTCTACGTGCACCGCGGCATGGAGAAGGTCGCCGAGACGCGCTTGAACTATGACGCCGTGACTTTCCTCGCCGACCGCATCTGCGGCATCTGCGGCTGCGCCCACTCGGTGGCCTATGCCGAGGCCGTCGAGCGCGCCCAGGGCATCCATGTCCCGCCGCGCGCCCAGTACATCCGCGCCATCATGCTCGAGGTCGAGCGCCTGCACTCGCATCTGCTCAACATTGGCCTTGCGTCGCACTACACGGGCTTCGACTCCGGCTTCCAGCAGTTCTTCCGCGTCCGCGAGAAGTCCATGGATCTGGCCGAGAAGCTCTCCGGTCACCGCAAGACCTACGGTCTCAACGTGATCGGCGGCGTGCGTCGCGACATTTTGGCCGAGCAGAAGCTTTCCACGCTCACGACCATCCACCAGCTGCGCTCCGAGGTTCAGGAACTCGTCGACATGCTGCTCTCCACGCCCAACTTTATTGAGCGTACGAGTGGCATCGGCATTCTGGATCGCAA
>CABRZT010000036.1:0-24221 GCA_902475595.1 uncultured Collinsella sp. | reverse complement strand
GGCTACCCAAGGAGTGTCCCAAACCGCCGGCAGAAAAGGAGCGTCCCTAACTGCCGCATCCGGAGCAAGACAACGCCGCAGGCAGAGGACGGACAGCGAGCGGGTCGCATTTGAGGCAAGGTGACGTGAAACGAAAGGGCGCTGACCTTCTGGTCGCGCCCTTGAAGTTGAACGTCAGATTGTCCAAATGCGACCCGCGCAGCGTCGAGCCGTTACGGCGTCTGGTAAAACGCCGTAACCTACACCCGTTCCGCGATCTCGCGGATGAGGTAGTCGGTCTTTTCCCAGCCCAGGCACGGGTCGGTGATCGACTTGCCAAAGACACCGCCGTCGACCGGCTGGTTGCCGTCCTCCAGGTAGGACTCGATCATAAAGCCCTTGACCAGCTTGGAGATGGACTCGTTGCGGCGGCAGCTGTCGAGCACCTCCTTGCAAATGCGATACTGCTCCAGCGGACGCTTGCCCGAGTTGTCGTGGTTGCAGTCGATGACCGCTGCCGGATTGGCATAGCCGGCATGCTCGGTATAGCGTTCGGCCAGGCGTTCCAGGTGTTCATAGTGGTAGTTGGGGTAGGTGCGCCCATCGAGACCGATGTAGCCACGCATAACGGCGTGTGCGAGCGGGTTGCCGTCGCACTCGACCTCCCAGTTGCGGAAGATGAAGCTCTGGTGCGCCTGCGCGGCGTAAATGGAGTTGAGCATAACGGTGGTAGAGCCGGCAGTGGGATTCTTCATGCCGACGGGTACCGAAATGCCGCTCGACACCAGGCGATGCTCCTGGTTCTCGACCGAGCGTGCACCCACGGCAACATAGCTCAGCAGGTCGACGAGGTATTGGTAGTTGGACGGGTAGAGCATCTCATCGGCGGTAAAGAAGCCCGTTTCCTCAATAACGCGCAGGTGCATGTGGCGGATGGCCTTGACGCCCTCGAGCAGGTCGTCGGGAGCCTCGGGGTTGGGGTTGTGCAGCAGGCCCTTGTAGCCGGTGCCCTTGGTGCGCGGCTTGTTGGTGTAGACGCGCGGAATGATGATGAGCTTGTCCTTGACCTCTTCGGCGGTCTTGGCCAGTCGGTTCATATACTCGAGCACCGAATCCTCGCGGTCGGCAGAGCACGGGCCGATGATGAGCACCTTACGTGCGTCCTCGCCGGTAAAGACCTTGGCGACCTCGGAGTCGAATGCCTGTTTCTTAGCGGTAAGCTCGGCGGAAAGCGGCATTTCCTCGCGGATCTCCATGGGGATCGGCAGCCTGCGTTTGAATTCCATGGCCATAGGGGCCTCCTCAATCTATAGAAAGAGCAATAAGCGTATTCTCGAATGCTCGGCATTATCCGCTGTCGCACGCTAAAGTGCAAGCCCTTGCCACCCCGAAACCTGCCAAAAGGGACAGGTTTATTTTGGCAGGTTTTATATGGGGGAACGTCGGCGGATACCGGGAGGGAGTGGCGTCGCGCGGGACCCTAAGGCTATTGTCGGTTCCCCAGGAAACACCCTGTGGGCAAAAAATGCCAAATATGAGTACGGTTGCTAGCTTAGTAGCATATTGCCTTCGCAAAATAATAGACATAACAGCAAAATATGTTCATTAACGCAAACACATATAAGTCCGCTATAGGGCTGTTTGATCAATTTAGGGACGCGTGTAAGCCGTGAAAACGGCATTTGGGGCTGTTTTGGCTGTTACTAAAAGGGTAACAGTACTCATATTTGCCATTTTTTGCCCACGGGGCCTCGAAGGGGCTGTCAATCAGGTCCCAGGGGAGGCGGTTTGAGGGCCGCAGAGCAAAAACGGGGGCGCAGGTTGTCCTGCGCCCCCGTTCTCGGGCGTTATTCGTTCCCCGCGGCAGAATTTACGCCGCCTCGTCGAACTGCGAGTTGTACAGATCGGCGTAGAAGCCGCCCTGGGCGAGCAACTCGTCGTGCGTGCCCTTCTCGACGATATCGCCGTCGCGAATTACCAGGATCACGTCGGCGTTGCGGATCGTGGACAGGCGGTGCGCGATAACAAAGCTGGTACGGCCCTGCATCAGCGCATCCATGGCACGCTGAATAAGCTCCTCGGTACGAGTGTCAACGTTGGAGGTTGCCTCGTCCAGAATTAGCGCCGGGCGGTCGGCCAAAATGGCACGGGCAATGGTCACGAGCTGGCGCTGGCCCTGCGACAGGTTGGTGCCTTCCTCGTTGATCATAAAGTCGTAGCCGCCGGCGAGCGTATGGATAAAGTGATCGCAGCGTGCGGCGCGTGCAGCGGCTTCGACCTCGGCATCGCTTGCATCGGGGCGTCCGTAGCGGATGTTCTCGCGGATGGTGCCGTTAAACAGCCAGGTATCCTGCAGCACCATGGCAAACTCGCCGCGCAGCGCCGCGCGGTCCCAGTCGCGCACGTCGACACCCTCGACGCGCAGCGAACCGCCGTCCACATCGTAGAAGCGCTGCAGCAGCTTAATGAGCGTGGTCTTGCCGGCGCCGGTAGGACCGACGATGGCGATGGTCTGGCCGGGCTGCGCCTCGCAGCTAAAGTCGTGGATGATGGTCTTGTCGGGCGTATAGCCAAACTTGACGTGATCAAACTCCACATGGCCGGGGCGCTTTTCGGGAATCTGCGCGTCGGCTTTCTGCTCCTCCTCGGGCGCGGCCAGGAACTCAAAGACGCGCTCGGTGGCGGCTGCCATCGACTGCATCGTGTTGCTCACGTTGCCCAGTTGCTGCACGGGCTGCGTAAAGTTGCGAACGTACTGGATAAAGCTCTGGATGTCGCCGGGCGTGGCGTTGCCGGTCAGTGCGAGCTGTGCGCCCACCACGACAACGCCCACGTAGCCCATGTTACCCACCAGGCTCATAAGCGGCATCATCAGGCCCGACAGGAACTGCGAGCGCCAGCCACTAATAAAGAGGCGGTCGTTTTGACGGTCGAACTCTTCGATCGAGGCCTCGGCGCGGTCGAACACCTGAATGACGTTCTGGCCGGCAAAGTCCTCCTCGATAATGCCGTTGACGGCGCCCAGAACCTGCTGCTGCTCGCGGAAGTACGGCTGCGAGAAGTGAATCATTACGGTCAAGATAATCGCGGCGGCCGGCAGCGTGAGCACGGTGACGCCGGTAAGCGGCAGGCTGATCGAAAGCATCATGACGAGCACGCCGATAATCTGCGTCACCGACGTGATGAGCTGCGTCACGCTCTGGTTGAGCGACTGACCCAGCGTATCGACGTCGTTGGTGATGCGGCTGAGTACGTCTCCCTTGCTGTGGCCGTTGAAGTAACTCATCGGCACGACGGCAATCTTGGCGGCGATTTCCTTGCGCATGCGGTAGCAGATCTTTTGCGTGACGCCGGTCATGAGCCAGCCCTGGACCAGGCTGCAGACAGAGCTCGCCAGATACAGGCAGAGCAAAAAGCCGAGCGTCTTGGCGATCCAGTCAAAGTCAACGTCGCCGGTGCCGTTGACCTTGGCGACCAGGCCTTCGAACAGCTTGGTCGTAACCTGGCCGAGCACCTTGGGTCCCACAATGTTAAAGATGACCGAGCACACGGCAAAGGCGACGGCGGCAAACACGGCAATCTTGTGCTGGCCGATATAGCCGAGCAGCTGCCTCATGGTGCCCTTAAAGTCCTTGGCCTTTTCGCCGCGACGCATGCCGCCCATGCGGCCCATGGGACCACGCTGGCGGGTGGGCTTGGGAATCTGAGTCTTGGTCTCGTCTGCCATTAGCGCTCGCCTCCTTCCGTGACAGCTGCAATTTCTTCTTGGGTAAGCCCCAGCTCTTCGGCGGAAAGCTGCGACTGTGCGATCTCCAGGTACGCCGGGCAGCTGTGCAGCAGCTCCTCGTGCGTACCGGTGCCCACCACGTGGCCGTCGTCGAGCACGATAATCTGGTCGGCGTGCATGATGGTCGCGATGCGCTGGGCCACGACCACGAGTGCGGCGTCGGTAACGTTTTTGGCCAGCTCCTCGCGCAGGCGCGCGTCGGTCTTGTAGTCGAGGGCACTAAACGAGTCATCGAACACCACAACCTCGGGCTTTTTGGCCAACGCGCGGGCGATGGCCAGACGCTGGCGCTGACCACCCGAGACGTTGGAGCCGCCCTGGCTAATGGGGGAGTCGTAGCCGCCCTCGCGCTCGGCGATAAAGTCCTCGGCCTGGGCGATGCGTGCCGCCCGGTGCATGTCATCATCGCTCACCATGTCGCCGGCAAACTTGAGGTTGCTCTCGACGGTGCCCGAGAACAGGCGACCCTGTTGCGGGATGTAACCAATGCGGCGGCGAAGCTCGGAAAGGGTCATGTCGCGCACGTCGATGCCGTCGAGCGAAATGCTGCCGCCCGTGACGTCGTATAAGCGCGGAATCAGCTGTACGAGCGTGGACTTGCCCGAGCCCGTGGAGCCAATGATGCCGAGCATCTGACCGGCATGCGTGGTGAAGTTCACGCCGCTGATGACGTCGGCGCGGGCATCGGGATACTGGAAGCTCACGTCGCGGAAGGTGAGCTCACCGCGCGGCGCGCTGGCCGTGGGCAGTTTGGGCGAGGCGGGGTCGTTGATGCTCGTGGGGCAGGTGATGACCTCTTCCACGCGCTCGGCTGCGACTTCGGCACGGGGCAGGATGACCGAAACCATGGTGAGGATCATAAACGCCATGACGATCTGCATGGTGTAGGAGATAAACGCCATCATGTTGCCGACCTGCATCACGCCGTCGGACACGCCCTGCGCGCCAAACCAGACGATGAGCACGGTGATGCAGTTCATGACGAGCATCATGAGCGGCATCATAAAGCTCATGGCGCGGTTGGTGTAGAGCTGCGTGGTCATCAGGTCGAGCGAAGCCTTGTCAAAACGCTCGAGCTCATGCTCCTCGCGGTTGAACGAGCGGATGGGCATCAGGCCGTCGAGCAGCTCGCGGGCGGTAAGGTTCACGCGGTCCACAAAGCTCTGCATCTTTTTGAACTTGGGCATGGTGAGGCCCATAAGCACGCCGACGACGGCCGAGACCGCGATGATGGCCACGGCGATGGTCCACTCCAAGCCGGTGTGGTTGGCCAGGACGCGCATGACGGCGACGATGCCCATGACGGGGGCCATCAGGCACATGCGGATAAACAGGGTTGCGGCCATCTGGATCTGCTGAATGTCGTTGGTGCAGCGGGTAATGAGCGAGGCCTGGCTAAACTTGCCCACCTCGGCCGGTGAGAAGTGCATAACCTTGTTGAAGGTCTCGCGGCGCAGGTCGCGGGCGATGGAGCAGGCGGTGCGCGACGCCACGGCACCGGTCAGAATGGTGGCGACGAGCGACACCAGGCACAGCCCAAACATCGTGGTCGCCATGTGGCTCAGGTAGGCGTTCTGCACGTCGGCTGGGTCGATGCCCTGTGCCTTGTACTCGTCCTGTACATAGCTCACGGCGCGCTGGGTGACGATGGAGCCCGACATGGAGCCCATTTTGTCCGCCATCTGGTTGGCGCCCTCGATGAGCTTGCTCTGGTCGATCAGATCGCCTTCAACGCCTAGACGTAGGCTCTTCATGGTGATCTTACCGCCGTCGGCATCAATCTGCTTTTGCATGTTCTGCGCCGCTGCGGCCTTCTGCTGCATCTCGGCGAGCTGCTCGGGCGTCATCGCTGCCATTTGCTCCGGGGTGGGCATGGCCTGGGCAGCGTTGTTGTCTTTCTCGCTGGACGAGCCCATCATGTCACCCATGGAGTCGGCGTCAATGCCCTGGTTGAGCGAAAGGACGACAGTCTCGGGCAGGCTCATAATGTCGGCAATTTTGCCGCCGTCGGCGCGCTCCTCCTCGGTGCCCTTGTACGCGCGAATGCCATTTTTGTCTGCCTTGCCAAACGCAGCTTCTACTGTCTTGGCATCTTTGGCGTTCATAAAGAGCTCAAGGTCGTCGAGCGATTCGGCGCGGATGGTGTCGGGCACGGGCGAGGCGATGCCTCCCTGCTGCACGCCCACGTCGACGATATCGCTCATATAGGTAGGCAGCGCCAGATCGGCGTTACAGCTGATTACGATAAGTACGATAGCTGCGATCAGTGCCAAGATATGCTTTTTAAAGAGCTTGAGAATCCTCACTCGGCATCTCTCCTTTCTTGATTGCGGTCGATAATTTCGTTGGCACGCCTTAGAAGACGCACCATCTCTTGGGTATCTGTTTCGCCGAGCTGCTCGAGGAAAGCCGCGGTGCGCTTCTCGAATTCCCGACGTTTGATTTCGAGATCCTGGAATCCTTTGTCGGTCACCGTGACGTGTACGCGACGACGGTCGGTCTTTGAGTGCTCGCGCTCGACCCAGCCCTTGGCCTCGAGAGCGCGTAGGATATTGGCGATGCGGGCGCTCGAGACCCAGGCACGATCAGCGAGTTCGCTCGGCGTGAGCGAACCGCCGGCGAGTATGAGGGCGCGCATGACGGCCATCTCGCCGCCGAGGGCTTTGTCCGCAAAGCGTGAAATGCGCTGATGCATACTGCCGAACTCGGTAAGGAGCTGACGCCCAAGCTCACGGAAATCGGTATCTTCCACCAAAAACCCCTAACACTAGAAACTATTTCCGGTGAAAGATGATACCCCAGCTCAACCATCCCATTCGGTAGATTTCTAGGCATGTCCCAAAAAATCTACTTGGCCGCTAGGCAATATAAAGAGCGAATAAAGACTTAAAATCATTCAATTGCTGAAGCGTTTCAAAGAACTATTATGCCCGCGGTTAGGCGAGGGGTTGTCACCACCATGACGACTGGGACTCATATAATCGCCACGTGCGATGCTCCAACTTCCCGCAAGGAGACACCTTACATAAAGGGGGATGGAGTCATGGCATTTGACTTCACGGGTAAGACCGCGATTGTCACGGGTGGCACTCAGGGCATTGGCCTCGAGATCGCCAAGGGCATCGTCGCGGGCGGCGGACACGTCGCGCTCATCGCAAGGAACGCTGCTAAGGGCGAGGCCGCAGTGGCCGAGCTTGGCGAGGGCAACAAGTTCTATCAGCTCGATGTCGCCGATGCGCCCAAGGCGCGCGAGACCGTCGAGCAGATTTTTACGGACCTGCCGCAAACCAACATCTTGATTAACTGCGCTGGCGTCATCAGCACCAAGAAGTTCGACGAGATCGATGACACCGAGTGGCGCCGCACTATCGATATCAACCTCAACGGTACCTTCACTATGATGAACGCCGTGTACCCGCACTTTAAGGCGGCGCATGCCGGCACTATCGTCAACGTGAGCTCCGTTGCTGGCAAGATCGGCGGCGGCCTGCTTGGCACCGCTGCCTACGCGAGCTCCAAGGCCGGTGTCAACGGCCTTACCAAGGCGGTCGCCAAGGAGGGCGGCAAGTTTGGCGTTCGCTGCAACGCCGTGTGCCCGTCGCTCACGTTGACCGATATGACCTCGATTCTCTCTGACGAGAACTCTCAGCGCATCATCAACGGTATTCCTCTGGGCCGCGCTGCCCAGGCCAGCGAGCCTGCGCAGATGGTGCTGTTCTTCGCTTCCGACCTCGCCAGCTTCGTGAACGGCGAGATCGGTGACTGCGACGGCGGCATCGTCCTGGACGGGTAATACCCCGCGATGATTATTCGGCGACGGCTCCTGCGACTCGGGACCGTCGCCTTCTTTCTGACATAGGCGCGTGCGGCTACGATTCGCATGCATCCAAAGGAGATATATATGAGTGAATCGACTGCGGTGGAGGCGCCGGCGGCAAAGGAGCCGTTCTTTAAGATGTCCTCCATCCCGGGAGCCAATATTTTGGTGCCGCTTTTGCTGGGCTGCCTGCTCAACACGCTATTCCCCGACCTGTTCAAAACGCTCGGCAGCTTTACGCTTGGTATGACCCAGCAGGGCGCAGGCCCGCTCGTGGGCGCTTTTTTGCTCATCGTCGGTACGACGATTTCGTTTAAGAGTGCTCCTGCCGCCGCTGCACGCGGCGCCATCATCATCGCCGTCAAGCAGATCGTGGTCGTTGCCGTGTCGCTGCTCATCCTTTATGTGTTCAACGACAACCTGTTTGGCATCTCTGCCATGGTGATGCTGGCGGCTTGCACCGGCGCCAACAACGCTATGTACGCTGGTCTGATGGGCACCATGGGCAATGAGGCCGAGCGTGGCGCCGTCGCCATCACCACGCTGGTTGTCGGCCCTCCGGTCACGATGATCGTGCTCGGCGCTGCCGGTCAGGCTCCGATCGGCTGGTCGCTCGTGGGCGCCATCCTGCCGATCGTCGTCGGCATTATTCTGGGCAACCTCTTCCCGAGCTTTAAGAAGATGATGGCACCGGCACTTTCCGCCGTCATCGTGCTCGTCTTCTTTGCCATGGGCTCGACCATGACCTTTGGCCAGCTCATTAATGGCGGTCTCCCCGGTATTCTGCTCGGCGTGATCTGCTCGGTGGTCTTTGCAATTCCCGTTATCGCGGTCGATAAGCTCACGGGCGGTACGGGTGTCGCAGGTGCGGCCATTTCGAGCTGCGCCGGAGCCAATGTGGCCACGCCTGCTGCCATGGCAAGCGTCAACGAGGCCTTGTACGGCGGTGCGGTGCTCGCGACGGCTACGGCACAGGTTGCTGCCTGCGCAATCGTGACGGCTATTTTGACCCCGCTGGTCACCAGCTGGTGCTACAAGCATTTTGAGGGCCAGGGCAACGGCGATAGCAAGACAACGACCGACAAGGCCGCCGCAGCCGCCTAATGCCAAGCGGCAATCAAAGCTAAAAACTAGCTACGCCACAGGGCGGCCACGGGGGATCCCGTGGCCGCCCTGCAGTTTCTGTAGGGTCTCTGGGACACTTTACCCTGCTAAAGCTGGCATAACAGCTAGAGCGAACGTCGTACAAAGGCAAGGAAAAATACCATACAAATCGGTGAACGGTAGTTGTTCGCGCTCGCATTTCCTGCGGGTTTGTAAAAAACGCCTTTATGATATAAAAAAAGAAACATATAACAGCCCAGATGGAGAGGGTCGCTATGTTATCCTTCTCAGACGGGTGAAATCTTGGGTTTTGGGTTGTAGTTCCAAGGTGGACAAACGTTTTTCTCTGCACCAACGTGTGGTGAAGAACGGAAGAAGCCGGTAGTGCAAACCGAAAATTCAAGAATTCAATAAGCAGCGGTGTGAGAGAGCGCCGCATTACACGTAACTAGGAGCGTGGTTACACAATGCAGGAGGCATGGGAAGGCTTCAAGGAAGGCATTTGGACGGGAGAGGTTGACGTCCGAGACTTCATCCAGAAGAACTACACCCCCTACGAGGGCGACGAGTCGTTCCTCGCCGGCCCGACCGAGCGTACCAAGGAGCTGTGGGGCGAGGTTCTCGACCTGCTGCTCAAGGAGCGCGAGCAGGGCGGTGTCCTCGATATGGACACCAAGACCGTCACGGGTATCGTGAGCCACCCCGCTGGCTACATCGATAACGCCCATCGCGACAAGGAGACCATCGTCGGTCTCCAGACCGACAAGCCGCTCAAGCGCGCGCTGCACGTCAACGGCGGTATCCGCATCGCTTGCCAGGCTGCCAGCCAGCACGGCTATAAGGTCGATGAGAACGTTGTCGAGCGCTACACCTTCGAGCGCAAGACCCACAACGCTGGCGTCTTCGATGTTTACACCCCCGAGATGCGTGCTTGCCGCTCGGCTCACATCATCACCGGTCTGCCCGATGGCTATGGCCGCGGCCGCATCATCGGCGACTACCGTCGTGTTGCCCTGTACGGCGTCGACTACCTGATCAAGGACAAGGAGGCCCAGAAGGCTTCCACCCCGACGGTCATGACCGCCGACAACATCCGCGATCGTGAGGAGCTGCAGGAGCAGATCCGCGCCCTCGGCGAGCTCAAGATGATGGCCGAGACCTATGGTTTCGACATTTCCAACCCTGCTACCAACACGCAGGAGGCCATCCAGTGGATGTACTTCGCCTACCTTGCTGCCGTCAAGGAGCAGAACGGCGCTGCTATGTCCATCGGCCGTACCTCTACGTTCATCGACATCTACGCTGAGCGCGACCTTGCCAACGGTACCTTCACCGAGGAGCAGATCCAGGAGTTCGTGGATCACTTCATCATGAAGCTCCGCATGGTCAAGTTTGCCCGTACCCCCGAGTACCAGGCCCTGTTCACCGGCGACCCGCAGTGGGTCACCGAGTCCATCGGCGGCATGGGTGTCGACGGCCGTACGCTCGTTACCAAGATGAGCTACCGCTACCTGCACACGCTCGAGAACATGGGCACCAGCCCCGAGCCCAACATGACCGTTCTGTGGTCGACCCGTCTGCCCGAGAACTTCAAGAAGTTCTGCGCCAAGACTTCTGTCGCCAGCTCCTCGATCCAGTACGAGAACGACGACCTCATGCGCGTCTATCATGGCGACGACTACGGCATCGCCTGCTGCGTGTCCTCCATGCGCATCGGCAAGGAGATGCAGTTCTTCGGCGCTCGCGCCAACCTGGCCAAGTGCCTGCTGTACGCACTCAACGGCGGTGTTGACGAGGTCTCCAAGAAGCAGGTCGGCCCCAAGTATCGCGCCGTCGAGGGCGATACGCTCGATTACGACGACGTTGTGGCCAAGTACAACGACATGATGAAGTGGCTCGCTGGCGTGTACGTCAACTCGCTGAACATCATTCACTACATGCACGACAAGTATTGCTACGAGCGCATCCAGATGGCTCTGCACGACAAGCACGTGCACCGCTGGTTCGCTACGGGCATCGCTGGCCTTTCCGTCGTGGCTGACTCCCTGTCCGCCATCAAGTACGCCAAGGTCCACCCCGTCCGTGATGAGAACGGCATCATCGTCGACTTCGAGACCGAGGGCGAGTTCCCCAAGTACGGTAACGACGACGACCGCGTCGACCAGATCGCTCACGACGTTGTGCACCAGTTCATGGAGTACATCCGCATGAACGACACCTACCGCAACTCCGTGCCCACGACCTCGGTTCTGACCATTACCTCCAACGTCGTGTACGGTAAGAAGACCGGCTCCACGCCCGACGGCCGCAAGGCTGGCCAGCCGTTCGCCCCGGGTGCTAACCCCATGCACAAGCGCGATAGCCACGGCGCCATCGCTTCGCTGTCTTCGGTTTCCAAGCTCCCGTTCCGCGATGCTCAGGACGGCATCTCCAACACCTTCTCCATCATCCCGAGTGCGCTCGGCAAGGAGGATCAGGTGTTCTTTGGCGATATCGACCTTGATCAGCTGGGCGAGTAACTATTGTTAGTGCTATACTAACAATAACGATTACTGATTAGTGCGCCGGTTTCGGCCGGCGCCTATCGATCGAAGGAGACACATTATGAAGGTTTCTGAAGTTTCCGAGACTCAGGCCGATAACCTGGTCCACATGCTCGACGCTTACGCCGAGAAGGGTGGTCACCACCTGAACATCAACGTCTTCAACCGTGAGACGCTGCTCGACGCTCAGGCTCACCCCGAGAAGTATCCGCAGCTGACCATCCGCGTTTCCGGCTACGCCGTGAACTTCCACACGCTCACCAAGGAGCAGCAGGACGAGGTCATTGCGCGTACCTTCCACGACAAGTTCTAAAGGGACTCAACTCCCACCGGAGACCCGGTAAGGCCTACGCACTTTGCCTCTCAAACGTCCTCGCCGCTTCGCGGCTGCGGAATGTTTGCGAGACAAAGTGCTCCCGGCCTTGCCGGGTCTCCTGCGTTGTCGTCCTTTAGGGAACCACGCTAAATTAAATTGGTGTCCTCGGACATGCAAAGAGGCTCGCTGCGCACTTCGTGCGGCGAGCCTCTTTGCGTCCTGCGGAATTTTTTGGGAGATAGCCCAAACAGCCCCGGCGGGGGTCCTGTGTAGTCACCCTTTAGGCGGAACTCTCCTAATTATTTGGATGAGTCGTTTACTTACTTGTACTGTTACCGTCTTCCCGCTCTTGTTGGGGTATGCTTTGTTCGTATGTAAACGTATGATATGTTGATGGGGGAGGGTGCTATGGCTCGCGAGGGCGCTCGTTCTAAGGATTCGGCTAAGCCTGGCATCAAGGAAGTTGCAGCGGTGGCGGGGGTTTCGCCTACTACGGTATCTCGCGTGCTTAATAATCGCGGCTATATTAGCCAAGAGACCCGCGATAAGGTCCATGCCGCGATGAAGCGCATCAACTATACGCCCAACGATATCGCTCGTGCCATGCTCAACGGTCGCCTGAATCTTATCGGTATGATCGTCCCCTATGTCAGCAGTCCGTTTCATGCCCAAGTGGTTCAAGTCATTGAGCATACCCTGGCCGAAAACGGTTTTAAGATGCTGCTGTGCAATAGCGCCAATCGACCCGAGCTTGAGCGCTCTTATATCGACATGCTTCGGCGCAATATGGTTGATGGCGTCATCGTCAACTCGCTTAATATCGGTGCCGAGGCGTATGCCGAGATGGGCTTGAGTCTGGTTGGTATCGACTGCGACCTTGGCGAGACCTCTGTTCAGATTGCGAGCGACAGCTATGGCATCGGCGAACTTGCCACGCGTCGCCTGATTGATGACGGGTGTTCGCGCATCTTGTGCCTGCGCAACAATAGCCGCATGCGCATGCCTGCCAATAAGCGTACCGATGCCTACCACGATGTTGTGGAGCAGGCCGGTTTGCCCGCGCTTGTCCGTGAGGTCGAGTTCGTTAAGTCCGACGACGAAAAGAGTGCGGTCGTTGCGAAGATCCTCGATGAGAACCCCGATATTGACGGCATCTTTGCGGGAGACGACACGATGGCGGCCATCTGCCTCAACGTGATGAAGCGGCGCGGCTTGAGCGCTCCGGACGATATTAAGGTCGTGGGCGCGGATGGCGCCCGCCGCACTATGACGTTTATGCCTGACTTAACAACCGTTCGTCAAGATATCGATCGCATCGGAGAGCTCGCGGCGCAATCCATCATCGCTCTTGTTAACGGTGAAAAGCCCGAATCGAATACCAAGCTCCCCGTTGAACTCATTGAGGGCAAAACCGCGTAGTTCATCCCGTGCCAAAAGAATTCTTCAAACGCCTCTGATGACCGTTCGCCGGCATATGTCAACCGTTTGCCGACGACTGGAACTGCGAAAAGACGTATTAGTGTGAAAACGTTTGACATATGAAAACGATTGACATATCTTGCAGTTGTACCGAGTTAGTATCTTGTGGGAAAGGAAGTCTCGGATGCACAAGGTGTATTACCAGCCTGAGGGAATTTGGGTAGGCGACATCATGCCGTACGGCGAGGACGGCACGTTCTATCTCTATCACCAGCGTGACACGCGAAACCCCGGTCCTTTCGGAGAGCCGTTTGGTTGGGCACTCGCGACGACCAAGGATTTCGTCAACTACAAGGACTTTGGCGAGAGCCTTGAGCGTGGCGGCGACGAGGAAGTCGACCAGTATGTTTATGCCGGCACGGTGTTTAAGGTGGGCGACAAGTACCATGCGCTCTACACTGGTTGCAATCGCGATAAGGTCCGCGCACGCTTGATGAAGCAGGTTCTTCTTCACGCAACGAGTGACGACGCCGTCAAGTGGGAGAAGAACATCGCCGAGACGCTGCTTCCGCCCCAGGAAGGTTACGATGACCGCAACTGGCGCGATCCCTTTGTGCTTTGGGATGAGGAGAACGAAGAGTACATGCTCATCCTCGGCACGCGTGTGGGCGAGGACAAGCGTCTGATGACCGGTCGTCTGGTCAAGTTCACCTCCAAGGACCTGGATACCTGGGAGTTCCAGGGCGACTGGTGGAATCCGGGCCTGTACACCATGTTCGAGATGCCTGATCTCTTTAAGATGGGCGACTGGTGGTATCTGGTGTTCTCCGAGTACAGTGATGGCAACAAGACCCGTTATCGCATGTCTCGCTCCATCAACGGTCCTTGGATCACTCCTGCGGACGATTCCTTCGATGGCCGCGCGTACTATGCCGCGCGTACCGCATTTGATGGCGAGCGCCGCGTTCTCTTTGGTTGGGTTCCTACGCGTGACGAGGGCGGCGACCCCAGCTCTTACCTGTGGGGTGGCACCTTTATGCCCCTCGAGATCGTTCAGCGTGCCGACGGAACGCTCGGCACCAAGCTCCCTGACAGCATGCTTGGCGCCTTTGGCGAGGCTAAGGCAGTCGAGGCCTTTGAGCTTTCCTGCGAGTCGGGCAAGGTCGAGCAGGTGCTCGCCGCGGATGCCGGTTCCACCTATATGCTCGATGCCGACATCGAGCTCGCCGGTGACGCTGCCGGCTTCTCGGTGAAGTTTGCCGAGGACGCCGAGTCCGGTCTTGCCTATGAGTTCCGCGCCAACCTGCGTGAGGGCAAGCTCGAGTTTACGGCGGCCCCCCAGTATCCGTGGTTCCAGGTCAACAACATGGGCCTCGAGCGTCCGTTGTTCTTTAAGGGCGAGGGCACTCATCATGTGCGCCTGGTCGTTGACGACGATATCGCGACCGTCTTTGTCGATGATGTTGCGCTTAACGCGCGCTTCTGCAATAAGCAGGGCCAGGGTGTGGCGCTGACGGTCACCGACGGAACGCTCAAGTGCGCAAATGCAACGATCGCGTCTCTGTAATGGCATCAAAACGTTTTATGATTTCGTAAGGGAATGGAGAGGAACATGGACTACAAAGTAGTGTCTCAGCAAGTCGTCGATAACGTCGGCGGTCTGGAGAACATCGAGGGCGCCACGCATTGCGTTACGCGTCTGCGCCTGGTGCTCAAGGATACGAGCAAGTACAACAAGGCCGAGCTCGAGAACATCGATGGCGTCAAGGGCGTGCTGTACAACAGCGGCCAGCTCATGATCATCTTCGGTACCGGTACCGTCAACAAGGTCTACGATGAGTTTATGGCTCTGACGGGCGTTAAGGAGATCAGCGCTTCCGAGGTCAAGGGCGCCGAGGCGGACAAGAAGGGCAAGTTCTTCTCGGTCCTCAAGGTATTCTCGGATATCTTTATCCCCATCATTCCCGCTTTCGTCGGCGCTGCTATCATCATCGGCCTTAAGTCGCTGATCGTTGCCAACGGCCTCTTTGGCATGGAGGGCAGCCTTGCCGACCACAGCGAGTTCCTCAAGAACCTCGCAAGCTTCTTTGCCATTATCGCCACCACGTTTGACTACCTGCCTGTCCTGGTTATGTACAGCGCGGTGAAGCGTTTTGGCGGTAACCCGATTCTGGGCATCCTCGTCGGTATCGTCATGGTTCACCCGAGCCTTATGAACCGCAACACGTTCGTTATGGACCCGACGGGTGCTGAGTACTGGAACTTTGGTCCGCTCTCCATTCCCATGGTTGCTTTCCAGGGCGGCGTGTTCCCTGCAATCCTGACTGCCTGGTTTATGGCCAAGGTCGAAAAGATTGCCCAGAAGTACATCCCCGAGGTCGTCTCGTTTGTCTTTGTCCCGACCGTTACCCTGATTCTTGCTAACGTTGCCCTGTTCACCGTGTTCGGCCCGCTCGGCAACCTGATCGGCGACGTCCTCGCTGGCGTAATCGATGTCCTGTACAACAGGATGGGCGTCTTTGGCGCCTTTGTCTTCGCCGCGTTCCTGCAGCCGCTCGTCGTTACCGGTACGCATCAGTTCATCCAGGGTATCGAGGCAAACCTCGTTGCCACGACCGGCTTCAACTACATCCAGGCTATCTGGTCGGTTTCCATCATCGCCCAGGGCGGCGGCGCCATCGGCATGTACCTCATTCACAAGAAGCATTCCAAAGAGCGCAACATCTGCATGTCGTCCTTTATCCCGACGCTGGTCGGTATCTCCGAGCCCGCAATCTTTGCTGCAAACATGCGCTACTCGATCATCCCGTTCATCTGCGCTTGCATCGGTGCAGGCTGCGGCGGTGCCTTCGTGAAGCTCTTTGAGGTGCGCGCCATCGGTCAGGGTCTGACCGGCGTGCTTGGCCTGCTCATCGTCACGCCCGAGACGCTCGTGTGGTATGTGGCTGGCAATCTCATCGCCTTTATCGTGCCGATCGTCTTGATCTTTGCCTACAACAAGGCAAAGGGCGTGCCGACCACTGATGAAGAGGGCGCTGGTGCTGGCTTCGATGTCAGCTTCTAGTTGAGCCGTTCAGCGTAATCTGAGGATAAGTCCATTTGGGGAAGGGCGTTCGACTCGTGTGAGTCGAGCGTCCTTCCCCATAGACGAGAAAGTCAACGGCGATGTTTAATCAAAAAAATAAGGTGACACGCGCGGACTATGAGCAGTGGCGTGCCGGACAGGATGAGACGGCGGGTCGCATCGCGTCCGACCCCGATAGGCTCCTGTTCCATGTGGAGCCTGAGCTTGGCTGGCTCAACGACCCCAACGGTTTGGTGCAGATCGGTGATACGTATCACATCTATCACCAATACGATCCATTCGATGCTGCGCATGGCGGTCCAGTGCTTTGGAATCATCTGACAACAAAGGATTTTGTGACGTACGAGAATCGCGGCCCTGTGCTGTTCCCCGATTCCGATTTGGATTCGAGCGGAGCGTATTCTGGTTCTGCCTTTGTACACGACGGCAAGATTCACTACTTCTATACCGGCAACGTCAAGCACTTTGACCGCGATGATTACGACTACGTGTTGACGGGCCGTGAGCAAAACCAGATTCATGTGGTTGCCGAGAACCCCGACGAATTGGGCGAGAAGCGCATGGCTGTTGGGCCGGTCGATTACCCCGACGATATCGGTACGCACGTGCGTGATCCCAAAATCCTTGAACACGATGGTATCTACTACATGGTTCTGGGCGCTCGTACGAAAGACGACCGCGGCTGCGTGCTTGTCTATACCTCGAGCGATCTAGAGGACTGGAGCTATGCGACGCGCATTGAGTTGGGCGAGAAGTTTGGCTTTATGTGGGAGTGCCCCGATCTGTTTGAGCTCGATGGTGAGCTTATTCTCGTTTGCTGTCCGCAGGGTGTGTCCGCCGATGGATGGCGTTACCGCAATCCGCACCAGTGCGTGTGGTTTCCCATCGAGGCCGATTGGGAGGCGCCGAGTTTTAAGATCGCCGGGCAGGGCATGCCCCCGATGGTCGATGCCGGCTTTGATTTCTACGCACCGCAGTCTTTTGAGGATGCTGCGGGTCGGCGCTTGATGATCGGGTGGTCGGGTTGCCCCGATGCGACGGCAAAAAGCCCGACGGTGGCACGCGGGTGGCAGTGCGCGTTGACGGTGCCGAGAGAACTGAGCATGCGCGATGGTAAGCTCTGTCAGCAGCCGGTGCACGAGATTGAGAGGATGCGTGGCGACTGCGTTTGCGCGACAGGCGGTGAAACCGTTGAGGAGCCGGGCCGCCTGTTTGATCTTGTGGTTTCCTGTGAGGGCGCCCAGGTGATCGAGCTCGAAATCCGCAAGGGTGTCTTTGTGCGCTATGCAGACGGGATGCTTACCCTCGACATGGGTGACGAAGGCTATGGGCGCGACCAGAGGTCGATCGAGCTCAGCGAGCTTCGCGACCTGCGCGTGCTTTCGGACACTACGATGGCCGAGATTTTTGCAAATGGCGGCGAGGCAGCACTTACGAGCCGGACCTATTCGCCGGCGGTTCCGGCGATGGAGCTGCACGCCGAGGGTGCGGTATCGATGAATTTCTACCGCCTCGTGCATTAACCGTGCATGGAGTACGATTGGACTTGCTGGGCGGAATGTGTCGCAGTTACCGCGGCCAGCTACCGTTTATCGCGTATAGCGACCGTTTGCGGAATAAGTAACACTCCTTAATAAACCGTGTAGAATCTCAGGATGCACGGAGTTTTCCAGGGAGACGCTGTCCTTTGTTGTGTGCAAGGGGCGGCGTCTCTTTGGCGCTTGGACGCCGTTGTGCAACAGTGCGGCGGCACGTGCGTCACATATTGAAAAACCAACGTCGAGATGGGTCGTGATAAGAATGGGCAAATACGTAATCGTGGTTGAATCTGGTTCGGATGTGACGCCAGAGCTCTGCGAGCGCTACGGCATCGTGCGCGTGCCCATGCATGTCACGATTGCTGACGAGACCGTCGAGGACGGTTCGATCGATCCGCTTGAGATTTATTCGCGCTGCAACGAGTTTGGCGTGATGCCCAAGACCAGCGGCTGTGCGCCGGCAGATTTTGCTCACGTGTACGACCGTATCCATGCCGAGCAGCCCGATGCGACCATTCTGCATCTTGCGTACTCCGAGGCCACGACCTGCTCGCATCAGTCCTCCAAGATTGCAGCTAAGGGCCGCGACTACGTGTTCTCCATGGACACGCGTTTTGTCTCGGTGGGCCAGTCGCTCGTTGTCGTCGAGACCGCCAAATACATCGAGGCTCACCCCGATGCCACCGTCGACGAGATCTTTGCTTTTACGAATTCCGTCATGGATCGTGTGCTGCTGGGCTTTGTTCCTACCGACCTAGCCTTCCTTAAGGCAGGCGGTCGTCTGTCCAACGTGGCATTCCTTGGCGCCCACCTGCTCAAGATTAAGCCCTGCATTGAGGTAACGGGCGGTAAGTTTGTGGCGACCAAGAAGTTCCGCGGCTCTATGCTCAAGTGCGCCCGCGCCTTTATTGACCACATGGTTGCGAAGGGCGAGATCGACTACTCGCACATTGGCCTGGCGTATTCGGTAGGCCTTTCCCAGGAGCTGCGCGATGACATGGAAGTCTATACGCATGACCTGGGCTTTAAGGACGTTACCTGGGCTCAGGTCGGCGGCGTCATCTCGAGCCATTGCGGCCCGACCGCCTTCGGTGCGGTGCTCACGCTTAAGGCGTAAAGGCCTCAGGCGAGCGTTCTTCAGCCTGACATCTCGACGTAGACCCCAACCATGGTGATGGGGAATAGATTAAAACGTGCCATTCTAGCCCGAGACGTTTAAACGCAAACGCATGGGCTAGAATGGCTCTGGCATTTTAATTGGTTACATCCAAGGAGAGGCAAGGTAGCGCGAATGGCAGAAATGACGCTTGAGGGTGTGGACGCTCGTCCCGAGGACTCTGCGTTTGCCCTTGGCCGCGTGCATTCGATCGAGACGATGGGAACGGTCGACGGACCCGGCATCCGCTTTGTGGTGTTTGTTCAGGGCTGTCCCATGCGCTGCGCGTATTGCCACAATCCCGATACCTGGTCGGTCAACGGCGGCACCATGGTGACCGTCGAACACCTGATGGACGAGTTCCAGAGTAACCACGAGTTCTATCGCAGCGGTGGCATTACGGTGTCCGGCGGCGAGCCGCTCCTACAGCCTGAGTTTTTGGCCGACCTGTTCCGTGCAATGCACAACAACCCCGATGGTCGTGTGCATACCTGCCTAGATAGCTGTGGCTATGCATTTGACCCCAACCACCCCGAGAAGTTCGATGCCGTGCTCAACGAGACCGACATGGTACTGCTCGATATTAAGCATGCCGACCCGGTCGAGCATAAAAAGCTGACTGGTTGCGATCCCGCACGCATCTTGGCGTTTGGCGATGAGCTTGCGCGTCGCAAGATCAAGGTCGTTATCCGCCACGTGGTGGTGCCGGGCATTACCGATACGGTTGAGGAGTGCGAGAAGCTCGGTCGCCTCATCGCTCCATGGCACAACGTGGTGGGCCTGGAAATGCTGCCGTATCACACGATGGGTGTCGTCAAGTACGAGCAACTGGGCATTCCCTATAAGCTTGAGGGCATTCCACAGATGGATACCGCGCGCATGCCCGAGCTGCGCAACGCCGTCATGACGGGCATGAAAAAGCGCCGCGCGGAACTCAAAAACGCTATCGGTTAGCGAGCCATTCTGCTCCCCAAGGGCACTCATTGGGGACAGACTTAAATGAGTGCCCCGGGCACCTAGTTGATTGCTAAAGAGCCCCGTCAAATTGCGGTGGAATAGTTCTTGTGTATCGGCTTATGCCGCCCAAATAGGAACTATTCCGCCGCAACTGCGTTTTGGGTGGAGATGCGCAACAGAATCGGTGTATTTGCATAGAAACGCCTGTGGTTTCTTTAAAGACGCCTTAAACGCCGCTGAATATCTTTGGAAAGAAATGCCTGCTCGGTATTATGCTGCTCGTATATAAACGGTAGCAGTCAGGAGACCACGTGCGAAACAACGCATCGCGGGACGAGTATGTGCCGCAGCATAGCAGCAGATATGAGACGAAGGGCACGTCTTCGCGTGGCCTCGCTGACGTTCGCATCCGCGTGACGAAGATTGGATGCTAACGTTGGCGGTTATTTTCCTCGGAATTACCGCCAAAACCTACGCGTCGGAGCGAATGGCACACTCAGATGCGTCAACGGTACAGACGCAAAACAAAAAGGTCTCTGAATCTAAAGCCACCGCAAGTCAAACCCTGTCGACAGCGAGCCTTAAGACGAGGCTTTCGAAGGCGGACTTTAACGATATTCCCTCAGGCGATACCGTGCAGACCTTCTCATTGGTTGATGACCAGATCCCCGCCCTGGAGGATGAGAGCCTCGCCGCACTCCAAGATGCCTTTGATCAGGCCCGGGAATTGGGCGATGTGGGCGTGGTGTTTTACGATTTGTTGAGCGGCAAGGGCGTGACGTATAACGCCGATGTCGAGGTTTACGGCGCGAGTAGCTACAAGGCACTCTATGCGTTGTACATCTGCGAATCTCTGGTCGAGACGGGCCAGGTCTCACTTGATGATTCCCTTGGCACCTATGGTGGCTATAACATGGGCTGGCAGACGGTTCGCGAACTCATCGAGGCCTCGGTCGTTAATTCGGACAACGATTCGTTTATTGCGTTACGCGCGGCGTTTGACCGTGTCGGTTACGAGGATTGGATTGTCGGTCTTGGCATCGATTACGATACCGCACTCGATCCGATGAGTGATTTTCCCACTTATTGCCCGCGCACCTCGGCCAAGTTGTGGCGCGAGATGAGTGAGTATTTGAGCAGGGGCAGTGAGACCTCCCAGTGGTTATCTGAACTGCTGTCATCAACATCGCGCTCATTTATCCGTGATGGCATTGCGGACGACCAAGCCTTGGTGCGCAACAAGGCAGGCTGGATTAGCGAGGATGGTTGCTATTCGACATGCGATGCGGGCCTTATCGACATCAATGGCCGTACCTATGTCATGAGCGTCATGACATCGATGCCGTGGAGCGACCGCTCGAGCGAGGTTACGGCTGCGATTGCAAAGGCTCTGTTTGATACGCAAGCTGCACTGGCCTAGCGTGTTCGTTTGACGAGGTCAAACAAAATGCTGGTACCATACCGTGGTTGAGAATTTCGTATAGGTTTGGGGAATGGCATGGCTACAATCGCGATTATCGGCGCACTCGAAAAAGAGATCATGCAGATTAAGGAAGAGTTGAGTAACGCTTGCATGGTACAGGAGGCGGGCTTGAACGTTGTGACCGGCGGGCTCGACGGTCTGTCGATTGTCGCCACAACGGCGGGTATGGGCACGGTGAATGCCGCCGCCGCAACACAGCATCTCATTAGTAAATATGCCCCGCAGGCCGTTGTGCTCTCGGGTATCGCGGGCGGTTTGAACCCCAAGCTCCATATCGACGACGTGGTTATCGGCAAATGCCTACGCTATCTGGATACCGATACCGCGCTTATCGCCGAGTCTGCACCGGGGCTCGAGGAGTTTGGCTCGACGCCTGCGCTGGTCGATATTGCTGCCGATGTGCTTTCTGAGCGTGGCTTTGTTAACGCTTCGATAAATGCAGCCGCCTCGAACGAGGGCGCAAAGCAGTTCCTGGTCGGCACGATTGCCACGGGCAACCGTTTTGTGACGGGCGCCGCCATGCGCAACGACGCTATCGAGGCGACGCATGCCGATTGTGTCGGCATGGAGGGCGCGGCGATTGCCCATGTCGCAACTAAAAATGGTGTCGATTGCCTGGTGTTGCGCGCTATCAGCGATAATTGTGACGAGGCGTACGATGCGATTTGCGACCGCGAGTTCGACCTGATCGAGTATGCCCGTACCGCGAGTGGCATTACGCTCGATATCGTTCGCCGTATCGCTGCTATTTATTAGCGCGCTCTTTTGTAAGAACCTACGACCAAGGAGTGTCCATGGCCGATTCCATTAACTACCAGCTTGCCAAGTTCGTTGCCAGCTATGGCAAGGTTTCGCAGATTCCCGAGTCCACCTGCCCCGAGGTGAGCTTTGTCGGCCGCTCCAACGTGGGCAAGTCGTCCATCATGAACAAGCTCTTTGGCCGCAAGAACCTGGTGAAGGTTTCGAGTACGCCGGGCAAGACGAGCAACATCAACTTCTTCGAGGCCGACGACGTGCACTTTGTGGACCTGCCAGGCTACGGTTTCGCCCGCCGTTCCAAGGCCGAGCGCGACCGTTGGGCCGAGCTCATTGGCGACTTCTTCGACTCCGAGCGCAGCTTTAACCTGGTTGTGTCGCTGGTGGACATTCGCCACGACCCCAGTAAACTCGACCATGACATGATCGACTACCTGCAGGGCAACGAGTTCAACTTTATCGTCTGCCTCACCAAGGCCGACAAACTCAGCCGCACCCAGCAGGCCCGCCAAGCAGCAGCCATCAAAAAGCAGCTCAACGTCCCGGCCGAGAATGTAATCATCACGAGCTCCCAGACCGGCGTGGGTATCGACGAACTAAAAAAGCGCATCGCCGAGGCCTGCCTCTAGTCAGGGTTAAACCGTCAAAAGCCCCCGTTCATATCACCCCAGTGATAGTTATTGGTAAACTATCACTGGGGTGATATTTTTTAGGAGGTCGATATGGAGCTTTGGCACGGGTCGGAGGTTATTGTCGAGCATCCATCGTTGGATAAATGCAGGCAATTCAATGACTATGGGCGCGGGTTTTATTGCACACCGCATGAGGAAATGGCAATGGAGTGGGCATGTCGGACCGAGTCTGATGGCATTGCCAATCGATATGAGCTTGATTTAGATGGCCTTGCGATTTTGGATTTGGAATCAGGTGAGTTCTCGATTCTCAACTGGCTTGCAATTCTGGCGAATAACAGAGAGTTCAATGTTTCAACGCCAGTAGCACGCGAGGGGCTTCGTTATCTGCTGGATAACTGCCTGATTGATATTTCTCCCTATGACGTTATTCGAGGCTATCGTGCAGACGATTCCTATTTCTCGTTTGCAAGACAGTTTGTCAACGGCATGATCTCGCTCAGGCAATTGCAGCGCATTATGTTTTTGGGGGATTTGGGCATTCAATATGCGCTTATGAGTGAGCGTGCGTTCTCGGCGATTAAGTTCCGCGATTGGAAGCAGGCTTCGGGAGCTGAGTTTTATCCCAAACGATTTGAGCGAGAACAGAACGCTCGACGAAAGTACCTGGATACGGTAAACGGATTTGACTCTGATGGTGTCGACATTAGGGATTTGATGGCAGGGAGGGTTGATTTAAATGATCCAAGAGTTAACGGATCGTGGGCCGAGTAGGACATATCCCGTCTATTACCTTGAGGACGCAATGAACAACCTCGGGGATTGCTTCGACTATGCCGTTAACGATTACGGAGCAGAAGGATCGGAAGTTGCTGAACTCTTTTGCCTGAGCGGCGTAGCTCGCGAGTTCGAACGCGGCAACGCATGGGTAGTGTCGGGAAAGTCGGGCGTTGAACTATTTGCGCTCATCTCCGAAAGATCTGGTTACCAAACAGGGTCGATGCCAGATCGGACCTACCGATTTGAGAAGACACCAGAATATTGGACGGGCTGGATACTGGCATATTTGCAGTGGCGCCTAGGGGGATCGTTCGAAGATCTGCTTCATGTTGTTCCATTTGATGCGCTGCGAAACCTGTACTACCCCTGGCATGAGGCCTCGGAGGAGCGCGTGGCGCGCCTTGTCTGTGATATGGCGAAGAAGGCGCCGCGTCAGACTAAACTGGCGCTAGCAAGAAAGAGGATTAAAAAAACCCAACAAGACCTGGCATACGAATCGGGTGTATCGCTCCGTTCAATCCAAATGTACGAACAGCGCCAGCGAAACATCAACGAAGCCTCGGTAACGACAGTGAGGGATATTGCAAAAGTCCTACACTGCAACATCGAAGACCTCCTAGAACCAGTCTTCGAATACAAAGAAACAAGCGCAGCGTAAACCAAGCGCACAGGCGAAGCCTGTCACTAGTAAGTGCCCCTACCTAGCAAGAGCCCCTACCAATAAAAAGCAACTATCAGCCCGGCGCTTTTACAAAGCGTAGGTCCCTGTAGCCGCCGTCAGCGAAGCTAACGTAGGGGAGGCCAGGGGCTTTGCCCCCAAATCTTTCCGCAGGACGGCAGGACCCCCGCCGCACGAAGTGCGCAGCGGG
>CABRZT010000035.1:0-24261 GCA_902475595.1 uncultured Collinsella sp. | reverse complement strand
AAGTTTGTCGCGAGTTCCGCACGAGCCGGAGGCCACTTAATGTGGCCTCCGTGCGAGCCAGGACTGTAGAGCAGCAAACTTAACCCCTGCGCCGCCCGGCCCGGGAATCTGTTCCCGCGTACAGAAGGGGATTCCATTTGTGTAGGCTTTGCGGAAATGTGCCAATTTTGGGATACGCCCGGCGGCGTGGTCTGTTGACGGCACAGCTAACGCCACGTATCCTATCGAACTGCGTGTTTCGTAGGGGGATGCTGACCCCTCGATTCAAGCCGTTGCACTTTACAGAAAGCTGGAATCATTCGAGAAGGAGTACGCTTTGCCTACTATTAACCAGCTGGTTCGCCAGGGCCGTCGTTCCGTGCCCAAGAAGTCCAAGAACGCTGCTTTGCAGCACAACTCCCAGAAGCGCGGCGTGTGCACCCGCGTCTTCACCACGAGCCCCAAGAAGCCGAACTCGGCTCTTCGTAAGGTTGCCCGTGTTCGCCTCGTCAACGGCATCGAAGTTACTGCTTACATCCCGGGTGAGGGCCACAACCTGCAGGAGCACTCCATCGTGCTCGTCCGCGGCGGTCGTGTCCGTGACCTCCCTGGTGTCCGTTATCACGTCATCCGTGGCGCCTACGACGCTGCTCCGGTCCAGAACCGTATGCAGGCCCGTTCCAAGTACGGTGCTAAGCGCCCCAAGGCTAAATAAGCCAGATAACGTTCTGATACTTTCGCCGTGTGCCGCCTAAGCGCCGCACGGTAGACACTTAAGGAGATTTCACATGCCGCGTCGTGCAGCAGCTAATCGTCGTGAGGTTCAGCCTGACGCCGTTTACAACAACCGCCTGGTGACTCAGCTCATCAACAAGGTCCTTCTTGACGGCAAGAAGGCCACCGCTGAGCGCATCGTTTACACCGCTTTCGAGATCGTTGCCGAGAAGTCCGAGGGTGGCGACGCTCTCGCTACCTTCAAGAAGGCTATGGACAACGTCAAGCCCACGCTCGAGGTTAAGCCCAAGCGTGTCGGTGGCGCTACCTATCAGGTCCCGATGGAGGTCAACTCCCGTCGTTCCACCGCTCTGGGTATCCGCTGGATCGTCAACTTCTCCCGCGCTCGCAAGGAGAAGACCATGGCCGAGCGTCTCGCCAACGAGATCCTCGACGCTTCCAACGGCCTGGGCGCTTCCGTCAAGAAGCGTGAGGACGTCTTCAAGATGGCCGAGGCCAACCGCGCGTTCTCTCACTATCGTTGGTAAGTTTAAGGTAAGGAACTAACATGGCTAAGCCTAAGTACAAGCTTTCCGATACCCGTAACATCGGCATCATGGCCCACATCGATGCCGGTAAGACCACCACGACCGAGCGTATTCTTTACTACACCGGTAAGACCCACAAGATCGGTGAGGTCCATGAGGGCGCTGCCACCATGGACTGGATGGTTCAGGAGCAGGAGCGCGGCGTAACCATTACCTCCGCTGCTACCACGTGCTTCTGGAACAAGGACGGTAAGGACTACCGCATCCAGATCATCGACACCCCGGGCCACGTTGACTTCACCGCCGAGGTCGAGCGCTGCCTGCGCGTCCTCGATGGCGCTGTCGCCGTCTTCGACGCCGTTGCCGGCGTTCAGCCCCAGTCTGAGACCGTTTGGCGTCAGGCTTCCACCTTCAACGTCCCCCGCATCGCCTTCATCAACAAGTATGACCGCGTGGGCGCTGACTTCTTCAACGCTATCGAGACCATGAAGGATCGTCTCGACGCTAACGCCGTGGCCGCTCAGGTCCCGATGGGCGCCGAGGACAACTTCTGGGGCGTCATCGACCTGGTCACCATGACTGCATGGGACTTCAAGGCCGACGAGAAGGGCATGACCTACCCCGAGCCGATGGACGAGATCCCGGCTGAGTTTGCCGACATCGCTGCCACCAAGCGCGAGGAGCTCCTTGACGCTGCTGCCAGCTTTGACGACGAGCTCATGGAGAAGATCCTCATGGAGGAGGACTTCACCGTCGAGGAGCTCAAGGCCGCTCTGCGCAAGGGCGTTCTGGCCAACGAGCTCAACCTCGTCTTCGTGGGCTCCGCCTACAAGAACAAGGGCGTTCAGGAGCTGCTCGACGCTGTCGTCGACTACCTGCCCAGCCCGCTCGACGTTGAGGCCGTCACCGGTACCGATCCGGACACCGGCGAGGAGATCCAGCGTCATCCTTCCTTCGACGAGCCCTTCTCCGGCCTGGTCTTCAAGATTATGACCGACCCGTTCGTCGGTAAGCTCACCTATGTCCGCGTTTACTCCGGCCGCGCCGAGTCCGGCTCCTACGTGGTCAACGCTTCCAACGGTCAGCGCGAGCGCCTCGGCCGCATCCTCGAGATGAACGCCGCCGAGCGTATCGACCGTGACGACGCTGCCGCCGGCGACATCGTCGCTTGCGTCGGCTTCAAGAACTCCACCACCGGTGACACCCTGTGCGAAGAGGGCAAGGAGATCGTCCTCGAGAAGATCGAGTTCGCTAAGCCCGTTATCGACGTTGCCATCGAGCCCAAGACCAAGGCCGAGCAGGACAAGATGTCCCTGGCTCTGACCAAGCTCGCCGAGGAGGACCCGACCTTCCAGGTGTCCACCAACCACGAGACCGGCCAGACCATCATCGCCGGCATGGGCGAGCTGCACCTCGAGATCATCGTCGACCGTCTGCTCCGCGAGTTCAAGGTTGACGCTAACGTTGGTAAGCCCCAGGTTGCCTACCGCGAGACCGCTGGTCACGACGTCGAGAAGGCTGAGGGCAAGTTCGTCCGTCAGTCCGGCGGTCGCGGTCAGTACGGCCACGCCGTCATCAAGCTCGAGAAGATGGAGGAGGGCTTCGGCTACGAGTTCGTCAACGCTATCGTCGGCGGCGTCGTGCCCAAGGAGTACATCCCGTCCATCGACAAGGGCATCCAGGAGGCCCTGAACACCGGTGTTATCGCCGGCTTCCCGGTCCTCGACGTTAAGGTCACCCTGTTCGACGGTTCTTACCACGAGGTCGACTCCTCCGAGGCCGCCTTCAAGATCGCCGGTTCCATGGCTATCAAGGACGCCCTCAAGAAGTCCGATCCGCAGCTGCTCGAGCCGATCATGGCTGTCGAGGTCGAGACCCCCGAGCAGTACATGGGCGACGTTATGGGCAACCTCTCCGGTCGCCGCGGCAAGATCGAGGGCATGGAGGATCGCAAGAACAGCAAGCTCATCCGTGCCAAGGTGCCGCTGGGCGAGATGTTCGGTTACGCTACCGACCTTCGCTCCCAGACCCAGGGCCGTGCATCCTACACGATGCAGTTCGACTCTTATGAGCCCGCGCCCAAGTCCATCGTGGACGAGGTCATGAGCAAGAACGCCTAAGTTCAAGGTCCCTGTTACGTAATCCTGCGAGAACATTTCTCGCACTCTTTGGAGGTTTAAGTTGGCTACCCAGAAGATCCGCATTCGCCTCAAGGGCTATGATCACGAGGTCGTCGATCAGTCCGCGAAGCTCATCGTCGAGACCGCTCAGAAGACCGGCGCTCGCGTTTCCGGTCCTGTCCCCCTGCCCACCGAGCGCAACCTGTACACGGTTATCCGCTCGCCGCACGTGAACAAGGACTCCCGTGAGCAGTTCGAGATGCGCACCCACAAGCGCCTCATCGACATCCTCGACCCCACCTCGGGCACCGTTGATTCGCTCATGCGTCTCGACCTCCCCGCTGGCGTCGACATCGACATCAAGCTCTAAGCGATATCGCTCATAGCTTAAAGGGCCCCGCTGCCGTTACGGTAGCGGGGCCCTTTTGTTTTGAGTTTAGATTTTGGGATAGCGAATTCGTCTGCCGAGCCGGCGGCTGCGGCGCCCTATTCGCTCAGGGGGCGCAAGGATGCTTCTTCGAAGTGGAAGACGCACAAGCCGCTCTCGGTCTCAATGCATGCGCGGCCGCAATCGTCGACCGTTCTAAATATGCCTCGTGCCAGCTCGTCTCCAGCGGGGGAGCGGGCGATAACGTGCTTCCCGATCCAATTGAGGTGAGCGATATATTCGTCGTGGACGGGCGCGAGCGGACCGGCGTCTTCCTCCTTGGCGTTGAGGCGCTCTGCCCAGGTATCTACAGCGTCTATAACTGCGTGATAGACCTCATCGAGGAGCATGTCGACGGCGGGAACGCTCTCGTTGAGGTCCGAGAGGCCAATTGCCGCCAGGCCGCCATCGGGCACCTCTTGGGGCGTGTAGTTTACGTTGACACCAATGCCGCAGACGGCGAAAGGTTTGCCTTCGTTATCGCGTGCGGCCTCGACCAGAATGCCGCCGAGTTTGCGTCCTCGCGCGACCAGGTCGTTGGGCCATTTGAGGCCAATCTCGTTTGCAAGACCCTGCTTTTCGAGTGCTTCGAGCACCGCTAGGCCGCTGACGGCGGCAAGACCAGAGTACTTTGCGGGATTAACGCATGGACGCAGGACAATCGAAAGCAATAGGTTGCCGGCGGTTGAATCCCACTTGTGGCCGCGCCGGCCGCGTCCTGCCGTTTGCGCGCGGGCGGCAAGTCCTGTGCCGTGCGGCGCACCCTGTTTTCCTGCCTCGAGCAGGTCATCGTTGGTCGATCCGGTTACGTCGACAATCGTTAATTGGGCATCCATAGCGGCTGCTACCTCCTTATTGAATAAGTGAATGACGCAATGGTGTCGAGAGATAGACACAATGTGAAGCCTTTGTCGCATTTGGACAATTTAATGTTAACACGTCAACAAAGACTGAAATGCGTTATCCTCTCTTGGTCGATGTAAACACGTCAACAACTCAAAGGAGGTTAGTGATGGGTTTCACGATTCTTGGAACAGGCTCGGCGCTTCCTGAACGCAGTGTTTCCAATGACGAGCTGTCTGAGTTCCTCGATACCTCGGATGAGTGGATTTTTACCCGCACGGGTATCAAGAGCCGCCACGTCTGCACCACCGAGTCACTTGACGACCTTGCCGTAGCGGCGAGTGAGCGGGCACTCCAGGTGTCCGGAATCGACGCGAGCCAGCTGGATCTGATCGTCTGTTCGACGACGACGGGTGACCACCTTGTTCCCGCTGAGGCGTGTGCCGTTGCTGAGCGACTAGGCGCGACGTGCCCTGCCTTCGATGTCTCGGCGGCTTGTGCCGGCTTCGTATTTGCGCTCGATGTCGCCGAGGGCTATATCGCCCGCGGTCGCGCCGAGCGCGTGCTTGTCGTTGCTGCCGAGCAGATGACGCGCGCGCTCGACTGGACCGACCGTGCCACCTGCGTGCTCTTTGGCGATGGGGCAGGCGCCGCAGTGATTGAGGCTGGGGGAGACAGTCCCCTTGCCGTTGAGCTTTCGACGGCGCCCGACGTCGAGACGTTGCGCGTTCCCGGTCTGGTCGGTACCTCGCCGTTTAAGGCTTCCGCAGATAGCGCGAGCGTGCTGTCCATGAATGGCCGCCGCGTGTTCAAGTTCGGCGTCAACGCCATCTGCGACACGGTCCATAAGCTTGCGATCGATGCGGGCATTTTGGTCGAAGACATCGATCATTTTGTATTCCATCAGGCTAACGAACGAATCCTGAGCCAGGCGGTCAAGCGCCTGGGCGTGCCGGACGAGCGCGTGGTTCGCACGTTGCGCGAGACCGGCAACATTTCGAGCGCATGCATTCCGCTTGCCCTCGACCGGCTGGCAAACGCCGGTGCACTTCACACAGGCGACACCATCGCCTTGGTTGGATTTGGCGCCGGTCTGGATATAGGTGGCTATCTGCTTCGTTGGAAGTAGTCGCACATAGGAAATAAAAACGCCCTAGGGCACAACCAAAGGAGAACTACCATGGCAGATCAGAAGACCTTCGAGCGCGTTTGCGACGTTATCCGCGAGACCGCCGGTCTTGACGATGTCGAGATGAAGCCCGAGTCCACGCTCGAGGAGATTGGCCTCGACAGCCTGGGCACCGTCGAGATCCTCGTTGCCGTCGAGGACGAGTTTGGCATCCAGCTCGATACCGAGGAGAACCCCAAGACGGTCGGCGAGTTCGCCGATACGGTCGAGGCGGCATTGGAGAAGTAGAGATGCTCAAGACTCCTCTCTGCGATCTGCTCGGCATCGAAAAGCCCGTGTTCCAGGGCGGTATGGCCTGGATTGCCGATGCCTCGCTGGCGTCCGCAGTGTCCGAGGCGGGCGGCTTAGGCATCATCGCGGCCATGAACGCCGACGCCAACTGGCTTCGCGACCAGATTCATGAGCTGCGCGCCAAGACGGATAAGCCCTTTGGCGTGAACGTCATGCTCATGAGCCCGTTTGCCGACGAGGTTGCACAGGTCGTGATTGACGAGCGAGTGCCGGTCGTCGTGACGGGCGCCGGCAATCCCGCCAAGTACATGAAGGCGTGGAACGAGGCGGGCATCAAGGTCATCCCGGTCGTTGCCTCGGTGGCGCTGGCGCGCCTCGTGGCACGTCGTGGAGCCACGGCGGTTGTTGCCGAGGGTACCGAATCGGGCGGCCATATTGGCGAGACCTCGACGATGGCACTGGTGCCGCAGGTCGTCGATGCGGTTGACATTCCCGTCGTGGCCGCCGGCGGTATTGCCGACGGCCGCGGCGTGGCGGCCGCCTTTATGCTGGGCGCCGAAGGCGTGCAAGTGGGTACGCGCTTTCTGGTCGCAGACGAGTGCACCGTCTCGGAGCAGTACAAAGAGATGGTCCTGAAGGCCAACGACACTTCAACGCGTGCGACCGGTCGCTCGACGGGACATCCAGTGCGCGCCCTCAAGAGCCCCTTCACCAACGCCTATGCCAAGAGCGAGGGCTCCGGCGCGAGTGCCGAGGAGCTCGGTGCTATGGGAACCGGTGCGCTGCGTAAGGCCGCCAAGGACGGCAACTACGAAGAGGGTTCGTTTTTGTGTGGACAGATTGCCGGCATGGTCAACGAGCGCCAGAGCGCAGGCGAAATCGTTGACGACCTGGTCGATGGCGCCGAGCACGTCCTGAAGGGTGCGTGCGCATGGGTGGCGTAGCGTTTTTGTTTGCCGGCCAGGGTGCCCAGCACCCCGCGATGGGCGTCGACTTGATCGAGACATCGCCGGCGGCCGCCGAGGTGTTCGCCATTGCCGACGAGGTGCGCCCGGGGACGAGCGAGCAGTGCCGGAGCGCCTCCAAGGAGAAGCTCTCGCAGACCGAGAACACGCAGCCTTGCGTGTTCGTGCACGACTTGGCTGTCGCCGTCGCCCTGTGCGAGCGCGGCGTGGTGCCTGCCGCCTGTGCGGGATTCTCGCTGGGCGAGGTCGCTGCACTCACCTTTGCGGGGGCATTCGATACGCGAGCGGGTTTTGAGCTCGTGTGTGAGCGCGCGGCATTGATGGCCACGGCGGCCGAGCGTCACCCCGGCGGCATGCGCGCCGTCATCAAACTTGATGCTGCGCAAGTCGAGAACCTGGCTGCGCAGGCCGGCGAGGACTGCTGGCCGGTCAACTACAACAGTCCCCAGCAGACGGTTGTGGCCGGAGCGCCCGATGCGCTGCAGACCCTCGACGTCCTAGTAAAAGAGGCTGGCGGCCGCGCCATGAAGGTCGCGGTGTCGGGTGCATTTCATAGCCCCTATATGGCCGAGGCGACCTGTGGCCTTGCCGCATATATTGAGGCCGGTCACGCGCCGTCCCCGTTGCTCATTCCTGTTTTGGCAAATATGACAGCGGCGCCCTATCCGGCGGATCCCCAGACGGCATCGGATGTCTTGGCCAATCAGGTGAGCCATGCCGTACGCTGGGTCGATACGCTGCATGCTCTGCAGGATCAAGGCATCGACACATTTATTGAGGTCGGCCCCGGCAAAACGCTGTCCGGCCTGGTCAAGCGTACGCTGAGCGACGTTCGTGTGTATTCGTGCGAGACGGCCGAGCAGGTCGCAGCTATTGCCGACGAGCTCGCATAGTCCACAGGGCTGTAACCCGAAAGGAATGACATGGGCAACTTGAACAATGGCGCGCTCGAGCGCAACGACTCACGTCGCGTGGCACTGGTCACGGGCGGCTCGCGGGGTATCGGCCGCGCCTGCGCTATCGGTCTGGCGGAGGATGGCTACGATATCGCCGTCGTCTATGCCGGCAGCGTCGATGCGGCGCGCGAGACGTGCGACGCCTGCGAGGCGGCTGGCGCCACGGCGCGCTCATATCAATGCGACGTGGCCGACCCCGCTGCCGTCAACGCGTGCGTGGAAGCGGTCCTCAACGACTTTGGCTCCATTTGGGCGCTCGTCAACAACGCTGGCATCACCCGCGATGGCCTGCTCATGCGCATGGGCGATGACGCCTTCGATCGCGTGCTCGATGTCAATCTTAAAGGAACGTTTAACACGACGCGCGCGCTCACCAAGACCTTTATGCGCCAGCGCGGCGGCTGCGTCGTCAACATGAGCTCGGTCGTGGGCCTGATGGGCAATGCCGGGCAAGCCAACTACGCTGCCTCCAAGGCGGGCGTGATCGGCCTGACCAAGGCGGTGGCGCGCGAGCTTGCGCCCCGCGGCGTACGAGTGAACGCGGTTGCCCCCGGGTTTGTCGAGACGGATATGACGGCAAAGCTCTCGGAGAAGGTGCGTACGGTAACCGAGGAGCAGATTCCCCTTAAGCGTATGGCGCGCCCTGAGGAGGTGGCCGGCGTAGTGCGCTTTCTGGCGAGTGATGCGGCTGCCTACATTACGGGTGAGGTCGTGCGCGTCGACGGCGGAATGGCGATGTAGAAACCAGGGCCGAAGAACGGCTTGGATGAGGAGACCATGATGGAACAGAGAGTTGCAATCACCGGTATCGGTGCCGTGTCGCCGCTCGGCAACACCGCGCTTGCCACCTGGGCGGCAATGTGTGCTGGCACGTGCGGCATCGGCCCGATCACGCACTTCGATACCGATGCGTTTGCCGTCAAGGTGGCAGCCGAGGTCAAGGGCTTTGACGGCAACGAGTACTTTGGCAAGCGTGACGCCAAGCATCTCGACCCCTGTGTTCAGTTTGCGATGGCGGCTTCGGACGAAGCCATGCACGATGCGGGCTTTGATGTCGAAGGCGCCATCGATCGCGAGCGTCTGGGCGTCTACGTGGGCTCGGGCGTGGGCGGCATGACGACGCTCGTCGACAACGTCCATACGATTGCCGAACGTGGGCCCCGCCGCGCATCGCCCTATATGATCGCGATGATGATCCCCAACATGGCATCGGGCAATATCGCAATCCGCCACAAGGCAAAGGGCCCGACCCTGCCCGTGGTGACCGCGTGCGCAACCTCGGCCCATGCGGTGGGCGAGGCGTTCCGCGCCATAAAGCACGGCTATGCCGACGCGATCCTCGCGGGCGGCGCCGAGGCCGCAATTATCCCCGATGCCGTTGCGGGCTTTACGTCCTGCCGCGCATTGACCACCAACCCTGATCCCGCGACGGCTTGCCGCCCGTTCGATGCAGACCGCGATGGCTTTGTGATGGGCGAGGGCGCCTGCGTGCTCGTGCTCGAGAGCATGGAACATGCGCAGGCGCGCGGTGCGCACATTTATGCCGAGGTCGTGGGCTACGGCAACACCGATGATGCCTATCACATCACGAGCCCTGATCCCGAGGCTGCCGGCATTGCCCGCGCGATATCGCTGGCGGTGACCGAGGGCGACGTCAGGCCTTCCGAGGGCCTCTACATCAATGCCCACGGCACATCGACCAAGCTCAACGATTCGTCCGAGACGGCGGGCATTAAGCGTGCGCTCGGCGAGGACGCGGCGCGCGCCGCGCACGTCTCGTCGACTAAGTCGATGACCGGCCACATGATCGGTGCCACGGGCGCCATCGAGGTCATGGCCTGCGCCATGGCGCTCGAGCAGGGCGTGGTGCCGCCGACCATTAACTACCACACGCCCGATCCCGCCTGCGATCTTGACTACACGCCCAATCGCGCGGTTCGCGCTGACCTTACCTGGGCGCTTTCGACCAACCTGGGCTTTGGCGGACACAACGCCGCCATCGCGCTGCGTAGATATACGAGGAGCTAGAGCATGGATTCCAAAAGACTTGCCGAGATAGCCGATGTTATGGAGGACCGCGGCCTCACGCGCGTACGCGTTGAGGAGCCCGATGGCACCGCGGTCGAACTCGAGCGCGCGAGCGCCGCACAGCCGGTTGCCGTGCCCATGCCCATGCCGAGCGCTATGGCCGCTCCAGTTGCAGCTCCCACAGTCGCGCCTGCCGCACCGGAGCCCGCCGCGCAGACACCTGCCGCCGCACCGGAGCCCAAGGGCACCGAGGTGACCGCTCCCATGGTCGGCGTTTTCTATGCTGCCCCGGCGCCGGGCGACGAGCCGTTTGTGCACGTGGGCTCTAAGGTCAAGGCCGGCGAGACGCTCTGCATCATCGAGGCCATGAAGGTTCTCAACGAGGTAACGGCAGAGGCAGACGGCGAGGTGCTCGAGATCTGCGTGGCCGACGGCGACCTCGTGGAGTTTGGCAGCTGCCTCATGAGGATCGGATAGGTGATATCCATGAACAAAGAAGAGCTTAAGGAACTGTTGCCGCATCGCGAACCGATGCTTTTGCTCGACGAGGCCGAGCTGGTGGGCGACGAGGCCCACGGCAAGATCACGATTACGGGCGACGAGTACTTTTTGCAGGGGCATTTTCCGGGAAACCCGGTGGTCCCCGGCGTGATTCAGTGCGAGATGCTCGCCCAAAACTGTTGCGTGCTGCTGATGGGCGATGAGGAAGCGCGCGGCGCGACGCCGTTCTACACGAGTCTGGACAAGGTGCGCTTTAAGCGTTCGGTGCGCCCGGGCGACACGGTTGATCTGGTGTGCACCATCACGCGTGCGCGCGGGCCGTTCCGCTTTGCGACGGGTACTGCGAGCGTCAACGGTGAGGTTTGCTGCCGCGCCGATATGTCTTTTGCACTCATGCACGAAAGTTAAGGAAGGCTTCATGTTCGACAAAGTGCTCATCGCCAACCGCGGCGAAGTCGCGGTCCGTGTTATCCGCGCGTGCCGCGATATGGGCATCAAGACCGTCGCCGTTTATTCCACGGCCGATGCGGACGCGCTGCACGTGCAGCTTGCCGACGAGGCGTATTGCATCGGCGGTCCGCGTCTTGCCGAGAGCTACCTCAACGACGATGCTGTGCTCACCTGTGCCGTAAAGTCGGGAGCTAAGGCAATTCATCCCGGCTATGGCTTTTTCTCCGAGAAGGCGAGCTTCGTGCGCGACTGCGACAAGTATGGCCTGGCGTTTGTTGGTCCTTCGGCCAAGGTGATCGACAGCATGGGCGACAAGGACGCCGCACGTCGAACGGCTGCCGCGGCGGGCGTGCCCATCGTGCCGGGCTGCGATTTGCTCAAAAGTCCCGAGGAGGCAACGGCCGAGGCTGAGCGCATTGGCTGCCCCGTGCTTATTAAGGCGCGTGCGGGCGGCGGCGGTCGCGGTATTCGTAAGGTCGAGCGCGTGGAAGATGCGGCAAAGGCCTTTATTGAAGCACGCGCCGAGGGCGAGGCCGTTTTTGGCGACGGCGAGTGCTACATGGAGAAGTTCGTCGCGCCGGCGCATCACGTTGAGGTACAGATTATGGCCGATAAGCAGGGCCATGTGTTTTCGCTCGGCGAGCGCGAGTGCTCGGTGCAGCGGCGCAACCAAAAGCTAATCGAGGAGAGCCCCGCGCCGTGCCTCGACGGACACGACGACATTCGTGCTCGCATGCACAAGGCAGCGCGTGACCTGGCTCGTGCCGTCGGCTACGAAGGAGCCGGTACCATCGAGTTCCTGTATTCGGACGACGGCAATTTCTACTTTATGGAAATGAACACGCGCTTGCAGGTGGAGCATCCGGTTACGGAGTTTGTGACCGATACCGACTTGGTCAAGTGGCAGCTGCGCGTGGCAGCCGGCCAGCCTCTGCCCTTTGAGCAGGAGGACATGCCGGTCCGCAACCACGCCATGGAGTGCCGCATCAATGCCGAAACGCCGGACTTTCTGCCGTCATGCGGAACGGTCACCGCGTTGCGTGTGCCGGGTGGTCCGCGCGTGCGCTGGGATTCCGCCATGTTTACCGGTGCTAAAGTTCCGCCGTACTACGACTCCATGCTTGGCAAGCTCATCGTGTGTGCGCCCACGCGTGACGGCGCCATTCGCAAGATGCGCTCGGCCCTGGGCGAGCTCGTGATTGAGGGCGTGAGCGAAAACAGCGAGCTTCAGCTCGACGTGCTGGCAAACGACGAGTTCTTGTCGGGCATGTATCACACCGATCTGATGGGGCATCTCTATGCTGATGAATAGAAAAGCGAAGACGGTCAACGTCCTCGAGGGACCGATGACCGAGTCGTGCGCCGAGTTTCCCGCGCGCCACGTGTTTATCAAGTGCCCGGAGTGCCGCCGCGTGATCGATGAGGCGCGCCTGCACGACAACCTCGAGGTCTGCCCTCGTTGCGGCAAACACTTTCGCGTGAGCGGGCGCGACCGCATGCGCATGACGATTGACGAGGGCACGTTTGAGGAATGGGATGCCAGTCTGGCGCCGGAGGACTTCCTCTCGTTTCCCGGCTATGCCGACAAGCTCAAGAGCGTGAGCGAGCGTTCGGGCGAGCACGATGCCGTTGTGTGCGGCAGGGGCAAAATCTGCGGTTGCGATACCGCGTTCTTCTTTATGGACGCCAACTTTATGATGGGCTCGATGGGTTCCGTGGTGGGCGAGAAGATCTGTCGCACATTTGAGCGTGCGACCGAGCTGGGATTGCCAGTTGTCGGCTTTACCGTTTCGGGCGGTGCGCGCATGCAAGAGGGCGTGACATCGCTTATGCAGATGGCCAAGATTTCTGCGGCGGTTAGGCGCCACAGCGAGGCGGGCGGCCTGTATATCACGGTGCTCACCGACCCCACGACCGGAGGCGTAACCGCGAGCTTCGCCATGGAGGGCGACATTATCCTGGCCGAGCCCGATGCCCTGACGGCATTTGCCGGCCCGCGCGTGATCGAGCAGAACATGCACAAGCGCCTGCCCAAGGGATTCCAGCGCTCCGAGTTTTTGCTGGAGCACGGCTTTTGCGATGCCGTTGTTCCGCGCGGCGAGATTGCGCTCACGGTAGGCGAGCTGCTGGCGCTGCACGAAGGGCACGCGCCCGGCTTGGGGGCACCGCATGAGATCGTGCATACGGGTCGCCGCGGCAAAAAGCTGGGGCACTTGTTCAAGCGCGCGGCGGCGCCAAAAACCGCGCTCGAGATTGTCAAGCAGACCCGCTCGGCAGATCGCGCCACGGCGGGCGAGGTGATCTCGCTGGGCCTGGATGGATTTGTGGAGCTGCACGGCGACCGTTACTTTGGCGACGACGCCGCTGTGGTGGCTGGCATTGGCTGGAAGGACGGGCGCCCCGTAACGGTCATCGCCATCGAGCGCGGCACCACGACCAAAGAGCGTATGCGCCGCAACTTTGGCATGGCGCATCCCGAGGGCTACCGTAAAGCGCGTCGCCTGATGCGCCAAGCCGAAAAGTTTGGTCGGCCGGTTCTGTGCCTGGTCGATACTTCGGGCGCGTTTTGCGGCATCGGTGCCGAGGAACGCGGTCAGGGCGAGGCTATCGCCCAGAATCTCATGGAGATGAGCGGCCTTAAGACGCCGATTGTCTCGGTGGTAACAGGCGAGGGCGGCTCTGGTGGCGCGCTGGCGCTGTCCGTGGCCGACCGCATCCTGATGCTCTCGAGCTCGGCCTATTCGGTCGTGAGCCCCGAGGCCTGTGCGTCGATTCTGTGGAAGGATACCGAGCGCGCGAATGAGGCCGCCGAGGCGCTTAAGCTCACGGCTCCCGATCTGTTGGCGCTCGGTATCATCGACGGCATTGTTGACGATAGGGGTCTGTCGCATGAGGAGATCGCCGGCGCCGTCATGTCCTCGGCATTTGATGCCTTCGATACGCTTGGGCGGCTCGACGACGCGACCCTCACAAACCTCCGCTACGAAAAGTACCGCGCAATCGGTCAGTATCGCACGATGTGACAAAGGGACAGTCCGCATGTCACATTGGGAAAGGGTTCCTGTGTCACAAGTTTCTAACACCTCGTTTACAACGACGGTCTCATCAAACGCCATGGCTGTGGTGGATTATCTGTCCAAAAGCATGATGTCGGCGCTGCCGTTTATTGTCTGCGCGGCGTTGTTCCGCACCGTCGCCGTCATTATGGGCGAAGGCATGCTGGGCCTGTGGTCTGCCGATTCCGATATCTATCGCCTGTTCTACAGTTGGCTCTATAACGCCGGTTACTACTTTTTGCCCATTTATCTTGGTTGGGCGGCCGCCCGCCAGCTCGGTTGCTCGGAGCAGCTGGGCATGATGCTGGGCGGCGTATTGATTGCGCCCGATCTGCTTAAGCTCGTCGATGCCGCATCGACGACGGGGGCATCGATGACTTCCGTGTATGGCCTGCTTCCCGCGCCGGTCAACGATTACACGACGACTGTTATTCCGATTCTCATCTCGGTACCCGTGCTTTGGCAAGTGGAGTGTTTCTTTCAGCGCGTTATCCCTAAGGCCGTGGCGTTTTCGTTTGTTCCGTTTGCGACCATGCTTGTTATGGTTCCGGTTTCGCTGTGTATTACGGCGCCGGCGGGCAGCTATTTGGGCATGCTGTTGGGCCAGCTTATGTTTATGCTTGGCAATTCCGGTGGCATCGTGTCGCTGTTCACGCTCATGGGGCTTGCCGCGGGCTGGGAGTTCCTTAAGATCGCGGGCGTCAGCAACGTTGTCCTATCGCTCGCCTATGCGCAGTTTATGAGTGTGGGAACGGATTCGTGCATCCTGATCGCCGCGACGATGGCAACGTTTGCCGTTTGGGGCATGCCCTTCGGCGCGTCGCTCCGCGTTGCGGATAAGGACGAGAAGACGCTCATGCTGGGCTATTCAATCTCGGGTGTTCTTGGCGGCGTAAGCGAGCCGGCGCTGTACGGTTGCGGCTTTAAATATGGCAGGTGCCTGACGTGCATGGCCATTGGCGGCGCCGTCGGAGGCCTTGTTGCGGCCGTGGGCCACGTTACGGCCTATACCATCGGCATGACGAATGTCCTCATGGTCATTGGCTTTGCCACGGGCGGCATCCCGAACCTGCTGTGGTGCTGCGCTGCCGGCGGTACGGCATTTGCGGTGTCTGCGGCGCTGAGCTACTGCTTTGGCGTGGTGCCGGCGAAGGGACAGGCGACGGGGGACGGAGGCGATTCGCCCGAAACAGTGGCGAGCGCTGCTGAAGTAAGCGCATAAACCTGTGCGACAAAAGGACGATCCCTTTGTCGTGTTCCAAGGCCGTGGCTCGTGTGGGCTGCGGCCTTTTGTATCTTGAGGACAAAGTGGCTACACTACAATCCGTTTGAGCAATAGATATATAGGTAGTACCGTGGGGGCGGATGTAGATGGTCGAGTGGATTGTTGGGCGCGCACAGGGCGATCGTGCGCGTGTGGGCACGTTAGCGGGCATGGTGTGTATTGTCGCCAATGTTGCGCTTTGTGCTGCGAAGGGTGCAATTGGTGTGGTTTCGGGATCGGTTTCGATTGTTGCGGATGCCATGAACAACCTGTCCGATGCCAGCTCGAATATCGTGAGCGTGCTGGGCTTTAAGCTGGCGAGCAAGCCGGCCGACCCCGAGCATCCTTACGGCCACGGTCGCTATGAGTATCTCTCGGGATTGGTCGTGGCGGCGCTCGTGCTGCTGATTGGCGTTGAGCTGGTGAAGTCCTCGGTTGAGCGCGTCATCCACCCCGAACCTGTCGAGTTCTCGCTTGCCCTGGTGGCAGTTCTCGTGCTTTCGATGGTCGTAAAGCTCTGGATGGCTGCCCTCAACCAAAAGCTCGGCGATCGCATTGAGTCCGAGACGCTGCATGCGACCGCGCAGGATTCCAAGAACGATGTCCTTGCCACGGGCGCCGTGCTGGCGTGCGCAATTGTTTCGCAGGTGACGCACATCAATCTTGACGCATGGGTCGGCCTTGCCGTTGGCGCCTATATTGGCTGGAGCGGCTTTGAACTTATTCAAGATACGGTGAGCCCGCTTTTGGGTCAGTCGCCCGATCCTAAGCTGGTCAAGCACATTCGAGACAAGATCATGAGCTATCCCGGCGTTTTGGGCGTTCACGATCTGATGGTTCACGACTATGGCCCGGGCAGGAAGTTCGCAAGCGCTCACGCCGAGATGGCGGCCGAAGCCAGCCCGATGGAAAGTCACGACACGCTCGATAACATCGAGCAGGCGTTTAGGAACGAAGACGGCATGATTGTCACGCTCCATTACGACCCCATCGTGACCGACGACCCCAAGGTGGCGAGCATGCGTTTACGCATTAACGCAATGGCTCAGGAGATCGATAGTCGCCTCTCGATTCATGACCTGCGCTGTGTGCCGGGTCCTACGCACACCAATGTGATTTTCGACTGCGTGCGCCCCTCGGATCTGCAAATGAGTGCCGAGGACCTAAAGCACGCGCTGGCACAACGTGTCGAATCGGAATACCCCAGGTCGATTGCCAAGATTACGATCGACGAAGACTACGTAGGCCATACCCACGAGTAGGGCTGCGCCGGTAAAGCAAGTTATACAGAAGGGGAGAATATGAAGCGTCTATATCTACTCCGCCACGGCCAGACAGAATTCAACGTCAAAAAGCTCGTCCAAGGTCGTTGCGATTCACCGCTCACCGATTTGGGCCGTCTGCAAGCCGGGATGGCAGCCGCATGGCTCAAGGACCACGACGTTGTCCCCGACAAAGTGGTCTCATCACCCTTAGGCCGAGCCATGGACACAGCTCAGCTCGTCGCATACGAGCTCCTCGGCCCGGACGCAGCAGTCGAGCCCTGCGAAGGCATCATCGAGCGCTGCTATGGAACCTTCGAGGAAGGTCCCCACGACGCATTGCCTACCGACGTCTGGGATCCCGGCGAGGATTTGGTCCCCTTTGGAGGAGAAGGGAGCCGCGCGCTGCAAGAACTCATGGTAGGCACCCTCACCAATCTCATGGGAGCCGAGGGCATCGAAACCCTCCTAGCAGTAAGCCACGGCAGCGCCAGCCGCCAATTCATCAAGGCTGCAGCCCCAGAGGGCTTCGAACTCCCAACAAAACTCCCCAACTGCGCCATCATGATCTTCGATTTCGATGAGGCAAAGCCACAAGCAGAAGGCGAGCCAATGCAATGCAAGTTCACCCTCCAGCAAATAGTGGACCCCCAACAAAGTAATTAGCTGAGCGAGCAGAGTTAAGCAGACATCAACGTGTCGTCTCCCGAGCTTGGCAGAGGGACGGCGAAATAAATTAAGTTTGTCGCGAGTTCCGCATGCAAAGGAAAGCACTTAATGTGCTTTCCGTCTTGCGCAGGACTGCCCGAGCAGCAAACTTAATTTATTTCGCCGCCCCTCTGCCAAGCCCAGGCGACTCCACGCACTTTACCTGCGTAAACAATGTGAGTGAAATATGAATCTCGATGGATACGCCCGCAGCCGTGTATACTAAACAGCTGTGTGTAACCAGGGGAGTATTCTGACTGGACAAAATGCCTGCTTAATAGGGTTGTCAGGTGGTCCGGACGCAATACAAGACTGGGGAGCACGTCGTGTAAGTAGTGGTCCTCTAGGGGCGTACGCTCGGTGGTGTACGCATTGTCCCAAGACCACGCGAGAGTTGGGATCATATCTTGATCAGCATGATTCTCGGCCGCAAGATTGGCATGACCCAGGTTTGGGACGAGGACGACAACGTCGTTCCCGTCACGGTCATCCAGGCTGGCCCCTGCGCTGTCTCGCAGGTTAAAACTCAGGCAACCGACGGCTATGACGCCGTCCAGATCGGTTTCGGCGACATCAAGGCCAAGAACGTGAACAAGCCCATGGCTGGTCACTTCGCCAAGGCTGGCGTCGAGCCTGTCCGTTTCCTTCGTGAGGTCCGCGTCGAGAACGGCGAGGAGCACAAGGTCGGCGAGGTTGTCACCGTCGCTGATTTCGCTGATGTCGAGAAGGTCGACGTCATCGGTACCTCCAAGGGTAAGGGCTTCCAGGGTCGCATCAAGCGCTGGGGTCAGCGCCGCGGTCCTATGACGCATGGTTCTCACTTCCAGCGTCACCCCGGTTCTATCGGTCAGTGCGCCTATCCTGCGCGCGTCCTCAAGGGCGTCAAGATGGCCGGTCACATGGGTAACGAGCGCGTTACCGTCAAGAACCTTTCCGTTGTCCGCATCGATGCCGAGCAGAACCTCATCTTGGTCAAGGGCGCTGTCCCGGGTGCCAAGAATGGTCTCGTCGCCATCCGTATGGCCTAAGGGCCCAGCCCATTTAGCCCAGCGTCATACCAAGGAGAACACTTAAATGGCAAAGTTTGAAGTAAAGAACAGCGAGGGCAAGAAGGTCGCCGAGGCCGAGCTCGCCGCTGAGGTGTACGGCATCGAGCCGAACATCCACGTTATGCACCACATCGTCAAGTGCCAGATGGCCTCTTGGCGTCAGGGCACCCAGTCCGCTAAGGGCCGCTCTGAGGTTTCCGGTGGCGGCAAGAAGCCTTGGCGTCAGAAGGGCACCGGCCGTGCCCGCCAGGGTTCCATCCGTGCTGCTCAGTGGCGTCACGGTGGCGTTGTCTTCGCCCCCAAGCCCCGTTCCTACGCTAAGCGTATGAACAACAAGGAGGTCAAGCTGGCTATGCGCTCCGCGCTGTCCGCCAAGCTGGCCGATGGCGAGCTCGTGCTCGTCGACGACTACGGCTTCGAGAAGCCTTCCACCAAGGCTGCTGTCGCCATGCTCAAGGCTCTCGGCCTTGAGGGCAAGCGTCTGACCATCATCGTTCGCGATGAGGACGTCAACGCCTACCTGTCGTTCCGCAACATTCCCAAGACGTTCATCATCACTGCCGACGAGGCCAACACCTACGATCTCGTCAACAACAACGCTGTGCTGATGCCCGCCGACATCGCCGCTCACTTCGGGGAGGTGCTTGCATAAATGACCGCCCACGAGATCATCATCCGTCCGATCGTGTCCGAGCGTTCCTTCTCCGGCATGGAGCTGAACAAGTACACGTTCGAGGTCGCCAAGGATGCTAACAAGTATCAGATCAAGGACGCTGTCGAGGAGATCTTCGGCGTCAAGGTCGTTCGCGTGAACACCCTGACGGTCAAGCCCAAGACCAAGCGCGTGCGCTATGTCGCCGGCAAGACCCGTTCTTGGAAGAAGGCCATCGTCACGCTGGCCGAGGGCGACACCATCGAGGTCTTTGGCAACCAGGCCTAAGACTCGCTGCTGTTGAGTGAGCTCATGCCTCCCAAATAGGGGAGGCGAGAGCTCAAGGTTTTGGGCGTATAAAATGGACACGCCCGGAACCGTGTATACGTCCGGTGTCATCGCACCCGAGGCAGAACCTCGAATCCCTGTCTGCGATGGCTAACGGATTCCTATTGAAAGGGATTGTAATGGCTGTAAAGCACCTTAAGCCGACCTCCGCTGGTAGGCGTTGGCAGACGATCTCCGATTTCTCCGAGATCACCTGCACCAAGCCCGAGAAGTCTCTTCTCGAGCCCCTGCCCAAGAAGGCCGGTCGTAACAACAACGGCCGCATCACCACCCGCCACCAGGGCGGCGGCGTGAAGCGTCGTTACCGCGTGATCGACTTCAAGCGCAACAAGGACGGCGTGCCCGCCAAGGTTGCCACGATCGAGTACGATCCGAACCGTTCCGCTCGCATCGCTCTGCTGCACTACGCTGACGGTGAGAAGCGCTACATCCTGGCCCCCAAGGGCCTCGAGGTCGGTCAGACCATCATGTCCGGTTCTGACGCCGACATCAAGCCGGGCAACGCTCTGCCCCTCGCCGACATCCCCGTCGGTACGCTCATCCACGCCGTCGAGTTCCAGCCGGGCAAGGGCGCCGCTATCGCCCGTTCCGCCGGTAACTCCTGCCAGCTGATGGGTAAGGAGGGCAAGTACGCTATCGTTCGTATGCCTTCCTCCGAGATGCGCCGCATCCTCGTTACCTGCCGCGCCACCGTCGGTGAGGTCGGCAACGCCGATCACTCCAACATCGTCATCGGCAAGGCCGGCCGTAAGCGCCACATGAACGTGCGCCCGACCGTCCGCGGTACCGTCATGAACCCTGTCGACCACCCGCACGGCGGTGGCGAGGGCAAGAACCACACCTCTGGTCGTCCCTCCGTTACCCCCTGGGGTAAGCCGACGAAGGGCCTTCGTACGCGCAAGAAGAAGAAGGTTTCGAACCAGCACATCATTCGTCGCCGTAAGAAGTAATTTCGGATACCGAGTTTTAGGAGAAAGCACTTATGAGCAGAAGTCTCAAAAAGGGCCCGTTCGTGGAGACTCGCCTTCTCTCGCGTATCACCGCGATGAACGAGGCTGGCAAGAAGGACGTCGTGAAGACCTGGTCTCGCGCGTCCACCATCTTCCCCGAGATGGTTGGTCACACCATCGCCGTCCACGACGGCCGCAAGCATGTGCCCGTGTATGTTACCGAGTCCATGGTTGGTCACAAGCTCGGCGAGTTCGCGCCGACTCGTACGTTCCGTGGCCACAAGGCCAAATAGGGGGTTAACCGTAAATGGCAACTAAGTCTATTGAAACTGAGGCCACCGAGGTTCGCGCCGTCGCTAAGTACGTGCGTGTTTCCCCCAGCAAGGCCCGCCTGGTGGTCGATCTGATCCGCCGCAAGCCTGTCGCTCAGGCCTTCGACATCCTCCACTTCTGCGACCGCGCCGTCGCCGTGGATGTCGAGAAGGTTCTCCGTTCCGCCGTTGCGAACGCCGAGAACAACAACGGTCTGCGTGCCGACAACCTGGTTGTCGCCGCTGCCTATGTTGACGAGGGTCCGACGCTTAAGCGCATCCGTCCCCGCGCCAAGGGTTCCGCTTCTCGCATTCTGAAGCGTACTTCCCACATCACCGTCGTCGTTGCTCCTCGAAAGGAGGCGTAAAGCTGTATGGGTCAGAAAGTCTACCCCACCGGCTTCCGTCTTGGCATCACCGAGAACTGGCGCTCCCGCTGGTTCGCAGAGAAGGATTACGCTAAGACCCTCGGTAACGATCTCGAGATCCGCAAGTACCTCGAGAAGCGTCTTTCCCGCGCAGCTGTCTCCCGCGTCGAGATCGAGCGCGCTGGCGACAAGGTGAAGGTCATCATCCTCACCGCTCGCCCCGGCGTTGTCATCGGTAAGAAGGGTGCCGAGATCGATACCCTCCGCACCGAGCTCGAGAAGGTCGCTGGCGTCTCCAAGGGCCAGCTCTCCGTCGACGTTGTCGAGATCAAGCGCCCCGAGCTCGACGCCAACCTCGTTGCTCAGTCTATCGCCGAGCAGCTCGAGGGCCGCGTTGCCTTCCGTCGCGCTATGCGCAAGGCTGTCCAGTCCGCCCGCAAGGCCGGCGCTAAGGGCATCCGTATCCAGTGCTCCGGTCGTCTCGGCGGTGCCGAGATGGGCCGTCGTGAGTGGTACCGCGAGGGTCGCGTGCCTCTGCACACCCTCCGTGCCAAGATCGACTACGGCACGGCTGTCGCCAGCACCACCATGGGCGCTTGCGGCGTGAAGGTCTGGATCTACCTGGGCGAGAAGCTCCCGGGCCAGCCTGTTCCCAACCCTGCACTCGAGGGCTCTTCCCGTCCTCGTCGTCGTAACTCCGAGAGGAGGGGTCAGTAGTGCTTGCCCCTAAGCGTATTCTTCACCGCAAGGTGCAGCGTGGCTCCATGAAGGGCCAGGCCAAGGGTAATACCGAGCTGCATTTCGGCGAGTTTGGTATCCAGGCTCTCGAGGCCCATTGGATCACCAACCGTCAGATCGAGGCCGCTCGTATTGCCATGACCCGCTACATGAAGCGTGGCGGTCGTGTCTACATCACGATCTTCCCCGATAAGCCCATCACCAAGAAGCCTGCTGAGACTCGCATGGGTTCTGGTAAGGGTAACCCCGAGGAGTGGGTGGCCGTCGTCAAGCCCGGCCGCATCATGTTCGAGGTCAAGGGCGTGCCCGAGGAGGTCGCTCGCGAGGCTCTGCGTCTTGCACAGCACAAGCTTCCCATCAAGACCAAGATTGTTGCTGCTAAGAACGCTGAGCAGCGCATCGAGAAGGAGATGGCTGAGGAGGCCGCTCTCGAGGCCAAGTGGGCTGCTGAGGACGCCGCCGCCGCCAAGGAGGAGAACTAATGAAGCCCGCAGAGATTCGTGAGCTCTCGGACGCTCAGCTCGTTGAGAAGCTGAAGGAAATGCGCGCCGAGCTCTTTAACCTTCGTTTCCAGATGGCCACCAGCCAGCTGGACAACACCGCTCGCGTCAACACCGTGAAGAAGGACATCGCTCGCGTCCTCACGGAGCAGCGCGCCCGCGAGATCGCAGCGGAGAAGTCCGCTGTCGCCGAGTAGGACCTAAGGAGAGAACATGACTGATTCGCGTAACTCGCGTAAGGTCCGTACGGGTGTCGTTACCTCCGTCTCCGGTGCCAAGACCATTGTTGTCACCATCACCGAGCGCAAGCGTCACCCCAAGTACGGCAAGATGATGACCAGCTCCAAGAAGCTGCACGCTCACGACGAGGAGTGCACGGCTGGCGTGGGCGATACCGTCCGCGTTATGGAGACCCGTCCTATGTCCAAGATGAAGCGTTGGCGCCTCATCGAGGTCGTCGAGCGCGCTAAATAAGCAGTCGCTCTTACGACTTGTACGTTTCCGAAGATGTGCGTATGCCTGGCTTGCATACCACAGGCTGTATAAAGACTGCGCACCTCTCTTCGGTTCTTAGTTCGGAGGAACATCTACCATGATTCAGATGCAAACCATGCTGAACGTCGCCGACAACTCCGGCGCTCGCAAGATTCGCTGCATCAAGGTGCTTGGCGGTTCCAAGCGTCGTTATGCAGGCATCGGCGATGTGTTCATCGGTGCTGTCCAGGAGGCTACCCCTGGCGCCAACGTCAAGAAGAAGGACGTTGTCCGTTGCGTCGTCGTTCGCACCGTTAAGGAGATCCGCCGCAAGGATGGCTCCTACATTCGCTTTGATGAGAACGCCTGCGTTGTCATCAACAACGATGGTTCGCCCGTCGGCACCCGTATCTTCGGGCCCGTCGCTCGCGAGCTTCGTGACAAGAAGTACATGAAGATCGTCTCGCTCGCTCCCGAGACCCTGTAGTTAGGGGAGATATATGTATATCAAGAAGGGCGATAAGGTCCAGGTTCTCTCTGGTAAGGATCGCGGCAAGCAGGGCGTTGTCCTGCGTGCTCTCCCCGCCGAGAACAAGGTCGTTGTCGAGGGCGTTTCGGTCGTCAAGAAGGCCGTCAAGCCCAACGCTGCCAACCAGCAGGGCGGCATCGTTTCGCAGGAGGCTCCTATCGACGCCTCCAACGTCAATCTCGTTTGCCCCGAGTGCGGTAAGGTTACCCGCGTCGGTCACGAGAAGGACGGCAAGAACAAGCTGCGCGTCTGCAAGAAGTGCGGCCACAAGTTCTAAGCTGCCCGCAACAGTTAAGTTGCTAGCAAAGGCCCGGATGCCACGGCACCCGGGCCTTTTTCTATCCCTACTCATTGGGGACAGACTTAAATGAGTGGCCGTTGATTGGCAGTCATTGGGGACAGACTTAAATGACTAGTCGTTTGGGACGTTCTTAAACGACTAGTTGATAGGGACGGTCTTTAGATCTGCATATCTGGCCATCTAGGATAGGCTTCAACGAAAGCGGCACCTAGGGACAGTTCTTCGATGTCTGGTGCCCCCAGAGGGGTGAAGTAATACAGCTGGCTCTGTCTTTAGGGCTTTGGTGCTCCGCCCCTATATGTTTCACAAGGATTGTCGCATGCGCATTTAAGCGCATAGCCTTGCGCGATGATGCGCATGGCCGCGCAAATATCTGCTAACTATGGTTAAATAATGACCGATAAACAAATAAACACGCAAATACAAGCAAAAGCGCGCGCAATTGTGCGAATATAGGGCTGTAAGAAATGAAGGACTTCCGATGACTCAGGAGGCACTCATGGCAGATTCCAAACAGGCTCCGCTCGACGCCGAAGCAGCCGCTAAGGCGGCGTTTGCCTCGGTCCAGGATCGGCCGTTCCCCGACGACATTTTTCCGGCTCCCGAGCTTCGCTGGGCTGTGATCGGTTGCGGCGTTATCGCCAACCAGATGGCCCAGTCTCTAGCTCTTGCCGGCCGCAAGCTTGCGGGCGTCGCAAACCGTACGCTATCCAAGGCTCAAGCTTTTGCCGAGCAGTATGGCATCGAGAAGATCTATGAGACGGTCGAGGACCTCTACGCCGATCCGGATATCGACGCCG
>CABRZT010000034.1:0-24362 GCA_902475595.1 uncultured Collinsella sp. | reverse complement strand
GGGATTGGTCAAAATTGTTTGACTATTAGCGGCTAAAATCGCCCGGCGCTAACAGCGGTTTTTGCGTTCAAGGGGCTATTTTCCGAGGAGTATTTGTCGCGTTTGGCTTCCGGACACTCGCTTTTAGCGTGTTATTTCGGAAGTGCCGGGAAAAATCGAAACTTGCCGAGCGCAACCCGTTCTTCGGCAACAAAACCGCAGGTCAGCGGAGCTCAAAACAGGGGTCTGGCCGGCAATGCTCTGATTTTCCCCGCACTTCCGAAAACTCCTGCCGGAAGTATGCGGCAAATTCCGGAATCCCCGAACACACCGCCTTTTTCGGGTAAAGAAGCAGCAGGTAGAAGCGTTGCCGCTATCCAGTGCGGTCGGCATGTCTGGAATATGTCGCATACTTCCGGATTTAGCACAAGCTCGACTGGGTTGTTTATCGATTGAAGCTGCGGAATCTAGCATAAGCCTTGTTATTTGTATTTGAATAGATACACTTAACTTTTAAGTTAAGTGTATCTAGAAATGGGAGGTGGCCTTTGGTTGAAGGATATGATCTTGTCGAATATGGGGATCCCAAGGGCCGACCGTTTTGGGGCTGACGACTTCTCCTGACAACTCTCAATTCCAGAAAATGTTGACAGACCCTAAAAAGAAGCTTGCCGCCCGTAAAATGATCGATCAGATTTCAAAATCTATGATTATGGGTTAAAGGTTGCGAGTGGGACCTTAAGGCTAAGATGCATTGATTCTAAGATTGGCCTCTATGAACTTAAGGGGTTAACGGGGTTAATCGAGGGATGATTTATGCCATATGTTAAGGCGTAGACAAAATCGTTCTTCTATTATGGTTAAAAGGGCATCAGGGATCGGGAAATATCAGCAGGGAAATCGAGCGGGCCAAGCGACTGGCCGTAATAGCGCGTCAGCTTCTGGAGCCTGGGCGCTGACTTTTATGCCTGGCTTCTGAAACGGAGAATACAATGAATAAAGTAGATCTATCTGATTTTTATGCCGAAACAGAAAGTAGCGAAACGCGCGCTTATGAACATGCACTAGATATTGAGTTTATTGTTCATCGCGAAATGAAACGTTTGGGATTGAGCAAAAGTGAGCTGGCAAATCGTATGGGCATAAGCCTTCAGTCGCTTTCTAAGCTCTTGAATTCTCAACCTAATATGACTCTAAAGACGATTGCAAAGTTCGAACTTGCTCTGGGCATTAAGATCGTTCCGCAGGTTATCGTCAGCTATTCCAAAGAACTGCCGTTTCTTTCATCCAATGATTTCGTGCGAGAGCAATGTACATTGCCTGCCATTCTCCCTGCAGAGCTGTCAGCAGATTGCGATGTGCCTTTTCAGAGCGAATAGCAGTCTCTCAATGAGCCTGAGTCGGACGAGTTGCCATCCCCACATCCTTTAAAAAAGTTCTTAAAACAGCCTTAAAGGCGCTCCAGCTCGCGTTGACAGCGTACAATACGCATGTTTGACTATGACAAATGTGGATTTTAGGGGAGGGGTGCGCCATGGAGGTGCTGGTTGTTGGCAACACCGCATATGTTGACGATGACTTTTGTGCCAAGGCGTTCCCCGGGGACCATGTGCAGGTCGTCGCTGCCGCGGAAGCACGCCGCGATGAGTCATCGCCCCATGCCTCGTGGAAAGAGCTTCTGCAACACCTGGATCAGGCCTACGAGTTCGAACGCGTGGTCTACCTGTCTAATTACCTTACCCCGCATACCGATATCGTGGGCGATATCGAGCTGTTGCGCTCGGTCTTTCGTGCGTGCGCGGGTCGCCGGGTCCAACTGCTGTATGTAGCGGGGCCCGCGGGTGCCGAGGGTGCCGCCGATGCCGCGGGGCGAACGGGCAAGGGCATTATCGCCCGTGCGTCAAACGACCTGTGTCGCTACTACGCTGCTCGCGAGGGCGTTCAAACCAAGATCCTGCGCGTGCCGTTCCTGTATACCGCGTCTGCCGCGCTGGAGGACCCGTTTTTGGTGCCGCTGTTCGACGCGTGCTCAACCGGATCGGTCGCTCTGCAGGGCGTGCGGGATGCGGCGTTTCCCCTGCTGTGCACCGAGGAGCTCGCGGTGCTGGTACGCCGTATCTTCGATAGCTGGGACGCCTCCTTTGAGACGCTCGACGTAGCCGATACCTTCCATCACACGGCGGGTGAGGTGGGGGACGCCCTTAAGGCGTTGTTCCCCGGCCTTGCCGTTGCCTATGGCGATTCTGCCGGCTACACTCTGCCCGCCAGCGACATCGCTCGCGTACGCTATGGCTGGTTTCAGCGCTACGACTTGCTGCGCGATCTTTCGACCATTCAAGCGCGTTGGGATGCTGGCCGCGCAAAGAAGGTCAACCCCTTGCGCGCCGCCATCGACCGCATCCAGATGTGCACGCTGCCTATTAAATGCCTAGAGACGGGCGTTGCCTGGGTTCTGTTCGAGGTACTGGAGCATTTGTTCTCCCAATCGGCCCAGCTCAACGTGCTCGATTATCGCCTGCTCTTCGTGGTGTTGATCGGCACGCTGTATGGCTTGGACTTTGGCCTGGTTGCGGCGCTGCTGGCGTCGGTGGGTTTGGCCGCGAGTTACTTTACCCAGTACGGCTATACCTTTCAGGGCCTGTTCTACGAGCCGTCCAACTGGCTGCCGTTTATTGCGTACTTTGTGGTGGGTGCCGTGTGCGGCTATGTGCAGCTGCGCAGCAGCGAAGCCATTAGGGCGGAGCGCGATCAAAACGAGCTCGTGCGCAACCGCAATACGTTCCTTACGCAGCTCTACCACGACGCGATCGAGGACAAGCGCGCGTACAGGCGCCAGATCGTGGGTCGCCACGACAGCTTTGGCAAGATCTTTGCCGTGACGCAGGAGCTCGACGTATTCAACCCACGCGACATCTATCGCAAGTGCTGCGAGCTTCTGGGCGAGATCCTCGAGAACGATTCGGTGGCGATCTACCATGTTTCGGGCGGGGCATTTGCACGCTTGGTGGCAGCAAGTCCCGCGATTGCCGAAGATGCCGCACGCTCGCTCACGCTTGAGCAGCTTGCACCTCTTTTGGGCGACGGGGGTCGTTCGAACGTGTGGGTGAACCGCGAGCTGACGCCGGGGCTTCCCATGTTTGGATACACGATCGAGCGCGACGGGGCACCCGCCGTGTTGATCTTTGTGCGTAGTGCGGCCGAAAACCAAATGACCCTCTATTATCAAAACCTGTTCCGCATCTTGTGCGGGCTGGTCGAAAGCGCGCTGGGCCGTGCCTTTGACTATGAGGCGGTGGCGCAGGATAAACGCTGCGTTGACGGCACTTGCGTGCTCAAGCAGGCGGCCTTTGGCCAAGAGCTCGCGGCGGAGCAGGCGCTGGCAGATAGCAAGATGGGGAGTTTTTTGCTCCTGCGCGTTGTACCGGGCATGGAGCCTGTCGGCGAGCTGGTGGGCGCAATTGGGTCGGCAATCCGCGAGAGCGACGCGGCGGGCTTGGTCGACGGCGACGTGCTCTACCTGCTTATGCGCCAGGCAAAGGCGTGCGATCTGCCCATTATCCGCGAGCGCCTGAGCGCAAAGCATATTGCGGTGGAGCCCGTCGACGGCGAGGACATCGTGGCGCTGCTGCAGCACATCGCTTACACCGGTGACGGTGAGGGGGGTGCCGCTTGATCTCGCTTGTCGTTGCTGCCGTCTTGCTGCTGATTCATGCGCTGGTTTGCTTGATGCTGTGGACGCTCATGAAGCTGGGCCTGCTGCCGGTGCGCGGGCACATGCTGGCTGTGATAGTGCTGGTGCCGCTGTGGGGCCCGTTGCTGGTGGTTCTGCTATCGGTCTGCAGCGCGGTGTTTGGCGAGGGGCTGAAAGAGTCTGCGCTGGAGTCGCTGCGCTTCAACGACGACCTGCATCGCAGCATCCTGGTGCACGACCGTGACACCGATGCGGGCGTGGTCCCGCTCGAGGAGGCGCTTATCGTCAACGACCCGGCATACCGGCGCCGCCTAATGCTCTCCATGCTCACCGAGGAGCCCGACGCGTACCTCGCGCAGCTGCAGGCGGCTAAGCTTAACGACGACGTTGAGGTGGCGCACTATGCCGCGACGGCGGTGGCGCAGATCTCCAAGGAGTCCGACCTTAAACTGCAGCAGCTGGAGCGTTCCTTTAAGACGGACCCGAGTGCGCAAAACCTCAACGAATACTGTGATTTTCTTGGTGAATACTTGGGCTCGGGCTTGGCTGAGGGGCGCGTTGCTCAGATTCAGCGCCAACAGTACGCGCGCCTGCTTGCGCGTCGCTGCGAGCGCGAGGATACCCTTGAGCTGCGCATTCGATACGCGACGGCGCTGGCCGATGTCGGACAGATCGACGAGGCGCAGGCCGTGACCGATCAGTTGGTGCTCGACGTGCCCGAGGAGCAGGGGGTTTGGATGCTTTGCCTGCGCCTGGCCGTGATGCGCCGCGACGGTGACGAGGTTCACCGTGTGATCGATGCGATTGACAAGCAACATGTGTATTTGAGCGCCGACAACCGCGAAAAGTTGGCGTTTTGGCGCGACGGGGAGGAGGCCAGATGAGTGTGGCGCAACATATCCGCGACCGTGCAGGCCGCTTTCGTTGGATGGGACTCCTCGTGGTGTGGGCGGTCTTTATTGCCATGGCCGCCGTGCTGCTGGTGGAGCGTGCCGGCGTGCAGTACAGTGCGGGCCAGCATAGGCTGGGGATGCTTGCCGCCAACGACGCGGTGCCGGCCTCCTCGGCAATCTTTGGCCAAAAGCCCACGTGCCTGGTCATTACCGATTCCGATCAAGCTGGCGTCGAGGACGTAAAGGAGCAGTTCGACCAGATCCTGCTCGACATGAAGATCGCGCACCGCGACGTTGACCTTGCCCTGGATGGCGCGGATGCCATTCCCTCGCTGACCTCCTTCGATCGCGTGATTTTGCTCATGCCGTCGCTCGATGGGCTCAGTACGCATCTGACCGACATTATGGGTTGGGTGAGTGCGGGCGGTTCGCTTATGCTCGCCATGCCGCCGGATAACTCGAGCTATCTGCAAGTGATTGCCTCCAAGCTTGGCATTGAATCGGCCGGATATGACTATGTAAAAGCCGAAAGCATTGTGCCGAGTGAGGACTTTATGCTGGGCGGGGGAGAGCGCTACGAGCTCTCGGACCCCTTTGATTCGTCGCTTTCGGTATCGCTGCGCGAGACGGCTCGTGTGTGGGCTATGACCGGCGATGCGGGCGCCCCGCTCATTTGGTCCAATGACTGCGGTAGCGGGCGCACCGTTGTGTGCAATATCGGTATCTATGACAAGGTCATGCGCGGTTTTTACGCCGCGGCGATCAGCCTGCTGGGTGATGTCACGGCCTATCCGGTCATCAACAGCGCCGTGTTCTATTTGGACGACTTTCCTAGCCCCGTGCCCTCGGGCGATGGTACTTATATCAAGCGTGACTACGGCCTTTCCATTGCCGATTTTTACACCAAGGTCTGGTGGCCCGATCTGCAAAAGCTCGCGCAAAAATACGGCATTCGCTATACCGGCGTGATGATCGAAAACTACGAGGACGCGATCAACCAGACCGAGCCCGCGCGCCAACCCGATACCACGCAGTTCCGCTACTTTGGCGGCATGCTGCTGCAGATGGGCGGAGAGCTGGGCTTTCACGGCTACAACCATCAGCCTCTGGCGCTCTGGGATACCGACTATGCCACTCTGTATGACTACAAGACCTGGAAGAACAAAGAGACGCTCGTCGCATCGCTCAACGAGCTTATCGCCTTCCAAGACGAGGTGCTGCCCAACGCGCACGGCTCGGTCTACGTGCCGCCGTCAAATATCCTTTCGGCCCGCGCGCGCAAGCTTATCGGCACCGACGTTCCGCGCATTAAGACTATTGCCAGTACGTATTTTGAGGATGGCACCGACCTGCCGTACGTGCAGGAGTTTGGCGTGGCGAGCGATGGCATTGTGGAGCAGCCGCGCATTGTCTCGGGCGGCATGGTCAACGATTCCTATATGCGCCTGGCAGCCGTGTCCGAGCTCAACATGCACTACGTGAGTACGCACTTTATGCACCCGGACGACCTTTTGGACCCCGATCGCGGAGCCAAGGAGGGCTGGGAGGTCTACAAGCGCGGCCTGGTCGACTACCTGGAGTGGCTTACCAAGTCTGCGCCCGACCTGCGCCGCCAGACCGGCTCGGAATGCTCGGGCGCCATTCAGCGCTTTTCGTCGGTTACGGTGAGCGTGGATACCAGTGCGGATGCCTGGACGCTCAGCCTGGGCAATTTCCACGACGAGGCGTGGCTCATGTTCCGCGCCAATAATGGCGAGCCGGGTGCGGTGACGGGTGGCGAACTGACGCACCTTACGGGCGATCTGTATCTGCTCAAGGCAAATGATAATACCCTGACGATCGAGCGCAAGGAGGGTGGCGACAGATGAGAATCTGCTTGGTACTCGAGGGTTGCTACCCCTATGTGCACGGCGGCGTATCTACCTGGATGCATGGCTATATCCAGGCCATGCCCGAGCACGAGTTCGTGCTGTGGGTGATTGGCGCGCATGCTGCCGACCGCGGCAAATTTGTCTACGAGCTGCCCGGCAACGTGGTCGAGGTGCACGAGGTGTTCCTGGACGATGCCCTGCGGCTTTCGGGCGAGCAACATGAAGCCAGTTTTAACGACCGCGAGCGCGAGGCGCTACGCCGCCTGGTGTCGCTCTCCAATCCGGACTGGGACGTGCTGTTCGATATCTTCCAGCGCCGTCGCGTGCATCCGCTCTCGTTTTTGCAGAGCCGCACGTTTATGGATATCTTCCGCGACGTGTGCCTTGCCGAGTACCCCTACACGCCCTTTGCCGACGCATTCCACACCATGCGCTCTATGCTGTTGCCGGTGCTCTACCTGCTGGGCAGCGAGGTGCCGGTTGCCGATGTGTACCACGCTATCTCGACCGGCTACGGCGGCCTGCTCGCCTGCCTGGGCTCAAGCGTTCACCATGCGCCGGTGCTGCTGACCGAGCATGGCATCTATACCCGCGAGCGCGAGGAAGAGATCATTCGCGCCGACTGGGTGGTGCCGTCATTTAAGGACCGCTGGATTCGCTTTTTCTACCTGCTTTCGGAGGAGATCTACCGCCGCGCCTTCCGCGTGACCAGTTTGTTCCATAACGCCCGCAATACGCAGATTGATATGGGCTGCGATGCGGACAAATGCCTGGTCATCCCCAACGGCATTCAGTTCGACCGCTTTAAGGACATTCCCTTAAAGCCCGATGACGGCTGGGTGGACATTGGCGCGGTGGTGCGCCTGGCGCCCATCAAGGACGTCAAGACTATGATCTATGCCTTCTTTGAGCTGCACGAGCGACTGCCCAAGGTGCGCCTGCACATCATGGGCGGCGTGGACGACGAAGAGTACGGCGCCGAGTGCCACGCGCTGGTCGATACCCTGGGCGTGCGCGACCTGATCTTTACCGGTCGCGTTAACGTGGTCGAGTACATGGAAAAGCTCGACTTTACAATTTTGACGAGCATCTCCGAGGGCCAGCCGCTTAGCGTGCTGGAGTCGCTTGCAGCGCGTCGTCCCTGCGTGACGACCGAGGTGGGCTGCTGCCGCGAGCTGCTTGAAGGCGCCCCAGGCGATGACTTTGGCGTGGCGGGATTTGTGACGCCGCCCATGTATCGCAAGGGCTTGGCCGATGCCATGGAGCGCATGTGCGTGAGCCGCGCCCGTCGCATTGAGATGGGGGAGCGCGGGCAGCGTCGCGTTGCCACGTACTTTTTGCACGAGCAGATGCTCGCCAACTATCGCGCGCTGTACGACGAGACGGCGCAAGCGTTTGACCTGCCCAGAGAGGGGGAGTAGCCGGTGGCCGGAATTGGTTTTGAGCTCAAGCGCCTGTTTAGGCGCAAGGGCCTGTTTGCCACGATGCGCGCCTACGGCTACGCCGGCATTGTGTGCACGGGCCCCATGCTGCTGGGTGTGCTGCTCCAGGTGGGTATCTTGGTGCTGTGCGGTCTGTGGGGCGTGGGGCGCGCCAACCAGGACTTGCTGGTGTGCATGGTGACCTATACGCTGCTGGCGTCGCTCACGCTCACGAGCTTTTTCTCCATGCCGGTCACGCGCTTTTTGGCTGATATGTTGTTTGCCGAGCGCGAGGATGAGATACTGCCTTCGTTTTGGGGCTCCAACGCCATCATGCTCGTTGCGGGCACGGTGCTCTACGGCGTCTTTTTGCTGTTCTCGGGCGCCACGCTGCTGCAGGGGCTGCTGTGCCTGTGGCTGTTCAACATTATGATCGTCAACTGGAACGGCATGAGTTACCTCACGGCCATCAAGGATTACCGCGGCATCCTGTGCAGCTTTGCGGCTGCCATTGGCGTGGCGTGCCTGTGCGCCCTGGCCGCGCTGGCGCTGGGACTGCCGCCGGTCGAGGGGCTGTTGGCGTCAATTGCCCTGGGCTACGGCGTCATGCTCGTCTGGGACGTGGTACTGCTGTACCGGTATTTTCCGCAGAGTGACCGCAGTCCCTGGCCCTTTTTGCAGTGGCTCGATCAGTTTATGCCGCTGGCGCTCACGGGTCTGTTAACCAATCTGGGACTCTTTGCGCACCTGGTGATTATTTGGGCTGGTCCCATTGGCGTTCAGGTCAAGGGCTTGTTTTATGGTGCGCCCTACTACGATGTGCCGGCGCTGATCGCGTTTTTGACGATCCTGGTCACGACCGTCAACTTTGTGGTCTCGGTCGAGGTCAACTTCTATCCACGCTACCGCGACTACTACAGTCTGTTCAACGACGGCGGCGTGGTGGGCGACATCGTGGTGGCAGAGGAGGGGATGCTCTCCACGCTCAACAGCGAACTGCGCTTTTGCGCGCTCAAACAGTTGTTTGTGACCGCGGCGGTCATCTCGCTCGAGACCACGGTGCTGTCGGCCTTACCGTTGGGCTTTAACAACCTTATGCACGGGTATTTTCGCACGCTGTGCGTGGGCTATGGCCTGTATGCCGTGGGCAATACGGTGATGCTCATCTTGCTGTACTTTACCGACTACAAGGGGGCCGTGATGGCATCGGGGTTGTTTGCCGGTGTGGCCGGGCTGGCGACTGCCGTGTCGTTGCTTTTGCCGCAGCAGTTTTACGGCTTTGGCTTTTTGTTGGGTGCAGCGGTGTTTTTTATCGTGGCGCTGCTGCGGCTCGATACCTATACCGCCAACTTGCCGTATCGTATCCTGAGCCAGCAACCCATTGTGGCGACCGACAAGACGGGCTGGTTTACCGAACTTGGCCGGGTGCTCGACCGTGTTGAGCAATGCTAAGAGGACAAGCTCGCGGGCGGTGAGCCGCGCAGTGCGTTTGAACGTATGGTGGTTCGCCTGTACCAAAAACATTGGGGAGGTTCTGATGACCGATAGGATGATGTCTCGCCGTCGCCTGTTTGAGGCGGCTGCCGGTGCGCTGTTACTTTCGGGCTGCTCGGTGCAGGATGACTCCTCGACCAAAAAGGTCAAAAAGCAGGACAAGATTAAAAAGGCCGAGGCCTCCGATCAGTCCAAGCATCTTCGTGATAAAGATGAGCTGTACGAGGTCTACGACGACTCGGGTATTGTGACCATGTACCTGACGGTCTCACGCGGCAACAGCTCCGAGAACACCGACCACAGCTGGGCCGAGATCAACACGTACTCGGTGTATGACTATGCCGACATGGGCGTGACGCGCTATCAGGTTATGGGCCTGCTGCAGCCGGGCGACGAAGACGGCCCGGTGGCCGGCGAGGTTGGCTATGGCGAGGAAGCGCCCAATGCCACCGTGCAGGTGCGCGGTCAGACATCGAGCAACAACTCGCAAAAGAATTACAAGGTGGAGCTCAAAAAGGGCAAGGGTACCTGGCGCCAACAGCGCGCGATTGCGCTCAACAAGCACATGGGCGAGGGTATGCGTTTTCGCAACAAGATGGCCTACGACCTTATCCGCGGGATTCCCCAGATGATGGGCCTGCGCACGCAGTTTGTGCATCTGTGGGTGTGCGACCAGACCGAAAAGTCCAACGACACCTTTGAGGACTACGGCCTGTTTACACAGGTGGAGCAGCTCAACAAGACGGCGCTTAAGGCACATGGCCTGGATAAGAACGGGCATCTGTACAAGGTGAACAGCTTCGATTTCCATCGCTGCGAGGACACCATTAAGCTTGCTGACGACCCCGACTACAACCAGGCAAACTTTGAGGGCATGCTCGAGATTAAGGGCGATTCGGACCACACCAAGCTCATCGAGATGCTCGATGCGCTCAACGACGAATCGCAAAAGATCGACGACGTGCTCGGCACCTACTTTGATACTGAGAATCTGGTCTATTGGCTGGCGTTTCAGATTCTGACGGGCAACTGCGATACGCAGAACCGTAACTGCTATCTGTACAGCCCGCTTAACTCCAAGGTCTGGTACATCCTGGATTGGGATAACGACGGCATGCTGCGTAAGCTTGAGCTGAGCCTGACGGGGTTCTCGGATTATGCGAGCTGGGAGCGCGGCGTAAGCAACTACTGGGGCAACGTGCTGTTCAATCGTGCGCTGCGCAGCAAGTCGTTCCGCAGCGAACTCGACCGTGCCGTCAAGGACTTGCGCTCGTATTTGACCGAGACTCGCCTGGCCAAGATGATCAAGCACTACCGCGAGGTGACTGAATCCCTGGTCTTTGCTTCGCCCGATATCGACAATCTGCCTGTCACCAAGGACCAATACGAGCAGATCGCCGCGGCGATTCCCTCCGAGATCGAGGAGAACTACAAGAGCTTTCGCGAGAGTTTTAAAAAGCCCATGCCGTTCTACATCGGCGTGCCGCAGATCGATAACGGTAAACTGCGCATTAACTGGGATGCGTCCTACGACTTTGAGGCGCGCGACATTCGCTACACCGTAGAGCTTGCGCGCGACTATGCCATAAGCGATGTGGTCTTTAAGGCCGAGGACGTGCTGCTTCCCGAGGTGACCTGTGATGCGCCCGATACCGGCCAGTTTTTTGTGCGCGTGCGTGCCACCAACTCCGACGACTTTACGCAAGATGCGTTTGACTACTATGTGACCGACGACGGCAAGCACTACGGCATGAAGTGTTTTTACGTGCAAGACGGCGGTAAGGTCGTGGAGGACACGTATGAGGAGGGCTAGCGCGCTGCTTGAGCGCTTGGCGGCTCCGCCTGCGCGTGCAACGCAGGAGCGTTACCGCCACGAGCTAAAATATCTCATTAACGAGGGCGAGCACGCCGCGCTTGCCTGTCGCATGGCGCCGGTGTTTAAGCTGGACAAGCATGCGCGGGCGGGCGGTTACACTATTCGCAGCCTGTATTTTGACGACTACTGCAACTCGGCCTACGAGGAAAAAGACGCCGGTATTCTCATGCGCAAAAAGTATCGCGTGCGCATCTATAACGGCAGCGACAAGGTGATTAAGCTCGAGCGCAAAAAGAAGTACGGTAGCTGGATTTACAAGGAGGATGCGCCACTTACGCGCGGTGAGTTTGAGCAGATTCTGGCTGGCGACTACGACTTTTTGCTGAGGAGCCCTTATCCGCTCTGTCGCGAGTTCTACATCGAGTGTATCTGCAACATGATGCGCCCGCGGACCATCGTGGACTATGAGCGCGAGCCGTGGGTGATGGACGAGGGCACCGTGCGCATCACGTTTGACATGAACGTGCGTGCCGCGGTGGGTAGCTTTGACATCTTTGACGCTACCTTGCCCGCGCTGCCCGTGCTGGAGCCCGGAAAGCTGGTGATGGAGGTCAAGTTTACCGAGTTTTGCTCGCAGCTGGTGCGCGATATGGTGCCGCCGGGTGCGGCCGAACTCACGGCGGTCTCTAAGTACTGCCTGTGTTATGACAAGACTGCCTACCTGCACGGATTTACCTACTGGGAATCGGATTATGAGAACCGAGGGGATATTTAGACCATGAGCACAAGGGACTTTTTTAAGAACTCCGTCTTGGAGGCGTTCGGTCAGGTCGACCCTGCCAAGATCGGCCTGTCGCTGCTCGTGGCGCTCGCCATGGGCATCCTGATCTACTACGTGTACAAGCGCTTTTTTACCGGCGTGGTGTATTCGCGTAGCTTTGCCGTGACGCTCGTGGGCATGTGCGTGCTTACATGCATGGTCACGCTCGCGATCTCGACAAACGTGGTCATCTCGCTCGGTATGGTCGGTGCTCTGTCTATCGTCCGCTACCGTACGGCGGTCAAGGACCCGCTCGACCTGCTGTATCTGTTTTGGGCCATTACCACAGGCATTACGGCAGGCGCCGGCATGTATGCGCTCGTGGGGCTTACGGCAGTGGTGATCGTGGTGATGATCGCCGGTTTTGCGAGCCACCAGGACAAGGCGCGCGTGTACATGATGGTCATCCACTACACGGGCCAGACCACCGGCGACGATATCGTGCGTGCATTTGGCCGCACCAAGTTCACCGTCAAGTCTAAGACGATGCGCGGCGACAAGGTCGAGATGGCCGTCGAGGTGTTCTCTGACGGTGTGGATATGCCCTATGCCGACGCCATCCGCGCGCTCGACGGCGTTGAGGACCTGACGCTCATCCAGTACAACGGCGAGTACCACGGTTAATTTTGTTCCGGCGTTCTAACGAACGCCGGACCGCTCGACGCTGCGCGGGCATCTGCCGGGCGATCTGCCGCTCAAACCGTCGCTCGCGTACATAAAGTACGCTTCGCTCCTCTTTCGCGGCACCTCGCCACGGCAGCTGCCCGCTCGCTAGCTATGCTCAACCTGGAAAGTTTATTCGGTTCGGTTTTAATTAAGGGATGGTGCCGTGTGGACGTGCAACGGCTAGAAGAGGTCTGGGCTGCAAGGACTGGCGCGCGTGGGGCGCGACTGGTTGCGGCCTCGCATGTGCCGGCGGCGCTGTCGCTGCTGGGGATTGTGCAGCCCGGCGATCGCCTGGTGGCCTTTGCGGATGACTTTGTCGATGCGTTTGCCTGCGGCTTTGATGCATGCGACGTTGTGCTCGTGGGGGAGCCGTCGGTTGCGGCGTTTGCTGCTGCGTCCGAGGGCTTTGATGCTTCGTTTGAGGTCGAGGGGCCCCACCTTTGGTGGTTCGTCAACTCTATTGGCGGGTTTGGATTGCGCGTGCCCGATCTGCGCGCGTTAGGACGCGCCGCGCGTGAGGCTCATGCGCTGCTGGTTGTGGACAACACCGTGGCATCGGCTTTTGGCTGCGATCCGCTGCGGCTGGGTGCTGTGCTGTCGCTCGAGGCACTTGACCGCGTGTGTGCCGGTGATGCTCCGCGCAAGTTGGTTGCCGTATCGGTCGCGCGCTCGCAGCTCAAGCGCCATCGTGTGGATGCCGCTGCCGGGTGCGCGCATGCGCTGTTTGAGGGCTGTGGCTTGGCCAAGCTTGATTTGCCTGCTGACGAGGCCGGTGTGCTGGAGCGCGGGCTGGACTCGCTCGATGCCCGCATGCAGGCTCACTTCGACCGCGCCCGTGCGCTGGCCGAGTATCTGGCCGCTAACGAGATGGTGCGCAACGTGCGCTATCCCGGGCTGAGCTCGCATCCCGACCATGCGGTTGCAACGGGAATCCTCGAGCATGGTTTTGGCCCGGCAGTTGAGTTTGATCTTATCGAGCGCAGCGCGGGTGATCTCTTCGATGCTTTGCCGGGGGAGTTTCGTACATCGCCCGCCGGCGGCGCAACGACGCGTCTTTCGGCCCCACGTGGCAAGCAGGGGAGCACCATCCGCCTCTTCGCCGGCACCGACAATCCCCTGATCGTGGCCGCCACCCTAGACAACGCCCTCCGCAAGTTAGCTACTCTTTGATGCTGGCGATGAGGGCGTCGGCTTTGGCAGCTATGACCTGGTTGATGTCGGTCTGCAGCTCCTCGTAGACCGCTATGGCTCGCTCGCCGGCGGGGGTGAGGGTTGATCCGCGGGCGCCGTCGCGCTCGATGAGTTTGCATCCCAGCTGCCCTTCGGCCTCATTCACAATGCGCCAGGCCTTGGAATACGCCATGCCCATGCTCTTAGCGGCGCGGTTGAGCGAGTGCTCGCGGGCAATACCCTGCAGCAGCAAGACGCAGCCATGACCAAACACGCCCGGCAGATCTTTGTCGCACGCTTGAATGACCAACTTTGCCGTCGTCTTGTACTCCATACGCCCCACGTCTCCCCGCTAAAGTGTTTGCTGGGCAAACGCAAAGCCTGCGTCAAACCCTCGTGTGCTCTTCTTAAATCATGCATTGTAGCAGTCAAAGTGCGTTAAGATAATTCGCCAGTATTGGGCGCCCAAGGTTGGGCTGGGTCCTACGAGGCCTGCAGCCGACCGGTCGCATGGAAAAAGGAGAAACATGGCTACGTTCTTTCCCGGTGAGTCCCACACGTTTTCGGAGTATCTGCTGGTCCCTGGTTACTCGTCCTCGCAGTGCATTCCCAACAACGTCTCTCTTAAGACGCCGCTGACCCGCTTTAAGCGCGGTGAGAAGCCGGCAATCACCTTGAACATCCCCATGGTTTCCGCCATCATGCAGTCCGTCTCGGGCGTCGACATGGGTGTCGCGCTCGCTACCGAGGGTGGCCTGTCCTTTATTTATGGTTCCCAGAGCGCTGAGTCCGAGGCCGCTATGGTCAAGGCCGTCAAGGATCACAAGGCTGGCTTCGTTCAGTCCGATTCCACGCTGACCCCCGACATGACCATGGAGCAGGTCATCGAGCTCAAGGAGAAGACCGGTCACTCCACCATGCCGGTTACCGACGACGGCACTCCCAAGGGTAAGCTCCTGGGCATCGTTACCAGCCGTGACTATCGCCCCAGTCGCGATGACCACCAGACGATGGTCTCCGAGTTCATGACCCCGCGTGAGCAGCTCATCGTGGGCGACAAGAACATCAGCCTCAAGGTTGCTAACGACGTCATCTGGGACAATAAGCTCAACGCCCTGCCCATCGTCGACGACTACGATCACCTGATGGGCATCGTCTTCCGCAAGGACTACGACAGCCATAAGACCAACCCTAACGAGCTGCTCGACGGCGACAAGCGCTACATGGTCGGTGCCGGCATCAACACCCGCGACTATGCCGAGCGCGTGCCGCTGCTCATCGAGGCCGGCGCCGATGTCCTGTGCATCGACTCTTCCGAGGGCTTCAGCGAGTGGCAGAAGCGCACCATCGAGTGGATTCGCGCCAACTACGGCGAGGACGTCAAGGTCGGTGCCGGAAACGTCGTCGACGCTGAGGGCTTCCGCTTCTTGGCCGATTGCGGAGCCGACTTCATCAAGGTCGGTATCGGCGGCGGTTCCATCTGCATCACCCGTGAGACCAAGGGTATCGGCCGTGGCCAGGCCACCGCGCTGATCGATGTCTGCCGCGCTCGTGACGAGTACTACGAGGAGACCGGCGTCTACGTGCCCGTGTGCTCCGACGGCGGCATCGTCTACGACTACCACATGACGCTCGCCCTTGCCATGGGTGCCGACTTTATGATGCTGGGCCGCTACTTCGCCCGCTTTGACGAGAGCCCGACCGAGCGCGTCAACGTGAACGGTCAGTACATGAAGGAGTACTGGGGCGAGGGCTCCGCGCGTGCCCGCAACTGGCAGCGCTACGACCTGGGCGGCGCCGCGAAGCTTAGCTTCGTCGAGGGCGTCGACTCCTACGTTCCCTACGCCGGTTCCCTCAAGGACGGCGTGGGCGGCACGCTCTACAAGGTCAAGTCCACGATGTGCAACTGCGGTGCCCTCTCGATCCCCGAGCTCCAGGAAAAGGCACGCCTGACCCTGGTGAGCTCGACCTCAATCGTCGAAGGCGGCGCCCACGACGTAGTCGTCAAGGATTCGCAGCAAAGCGTCAGCTACCGCTAAGCGGCTTTCCCAAGCACCGCACCTTGCCGTTCAAACCGTCGCTCGCGTACCAAAGTACGCGTCGCTCCTCTTTCATGGCAATCTGCGGCACTTGGAAAACCCGACCATGTTTGGGCGGATAACAGATAGCGGTTGATTCACAACCACGTTATTTAGATAAAGCGAGATGCCCGCAAGTCGCAGGCATCTCGCTTGTCGTATTTGCTATCATCAGTCAAGTTAACCTTAGGGTCGGGCGGCTTGGCTTTGTTCGCTACAAGTTCCGCACGCAAAGAAGAGCACTTAATGTGCTCTTCGTCTTGCGCAGGACTGTCCGCAGTAGCGAATAAAGCCAAGCCGCCCGACCCCAGCTAAGATTAAAGGAGCTGATATGTGCGATTGCACAGATCATAAGGACGAGATCCCTGCCTACGACGCGCAGGCCATTGAGTCCAAGTGGATGAAGGCCTGGGAGGACTCCAACCTCTTTGCCGTCGACACCGACGACAGCAAGCCCAAGAAGTACGTGCTCGAGATGTTCCCGTATCCGTCGGGCGACCTGCACATGGGCCATGCGCGCAACTATACCATCGGCGATGCCATGGCCCGTCAGGCCCGCATGCGCGGTTACGACGTGCTGCACCCCATCGGCTTTGACGCCTTTGGCCTGCCTGCCGAGAACGCCGCCATCAAGCACAATACGCAGGCTGCTGCCTGGACGTATAAGAACATGGACCAGGCGCTCGCCACGATGAAGCGCATGGGCTTCTCCTACGATCTGGATCGCATGGTCAAGACCTGCAGCCCCGACTACTACCGCTGGGGTCAGTGGATCTTTGAGAAGCTGTGGGAAAAGGGCCTGGTCTACCGCAAGAAGAACCCGGTCAACTGGTGTCCTAACTGCAAGACCGTTCTGGCCAACGAGCAGGTCACCGAGGGTAAGTGCTGGCGCTGCGGCACCGAGCCCGAGAAGCGCGACCTGGAGCAGTGGTACTTCAAGATCACCGAGTACTCCCAAGAGCTGCTCGACGACCTGGAGAAGCTCCCCGGCTGGCCCGAGCGCGTCAAGCAGATGCAGGCCAACTGGATCGGTCGCTCCGAGGGCGCCGAGGTCGACTTTACCCTGTGCGACCAGGATGGCGAGCCCATCGAGGGCGATGAGGGCAAGATCACCGTCTTCACCACCCGTGCCGATACCCTTTTTGGCGTCTCCTTCTTTGTCCTGGCTCCCGAGTACGCCGGCCTGCACGAGCTCGTCGAGGGTACGGAGTACGAGGAGGCCGTCACCAAGATCGTCGAGGACTCCAAGCATATCTCTGCCGTCGAGCGTGCCCAAGGCACCCTCGAGAAGCACGGTGCCTTCACGGGCCGCTATGTGGTAAACCCCGTCAACGGCGAGAAGGTCCCCGTGTGGGTTGCCGATTATGTCGTTGCCGACTACGGTACCGGTGCCGTCATGGCCGTTCCCTGTGGCGACCAGCGCGACTTTGAGTTTGCCCGCAAATACGACCTGCCGATTGTGCCGATCATCCTGGACGATGATGATCGTGCTGCCGTCGAGGCCAGCGGCGAGACCATCGATACCTTCCATGCCGAGACCGTCGACTGGGATTGCGCTCACGCTGCCGAGGGCACGCTCGTCCAGTCCGGCAAGTACACCGGCATGCGCGGCGGCAAGCACTCCGAGGGCGAGGCCGCGATCGTGTCCGACCTCGAGGCCATGGGCTGCGGTCGCCGTAAGGTCGAGTTCCGTCTGCGCGACTGGCTCATCAGCCGCCAGCGCTATTGGGGCAACCCCATCCCGGCCATCCACTGCGAGCACTGCGGTATCGTGCCCGTGCCCGAGGATCAGCTGCCGGTGACGCTGCCCGAGAACCTGGACCTGGGCGCCGGCGAAACCCTTGCCGAGTGCAAGGAGTTCTACGAGACCACCTGCCCGGTCTGCGGCCGTCCGGCCAAGCGCGAGACCGATACCATGGACACCTTTACCTGCTCCAGCTGGTATTACCTGCGCTATACCGATCCGCATAACACGGAGCTGCCCTTCTCCCGCGAGGCCGCCGACCGTTGGACGCCCGTCGATAACTACATCGGCGGCATCGAGCACGCCATTCTGCACCTGCTCTACAGCCGCTTCTTTACCAAGGCACTGCGCGACCTGGGCCTGCTGAGCGTGGACGAGCCCTTCACTAACCTGCTGTGCCAGGGCATGGTCAAGGACGAGAACGGCGACACCATGTCCAAGTCCAAGGGCAATGTCGTGCCCCCGAGCTCGGTTATCGAGCCCTACGGCGCGGACACCATGCGTCTGGCGATTCTGTTTATCGCCCCGCCCGAGAAGGACTTCGACTGGGATCCCAAGGCCGTTGAGGGCGCCAACCGCTTTATCAAGCGCGCCTGGCGTATCGTTTGGCAGCTCGTCCAGTCCGGCGACGCCAACGTGGCCTTTAACAAGTCCGCGCTCGACGAGGTTGCGATGAAGCTCTATCGTGAGCGTCACCGCACCATCGCCAAGTGCACCGAGGACTTTGACCGCGGCCAGTTCAACACCGCGATCTCGGCCGTCATGGAGCTCGTCAACGCGGCGAGCGCCTATCTCAACGCCACCGAGGGCGCTGCCCGCGACAAGGCCCTGTGCTACGGCGTGGCCAAGGACATCGTGAGCGTCCTTGCCCCCATCTGCCCGTTCTGGGCCGATGAGCTGTGGCACGAGGCGCTTGGCTGCGAGGGCAACGCCTACACCGCCGCCTGGCCCGAGTTCGACCTGGCCGAGTCCATCGAAGACACGGTGCAGATCGTCGTACAGGTGCTCGGCAAGGTCCGTGGCCGCATCGACGTCGCCCGCGACGCCTCAAACGAGGAGATGCAGGTTGCCGCCGAGGAAGCCGTTGCCAAGTGGCTTGAGGGCAAGACGGTCGTCAAGGCCATCTGCGTGCCCGGCAAGCTGGTCAACTTGGTGGTCAAGTAAGCGCTGCGCGCTTAGCTGACGCATAAAAGACGAGGGGCGATCCGATTGGGTCGTCCCTCGTTTTGCATGTACCTGCCTAGTTGCCTTCGGTCAATTGTCCTATTCTTATGGAGAAGCTGTGCGCACGCTGACCTGCAGGTTCGTACTGTGCTTGCACGTTTCCGCAGCTATTGGTATAGTTTGCTTGCAAATGAAGTTGTAATTGAAAGAAGTGGGGTTTCGGCCCCGCTTCTTTTTTGTATGGATGGAGGTGCCGCAATGGTCAAGACCAAGACCGAGCAGGTGATCATCGACGCGCTCGAGGCCGTCGCTCCCCAGCACGATATCGACATCGTCGACGTCGAGCTCGTGGGTGCCACCAAGGCCCCCTGCGTGCGCGTGCGTATCGAGGGGGCCGAGGGTCAGAGCCTTTCGCTCAACGACGTCACGGCCAACACCAAGTGGGTCGGCGATGTGATCGAGGAGCTCGACCCTATCTCTTCGAGCTATACGCTCGAGGTGTCGAGCCCGGGTATGGCGCGCCCGCTGCGCCGCCCGTGCGACTTTGCCCGCTTTGGGGGCGAGAACTGCGAGCTCACCTCCACCGACACCGAGGGCCGTCGCAAGTACGCCGGCAAGATTGCCGCCGCCACCGAGACGAACGTGACCCTCGAGCTCGAGGGCGGCGAGTCCGTCACCCTCGATTTCTCTGATGTTAAAAAGTGCAAGTTGAAGCCCACCTACGACTTCAAGCCCGCGAAGGAAGGAAAGTAAGATGGCAGCATCCGACATGATGTCCGCCCTGATGGAGCTTTGCCAGGAGAAGCACATCGACCAGCTCTACCTGATCGACCGCCTGGAGCAGTCGCTCGCCAAGAGCTATGCCGAGATCCTGCATCTTGAGTGGGGCGCCAAGGTGACCATCGACCGCACCACCGGCAAGATCTACGTCTACCGTCTGGAGCCGATCGACGATTCCATGGACGAGGAGGGCAACTTCACCGAGTTCGAGGAGATCGACGTCACCCCCAAGAACACGAGCCGTATTGCTGCCCAGCACGCCAAGGCCGAGATCAACGCCATCGTGCGCAACTCCGCCCGCGAGCAGATCTACGAGGAGTTCTCCGGCCGCATCGGTGACCTCATCAGCGGTACCGTGCTGCAGTCCACGCCCGACTTCACGATCGTCAAGATTCGCGAGGGCGTCGAGGCCGAGCTGCCGCACTTCGACCAGCGCCGTTACGAGAACGAGCGCAACGAGCGTCCGATGGGCGAGCGCTACCTGCACAACCAGCACATCAAGGCCGTGATCATCGACGTTCGCGACCCCAACTCCAACCTGCAGCCGGTTCGTGGCGAGCACAGCCGTCCGCCGATTGTCATCTCCCGTACCCACCCCGAGCTCATGCGTCGTCTGTTTGAGCAGGAGGTGCCCGAGATCTATGAGGGCACCGTCCAGATCAAGTCGATCGCCCGCGAGCCTGGCCAGCGCTCTAAGGTCGCCGTCCACTCGCTCGATGACCGTCTGGATCCCGTGGGCGCCTGCGTCGGCCCCAAGGGCAGCCGTGTTCGCGCTGTCGTGGGCGAGCTCCGTGGCGAGCGCGTCGACGTCATCCTTTGGGATGCCGATCCTGCCGTCTACGTCGCCAACGCCCTGTCGCCCGCTAAGGTCACCCGCGTCCTCATCGACGAGGAGAAGGCCTACGCCGGCGTCATCGTGCCCGACGACCAGCTGTCCCTCGCCATCGGCAAGGAGGGCCAGAACGCCCGCCTCGCCGCGCGCCTGACCGGTTGGCACATCGACATCAAGTCCGAGACGCTTGCTGCCGACATCCTCAAGAACGTTCCCGTTCACGAGGAGCCCGCCGCCGACCTGATCGGTGACGAGGAGGACGAGGACGTCCGCCGCTGCGAGTACGTGTCCGAGGACGGCATCCAGTGCCGCAACCAGGCTCGTCCCGGCTCCCGTTTCTGCGGTGTCCATGACACCGACGCCTTCGATGATGCGGAGGACCTGATCTAGCGCGCGGTCGCGCCGGGCGGGTCCCGGCGCGTCTCCCACGCTCGTTCAGTCTCTAGGCACCCAAGGTGCCAGAAAGGGTAGGTGAAGTCATATGGCAAAAGTCCGTGTGTCCACCCTGGCCAAAGAGTTCGGCATGACCTCCAAGGAACTGATGGGTCATCTCGCCGATATGAAGATTCCCGCTAAGTCCGCTTCCTCCACCTTGGAGGACGCCTATGTCGCTATGGTCCGCAAGCAGCTCGCCTCGGTGATCGAGGCCCGCGCCCAGGAAGTCGAGGCCGCCAAGCAGGCCGAGGAGCAGGCAGCTGCCGCCGAGGAGGCCGCACGCGCTGCCGAGGCCGAGCGCGAGCGCATCGCCGCCGAGAAGGCCCGCGAGGAGGAGCGTCGCCAGTTTGCCGCAGCCCAGGCTGCCGAGGAGGCTGCCCGCGCCGAGGCCGAGGCCAAGAAGAAGGCCGAGCAGGAGCGCCTTGCCCGCGAGAAGGAGGAGACTGCCCGCGAGGCCCAGCGCCGCGCCGTTCCCGCTTCCGACTCCGGTTCGCGCTTCCGTTCGCTGCTCGACCAGATCGCCGCACAGGAGACCGTGCTCAAGGAGAAGAAGGACGCCGAGGACAAGGCCAAGGCCGAGCGCGCCGCCGAGCGCGGTAACCGTCGTGGCGGCAACAACGACCGCCGCGGTGGCCGTCGAAACGATCGCAACGCCTCAGACAACAACTCCGAGCGCAGCGCCTCCGAGAGCCGTCCGCACAGCCATCGCACCAACGCCAGCAACAACGTCGCTGCCGGCATGGACTTCCCCAACCCCGATAAGCAGGGCAAGGGCAAGAAGCGCAAGGGCGGTCACAACAATGAAGAGGACCACTACAGCCGCATGGCTCGCGAGGCCGAGGAGTACAGCCGCGAGAAGGTGCTCGAGGAGGCTCGTGCTGCCGTCGAGGAGGCCTCTCGCGAGTCCACCGGTCGCCGCAAGAAGCGCAAGGAGAAGCGCGAGCGCGAGGCTGCCAAGGCTCAGGAGGAGCGCAAGATAGAGGAGGCGCTGGCCCAGGGCGTGAACCCCGAGGACCTCGACGCCATCAAGGTCTCCCAGGGCGTTACCGTCCAGGAGCTTGCCGAGGCGCTCGACGTTCCGGCCAACGACATCATCAAGCGCCTGTTCCTGCTGGGTACGCCGCTCACCATGACGCAGTCCATGTCCGACGACCTCGTCGAGCTCGTTGCCGACGACCTGGGCCGTCAGATCAAGATCATCACCCCCGAGGAGGAGAACACCTTCTCGTTCTACGACGATCCCGCCGACCTTAAGCCGCGCGCCCCGGTCGTCACCGTCATGGGCCACGTCGACCACGGCAAGACGTCGCTGCTCGACGCCATCCGTCACACCGGCGTTGCTGCCGGCGAGGCGGGCGGCATTACGCAGGCCATCGGCGCTTCGCAGGTCATGATCAACGACCGCAAGATCACCTTTATCGATACCCCGGGTCACGCCACCTTTACGGCTATGCGTGCCCGTGGCGCCAAGGTTACCGACATCGTCATTCTGATCGTGGCCGCCGACGACGGCGTCATGCCCCAGACCATCGAGTCGATCAACCACGCCAAGGCCGCCGGCGTTCCCATCGTCGTCGCCGTCAACAAGATCGATAAGCCGGGTGCCAACCCCGACCGTGTGCGCCAGGAGCTCACCGAGTACGGCATCATCCCCGAGGAGTGGGGCGGACAGAACATGTTCGTCAACATCTCGGCCAAGCAGAAGATCGGTATCGACGACCTGCTCGAGACCGTGCTGCTCCAGGCCGACGTGCTCGAGCTCAAGGCCAACCCTGACACCTTCGCTTCGGGCAACGTCCTCGAGGCTAAGCTCGACAAGGGCCGCGGCTCGGTTGCCACCGTGCTCGTGACCCGCGGTACCCTGCACGTGGGCGACACGCTGGTCGCCGGCCTCACCTATGGCCGCGTCCGTGCCATGCTCGATCCCAAGGGTAACGCCGTCACCGAGGCCGGTCCCTCCGACGCCGTCGAGATCTTGGGCCTGCAGTCCGTCCCCAACGCTGGCGATGAGTTCCGCGTGTTCGAGGACGAGCGTGAGGCTCGCGCCCTGGCCGACGAGCGTTCGCTCAAGGCCCGTATCGAGGAGCAGAGCCGCGTGAAGCACGTGACGCTCGAGAACCTCTTCGAGACCATCGCCGACGCCGAGGTCAAGGAGCTCAACCTGATCATCAAGGCCGACGTCCAGGGCTCCATCGAGGCCCTTCAGGACTCCCTCGACAAGATGGATCAATCCGAGGTGCGCATCAACACGATCCACTCCGCCGTTGGTGCCATCAACGAGACCGACGTGGTCCTGGCCGACGCCTCCAACGCCATCATCATCGGCTTTGGCGTTCGTCCCGACGGCAAGGCCCGCTCCGCCGCCGAGCGCGAGGGCGTTGAGATCCGTTGCTACGACGTCATCTACAAGTGCCTCGAGGACCTCGACGCTGCCCGTATCGGCATGCTCAAGCCCACCGAGGTTGAGGTCTCCACGGGCACTGCGACCGTTCTGGACACCTTCAAGGTGCCCAAAGTCGGCATCGCCGCCGGTGTCCGCGTCGAAGAGGGCGAGATCGCCGCGACCGATTCCGTACGCCTGGTGCGCGACGGCATCGTGGTCTTCAACGGTAAAATCGCCTCGATGCGCCACTACAAGGACGAGGCCAAGAGCCTCAAGAGCGGCTCCGAGGGCGGTATTGGCCTGGAGAACTTCCAGGACATCAAGCCTGGCGACACCATTGAGGGCTACCGCATTGACCAGGTTGCCCGTACCGAGTAGGGGGTAGCGCTATGAAGCAAACGCAGGCAACCCGCCGTCTGGGCGAGCAGCTTCGCGAGAAGCTCGGTTATATCCTGCTCTTTGAGGTTTCCGATCCGCGTCTCGACCTGGTCACCCTGACCGCGGTCGAGGTCGCGGTGGACCGCTCGTTCGCGCGCGTGTACGTGTCGTGCGACGCGAGCCGCTACGACGAGGTCATGGAGGCGCTCGCCAGCGCCAAGGGCCGCATCCGTAGCCTGTTGGCCCGCTCGCTCGATTGGCGCGTCACGCCCGAGCTCGATTTCCGCATCGATCGCTCGACCGATGAGGCCGAGCGCATCACGCGTGCGCTGGAAAACGTTCCCGCCACGCTTGCGATCGAAAAGGACGAGGACGGCTATCCAATAGCGGATGCCGCCCAGGAGGCAGCTTTAGATGAGTAATTCCGCCGACCTCGCATCGTGCGAGTCTGCAGATATTCAGCGACGCATCCTCGAGCTCATCGAGGATGCGTCCTCCATTGCGATTTCGGGACATACGTCTCCCGATGGCGACGCGCTGGGCTCCGTGCTGGGTCTGGGCTTATCGCTTATGAAGTTTTTCCCCAACAAGGACATTGCCCTGCTGCTGGCAGACGATGACCCGGTTCCGCGCATCTACCGCTTTATGGAGGGCGCCGACCGTCTGGTGCCGGCATCTGCGTATACCGGTAATCCGGACCTGTTCATCTCGGTGGACGTGCCGGTCGTCGAGCGTCTGAATAACTCC
>CABRZT010000033.1:0-24717 GCA_902475595.1 uncultured Collinsella sp. | reverse complement strand
CCGGGGGCGGGACGGGGACTTCTCTCCGGAACGTCCTCGGACATGCAAAGAGGCTCCGCATCGCGCTTCGCGCTGCGGAGCCTCTTTGCGTCCTGCGGAATATTCCGGAGAGAAGTCCCCGTCCCGCCCCCGGATTCCCTGCGTTTACGGCCTTGAGGCCGGCGGGCGGAGAAGGATGTGGTCGATAGGGATACGTGTCCCCTTCGCTGTTTCGCGCTTTGCGCGAAAGGCGCGTTGCTTTGGGATGGGTGGGGAACGTGGTTGCTTTGGCAACTGATCTCCGCCACAAATTACCCTTGGCATACTTGCGCGAGAACCTGCTCGTGCTACACTTGCAATTGCTGTTTCAGGGCGGGGTGGAATTCCCCACTGGCGGTAAATCGGGCGGTGTCAAAGGGACGCCGTGGCGCAGGCGAGGTGTCTGCGACCGAGCCGATGAGTCCGCGACCCGTGCGTGTGTTGGTTCGCATGCCGGCTGAACTGGTGAGATCCCAGTACCAACGGTTAGAGTCCGGATGAAAGAGGCAGGTGATCTTATGTCTGAACAGTCGCAGCATATCCATTTTGAGAACACGAATAGGTGGAGCACCAAACAGCTCGTTACCATGGCGTTGATGTGCGCCTTGGGCGCCCTGTTTATGTACGTGCAGCTGCCTATCCTTCCTTCGGCGCCGTTTTTGACGTATGACCCGTCGCTGGTACCGGCGATGGTGTGCGGGTTTGCGTATGGTCCTGGCGCCGGCACTGCTGTTGCCGCTATGGCTATCGTTATCCATGCGCTCACCACGGGTGACTGGGTCGGCGCGCTTATGAACCTGGTTGCCACGCTGGGCTACATTCTGCCCGCGGCTATCGTCTACCAGAAGATGCATACCTATAAGGGTGCCGTGATTGGTCTGGTGCTCGGCGTCATTGCCGCTACGGTGCTGTCCATGGTCGCGAACCTTACCATTGGCGTTTGGTTCTGGTATGGCTCGGTCGATGTGATCGCCCCGCTCATGATTCCTGCCGTGCTGCCGTTCAACCTTATCAAGACCGTGCTTAACTCGGTGTTGACGCTGGTGGTGTATAAAGCAGTCTCCAACCTCATCACGCCTAAAAAGGACCAGGTCAAAGGCCGCGCATGATTGAGTGTCGGGGCGTTTCCTTTAGCTATGACGGTGCCGTGTCGGCACTCGACGGTGTCGATCTGAACATCGAGGACGGGGAGTTTTTCTGCATCCTCGGTGGCAATGGGTCGGGCAAGTCGACGTTTGCCAAGCATTTGAACGCGCTGCTGCAGCCCGATGCGGGCACGGTGCGCGTCAACGGCATGGATGCGTCCGATCCCGAGTTGGTCTACGACATTCGTTCGACCGCGGGCATGGTGTTCCAGAATCCCGATGATCAGCTGGTGGCAACGCTTGTCGAAGATGACGTTGCGTTCGGCCCCGAAAACCTTGGCGTGCCATCGGCGCAAATTGCGCAGCGCGTACGCGAGGCGCTGAAGGGCGTGGGCCTGGTGGGCTTTGAGCGCCACGAGACCCATGCGCTCTCGGGCGGACAAAAGCAGCGCGTGGCGCTCGCCGGCGTACTTGCCATGGAGCCGCGCGTGCTTATCTTGGACGAGGCCTCCTCGATGCTCGATCCGCGCGGACGCAAGGGTCTTATGAAAGCGTGCCGCGCACTCCACGATCGCGGCATGACTATCGTGATGATTACGCACTTTATGGAAGAGGCTGCCGAGGCCGATCGTGTCGCCGTGTTTCAGACGGGACGAGTTGCCATGCTGGGCACGCCCGAGGAGATTCTGACGCGGGCGAATGAACTCGCTCAGCTCAACCTTGACATGCCAGAGTCGTGCCGTTTGGGCATGGCGCTTCGTGCGAAGGGCGTGCCTGTTCATGCGCAGGTGCGCGAGGCGGATATGGTTGCCGAGGTTGTGGAGACTTATGCCGAGCGAAGTGGGGCAGGCACCGTGGGGCAGTCTTCCGCACCCCAATCGGAAATCGTTGGCGGTACGGTTTCGGCAGACAACGAAGATAACGTACCAGAGCCCGTTATCGAACTATCCCATGTTTCGTACAGTTATTCGCTCAGTCCGCGCGAGCGCCACCGCTGGCACAAGCGCTCGGCCACTGCGGGCAAATCGAACAAACAGGCTCTCTGGGGAAACGACCCCAGCAGCCCGTGGGCGCTGCGCGATGTATCGCTGACGGTGCGCCGCGGCGAGTTCCTGGGCTTGGCAGGTCATACCGGTTCGGGTAAGTCGACGCTGGTCCAGCATCTCAACGGTTTGATTCGCCCCCAGGAGGGATCCGTTCGCGCGCTGGGGCTCGACCTATCAAACAAGAAAGACGCCGCTGCGGTTAAGGCCAAGGTCGGCGTGGTGTTTCAGTATCCTGAGCGTCAGCTGTTTGCCGAAACCGTGGCGCAGGACGTGGCGTTTGGTCCGCACAACCTTGGCTTGCCGCAAGATGAAGTCGACCGTCGTGTCGAGTCATCGCTCTCGCGCGTGGGCCTCGATCTTTCCACGGTCGGCGACAAGAGTCCCTTTGAGCTTTCGGGCGGTCAGCAACGGCGTGTGGCATTCGCCGGCGTGCTCGCCATGGAGCCCGAAGTCCTGGTGCTCGATGAGCCCATGGCGGGGCTCGATCCGGCTGCGCGCAGGGATTTCCTTGAGCTTATCGATCGACTCCATCGCGAGGGCCTGACCGTTGTCATGGTTTCGCACAGCATGGATGACCTGGCCAATTGCTGCGACCGTATTGTCGTGATGAACGAGGGCGCGGTGTTTGCCGAGGGCACGCCCGCTCAGGTTTTTGCGCATGCGGATGAGCTTAAATCAATCGGCTTGGGTGTTCCCGCTGCCCAGCGCATGGCGCTGGCGCTTGCGAAGGCAGGCGTGCCGCTGCGCTTTGACGGCCTCTATACGGTTGAGTCGCTGGCAGACGAGTTGGTGGACCTGCTAATCGGTCGCTCGGGCGGTCCTTCTAACGTCGCGGACATTGCTAATTCCAAGACGGTCGCGCGAGAGGAGGGCTGCTAATGGAGGTGTTTTCGTTTGGCAGCTACTATCCCGGCGATAGTGCGATCCACCGCCTGGACCCGCGAACTAAGTTGCTCTTGGGCTTTGTGTTTCTGATCACGACGCTCACAGTCAGCAGCTTCCGCGGACTGGCCCCTGTCGCAATTTTCGTCGTGCTGATCTATGCCGTATCTCGGGTGCCGGTTCGTCGCGTTCTGTCGTCGATGGCGCCGCTGCTGGCAATCGTCGTCGTGGTCGCGGTGCTCAACTTGTTTACCGATCAGAGTGGGCGCATCCTGTGGCAGCTCGGCTTTCTGCAGATAAGCGAGGGCTCACTGCGTTCTGCCGCCTTTATGGCGTGCCGCCTGACGTTGATGATGGCCGGCATGAGCGCCATTACACTCACCACGCCGACGCTCGACCTCACCGCGGGCTTTGAGCGCCTGCTCGCGCCGTTTGCGCGTGTGGGACTTCCTGCGCACGAGCTCGGCATGATCATGGGTATCGCGCTACGCTTTATGCCGCAGTTTGCCACCGAGATGAAGCAGACGGCGGACGCGCAGGCAAGCCGCGGTGCACGCGTGACGGGAGGCCCGCTCGGCGGCGTGCGTATGCTCGGCAGTGTGGCGATTCCGCTGTTCACGGGCGTGTTCCGCCATGCCGAGACGCTGTCTGCTGCCATGGATGCACGCTGCTATCACGGCGAGCAGGGCCGCACGCGCCTGCATGCGCTTGCATTTCGCCGCGGGGATGCGCTGGCTGCGGTGGTGACGGCGCTGCTGCTCGCGTGTGTCATCGTCATCAACCTTCAACTTGTTTAGGCGCGATTCGAGCGCAAGAAAGGGGTCCCTATGACCGACAACGACCGCACGGCTCAGCTTGAGCGCGCCTGTTCGTATCTCAGGCGCATTCCGGCGTGGTTTCTGGCCACGACCGATGCAAGTGACGGGCATCAGCCTCGCGTGAGGCCGTTTTCGTTTGCCATGGTCGATGACGGTAAGTTGTGGTTTTGCACGTCGCGCGACAAGGACGTGTGGGCGGAGCTGAGTGCGAATCCCAAGTTTGAGGTATCGGGCTGGAAGCCGGGGGAATGTTGGATCGTATTGACCGGCGAAGCCGCACTTGAGGACGACGCAGTTGCGAGCGACAAGGTGCGTCAAGCGGGTTTTAAGCACATGGTGGGCATTGGCGAGGAACACGAGAGTGCCAACGACGGCCGCCTTGCTTTCTTTTCGGTCCGCAATATTGCCGCGCGCTTCTGTGATATCGACGGCAGCGAGGAGCGCCTGGAGCTTTAACTCTAGGGCAGCTAAAACAGCCCCGACCCAAAAAGACTAGCGTCAGGAGGACACATGGACGGATTGAATACGGTGTTGGAGTATCTGACGTCGGTGCCGGCATGGTATTTGGCGACGAGCGTTGACGGACAGCCTCATGTGCGTCCGTTTTCGTTTGCGCAGATCCAGGATGGCAAGCTGTGGTTTGTAACAGCGCGCACCAAAGATGTGTGGCAAGAGCTGCTGCAAAACCAGCGCTTTGAGGCCACGAGTTGGTGGCCGGGCCATGGCTGGCTCATCTTGCGCGGGCGTGCCGGCTTGGATGACCGGGCTTTAGACGAAATGCGCGAAGCCGGGTGGAAGCATCTAGAGCACCTGGGCGAGCACTATGAGGGGCCTAACGACCCCACGCTCGTCTTCTTTAGCGTCGAGGATCCCGAGGCTTTTATCTGCAATCACGACGAATGGGTGCCGGTCGAGCTCTAGCCGGCTGGCTCATCCTAACAACTTGGTTTTCGCATGGGCGGGCCCCGTATTGCCCGGTGCCGTTAGGAGCGCCGGTCAATACGGGGCCCGCTCCATTTGTCAATTCCTTCAAGCGAATGTGTCGGGAATGTTTCAATGCATGAATATGCAAGCCATTTACGTGTTCATGCATCTTTTGGTGCTAAAGTTTCAACCCACTTCATAACGACCACTGCGAAATGCGCATCGGTGCATAAATCGCAGACAAGGAGTCTGATATGTCATTGAAGGTTGGAATCGTCGGCGCGGCTGGATATGCCGGAGCCGAGCTCATTCGCCTCGTGCTCGGCCATCCCGAGTTTGAACTTGTTGCCATTACGTCCAACGCCGATGCCGGCCAGCCGCTGTCCGCGGTGTATCCGAGCTTTGCTGGCGTGAGCGATCTGGTTTTCACCACGCATGACGCCCCCGAGCTTAAGAGCTGCGATGCGGTTTTTCTTGCCGTGCCGCACACGGCTGCCATGGCACAGGTGCCCGCGCTGCTTGCATCGGGCGTCTCCTGCTTTGATCTTTCGGCCGACTACCGCCTGAACGACGCGTCCGTCTTTGAGACGTGGTATGCCGCCGAGCATACGAGCTCCGAGCTGCTCAAGACCCGTGCCTTTGGCCTGCCCGAGCTATTCTGCCGGGACTTGGAGACCGCCGCATCCGACCATGCCGACGGCAAACCCGTGCTGGTCGCCTGCGCCGGTTGCTATCCCACCGCAACGAGCCTTGCCGCCGCGCCCGCCGTGCGCGCTGGCTGGGTTGCCCAGAGCGGCCCCGTGATCGTTGATGCCATCAGCGGTGTGACGGGTGCCGGCAAGTCCTGCAACGCTCGTACGCATTTTTGCAGCGCTGACGAGAACTTGGAGGCCTACGGCGTGGGCAAGCATCGCCACACGCCCGAGATTGAGCAAATCCTTGGCCTGACCGATCGCGTCGTCTTCACCCCGCATCTGGCACCGCTCAAGCGCGGCCTGCTCTCCACGGTGACGCTGCCGCTCACGCCGCAGGTCATCGACTCCCTGGCTCTTGAGGATGTCGTCGACTATTACAAGCAGTTCTACGCTGGACGCACCTTTGTGCGTGTGCTCGACGCCGGCCAGCAGCCCAAGACGGCTTCGGTCGTTGGAACCAACGCCGCCCAGATTGGCCTTGCGCTCAACAAACGCGCGGGCGTGCTGGTGGCGACGGGCGCTATCGACAATCTGTGCAAGGGCGCTGCGGGCCAAGCAGTCCAGTGTGCCAATATCGTCTTTGGCTTTGACGAGCGACGAGGCTTGCCCACAGTGGCGTGCCCGGTGTAGCACATTCGATTGTTAACGATTTGGTAGTCGGGCATCGAGTGGGGCGCCACTCTTAAGCTGGTCTCATGATTACGACTGGCATGGCGCACCAACCGATGTCCGTTTTTTGTTTGACATAAGGAGCCATAAAGACGATGAATACCGACCTGATTGATATCAAGATTCGCGCCGTCGAGGGCGGCGTTACGGCTGCGGCTGGTTTTAAGGCTGCAGGCATCCACGCTGGGTTCCGCAAGAACCCCGAGCGTCTGGATTACGCGCTCGTCGTGCCCGATAAACCCTGTCCCGGTGCCGGCGTGTTTACCACCAATCGCTTTTGCGCGGCGCCCGTGCAAGTGAGCCGTGCCAACCTGGGCGGTGCCGACAAGGGTTACGGTATCATCGCCGGCGTTTCGGTCAACTCTGGCAATGCCAACGCCGCCACGGGTGAGACCGGCCTTGCATGCGCGCGCGAGACGTGCAGCATCGCATCGCAGGTCATCGGCTGCGAGCCCCAGCAGATTCTGGTTGCCTCCACGGGCGTGATTGGCCAGATTCTGCCGATCGACACGTTTGAGACCGCCATTCCTGCTGCCTACGAGGCGCTCTCCGCCCACGGTGGAGCCGATGCCGCTCGCGCCATCATGACGACCGACACGCACTCCAAGGAGTACGCCGTGTCCTACGTCAGTGAGGCTGCGGGCCATGCGGGCAACGTCTATTCGGTAGGCGGAATGTGCAAGGGCTCGGGCATGATCATGCCCAATATGGCCACCATGATCGCGGTCATTACTACCGATGCCCCCGTCGAGCCGGCGGCACTCCACGCCCTGCTGCTCTCGACCGTCAAACAGACCTTTAACAAGGTAACGGTCGATTCCGACACCTCGACCAACGACACCTGCATCATGCTTGCTTCTGGCGCTGCTGCCGCAGATGCCGAGGCCATCGTCGAGGGCACTGACGCCTTTGACGAGCTGGCCTTTGCCGTGCACGAGGTGTGCGAGAGCCTGGCGCGCAATATCGCCGCCGATGGTGAGGGCGCATCCAAGCTTGTTACGGTCAACGTTACCGGCGCCGCCAACGACGAGGAAGCCGATATCGCTGCCCGTGCCGTTGCCAACTCGCCGCTCGTTAAGACCTGCATCGCCGGCCACGACTGCAACTGGGGTCGCGTTGCTATGGCGCTTGGCAAGTGCGGCGTTAAGTTTAATCAGGAAGACGTTTCCATCGACATGATGGGCATGCCTGTCTGTCGCGACGGTCTGACTGTTCCCTTTGACGAGGACGAGGCTCTACGACGTTTCGAGGCGCCCGAGATCGTGATCTCGGCCGACCTGGGCGCAGGCGACGCGGCAACGACCGTGTGGACCTGCGACCTCACGCATGAATACATCTCCATCAACGGCGACTACCGTTCCTAGATTCCAGGCATGCTGCGCATCTTGCCGCGATTGCGGACGGCGGAGTACGGCGCGATAACGATACGAAAGACGAGGCAGATTATGAAATTCGCACGCGATTGTCGTTCGAGCGAATCCAACGAAGCAACCGCGCAGCTGCTGTTCGAAGCGCTGCCGTGGATTAAGAACCTGACCGGCAAGACGGTTGTTATCAAATATGGCGGAGCCGCCATGGTTGATGAGCAGCTGCGCCGCGACGTGATGAGCGACATCGTTTTGCTCAAGATCATCGGTATGCGTCCCGTCATCGTGCACGGCGGCGGCAAGGCTATCAACGAGGCGCTGAGCCATTACGATATTCCCGTCGAGTTTAAGAACGGCCAGCGCGTGACCACGCCGGCGACTATGGATATCGTGCGCGAGGTGCTGGGCGGCAAGGTTAACCAGGAGCTGGTTGCTGCCATCAACCACCACGGCAACCTGGCCGTGGGCGTGTCGGGCAGCGATGCCGGCACGCTCATCGCCGAGCCGCTCGACCCCGAGCTCGGTCGCGTGGGCAAAGTGACGCACGTCAACACCGACTATATCGAGCGCTTACTCGATAGCGAGTACATCCCCGTCATCGCTACCGTCGCGGCGGGGGAGGACGGCGGTTTCTTCAACATCAACGCCGACACCGCCGCCGGTGCCGTTGCCGCGGCGCTCCACGCGCATAAGGCGATCTTTTTGACCGATGTCGATGGCCTGTACAAGGACTTTAGCGACAAGGACTCGCTTATCTCCAACCTAACGCTCGACGAGGTTAACGAAATGCTCTACGGCGGCGAGGTCGATAAGGGCATGATTCCCAAGCTGCGTGCGGCCGTCGATGCGCTTACCGGCGGCGTATTTCGTGCCCACATCATTAACGGTACTACGCCGCATTCGCTGCTCCTGGAGCTGCTAACCGATGCCGGCGTCGGCACCGTGATCCATTCCACCGAGACGGCTTACGAGTTCGATACGCATCCGCATCCGCTTTCGACGTTTGCTGCGCGTCTGACCGAAAACCTTGACGAGGTCGAGAAACTTCAGACGGTCTAGCTGACCCGCAGCCGCCCCATTCCTGCACCCATAGCCCCGCGCCGGCTGGCGCCCAACGAAAGGCATCCCATGTCACTTGCAGCTCAGCAATCGCTTGAATCCCATTACGTTATGCATACCTTTGGCCGCTCTCCGGTCGAGTTTGTCGAGGGTCACGGCATGAAGCTCACCGGCGACGATGGCCGTGAGTACCTCGACTTTCTTGCCGGCATCGGCGTGTGCAGCCTAGGTCATGGCGACCCTGCTGTGCTCTCGGCGCTCGAGGCGCAGACCAAAAAGCTCATGCATGTCTCCAATTACTTTTACATCGAGCAGCGCGGACAGGTCGCGGCGCTGCTGTCCAAGCTTGCTAACGACGACGTAGATGGTGCGCGCGTGCTTGCCGATGCCATTGCCGCCGGCGATGAGACCACGGCAGCTGCTCTTGGTGCCCCGGCTGCGGGCGAGCAGGTGTGGGAGACGTTCTTTGCCAATTCCGGCGCCGAGGCCAACGAGGGCTCGATGAAGCTCGCGCGCCTGTACGCCAAGCGTGCCGGTAATGGCGGCAACACCATCGTGTGCATGCGCGGCGGCTTCCACGGCCGTACGCTCGAGACCATTGCCGCCACCATGCAGGATTGGCTGCAGGACAGCTTCCGCCCGCTGCCGGGTGGCTTTGTGGCCTGCACGCCCAACGATGTCGATGAACTGCGTGCGATCTTTAAGCAGCTGGGCAGTGAAATATGCGCTGTAATGCTCGAACCGATCCAGGGTGAGAGTGGCGTGCACCCTATGACCGAGGAGTTTATGGCGGCAGCGCGCGACCTGGCACACGAAGTGGGCGCCGTGCTTATCGCCGACGAGGTCCAGTGCGGTATCTTCCGCACGGGTAAGCCGTTTGCGTTCCAGACCTATGGCGTGGAGCCCGACATCATGAGCCTTGCCAAGGGCATTGCTGATGGCGTGCCCATGGGTGCCGTCGTGGCGAAGAAGGAGATTGCCGACGTGTTTAAGCCGGGCGACCACGGCTCGACCTTTGGCGGTAGCTGCTTGGCCATCGCGGCGTGCGCCGCGACGCTCTCCGCGCTCGTGCGCGGCGATTATGCCGACCATGCTGCCAAGGTAGGCGCCTATATGGAGGCAAAGCTCGCTAAGCTGCCGCACGTGACCGAGGTGCGTGGCCGCGGCTTGATGCTCGGCTGTGATTTGGATGATGCTGCGGGCGATGCGCATGATATTGTTGCCCGCGCGCTGGCCGCCGGTGCCGTGATTAACGCTACGGGTGCCCATACGCTGCGTTTCCTGCCGCCGCTCGTCTGCGAGGAAGCCGACGTGGATAGTCTGATTGAGATCCTGTCGGGTGTCTTGGGCTAACGCGGTGCAATAACTCAATTTGGACCGGGTTCCGGACTGCTGACGTGCCCTATGCGGCATGATTCAGCGGTCTGGAGCCCGTTTTGCCTTAGATTTGCTAAGGCAAGGGGGACCTGCTGACCAAAAAACAGTAAATATGAGTACTGCTACCGATTTGGTAGCAGCAGTTTTGGACTAATAAGGCCAGATATCAAGTCGAAATGGCGATGAATACACGATTTTGATCTAACTGTTAGTCCTTATAATGGACATATGTTGCGTAACTTAAGCAAATACTGTCTTTTTATATGTTGCAAACAAAGTAGCAGTACTCATTTTTGCCATTTTTTGACCACGGCCTTTGTGACAGACGTGCTGGCGGGTTCGAATCCCATGCGCTGGGCATGAAAAAGGAAAGGCCTCCATCGCTGGAGGCCTATCAAATCAGTGGTGGGCGATGAGGGATGTCCGCGTGCGGCTGGCGCCGCCCGCATCCGCTTCGGGCCTACGGCCCTCGCGTGCTGCGCTGGAAAACGCTTCGCGTTTCCTCAGCTCCGCACCCTTGCGGGTTCGAATCCCATGCACCGGGCACAAAAAAGAAAGGCCTCCATCGCTGGAGGCCTAACAATTCAATGGTGGGCGATGAGGGATTCGAACCCCCAGCCTTGTGCGTGTAAAGCACCTGCGCTAACCGTTGCGCCAATCGCCCGTGCGGAGAGAGTATAGCAAAACAATCGCCCCGTTCACCTCATATCCATTAAAGGTAACTGGCGCGTGTCACAGCGGAGCTGATTCAGTTGAGATTGCCTGAACATTCCGTCCCTCTTTACGCCCTCGGGTATACTCAAAAGCTACTGATTCGATTTGATGCCCAGCAACAGCAGAGGGGATAGTATATGTGCGGTTTTGTCGGTTTTGTCGGTGGGACGGATAACCAATCCGAGGTGCTCACCAAGATGATGGACCGCATCGTCCATCGCGGTCCCGACATGGGCGGTCAGTTTATCGACGGCCGCGTTGCCCTCGGCTTCCGCCGCCTGTCGATCCTCGACCTGACCGAGGCTGGCGCCCAACCCATGGCCAACGAGGACGGTAGCGTCGTCATTGTCTTCAACGGCGAGATCTACAACTTCCAAGAACTCCGTTCCGAGCTCGAGGCCAAGGGCTACAAGTTCCACTGCGGCGCCGACACCGAGAGCCTCCTGCACGGCTACGAGGAGTGGGGCGAGGCCGTCCTCGATCGCCTGCGCGGTATGTATGCCTTCGTCATCTGGGACAAAAAGAAGAACAAGCTTTTTGGCGCCCGCGACATCTTTGGCATCAAGCCGCTTTACTACTATCCCATGGCCGATGCGGGCGACGGCGCTCCGGGCGTGCTCTTTGGTTCCGAGATTAAGAGCTTCCTGGACTACCCGCACTTCCACAAGGCGGTCAACAAAAAGGCTCTGCGTCCGTACATGACGCTGCAGTATTCGGCAACCGAGGAGACCTTCTTCGAGGGTGTCTACAAGCTGCCGCCGGCGCACTACTTTACCGTCGATATCCCGACCGGCAAGATGAACATCGAGCGCTACTGGGATTGCGATTACTCTGCCGTCGAGAAGCCGTTCGAAGAGTATGTCGATGAGCTGGACGAGGTCGTGCACGAGAGCGTCGAGGCCCATCGCATCGCCGACGTCAAGGTCGCGTCGTTCCTCTCCGGTGGCGTCGACTCCAGCTACATCGCCGCTTGCCTCATGCCCGACAAGACCTTCTCGGTGGGCTTTGACTACAAGAACTTCAACGAGACCAACTACGCCAAGGAGCTTTCCGATAAGCTCGGCGTCGAGAACGTTCGCAAGATGATTACCGCCGACGAGTTCTTCGGTGCACTCGAGGACATCCAGTATCACATGGACGAGCCGCAGTCCAACCTGTCTTCCGTGCCGCTGTGGTTCTTGGCCGAGATGGCTCGCAAAGACGTCACCGTCGTGCTTTCGGGCGAAGGTGCCGACGAGCTTTTTGGCGGCTACGCCTACTACGAGGACACGGTTCCGGTGCGCAAGTACAAAAAGATGGTGCCGCTGCCCATCCGTCGCGCGCTCGGTAACCTGGCGCTGCATATGCCGTACTTCAAGGGACATAACTTCCTGGTCAAGGGTGCCGAGATCCCCGAGAAGTCGTTCCTGGGACAGGCTCTGGTATGGCCGGAGCGCGAGGTCGACGGCGTGCTCAAGCCCGAGTACAACACCGGCGACGGCGCCTTTGAGCTCGCTGCACCCATCTACGCACGCGTGAAGGGTCAGCCCGAACTGGTCAAGAAGCAGTACCTGGACATGAACATGTGGCTCCCGGGCGACATTCTGCTCAAGGCCGACAAGATGTGCATGGCGCACTCGCTGGAGCTGCGCGTGCCCTTCCTGGACCGCAAAGTCATGGAGTTCGCCGAGCACATTCCCGATCGCTACCGCATCAACGAGAACGGCAACAAGCAGGTACTCCGCCACGCTGCCAACAAGTCGCTGCCCGATGAGTGGGCCACCCGTCCCAAGGTGGGCTTCCCGGTGCCGATTGTCTACTGGCTGCGCGAGCAAAAGTGGTACGACTATGTCAAGGAGTACTTCACCGCGCCGTGGGCAAGTGAGTTCTTCAATACCGACGAGCTCATGCACCTGCTCGATCTGCACTTTGCGGGCAAGGGCGATTTCCAGCGCAAGATCTATACGCCGCTCGTGTTCCTGGTGTGGTACAAGCGCTTCTTTATCGACGAGGACCAGCCCGCTGTTCAGGCTGCCTAGCCTCGGCTTACGAACGCCTGCGCGTAACGGCTCCTCCGGGAGCCGTTTTTGCGTGGGTGCGTTTCAGTTACTATAAAAGCCGTCCCTGCCAAATGGCTGAGAAAGGTGAAAGATGCACCATTCGGATTCCGCGACCGTGACCACGGTCGATACGCTTGCCAAGCTTCTCGACGTGTGCGGCGAGCTGCGCGCATCAGAGCAGGTTGACGAGCGCGCCGTGACCGGCTGCTCGTTTGATTCGCGCGCGGTCTCGGCAGGTGACGTATTCTTTTGCAAAGGTGCTGCCTTTAAGCCCGCGTTTTTGAGCATGGCGCTCGATGCGGGCGCCGTCGCATTTGTGTGCGAGGAGTCGCTGGTCGAGTCTCTGGAGCCGCTGGCGAAGGAGAGCGGTGCTGCGATGCTGGTTGTTGATAGTGTTCGCACGGCCATGGCCCTGTTGCCGCCGGAGGTCTACGACCGTCCCGACCACGACGTCAAGATCGTGGGCATCACCGGTACCAAGGGAAAGACCACGGCCGCTTTTATGCTCCAGTCGATTATCAAAGCGGCGGGCGAGTCCTGCGGCATGATCGGATCGGTGAGTACCGACGATGGTATCGAGTGCTGCGAGAGCACCAATACTACGCCCGAGGCCCCCGAGGTCTGGCGCCATATCGCCAACTGCCGCACGTCCGGTCGCCAGTCCATGGTCATGGAGGTCTCGAGCCAGGCGCTCAAGTACCAACGCGTCGAGAATCTGCCGTTTGACGTGGCGTGCTTCCTCAACATCGGCCGCGACCACATCTCGCCGATCGAACACCCCACGTTTGAGGATTATTTTGAGAGCAAGCTCAGGATCTTTGACCAGGCAAAGACCGCCGTGGTGAATCTGGGCACCGAAGAGGTCGACCGTGTGCTGGGGGCAGCGTCGACGGCCGAGCGCTTGGTGACCGTTGGCGTCGAGCATCCCGAGGCGAGCCTGTGGGCAAGCGATGTCCGCATGGTTGGCTTTAGCATCGAGTTCAACTTGCATGGCCTGTGTGCCGATGAGTCCGAGGCGGGGGAGAAGGTCCTGCTGGGTATCGCGGGAGACTTTAACGTGGAGAACGCGCTGGTCGCTATCGCCGCTGCGCGCGAGATCGGCATCGGTATCGATGCCATCAAGAATGGCCTCTCCAAACTGCGTGTGCCGGGCCGTATGGAGGTCGTGGAGTCGAAGGACGGCCGCGTGATTTGTGTCGTCGACTACGCGCACAACCAGCTTTCGTTCCGTTCGCTTTTCTCGTCGGTCAAGCGCGCGTTTCCCGCTAGCCCCGTCATTGCGCTGTTTGGCGCCGCCGGCGGCAAGGCGCAGGAGCGCCGCGAGCAATTGCCGCGCGAGGCCGCACCGTATTCCGACCTGATGATCTTTACGAACGAGGATCCAGCTCACGAGGACCCGATGAAGGTCTGTCGCGAGCTTGCCGAGCATGTTCCCGACGATACGCCGAACAAGATCATCCTCGACCGCGAAGCCGCTGTGCATGCGGCGTTCAAGGCGGCGCGCGAGGAGTACGTCAACCCCGATGCTCCCACCATTGTCTTGCTGCTGGCAAAGGGTGACGAGGAGCTCATGCACGTGGGCGACGAGTTCGTGCCCATCGAGAGCGACCTTTCGCTGGCCAATCGCCTGATCGATGTTACCCAGTTTGACTAATGAACCATGATGGCGGCGGCGTCCTGAGTGCGCTGTCGCCATAAGCGTGTTCCCTCAATCAAAACATGCCGTCCAAGTCCAAACCCTTCTACGTAAACGGAGTAACCATGTCCCACAACACCCTGCCGACCGTTGCCGAGCTTTCGGGCGAGATGCGCGAGCGCTTGGCCAAGGTCAAGTACGTCTTTACCGACCTGGATGCCACGATGCTCGCACCCGGCTCGTGCGTGCTGCGCGACAACGACGGCAACCCCTCGACCAAACTCGTCGAGGCCGTCGTGGCGCTCGCTCGTGCTGGCATTCAGGTGGTTCCCACCTCGGGCCGCAACCGTACCATGATCCACGAGGACGCGCGCGTGCTCGGCCTCAACTCCTACATTGGTGAGATGGGCGGCCTGGTTATGTACGACCTCAAGGCCAACGATTGGGAGTATCTGACCGGCGACATGCCTTACGACCCCGTCTGCGGCCTTACTCCGCACCAGGTGATCGAGCAGACCGGCGTGTGCGAGAAGATCCTTGCCCGCTGGCCGCACAAGATCGAGTATCACAACGACATGTCGACCGGCTACAAGTACCGCGAGGTCACCGTCGGCATGCGCGGCGATGTGCCCGACAATGAGGTCCAGGCCATCCTGGACGAGGCCGGCTGCGGCCTGGTGTGGGCCTGCAACGGTCACCTGACGCATCTGTCCAAGCCGACGACGCTCGAGCTCGATCGCGTCGAGGACGGTCGCGCATTCAACATCAACCCCGCGGGCCTCAACAAAGGCGTCGCCATTGCGCGCTTCTGCGAGCACCTAGGGATCGAGCGCGAGGAGACGCTCGCGCTCGGCGATTCCGAGTCCGACTTCTACATGGCCGATCACGTGGGCACGTTCTGCCTGGTCGAGAATGGCCTGACGAGCGCCGGCGCGCCCGAGTTCCTGGCTGCTTGCGAGAACGCTTTCGTTACGCGCGGCAAAATTGTCGACGGTTGGGCGGCGACGGCAGAGCTGCTGGTCGCGGCGCGTTCGTAGCGCGGCGCCGCCGCACTTGGACATGTCTTTTCGAGAGAGACTGGTGAGGTAATGTCCGATATCGAGAATCCGGCAGGCGACACGCGCCCGATTGGCGTGTTCGATTCTGGTTTGGGCGGTCTGACGGTTGCGCGCGCCATCGCGACGGCGCTGCCGCACGAGTCCGTCTACTACTTTGGCGACACCAAGCGCTGCCCCTACGGCACCCGTACCGAGGATGAGGTGCGCTCGTTTGCGTTGCAGGCGGGTCGTTGGCTTTCGAAGCACGACGTCAAGATTATGGTCATCGCCTGCAACACGGCGACCGCTGCGGCCTTGCGTCTGGCCCAGCAGGTGCTCGACGTTCCCGTGATCGGTGTGATCGCGCCGGGTGCCCGTGCGGCAATCAACAGCACACGTACGCGTCGCGTGGGCGTGCTCGCCACCAACCTCACTATTCGCTCGGGCGCCTACACGCGCGCCATTCAGGACCTGGATGCCGGCGTCGATGTATACGGCTGTCCTGCCTCGAGCTTTGTCGAGGTTGTCGAACACGAGCTCGCCTCGGGTGCACATCTGCAGGAACAGTGGCTTGAGAACGAGGACATCTTCGATACGCCTGCCGTGCGTGCGCTGGTGGGTGCCACGGTTGAGCCGCTGCGCGACCACGGTATCGATACCGTGGTGCTCGGCTGTACGCATTTTCCGCTGTTGGTGGGACCTATCCGCCATGCGCTGGGGCCTGGGGTGCGCGTCGTGAGTTCCGCCGAGGAGACCACGCGCGAGCTGACCGATATCCTCACGCGCCGCGAGCAGCTGGCGGGCGACGCCGCCGAGCCGCAGCATCGTTTTGCCACGACGGCCGATAACATTGCCGAGTTTGCGGTGGCGGGCAGCTTCATCTTTGGTCAGCCGCTCAAGAGCATCGAACATATCGATATCGATGAACTGAAATAGATGTACGGCAGCCGCCAAGGCCTTCGCCACATCTTTTGCCGAAAGGATATTTCTATGGAGTACATGCAGGTCAACCGCGCTAACGGTCGCGCCGCCAACGAGTTGCGCCCCGTTAAGCTCACCCGTGGCGTCATGAAGCACGCCCACGGCTCGTGTTTGGCCGAGTTCGGTGACACGCGCGTGCTGTGCGCCGCCACTATCGAGGAGGGCGTGCCGGGCTGGCGAAAGGGAGCTAAGGCCGGCTGGGTGACCGCGGAATACGCCATGCTGCCGGCGTCGACCGGCAAGCGCTGCAAGCGCGAGCACGCCAACCGCAAGGGCCGCTCTATGGAGATCGAGCGCCTCATTGGCCGCAGCCTGCGTACCGTCGTCAACATGAAGGCGCTCGGCGAGTACACCGTCACCGTTGACTGCGATGTGATTCAGGCCGATGGCGGTACGCGTACAGCGAGCATCACCGGCGCCTGGGTGGCGCTGCGCGACGCCCTCGCCATGTGGGTCGAGGCGGGCAAGATCGAGCGCATCCCGCTTATCGGCCAGGTGGCTGCCATCTCCATGGGCGTTGTCGACGGCAATACGCTGCTTGACCTCGATTATTCCGAGGACAGCCATGCCGAGGTCGACATGAACCTCGTCGCCACCGACACCGGCGAGATGATCGAGCTCCAGGGTACCGGCGAGCAGGCGCCCTTCGACCGCAAGCGCCTCAACGCCCTGCTCGACCTGGGCGACAAGGGTATCGCCGAGCTCATCGAGCTTCAGCGCCAAGCCCTCGCCTAACCTGCCAAAAGGGACAGGTTTATTTTGGTAGGTTTTATCTGCTGAAATGCTGCGTTGACAGGTCCGATCGCCTGAGAGGGGAGAGGTCAAGTGCCCAAACGCCCCTCACGCGGCTTGCTATAGAGACAAGGAGGCCAGTCATGGCACTTGAGAAGATTGACATCGACGTCCTCGACCCGGCGGCGACCATCGTCGTGGCAACGGGCAACGCCCATAAGCTCACCGAGATCGAGGCCATTTTGGGCAAGGTCATGCCCGAGGTGCGCTTTGTGGCGCTCGGCCAGCTGGGTGATTTTGAGGATCCCGAGGAAAACGGCACGACGTTTTTGGAGAACGCCATCATCAAGGCCCAAGCCGCGGTTGAGGAGACGGGCCTTATGGCCATTGCCGACGATTCGGGCTTGGTCGTCGACGCGCTGGACGGTGAGCCCGGTGTGTATAGCGCGCGCTATGCGGGCGTGCACGGCGACGATGCCGCCAACAACGCCAAGCTTCTCGTTAACCTGGAAGGCGTGGCAGATGAGGACCGCACCGCGCGCTTTATGAGCGTCGTCGCGCTCATCGACACGGACGGTTTGGTCACCTATGGCGAGGGCGCCTGCGAGGGCGTTATCGCGCACGAGGGCCGCGGCGATCACGGCTTTGGCTACGACCCGCTGTTCCTGCCGGTCGACACGCCGGGCAAGACCATGGCCGAGCTGACGGCGGACGAGAAGAACGCCATCAGCCATCGTTTCCACGCGCTCGAGCATCTGTCCGCCAAGCTGACGGGCGAGGAGTAGGCCGTGCGTGCGGTGGTGCAGCGCGTACTCAACGCCGGCGTGACGGTCGACGGCGAGTGCGTGGGCCGCATTGGACGCGGCTACCTGGTGCTGCTGGGTGTGGGCCATGGCGATACGCGTGCCGAGGCCGACAAGCTGTGGAGCAAGCTCCGCGGGCTGCGTATCAACGAGGACGAGAACGGCAAGACCAACTTGGCGCTTGCCGATGTCGACGGCGAGGTGCTCGTGGTGTCGCAGTTCACGCTGTTCGCCGACTGCCGCCACGGTCGCCGCCCATCGTTTACGGATGCCGGCGCCCCCGATGTCGCCAACGAGCTCTACGAGTACTTCCTGACGCTTGTGCACGAGGACGTTGAGCATGTGGCGCACGGTATCTTTGGCGCCGACATGAAGGTCGACCTCATCAACGACGGCCCATTCACCATCGTCCTCGATACCGACAACCTTTAGGTTACGCGGTTTTACTAAACCGCGTAACAACTGGTCATGCGAGGTTGTCGTCTGGTACGTATTTGGGACGGGGCTGATTTAGCTACTTGCGTATGGCGGCAGCAGGGTGCTATAGTATTAGAGTTTTGTCTATCTTAGGGGTATTATCCCCTTTTTGAATTGCACCTTCTGGAGGCCCTGTTCATGGAAGAGATGGAAGTCAATCACGTCGACGACATCCACGAGAAGCTGACCGATATGGTGGGCGATCGCGTCAAGGTTAAGGCCAACATGGGCCGCACCCGCGTTGTCGAGCGCATGGGCACCATCAAGAGCGTCCACCCCGCCGTCTTTATCGTCGAGGTTGACGAGCGCCGCGGCCGCAAGTCGCGTCAGTCCTACCAGTATATCGATGTCCTCACCGGTCAGGTCGAGCTATTCGACCCTGAGAGCGGCGAGCATATCTTTACCCCGCTCGGCAATCAGCTCGAGGAGCACTAACGGTGACCGATCGGTCCCTGACTCTTTCCGCGCCGGCAAAGATTAACCTCTACTTGGGGGTTCATACCGAGCGCGATGACCGCGGCTACCACAGGGTCGATTCCCTGATGGCAGCCGTCGGTCTTTCCGATACCGTGACGGTCACGCCGGCACAGGCGCTGGCCGTTCAGACGGTTCCGGCATCAGATTTTCCCATGCAAAAGAATACGGCGTATCGGGCTGCGGTTGCTATGGCCGAGCATTATGGTCGCGAGGCAAACATCTGCGTGACGATTGAGAAACGCATTCCATTGTGCGCCGGCTTGGGCGGCCCCTCGACGGATGCGGCCGCGGTCATTGTCGCCTTGGCGGAGCTCTGGGGCATTGATCGCACCGACCCAGCGCTCGACGACATTGCGCGGGGCATTGGTGCTGACGTCCCGTTCTTTTTGCACGCGAGTCCTGCGTTCTACGTAGGTGGGGGAGACGTGCTGGCAACTGAGTACCCCGCGCTGCCCGCGACGCCCGTCGTGCTGGTCAAGCCGCGCGAGGCAAGTGTTTCGACAATTGAAGCCTATCGACGTTTTGACGAGGCCTCGGTGCCTGCGGACAAGCCCGGCGCGATAGCTTCTGCCTTGCGTGCTGGTGATGCCGAGACGGCATATGCACTCATCCATAACAACCTTGGTGTCATTTCCGCACAGATGGAGTCGCAGATTCAAACGGTCCTCGACTGGCTGCGTAAACAGGACGGAACCGTTGCTGTAGATGTGTGCGGATCGGGTGCCTGCTCGTTTGCCATTTGCGACACCGCTGCCACGGCCGAAAGGCTTGCCGATGCTGCCCAGCAAAATGGCTGGTGGGCCTGCGCGACTGAGCTTATTCCCAACACGGTTCAAATCGACGCGCCAAAGAAATAAAATTTTCTCTAGCACGCGGCGAAAATCTTTGTTACTATAGTCGAGCTAACGGGTTGTGGCTCAGTTTGGTAGAGCACTGCGTTCGGGACGCAGGGGTCGCTGGTTCAAATCCAGTCAACCCGACCAGAGCATGAGGAGGGACCGCTTCTTGCGGTCCCTTTTTTTAGCTAGTGTTGTGATACCGCGATACCCGCGGTATACTCATTCGAGCTTGTCTCGCTGTATTGTGGAGGTCTACATGTTTGGACTGAGGGCTCCTGAGCTCATCATTATTCTCGTCGTTGTCCTGATTATCTTCGGGCCCAAGAACCTGCCGAAGCTCGGCAAGTCCCTCGGCTCTACCGTCAAGAATATCCGTGAGGGTATGGAGGGCGACGATAAGGCCGAGACCAAGCAGGCCGAGGAGGTCGTGGTCGAGCAGTCCGAGGAGGACAAGGAGATCGCTGAGCTCGAGGCCAAGCTCGCTGCTGCCAAGAAGAAGCAGGCAGAGGACAGCGACGCGGACGCAGAGTAGTCCCATCCCTTTGGGGTGAGCACCTGACCGGCTTGCCCGCAGGCTAGCCGGTCTTTTTCGTTTTGTTGACAGTTGATTGTTTGATCAGAGTTGGGGAGATATCCGTATGGACGCAAGCCAGATCGTACTGACCGCTGAGGGCCGCCAGAAGCTCGTCGAGGAGCTCGCTTGGCGTGAGGGCGATTACGCCAAGGAGATCGTCGAGGACATCAAGGAAGCCCGCGCGTTCGGCGACCTTTCGGAGAACTCCGAGTACGACGCCGCTAAGGACAAGCAGGCCCAGAACGCCGCTCGTATTGCCGAGATCCAGGCCATCCTCGCCAACGCTCAGGTTGCTGCCACCACGGGCGACCTGACCGTCTCCATCGGTTCCACCGTTTCGCTGATTGATCCCAACGGCGAGGTCATGGAAGTCACGCTCGTCGGTACCACCGAGACCAACTCGCTCGAGCACAAGATTTCCAACGAGTCTCCGGTCGGTCACGCCATCATTGGTCACGGCGAGGGCGACTCCGTCGAGGTCGTTACGCCTTCCGGCAAGACTCGCGTCTACACCATCGCCAAGATCGCACGCTAGACCACGGTCCCGCGTAAAGGTATGTTTTCGCTCCCTGGGACCGAATCCTGGGGAGCGTTTTAGTTTGAGGAGCTAACTTATGGCAGAGAACCAGAACGCCGCCGATCAGGCATCGACGCTCAACGACGAGCGCGCCACCCGCCTGGCCAAGCGCGCCGCCCTGTTCGAGGCGGGCCAGAACCCCTATCCTGAGCACTCTGAGCTTGAGGACTACGTCGCCGATATCGAGGCTAAGTACGCCGATCTTGCCGATGGTGAGGACACCGAGGATGTCGTGAAGATCGCCGGCCGTGTGGTCGCCAAGCGCGGTCAGGGCAAGATCATGTTCATCGTCGTGCGCGATGCGACTGCCGAGATTCAGCTGTTCTGCCGCATCAACGACATGGACGAGGCTGCCTGGAATACGCTCAAGGCCCTCGACCTGGGCGACATCCTGGGCGTGACCGGCGTGGTCGTGCGTACCCAGCGCGGCCAGCTTTCCGTTGCCCCTAAGAGCGCGACCCTGCTTTCCAAGGCCGTTCGTCCGCTGCCCGAGAAGTTCCACGGTCTTTCCGATAAGGAGACCCGCTATCGCCAGCGCTATGTCGACCTGATCGCCAACGACGACGTTCGCGAGACCTTCCGTAAGCGTTCGCAGATTCTCTCCACCTTCCGTCGCTTTATGGAGTCCGACGGCTACATGGAGGTCGAGACCCCCATCCTGCAGACCATCCAGGGTGGTGCCACGGCCAAGCCGTTCATTACCCACTTCAACGCGCTCGATCAGGAGTGCTACCTGCGTATTGCCACCGAGCTGCACCTCAAGCGCTGCATTGTCGGTGGTTTTGAGCGCGTGTTCGAGATCGGCCGCATCTTCCGTAACGAGGGCATGGACCTTACCCACAACCCCGAGTTCACCACGATGGAGGCCTACCGTGCCTTCTCCGACCTCGAGGGCATGAAGGCACTCGCCCAGGGTGTCATCAAGGCTGCCAACAAGGCCATCGGCAACCCCGAGGTCATCGAGTACCAGGGCCAGACCATCGACCTTTCTGGTGAGTGGGCCAGCCGTCCCATGACCGACATCGTCTCCGATGTGCTCGGCAAGCAGGTCACCATCGACACGCCGGTCGAGGAGCTTGCTTCCGCCGCGCGCGAGAAGGGCCTGGAGATTAAGCCCGAGTGGACCGCCGGCAAGATTATCGCCGAGATCTACGATGAGCTGGGCGAGGACACCATCGTCAACCCGACCTTCGTGTGCGATTACCCCATCGAGGTCAGCCCGCTTGCCAAGCGTTTTGAGGACGACCCGCGCCTGACGCACCGCTTTGAGCTGGTTATTGCCGGCCACGAGTACGCCAACGCGTTCTCCGAGCTCAACGACCCGGTCGACCAGGCTGAGCGCTTTGCTGCCCAGATGGCCGAGAAGGCCGGCGGCGACGATGAGGCTATGGAGTATGACGAGGACTACGTGCGCGCCCTCGAGTACGGTATGCCTCCCGCGGGCGGCATCGGCATCGGCATCGATCGCGTGGTCATGCTGCTTACCAACCAGGCTTCCATCCGCGACGTGCTACTGTTCCCGCACATGAAGCCCGAGAAGGGTTTCCAGTCCGGTGCCGCTGCCGCCAAGGCTGCCGAGGCCGGCAACGCCGCGAGCCCATTCGTTAAGTCGCTTAAGCCCACGCTCGATTACTCCAAGATCGCCGTTGAGCCGCTGTTTGAGGAGTTCGTCGACTTCGATACCTTCTCCAAGAGCGATTTCCGCGCTGTGAAGGTCAAGGCATGCGAGGCCGTCAAGAAGTCCAAGAAGCTGCTGAACTTTACGCTCGACGACGGCACCGGCACCGACCGCACCATCCTCTCCGGTATTCACGCTTATTACGAGCCCGAGGACCTGGTTGGCAAGACCTTGCTCGCCATCACCAACCTGCCTCCGCGCAAGATGATGGGTATTCCCAGCTGCGGCATGCTGATCAGCGCTGTCCACGAGGAGGAGGGCGAGGAACGCCTCAACCTGATCCAACTCGACGCCTCCATCCCCGCCGGCGCAAAGATGTACTAATTGGTTCCGCCGTTCTACCGAACGGCGGACCAGCCGACGCTGCGCGACGCCCAGGGCGACAATTTGTCATTCAAAAGGCAAGGCATGACCAGAAGGTCTATGCCTTGCCTTTTTCATGCCAACTTGTTCGCCCTGGACGTCGCTCGCTCATATGACCCAATCCGCTGCCAAGAGCCACAATGGCCCCGCCGACCGCTTGCAATCGGTCGGCGGGGCCTGCCGTTAACCCGTCCCGGTCCGCCCCCGGCATGTCATCGACGCCTTCGGCTCAGTCTCATATCCGCGGATACCGTTCTGTCGGCCCGCACTCCATTCCTTCGGCGGGGTTCCCCAAGTCTGTCGAGGCGCATGCGGAGGGCTCCGCGCGCACAGCGAAATAGGGGGTATCCCCGAAGGCCGCCCGGCTCGCCGGGACGGGGGCTATGTCTATTCCGCGCCCTCCCGGCACATCATGCCGAGGGCCCAGAGCCACCTCACGAGCTCGGCCGCGGTGGCCGCGTTGGCCTTCGCCGCGGGCACGCCGCGGGCGAGCATCTCCTCGCGCCGCCGCAGGAGCCGCTCGGACCCCTTCCTCCCGTGCATCCTTATCTCGAGGGGCACGCCCGTGTCCCTTGGCATGAGCTTCGGCTGGTGCCGTGCCGCGGCGTAGCACCATGAACCCTCAACGGCCAGCTTCCTCACGAGCGCGTTGCCCGCACCGCTGATGCCTCCGAGCCGCACGGAGTCGCCACTCGACCTCTGACTCGGCGCGAGGCCGAAATAGGCCGTGACCTGCCTTCCGGAACGGAACCTCGTGAAGTCGCCGACCTCGGCCGAGAAGGCTGCGGCCAGCGCGAAGGCGCAGCCCTTGATCGACTGGAGGGCGGCCACCTCCGCGGCGATCGGGCTGGCATCCACGGCGGCCCTGTACTCGGAGAGCAGGTCCGCCCGGGCCTCCGCCGCGGCCTCGACCTCGTTCCTCAGGGCGGCGAGCGTCCGAACCCCGCCATCGTCCTCCGGCCTGACCTTGTCGAGCCACCTCAGGAAGTCGTAGGTCCAGTACTTCCTCGGGTTGCCGGCGGGCGTGGTGCCGCCGTAGACGAACCCTCGCTTTGCGAGGAAGGCGAGCAGCCGCTGCTTGGCGGTCGCCAGGCGCGCGGTCGCCCCGTCGTAGGCGCCGGCGAGGTCCCTGATGCCTTCGACCTCGGGGGAGGGGATCCATACGGGGGAGATGTCGTGGGCGAGTATCGCCTTGGCCATCCTGGCGGCGTCGTTCCTGTCGTTCTTGGAGGCCGAGTCGGCGGCCGACCTGGGGATCTTCGAGACCGCGGCGACGACGCACTCGACGCCGAGCCCGGCGAGCTCCCTTTGCGGGGCGAAGCCGAGGTAGCCGCTCTCGTAGGCCGCGAGCGACGGCCCGGGGAACCCATCCATCCACCCGGCGATCTCGCCCCAGGGGTTGCCGGGGAACCTCCTCGTCACGGCCTCGCCGGTGTCCGCGTCGAGGGCGCAGACGGTGGTCGACCTCAGGTGTACGTCCATCCCGAACGCGGTAGAATACTTTGGCATGGGAGCCTCCCAACCTCGTTGCGGCGCGGCTGCGCCTATGGCACTTCAACATCATTGTCGCAGCCCCGACCCGCGGTCACGAGCGGGGGCTCCTATCTTTTTAGTGCCCTCGGATTGGGTCATAGTGTCTGTCGGTGCCAAAACATCGACATTGCCATGATCCAGACCTGCTAAAAGATAGTCGTTGGGGACGTTCTTGTTTGACTGGTCATTTAAGAACGTCCCCAACGACTACGTAGCATGAGAGTGGATAATCTCCCGGTATGAGCCCATATTCATGCTCAAGGTGGGAGATTATCCACTCTCGTTTCGTTTGTTGATTTCGATGCCTACATTTGTAG
>CABRZT010000032.1:0-24760 GCA_902475595.1 uncultured Collinsella sp. | reverse complement strand
GGAATACGACATCCACGACCGACATTCCTCGATCGGGGTGGCGGCCTGTTTCGTCGGCGCAGTGACGGCGTGCCTGGTCGTCCCAAATCCTTTTGAAGGTCTCATCTGGAGTCAGGCATTGTTGTCGCTTCAGTTGCCGATTACGGTCTTTGTGCTCATACGACTCACCAGTTCGCGCCGCGTCATGGGCAAATACGCCAACTCGCGCCCGCTCAACGCGCTGCTCGTAGGGATCGGCGTCATCGTGACGATTCTCGACATCGTGCTGCTAACGGGAATGTAATTGAGATGGCGTGACTGTCCAGATATAACGTCTTAATCTGTAACACGTGAGACCGTTTTAAACCGTCAGATAAATCAAAAGGGTCCCGGCCGAGAATTCGACCGGGACCCTTGGACAGAGCTATGTTCGGCTTTCGCCGTGTGCCTGCGAGCTACTCCTCGACGAGCTCAAACTGATCGGGACCGACGCCGCACACCGGGCACACGTAATCCTCGGGCAGCTCGGGCGTGTCGACCTCAACCTCGTAACCGCAAACGGTGCACACGAACTTATACGTCTTCTTTTCCTCAGCCATGATGTTCTCCTCTCGAACGTGACTGCTGGTGTACTTACTTATTAGTATATATTCTCAATAACCTAATGCAAGTATTTTTAGAACATTTCTAGCCTTGATACGATGAGGCTTTGGGCGGCGTCTTGCCCTTTAGCACCTTGTGATAGTAGTCGTACGTCAGCGGCGTCTCGTCGCTCAGGCGCTCGGCATCCTCGACCTCGCCAATAAACAGCAGATGCGTGCCCACATCCACAGTGTCGATCAAACGGCAGCTAAACAGGGCCGCCGCGTGCTCGGGCACATAGGGCATGCCCAGAGCCGTCTCGCGGGTCTCGTATTTGGCAAACTTGTCATAATCGCTGCTGGTGCGGAACCCAAAGTTACCGATGTAGAGCATGTCGGCGGTCTGATCGATCACGGTCAGCGCGAACGCTTTGGCCGATGCGATGACGCCCGAGGTGACATTGTCCTTGTTCACGGCAACCGAAATACGCGACGGCATGGACGTCACCTGCACCGCAGTGTTGATGACGCAGCCGGCGCGCAACCCGTCTGCCGCAGCGCTCACCACGTACAGACCGCTCGGCATGGTAAAGAACGCAGTTTTGTCCATAACGATCACTCCCCTAGCTCGGGTTGGAACCTCATGAATGTATGTACCCACAAAAAAAGGCGGCACCCATAACGGACGCCGCCTTTGAGACATATGTGTCAGAACAGTAAGAAAGATGAGACGCCCGCAGTTGCGGTGAAATAGGGACTGAATAGCCCCTCAAACAGGCAAAACAGTCCGTATTCCACCGCAACTTATGCAGAGTGCCTAACGGTTGCGCTCCTTAAGGGCGCGGTCGATCTCGCGTTGGACATCACGCTTGGCCATGTCCTCGCGCTTGTCGTAGAGCTTCTTGCCGCGACCCAGACCCAGCAGCAGCTTTACGCGGCCGTCGGTATTAAAGTAGAGCTCCAACGGAACCAGCGCATAACCACGGTTGCGAAGTTTGCCGTCAAGAAAGTCGATCTCCTTGCGGTGCAGCAGCAGACGACGCCGACGGTCGGGATCGCGATTCCACACGCCACCATGGCTATAAGGGTGGATATGCAGTCCGACGAGCCAGCACTCGCCGCCACGAATCAGCGCAAAAGTGTCAGTGATCTGACAGGCGCGCTCGCGAATCGACTTGACCTCGGTGCCGCTCAGCTCAATACCGCACTCAAACGTCTCATCGATAAAGTACTCGTGATGTGCCGAGCGATTCTTGGAAATGAGTTTGCGCTCGCGCTTACTGGGCATCGCCGGCCTCCTTGGCTCCATCGGTTCCCTTGTCGGCACCCGCGCGCTTTGCCTTGCGCTCGGCATTGAGCTCGGCATCGCTCTCGCGCACCAGTTTGATAATCGCCGCGCAGGCCTCCTCGCCCACCAAGTCGCGAGCACGTACCGTCAGGCGCGTCGCCTCCTGCTTGTCGCCGTCGCTTGCAGCATCGGTCGCGCACATAATCAGGCAGATGGCAATCTCGGCCGAAGGCGAGGTCGGCACGCCTTGCAGGGCCAATTCACCCATCACGTGGTCGTCGCTCTCATCAGCGGCATCCGGATAGGTGGTATGGATCTTGTTGAGCAGGCGCGTCGTATGCGCATCGTTGGGCGCCAGGCGCAGCGCCAGACGCGCGCAGCCCACGGCAGCCGAAACGTTCTCGGTCTCGGGCTCCAAGAAGTACTGGCCTAGATTGGCGTAAGCGCGGGCGGCGCACTTGCCATCGCTTGCACGCTCCAGCACCGAGAACGAGAGCGATGCCCATTCCTGCTTGTCCTCGAGTGCGCGGAACAGCTCGGCCAAATCCAAGCGATAGTTGCAGTTCATGGGGTCCCAACGCACAGCCTGCATCAGGGCATTACGAGCGCTCACATAATCCTGCTGGCGAATGTAGGCAAAAGCCATATCAGAGTACAGGCGGTCAAACGGCACCTCGACCTGCACGAGCTCGCGCGGATCCTTCTCCACGCGGCGATAGGCCAAGCGCTCAAACTTGCTATCGAAGCTAAAGTATTGGCGCTTCTCCTCCGTCTTGCACTCAGCGTCGATATACTCCTCGGCGAGCTCCACCAGACGCTCCAGCAGCGGCGTCGCCGTAGCCAGGTCGCCCTGCGCCAGATAGTTCTCGGCATACGTGATGTCTTGCAAGCTGATGGGCAGATCCATGGCTACTCCTCGATCTGAGCGAAACACGGCAGGCGCCGTATATACGGTCAATACACAAAACCCGGGTCTCTTACGAGGCCCGGGCGTTCAATTTTGGTAGCCCGTACCAGATTCGAACTGGTGATCTCCGCCTTGAGAGGGCGGCGTCCTAAACCGCTAGACGAACGGGCCATATGTAGCAAATGCAATGGCTGGGATGGAGGGAGTCGAACCCCCATTGACGGAACCAGAATCCGCTGTCCTGCCATTAGACGACATCCCAATGACTGCATCGCTGCGCTCGGCTGTGCCTTTGCGCAAGAAAGAAATATACGGGAAGTCTCGCCGTGACGCAAGCCCCAATTTTGACTTTTTTGAAATTCAGTAAAATTGGCCTAATTTAGTCCAACCCGTGAAGGACCTGTGAAGCCGACCGCTGTACACGAAGGGCAAAACGCCGCGAGCGGTAGCCGTCAACCGTTGGCAGATTCTACCGCGAAAACGATAGCACCAGGCAACACAATCGAAGTATCAATGATCACGTAGATATCGAGGCGCCATGGACGAAGAGCTTGATTACCTATGGGAGACCCTGGGCCTCGAGATCACTGCCGACCTTTGGCCCGAACGGGACAAAATCCATCCCACACTGCGCCCCGCCATTACTGTGGTGCAGGCAAAATACCGCCGTGCATCCTTTTTGATCATGCGGATGTCATGGCACGCGGGACTCCCCGACCTTAAGCGAATCCAGGCAAGCCTCGTCGAGTTGTCCGGTATGCCGACCGTCATATCCGAGGCACACCTGGAGCAGCGCCAGCGTGAGCGACTGCAACAGCAGCGGATTCCCTTTATCTGCCCCGGCGTTCAGGCATATCTGCCCTTTATGGACGAGGAGTACTGGAGCGGCAAGCCCAACAAGCACGTAAAGGTCTACGATCCGCACGAATGGGCACAGCTTGAGGATTAGCGCATATGCCCGCCAGCCGGGATAGTGCGCATGCCCGCCAACCGGAAAGCTCATCCCGGAATTTACGTCCAGAACGGGACGCGCTTTCCCCTAGAGGCCCCAAACGGAAACCGTATCCCAGATTTCGCGCTCAAACTGGGATACGGTTTCCGCTAGCCCCTTCAACCGGAAACTGCGTCCCGGAATCCGAGCTCAAAACGGGACGCACTTTCCGCAGCCACTACAGCAGCACCTCGGTCCAGGCCGCTTCCTTAAACCCAGGAATCGCAAAGTCGTCGCCCACCAGCAGCGGACGCTTGACCAGCATGCCGTCGGTCGCCAGCAGCTCGTAGCACTCCCGATCCGTCATGCCCGCATCCAGACGCGCCTTCAGGCCCAGCTCTCGATATTTCATGCCCGACGAATTAAAGAAGCGCCGCACCGGCAGCCCCGAACGAGCAATCCAGGTCGCAAGCTCATCAGCCGTGGGATTGTCCAAAACGATATCGCGATCGATATACTCTACCCCATGTTCGTCCAGCCATGCCTTGGCCTTCTTGCAGGTCGAGCACTTGGGATATTCAACAAACAGTACGGTCATGGGAATCCTCCGAATATAGATCGGCCAACGCAGGCACACGCCACACGAGGCGCCTTCGTATGATGGGCCAATTGTAGCCCACGGGTCACACGCTAAACGAACCGTACCCCGAATCCGCGTTTGATGAACGGCAGCAGCTCCATTGCCTCGGGCGTGATATGGCCCGCAACGTTCATGCGCTCGTCACCGGGAAGATCGACCCGCGCAATCTCAAGCTCGCCTTCGTAGCGCCCATATCCGCTATTGCTCACAGCGATCGACCCCGCCTTTCGCGGCAGGCCGGCTCCGGCATCCGTCGACACGGAATCCGGCTTAAGCGTCGTACGTGACTCCTGAGACCTAAAGATGAGGACGCTCGAGTCGGGCCGGTCGTGATGAATCTGCCCGCGCACATAGGCATAACCGGGCTCAAGCTCGCATTGCAGGTCCACGTATCCGGCGGAAACTTGAGCAAACTGCGCCCAGCCCGCATCGGAAAGATCGGGGTCGCCGACCAACACAATGTCGCAATCGGCGCCATGTGCAAGCTCAAGCATATTGAGAGCAACCTTTGACGCGCGACCGCGCTGCGCCTCGACCGTCGGCAGTCCCTCGAATACCGGCCCGCGAACGTTAGCATCACCCGGCACAAAAGCCATGATTTCGAATCCAAGCGCCGCAAGACGAAGATTCACCCGAGCAATGTCCTCCAGAGCTAAACCGGTATAAGGCTTGGGGTAAAAATTGTGGCAGGCGGCAAAACGAGTCACATCGGCACCGGCCTCACGCCACGATGCGATTTCATCAGAACTCACTGTCGATGCATTGACCACAATGCGAAATACACCGGACAGCTCCGCGACCCGCTGGGCGCTAAAGCCATAGTCCAAACGAAGGTATTCCAACCCCAGATCGCGCAGGTCCTCAATGCGCTCAAGCCCGAGCAAATCGCACGTACGCGGCCCCACATCGGCAATGAGCGCAATGCCGCGGGCGGAAAGCAGCGACAGCACATGGCGGACTTTATCTGCATACGCCGCTCCCCCATCCTCGGGAATATGCAGTGAGGTAAACGCATAGCGCGCACCCGCCGCGGCACCATGTTCAATCGTCCGCTCAATATCCTGCAGAGGGCTGGAAAGATAAATCGAAATACCCGTTTTCACGCTTCAACGCTCCTTTAAAAAAGGCCGGCGGAGCAGCTAGCCCCGCCGGCACAACCATAACATCAAGAAATCTGCCGCGCGCCGCGAACCCCGAGCAACACGGCTCGAGATATCAAACTACTCGCCAAAGAACTCGTTGATCTTCTGCTCGTCGACGCCAAAGAACCACGTCAGGACAAAGCCGGCGGCATAGGCAAGCAGCATAGCGGCAACGTAGCCGAGCTGCTGGCCAGGAACGACGATCAGCAAGCCAAACAGACCGGAAACGCCCTGAGAAACCGTGCCGATGTGAAGCAGCGCCGCGAGCGCGCCGCCAAATCCGGCACCCAGGCAGGCCGTCACAAACGGACGAACGAGCGGCAGCGTAACAGCATACATCAGAGGCTCGCCCACACCCAGGATTCCAACGGGAATGGACTCTGCGACGTACTTCTTGAGCTTGGCGTTCTTGGTCTTAAAGTACAGCGCCAAACCGGCACCGACCTGGCCGCCGCCAGCCATCATAAGGATGGGAAGCAGGTAATTGATACCCTTGGTAGCGCCGTCGGGATCGTTGAGCATAGCGTGGATCGGCGTGAGCGCCTGGTGCAGGCCGACGGACACCAGCGGCAAGAAGCCTGCCGACAGGATATAGCCGCCCAGGACGCCCAGCTTCTCGAAGATAAAGGTCAAAACGCTAAAGATGGCAGTCGTCAGCCATGCGCCAACCGGCTGGATGACGAGCATCAGAGCAAAGGCGCCGATGATGAGCACCAGCAGCGGGGACAAGAACGTGTCGAGTGCGTTGGGCATAACCTTGCGAATCTGACGCTCCATCCAGGCAAAAAATGCGCCAGCGATGAGAGCCGCGATCATGCCGCCCGCTGCGGGGTTGTACTGCGCACTGGTGAGCGGCAGCAGAATGGCAGTGGCAGGATCAGCCGCGCCAGGCGCAAGCAGGGGCATGGCACTGTTGGCGATACACATCATGCCGGCGATGCCGCCCAGCGCAGCGGAGCCACCAAACTCACGTGCCGCGTTATAGCCCACCAAAATGGGCAGATAGGCAAACAGGGCCCAGCCCATGGAACGAATGCCCTGGTACCACCACTCGCCTGCAAGCGCGCCTGCCGTCGAAACGTTAATGACGTTGCAGATACCGTTGATGAGGCCAGCCGCAATGATGCCGGGAAGCAGGGCGACGAAGACATTGGAAATCTTCTTGAGGAAGGCCTGAACCGGCTTAGACTCGTACTTGGCCTTCTGCGCGGCCTTGTTTGTGGCCGCAGCGTCAACCACGCTCTCGTCGGCAACGCCTTTCGCAAGGCCAGTGAGCTTGGAGAACTCCTCGAGCACCTTATTCACCTTGCCCGGACCCAGCACGATCTGCATCGTGTCGTCCTCGACCAGGCCCATCACGCCGTCGAGTGCCTTAATGCCCTCCGTGTCGACGTTGCCCGCGTCTTTGACGGTCACGCGCAGGCGCGTCATGCACGCCGCGTTTGCCAGCACGTTGTCTTTACCGCCCAAAAGGTCCAGCAGCTTTTGAGCCAGATCTTTGTTCGTCATAACTCCTCCTTGTATTGGGTATCTCGTCTGGATGTCATATCAGCTCACGCCGCGCACCTATTGGGCGTCGGCATTGCTCTTCTCATGGCCACTCACCGCAGCACGGACATGGCCTCGCGCCCGCTCAAGAGCTACCGTAGCCTGCTCGGCATCGCAGTCCAACAGTACCGAGACAATAGCGGTTTTTACGTGGCCACCGGCATCTGCAAGCGCCTGAACAGCGCGCTCGCGCGTGCAGCCGGTCGCCTCCATCACGATGTTCTGGCCGCGCACCACCAACTTCTCGTTCGTCTGCTGCACATCGACCATCAGGTTTTGGTATACCTTGCCGATCTTGACCATGGCACCGGTCGAAATCATGTTGAGAATGAGCTTTTGAACCGTTCCCGCCTTGAGCCTCGTTGAGCCGGTCAGCACCTCGGGACCGGGCACGGGCTCAATGGCAAGATCTGCGCTCTCCCCGATCTTCGACCCTTGGTTGCAGGCAATTGCAATGGTCTTGCACCCAGTTGCCTTGGCGTACGCAAGGCCGCCCACCACATAAGGAGTACGGCCGCTTGCCGCCAGGCCAACGACAAGATCCTTGTCCGAGAGTCCACGTTCCCGCAGGTCGCTCGCGCCAAGCTCCTCGCTGTCTTCGGCACCTTCGACAGCCTTGATAAACGCCGTCTCGCCTCCGGCAATGAGCCCGACAATCAGATCGGGTGACACGCCAAACGTGGGCGGACACTCCGAAGCGTCGAGTACGCCCAGACGACCGCTGGTGCCTGCGCCCATGTAAAAGACGCGCCCGCCGCGCTCGAGTGTCTCAGCAGCCCAGTCGATTGCCATGGCAACCTGGGGCAACACTTTCGTGACCGACTGGACGGCACGAAGATCCTCATCGTTCATCGTCGTGACGATTTGCAGCGATGTCATCGTATCGAGGTCCATTGACCTTTGATTACGCTGTTCGGTCGTGAATTTTGTTAAATCGAGCATTTCATTCACCTCATCTTTCCTGTTTCTCGATGTAGTTTTGCTTTATGACATGCGTCGCCCGTTCGTAGTCGCTGGCAACGTAAGCAGCGTACAGGGCATCGACAACCATAAGCTGGGCCATACGCGAAGCCATGGCACCGCTGCGGACCAAGGGTTCACTCGCAGCGACGCCGAGCACGGCATCGGCCATGGTGGCAAGCCTGGATGATCCATCTACTTTGGTAACGGCCACAACGGGACAGTTGTGACGTTGAGCCTCGGCGGTGCAGTCCAGCACCTCTTGCGTCAAGCCCGAGTAGCTAAAGGCGATTGCCATATCGCCCTCATGCATGTTCTTGGCACATAAGAGCTGATCATGCCAGTCGTCGTACAGATGGCACTCTTTGTCGACACGCATGAGCTTTTGCGCCAGGTCGTGCGCGACCAAACGAGAGGCACCAATACCGAACAGATTGACCGCGCGTGCCCGCTTAAGACGGGCCGCGCATCGCTCCAAGACGGTGTAATCGAGCGTTCGCGCCGTCGCCTCGATCGTGCGCACGTTGCTTTTCATCACCTTCCCCACGATACGTTCGACGCTGTCATCCATGGAGATGTCCTCGAGGGCTATGTCTTTCTTGTCACCTAAGAGCGCCAGCTCGGCAATCAGTTCGCGCTGGAACTCCTTGTAGCCCGCAAAACCCAAACGCTTGCAAAAGCGCAAAATGCTCGAGGGCGAGGAGAACGTGACATCGGCAAGACCGCGGACGGACAGCCCGACCACCTCGTGCGGATGAGCGCTTACATATGCGATGACATTGCGTTCCGCCGGGCTCGCGCTGAGCTCACGCTCGCGAAGCCGCAAAAGCAATCCGTTTGCCATCTCAAACACCTCCGTTGAGAAGAATTAAAGACCAACGAACGATTCGTACCGGATACAAACAGCTTTTGCGGTACATTGTGCCGCATCGTGGCGCACAAAGGGCGAGCGTTCTACCGCTCGCCCCTCAAATCCGACCGCTCGGAAATACGCGCGACACAAAATAATTCAACGAGGTTGCATTATCAGAAACGGGTTTGTTACCGGCTAGCGCCTCGCATGGGCGCCGATCGGCCGAATCGCATGGCGTACCAACGCCGCTGCCAGCAATACCAACAGCATGGCGGTGACATAGCCCGCAGCATCGAATCCTAAATCGATAACGTCGAAATGCCTGCCGGGAACAAAGATCTTATGTACCTGATCGCCAACGGAGCAGGCGGCGCAAAAGAGCAATACGGGCACGCAACGGGAGCATACGCTCCACGGACGCCTGGAAAAGCAAACCACGACCACGGAGGCGAATAATCCGACGAAGAAAAACTCTACGGTATGGGCAACGCGACGGACGTTTGTGCCCACCCACATGCGAATGGAAGCAAGTCGGCCAGACCGGACATTCGAGGCAGCCGAATCGGCGCCCCCGGTCATTCCGTTCTCCGTCTGGGCTTCACCCGTGGCATCGGTAGCCTGAACGCCCGTAGCCTGACCCTCCACCACACGCGCGGTGGACTCGCTCAGCAACGACGTCTCCACCGCATTTTGCTCCGTCAGCACCCAGATGCCCGCCAGCGTTACAGCGAACAGAACGATCGCGGTCCATCCGATTATTTGTTTTACGCGCACCAAGGGCCAACCTCCTTTTTTTGAATATCAGCGAGTGTAGCCCCAAATGGCATCGTCACCGTATCAAAATTTGAATCGCAACAAGAAGCAACAAAGCGACGCAAGCCTCTACCCCGCCTCGCGCATCCAGCGATCGAACGTCCCCACGCACACGCCCAGGCACTTTGCTGCCTGGCTGCGGGTAATATCGCCTGCCTCATAGCTATCGCGCACCAGCTCAAACTGAGGAGGGCACGGCTTGCGAGGTCGACCGAAACGGACCCCTCGCGCCCGCGCCGCTGCAATTCCCTCCGCCTGGCGCCGATGGATATTCTCGCGCTCCACCTGCGCCACGTAGCTCAGCAGTTGCAGCACAATATCGGCAATCAGGGCGTTGGTCACATCCGGCGCGCCGCTGGCCCTGACGCGCGTGTCAAGCAATGGCATGTCCAACACCACAATGGCAACCCCGAGCTCCTTGGTAATGCGTCGCCATTCCTCAAGAATCTCGGAGTAATTACGGCCAAGTCGGTCGATAGAAAGCACCACCAGCACGTCCCCGTCTCCCAAGACGTGCAGCAGCTCGCGATAACGCGGTCGATCGAAGTTCTTGCCGCTCGCATGGTCGGCATAAATATTCGCCGAGCCCACGCCATAGGCGCCCAGCGCATCCAGCTGCCGATTAAGATTCTGATCGCGCGAACTCACCCGCGCATAACCGTACACCGTCGCCATCTCATCCCCGCTTTCTTGTAAACCTGCCAAAAAAGGACAGGTTTATTTTGGTAGGTTCTACCTCTCAAATAGCAGGTAAGCGGGCGGCCGAGCAGACGGCAAGGTAGCCACGATTCAAATGCGAAGGGCGGTCCCGAAAGGCCGCCCTCCGCTCCCCCACCATGAGTCGGGATTTGGCTAATGGATAAGCTTAAAGTCCAAGTGCCCACGCGTGGTATTGACGCGCGAGACCTCGATAATCACGCGCTGCCCCAGCTCGTAACGGGTGCCCGTATCGGCACCTGTGAGCGTGAGCGCGTCCTCGTCGAACTCGAACCACTCGTTGCCCAGACTCTTGATCGAAACCAAGCCTTCGACCTGCGTTAGGTCCAAGCGCACAAAAAGGCCCATGCTGCTAACCCACGAGACGGTTCCGGCATAGCGCTCGCCCAGACGGTCCTCATAGTACTGGGCAATCTTGATCTTTTGCGTCGCATGGCTGGCGGCATCTGCCGCGCGCTCGGCATCGCTGCATGCGCGGCAGATCTGCGGCAGAATGCGCGGCAGCGACTCGCGCCCCTTGCCGATCAGCCGCAGCGTACGGACCAAGGCGTCCTTGCCGCCGAGCTGCTCATAGGCCAACTGCAGTTTGAGCACGCGGTGCACCACCAGATCGGGGTAGCGACGGATGGGACTCGTAAAGTGACAGTAGCACGGCGCGGCGAGCGCAAAGTGGCCCTCGTTGCGCGGCTTGTACAGCGCGCGCTGCATGCTGCGCAGAAGCAGCGTGTTAACGAGCGGTGCGTTGGCCGTACCGGCGGCAGCATCAACTGCAGCCTGCAGCTCATCGGGGCTCCCCAGGGCAATACCGGCAGCACGGCGATCGTCGATGATGCCTAACTGCGCCAGCGCAACGGCGGCACCGTGCAGGCTATCGGGGCTCGGATCCTCATGCACGCGATAGCAGGCCTCGATATCACGGTCTGCCAGCCACTCTGCAACGCACTCGTTGGCGAGCAGCATGGCTTCCTCGATAAGCGACGTGGCACACGAACGCTCACGCGCCACAATCTGCACGGGTACTCCGTCCTCATCCAACAGAGCACGAATCTCGGCCGTGTCAAAATCGACTGAGCCGCGGGCGCGACGAATACGACGGCGAAGTTCGGCGAGTTCGTTGGCGGCGACAAGGAAATCGCCGAGGTCGACGTTGTAGCCGCGGGCGGCCTCCTCGCACGCAAGACCGCGCTCAAGCGCTTCCTCGCGCGAGGTCTCGGCAGCCGCAACATCCTCGGCTGCACCCTCCAGCACCGAATACTCAACCGCGCCGGCACGCACCAGCAGCGCCTCGGCGCCGTCATAGTCCATACGCACACGCGAGCGAATCACGCTGGGGTACGGATCGTAATGCCGCACGCGACCCTGCTCATCGAGCTCGATATCGACGGTAAACGCAAAACGGTCCTCGTCAGGGCGAAGCGAGCACAGGTCACAGGACAGGCGTTCGGGCAGCATGGGAAGCACGCGATCGGCCAGATACACCGATGTCGTACGATGGCGAGCCTCAAGATCGATATGCCCGTCCCAAGCCACATAGTGTGAAACGTCGGCGATATGCACACCCAGCTTGTAGCCACCCTCGGGCGTGCGCTCCAACGAAATGGCATCGTCAAAGTCGCGCGCGTCGACCGGGTCGATCGTGATGACAAAGCGGTCGCGCAGATCGCGGCGGAGCGGGTCCTTAAGCGCCGCGGACACATCGAGCGAAAGCCCCTCGGCCTCGGCCAGAGCGGCCTCGGGATAGCTATCGGTATAGCCGTAACGCGCCATCACATATTGAACGCCCAAATCGGGCGCGTCATCTCCGCCAATGCGGCGTTCGATCGTCACAGTGCCCGATTCCAGGCGCGTCGGGTAGGTCAAAATGCGCGCGACAACGGCATCACCCGGGTGGACACCCAGACGATCCGCCGAGGTATCCTCAGGCAAAATGAAGAAGTCGGCCTTCAGGCGCGAATCGAGCGGCTCAATCACACCAAGCGGACCGGCGGTCTGGTACGTACCCACCACGCTTATGGCTGCGCGCTCAACCACGCCTTCGATCACGGCGCGCCGCTCGCCGTGCGGGCTGTTCTTAATGCTCACGGCAACGGTATCGCCATCCATAATCTCGCGCTTGCCGCGGCCCATGACCTTGTAGTCGCCATTCTCGGTTATGACATAGGCACTGTGCTCATGGAGCTGCACGCGCCCGGTCAGGCTCGGACGGCGTTCGCTGCGCACCGGCCCGCGCTTATTGCGAGCTCCACGCTTATGCTTGTTATTGCGCCCCATGGCGCCTCCTAACTATCGATTGCGAACTCCAAAGAGTCTACCCAAATGATTCGCTTTCCTGCCGTCCCCTAGGAATCAAAAACGGGCCGCCCCATAAGAGACGACCCGTTGGAAGGGATGAATTCCAGGCATGCCTACACGCGCAGGTAGCGGCGCATGGCAATGGCAGAACCAAAGAGACCGATAATCACGCCGACCAGAATCAGTGCAGCATAGGTCACCAGGTAGTACTGCGTCGGCAGGGCAAACGACATCCAGCCGATGCTCTCCTGCAGACGCGGAATCATCAGATTGCGCAGCAGCTCCAGAACGCCGATGGAAAGCAGCGAGCCCAAGATGGCCTGCAGTACGCCCTCGGTGATAAACGGGCCGCGAATGAAGCCGTTGCTGGCGCCGACCAGACGCATAATCGCAATCTCACGACGACGCGCCGTGATGGACAGGCGAATCGTGTTGTTGATGAAGATGAATGCGATAAAGGTCAGAAGGCCAACGAGCACCACGGCGGCGATGCGGATGTAGTTGGTCACCTGGAACAGGCGGCTCACTTCCTCCTGGCCGTACAGCACGCTCGCGTTGACGTCGCCGTCATCCGCGATCTTCTGGAAATCGGCATCCTTCTTGAGCTTCTCTGCCGTGCTCTCGACCTTGGACGGATCGTCCATCTCAATTGCAAACGAAGCCGGCAGCGGGTTCTGGCCATCGAGCGCGCTCATGGTGGCGTCGGCGTTGCCCGACATCTTGCTCGTATACTCGGCCAGCGCGTCGTCCTTGTCCTTATAGGTCACGGACTTAACGTTATTCCACGTCTTAAGCTCGGCCTCAAAAGCCTGAACATCAGCCTGATCGGCGTCATCACTAATGAACGCGTTGATGACAACCTGATCCTCGACGGTGCCGATCACGGAGTTCAGCATCGCGGAGCCCATGATGAACAGGCCGATGATAAACAGCGAAAGGAAGATCGTGATGACGGCGCCGAGCGAGGTAGTCCAGTTACGGAAGAAGTGGCTGATTGCCTCTTTGAAGGAGTAGCCCACGTTAGTTGGTGCCATAGTTGCCGTAACCTCCCCTCTCCTGGTCGCGGATAACGTGGCCGCCCTCGAGGGCGATCACGCGACGGTGCATGCTATCGACCATCTCGCGGTCGTGCGTGGCGACGATCACGGTGGTGCCGGTGCGGTTAATACGCTCGAGCAGTTTCATGATGCCCAGCGAGATCGCCGGGTCGAGGTTACCCGTGGGCTCGTCGCAGATAAGCAGCGGCGGACGGTTGACCATAGCGCGGGCGACGGCAACGCGCTGCTGCTCGCCACCGGAAAGCTGGTCGGGCAGGGAGTCCATCTGATCGGCCAGGCCGACCAGACGCAGCACCTCGGGCACCTGGCTGCGAATGACGCCCTTGGGCTTGCCGATGCACTGCAGGGCAAACGCCACGTTTTCGTAGGCGGTCTTTTGCGGCAGAAGCTTAAAGTCCTGGAACACGGCGCCAATCTGGCGGCGCAGGAACGGAACCTTGCGGTTCTTGATCTTCATGAGGTCCTGACCGGCAACCAGGATGCGGCCACTCGTCGGCTTGACGTCGCGGTTGAGCGTCGACAGCAGCGTGGTCTTACCCGAGCCGGAGTGACCGACCAGGAAGACGAACTCGCCCGGATAGATCTCGATGTTGATGTCGTCGAGTGCGGGCTTGTTGGGCTGTGCCGGATAGATCTTGGTGACATGCTCCATAAGGATGACGGGCTCGACACCGGCCTGCTTGGCCATCTTCTTGCGGCTGGCCTGCGGATCGATAGGCGCAAACACCGACGTAAAATCGGGGTTGTTGAGCGCGTTATCGAGGCTTGCGACCTCGGCGGCCTGATCGCGCTCGACCACGGGAGCCGCAGGCTGCGTGGGGTCGGGAATGCCGGCAAAAAGACCGGACTGCGCGGGCTGCGGCGCGGGAGCCGCAGGGGCCATGGGGTCGGGGATGCCGGCCATGGTAGGCTGCGGCGCGGCGGCGCTCGTCTGAGGCTGAGCCACGCGGGCGGTCACCGTCTGAACGGGCTCAAAGCCAGCCGTGCCGGAAAGCGCAACATCGTTGTTGGGGTTGTAGGCAAAGGGATCTGCCGCCGGCTGTGCCTGATCTGCCGGCTGTGCGGGGATCGGGCTAAACAGCTGATCCTCTGAATCCGGAGTGGCGAAACGACTGCCCGCGACGCTCGGCTGCGTCTTGGGGGCATCATCGCCCGCACCGGAGGTACGGAAGTGGTTACCCACTGGTGCTCCTTATCGTCGTGCGTTTAAACTACATGAGCGCTTTGTATTTTAGCAGCATTAGCTTTGCTGCACATAAGAAGCATGGCGTGCTTAGGGATCCCGTCGGCCGGGCACAGGGTTACTCTCCAAATCGTCCTCGGACATGTCGGAGCCCCCGCTGCGCACTACGTGCGGCGGGGGCTCCTCCGTCCTGCGGAAAGATTTGGAGAGTAACCCTGTGCCCGGCCTGCGGTAACTAAGGGGTCGCTGCGTTTTACTTGGGGTGCTGCATATACAAAGTTGGAAGGGTCTGAATTGCACTTTGCTGATATGGGCCCTTTTCCCTGATGGGACCGTGCTTGAAGGGCGTCTTCATGAGTTGCGGTGAAATAGGGACTGTTTTACCAGTTAAAAGGTCTAATCAGTCCCTATTTCACCGCAACTTAAATTAAGGCTAATTGTTGCGCAACTCGAATTTGAATTAACGATTTACATTGGCCTCGATAGGAACGTCTATGGTTGCGGGAGCTGGTATGAATTGTCCTTATTGTGGTGCTGAGTTGAGCAATGGCGTGAGGTATTGCACAACATGTGGGGTTGCCATCCATGGCATGTCGACTAATTCTGCAATTCGGGTAAAGCCTCGGAATCACATTGCGGTTGTTCTTACCTGCATGTTGGCAATTGCCATTGTCGGCGGCAGTTGTTTAGGTCTTCATCTGCGGCAAGCATTGTCTTGTTTTATATCGGCTCATTCGGAGCATGCTATTGTGCTCAACATCTCTGCCGCAGGTTGGGATACCGATAGCGGGGCCTCACGTGTCCCGATACACATTACGGGCAAGACCGTCGACGGGATAACGGTCGACAAAGTTGAGTTCGTCGCCTCCGACGGTTCCGGTATCAGCCTCATTCAAGGTGTGTACACGCTCGAGGCGGCAGGTTCCCCCATCGCCACCGATGGCAAGATTTATCAAATTCCCTGTACGAGCGCGACGCTCGTCCTCGACGATGTCTTTGCCACAGGCGAAACGATCGATCTCGCCGAGCTCGCTGAGCAGGATTCGATACTCACCTTCTGCCCCATCGATGCCGGCGATATGACTAACAACGAAATCTATGATGCCGCCCTACTCGCCATGGCATATAAAGGCGACGACGCCCCCGATGTTGCCGCACTGTGCCAAGCGGCAATCGACCGACGTGACGGCACCGGCACAAGCGGGAACGCCTTCGAAAGTTGCGGTGAAATACGGATTAATTGAGCCTTTAAGCTGGCAAAACAGTCCTTATTTCACCGCAGCTGAAACAGGGGCGCTCTCCAAGAGAGCGCCCCTGCCGGGTTTCCATAGTTCTGGCGAAGCAGTCCTTGAGATCCGCCTTGCCTTATGCCAAGAACTCCTTGGTGGTTGCCACGATGTTGGCGGCGTCCAGGCCGTACTTGTGCAGGAGCTCGGCGCCCGGGCCGGACTCGCCGAAGGTATCGTTGACACCAATCTTCTTGAGCGGCGTCGGGCACTGCTCGCACAGGACATCGGCAACGGCGCTGCCCAGGCCACCGATCACGGAGTGCTCCTCGACGGTCACGACGTGGCCGGTCTTGGTGGCGCTCTTGACGATCAGGTCGGCGTCGATGGGCTTGATGGTGTGCATGTTGATGACCTCGGCATCGATGCCCTCGGCAGCAAGCTGCTCAGCGGCCTCGAGCGCCTCGCCGACCATCAGGCCGCAGGCGATGATGGTGACGTCGGTGCCCTCGCGCATGACGATACCCTTGCCTACCTCGAACTTGTAGGTCTCGGGGTCGTTGATGACCGGCGAGGCCAGACGGGCGAAGCGCATGTACACGGGGCCGTCGCACTCGTAGGCGGCGCGCGTCACGGCACGGGCCTCGACGTCGTCGGCGGGAACAATCACGGTCATGCCGGGGATGACGCGCATCAGGGCGATATCCTCGCAGCACTGGTGCGTGGCACCATCCTCGCCCACCGAGATACCGGCGTGCGTGGCACCGATCTTAACGTTAAGGTGCGGGTAGCCGATGGAATTGCGGACCTGCTCAAAGGCGCGGCCGGCGGCGAACATGGCAAAGCTGCTCGCGAAGGCAACGCGGCCGGTGGTTGCGATACCGGCGGCAACACCCATCAGGTTGCTCTCGGCAATGCCCACATCGAAGAAGCGGTCGGGGCAGGCAGCCTTGAACTTGCCGGTCTGCGTGGCGGCGGCCAGGTCGGCGTCGAGGACCACAAAGTCATCGTGCTCGTTGGCGAGCTCGACGAGGGCCTCGCCGTAGCTTACGCGCGTGGCGATTTTCTTGACGTCTGCCATCCTAGAGCTCCTCTCCGGCGGCCGTGAGCTCTGCCATGGCCTGCTCAAACTGTTCATCGTTGGGGGCCTTGCCGTGCCAACCCACCTGGTTCTCCATAAAGGAGACGCCCTTGCCCTTCATGGTCTCGGCGATAATGGCAGTCGGCTGACCCTTGGTGGCGCGGGCCTCGGCAAAGGCGGCGCGGATCTGATCGAAGTCGTTGCCGTCGGCGAGCTCCACCACGTGGAACTTGAAGGCGCGGAACTTGTCGGCGAGCGGCATGGGGTCGTTGACCTCCTCGACGGGGCCGTCGATCTGCAGGCCGTTGTGGTCGACGATCACGCAGAGGTTATCGAGCTGCTGGTTGCCGGCAAACATGGCGGCCTCCCAGACCTGGCCCTCCTCGCTCTCGCCGTCGCCCAGCAGGGCGTAGGTGCGATAGTCGTCGCCCCAGTGTTTGGCGGCAACGGCCATGCCCACGGCGGCGGAGATGCCCTGGCCGAGCGAACCGGTGGACATGTCGACGCCCGGGGTGTCGTTCATGTTGGGATGGCCCTGCAGGTGGCTGCCGATATGGCGCAGCGTCTCGAGGTCCTCCTTGGGGAAGAATCCGCGCTCGGCGAGCACGGCGTACAGACCAGGCGCGCAGTGACCCTTGGAAAGCACGAAGCGATCGCGGTCGGCCTTGCGGGGGTCGGCCGGGTCGACGTTCATTTCCTCAAAGTACAGATAGGTCATGATGTCGGCAGCGCCGAGCGAACCGCCCGGATGGCCGGACTTGGCAGCGTGCACGCCGGTGACGATGCCCTTCCTTACCTCGTTGGCAACCTTTTTGAGCTCTTCGTCGCTCATTGTGCCTTCCTTTCATCCTCTTTAGACAAGATGCGCACGGCACAGAAGGTCGTCCCAACCCAGCCGCGATGCACGTACGCCATTCATTATGCTGGAAACTGGAAGCTTTACCAGAGTATTTATCATTATTTGAGCAATTTAGCAGGCAGAACCGCTGATGAAACGGTTTACCAATGTGAACGTCTTTTGGATGGAACGCAGTCGGCCCTACGCGTTAATGTCCTTGAAGCCCTCACCGAAGGTCTCCGTAACGTCGGCGACCGTCACAATAGCACGCGGGTCGCGCTCACGCACAATGGTTTTGAGCGTGTTGAGCTCGCGACGACTCACGATTACCATGATCACCGGCTTCTCGGCACCCGAGTACATGCCGGTCGCCTTAAACTTGGTGCAGCCACGACCCAGGCCATACATGATGTCGGCCGCAATATCGGGAAACTTGTCCGAGATGATGAGTACCATACGGCGCCTGTTGCCGCCGTCGACCACGGCATCGATCACGTAGCCGCTAATGACCATCGAAAGGCCCGCATACAGCGCGTTTTCGACCGAGAAGACCGGGGCCGACAGCGCGCACACGGCAACATCGATCGCCATGACGGTCGAGCCAACCGGCAGCGATGTGTTGCGCGAGATAATCTGACCGATGGTGTCTGAGCCGCCAGTGTTGGCACCGGCGCGCAGCACCATGCCGTAGCCGATGCCCGTGATAATGCCGCCCCACATAGCGGGCAGCATCAGGTCGGCATGTGCCAGCGGCGCCACAAACGGAGCAAACAGGTCGGTGAAGAAGCCCAGCAGCACAAAGCCCGTCGCCGTCTGGACCACGTAGAACATGCCACCCTCGCGCATAACGACCAGCAGCAGCAAGGCATTCATCACGATGGTTTGAATACCGACAGGCAGCGAGATGCCATGCGAGGCGCCGACCGCCTGGATAATCGTGGCGAGACCCGTAACGCCGCCGGCAGCAAGACCGTTGGGAATCAAAAATAGATCCGTCGCGATAGCGGCCAGAGCGCAGCCCAGCATAATCTTGGGCAGATCGTGAAAGAAGTTCAGCGAAAGAATGCGCTTGATGTCCAGACGATATGCCATGCTGCCTCCCTCAAAAAAGCGCGCCCAAACGAGTGCGCTTTGAACTTCTTGCTGTATTCGATTCTACCGATTCATCGAGCAAATACCACCCCTGCGAAGTGTTTGCATCGACCCGGAGCCAACCATGTGCCTAGGCGTCCGAGCCTTCCGCATCGGCGTTGCCAGTTGCCCAGCGATGGTAGCCGATCACAAACGGATCCAGATCGCCATCGTCGAGAACGGCCTCGACGTTGCTGGTCTCCACGCCCGTACGCAGGTCCTTGACCATCTGGTACGGGTAGAGCACGTAGCTGCGAATCTGGTTACCAAACCCGATCGTGGTCTTGGGTCCACGAATCTCGTCGAGCGCCTCGGCGCGCTTCTCAAGCTCGATCTCGTACAGACGGGCCTTGAGAATCTGCATGCACGCGGCCTTGTTCTGAATCTGGCTGCGCTCGTTTTGGCAAGTGACAACGATGCCGCTGGGAAAATGCGTCACGCGTACGGCGGAGTCGGTGGTGTTGACGCCCTGGCCGCCCGGGCCGCTCGCGTGATACACGTCCACGCGGATATCGTCGGGACTGATCTCGATGTCGATATCGTCAGGCAGCACGGGGATGACCTCGACGCCGGCAAACGTGGTCTGGCGGCGCTTCTTGTCGTCGGTGGGGCTAATGCGCACCAGACGGTGGACGCCGGCCTCGGCGCGCAGCATGCCAAACGCGTCCTTGCCCTCGACGGTAAAGGTCGCACGGTCGATGCCGATGACCTCAGCCGCGGGACAGTCGTTGATGGTGACCTTCCAGCCGCGACGTTGGCAGTACTTCATGTACATCTTAAAGAGCATGAAGGTCCAGTCCTGCGCCTCCAGGCCACCCTGCCCGGGCTTGATGGTCACAATCGCGTCGCCGTGATCGAACTCACCGGTAAACCAGCTCGAAAGCTCGAGCTCGTCGATAGCGCGGGCCAGGCGTTCTGCCGTAGCGGCAGCCTCCTCGCGCAACGCGGCGGCATCGGGGTCGTCGCCCATCTCCTCGGCAAGCTCCAGCGCCGCGCGGGCATCGGAAAGCTCGCCGCGCGCGGTATCCACGGCAGCGATATCTTCCTTGGCTCGAGCGATCTCCTCCATGGTGGCGCGAGCGGCGTCGGCGTCATCCCAAAAGCCGGGGGCCACGCTTTTGGCCTCGAGCTCGGACACGCGGGTACGCTTCTCGTCCAGGTGGAGATACGACTCGACCTCGCCGAGCCGGTCCGCAAACGCGTCCAGCTCGGCGGGCGTTACCTCTAAAGCCTCGGCCATTAACGATTCCTGCCGTGGCAGTACTTAAACTTCTTGCCGCTGCCGCAGGGGCAAAGGTCATTGCGGCCAACGTTGACGTACGGATCGTCGCTCTCGTCCTTGCGGTAGGTGGTCACCTTGCCGCCGTTGTTGACAGCAGCCGGGCCTCCCTGAACGGCCGTACGAGCCTGCACCTGTGCCTGCTTGCGCAGCACCGAGTTGCCGTTGTCGCCATCGACATCGGCGGGGCCGGAGAAGCGCGCACCCTCGAGCGCGGGGTCCTCCTTGTGCTCCACGGCGTGCGGGGCGGCCTTGATCTCGATGCGCAGGACGGTGCGCAGGTAATCCTCGTACATGGTGTCGACGAGCATCTGGAACGCGCCATAAGCCTCGGTCTTGTACTCGACCAGCGGATCGCGCTGACCAAAGCCGCGCAGTCCGATACCGGTCTTGAGGTAGTCCATCTCCTGCAGGTAGTTCATCCAGCGGGTGTCGATGACGCGCAGCATGACCTGGGTGTTGAGCTCGCGCATGAGGTCCTCACCCAGGCGCTCGGCCTTCATGTTGTAGCACTTCTCAACGTAGGCCAGGACATCGGCAGCAAGGGCCTCGAAGTCCTCGTCGGGGAACTTCGGCGTATCGATATGGCCGGTGAGCTCAACGACCCACTTGCGCAGGCCCTCGAGATCGCGCTCGCCCTCGTGGCTGTCCTTGGTGCAGAACTCCTGTACGCAGCGGTACACGGTGTCGTGCATGACCTCGGTGATGTGGTCGGTCAGGTCCTTGCCGTCCAGAATCTTGTTACGCTCGGCGTAGATGACCTGGCGCTGCTTGTTCATGACGTCATCGTACTCGAGGACGCTCTTACGCATGGAGAAGTTGATGCTCTCGACCTTGTGTTGGGCGCTCTCGACGGCCTTGGAGATGATCTTGTGCTGGATGGGCATGTCGTCGCCCATGTCGGCGGTGACCATCATTTTGGAGACGCGGTCCATCTTGTCGCCGCCGAACAGGCGCATGAGGTCGTCCTCGAGCGACAGGTAGAACTGGGTCTCGCCCGGATCGCCCTGACGACCGGAGCGGCCGCGCAGCTGGTTGTCGATACGACGGGACTCATGGCGCTCGGTGCCGATGACGGTCAGGCCACCGGCGGCAAGCACGCGCTCGCGCTCGGCCTTGCAGGTCTCCTTGGCCTCGGCGTTAAACTGCTCGAGCTGCTCGGGCGTCACGTCCTCCATGGTCAGGCCCTCGTACTCAAGGCGCTCGCGCACCAGCTCGTCGGGGTTGCCGCCCAGCAGGATGTCGGTACCACGACCGGCCATGTTAGTAGCGATGGTCACGGCGCCGTAGCGTCCGGCCTGGGCAACGATATGAGCCTCGCGCTCGTGATGCTTAGCGTTGAGGACCTCGTGCGCGATGCCGCGCTTGGTAAGGGCGGCCGACAGCTTCTCGGAGCTTTCGATGGAGACGGTGCCCACCAGGACCGGTTGGCCCTTGGCGTGACGTCGCTCGACGTCGTCGGCAACGGCGTTGTACTTGGCCTGGACGGTGCGGTACACCAGGTCCTCGTGGTCAACACGCTGCACGGGCTTGTTGGGGGGGATGACCTCGACGGGCAGTTTATAAATCTCACGGAACTCGGCGTCCTCGGTGAGTGCCGTACCGGTCATGCCGGAGAGCTTGTCATAGAGACGGAAGTAGTTCTGAAGGGTGATGGTGGCCAGCGTCTGGTTCTCCTCGCGCACGAGCACGCCCTCTTTGGCCTCGATGGCCTGGTGCAAGCCCTCGGAATAGCGGCGGCCTTCCATGATGCGACCAGTGAACTCGTCGACGATCTTGACCTCGCCATTAGTGACCACGTACTGCTTGTCGCGGTGGAACATGTACTGGGCCTTCAGCGCCTGCTGCAGGTGGTTGACCAGCTGGCCGGAGAGATCGGCATAGATGTCATCGATACCCAGGCGGCGCTCAATCTTCTTAAGGCCGCGCTCGGTGGCGGCGATGGTGTGCTTGGCCTCGTCCATGACGTAATCGCCCGTGGGCTCGACGTCCTCGGTGGCGGTGAGCATGTCGTGCGATACGTCCTCGCCGCGCTCAAGGCCGCGCACGGCACGCGCGAAGTCCTTGTAGGTGCTGGCGGACTTGGTGCCGGCACCCGAGATGATGAGCGGGGTACGCGCCTCGTCGATCAGGATGGAGTCGACCTCGTCGACGATGGCGTAATGGTGGCCGCGCTGCACGCGCTGCTCAGGGCGAGTGACCATGTTGTCGCGCAGGTAATCGAAGCCGAACTCGGAGTTGGTGCCATAGGTGACATCGGCCTGGTAGGCCGGACGCTTGAGCTCGAGCGGCATGTTGTTCTGGAGCAGACCGACGGTCATTCCCAGGTACTTGTAGATGCGGCCCATCCACTCGGAGTCGCGCTTTGCCAGGTAATCGTTGACGGTAACGACATGCACGCCCTTGCCGGCGATAGCGTTGAGGTAGCCGGCCAAGGTGGAGACCAGGGTCTTGCCTTCGCCGGTCTTCATCTCAGCAATATGACCCTCATGAAGCGCCATAGCGCCGATGAGCTGTACGTCAAAGTGGCGCATGCCCGTGATGCGCTTGGAAGCCTCGCGCACGGTGGCAAAAGCCTCGGGGAGCATGTCGTCGAGCGACTCGCCGTTGGCGTAACGCTCGCGGAACTTATCGGTCTGGGCGCGGAGTTCCTCCTCGGTCATCTTCTCAAACTGGGGCTCAAGACCGTTGATCTGGTCGACGATCTTGTAGTAGCGCTTAAGGTCCTTATCGGATCCAAAGGACAGCAGCTTTGACATGAATCCCATGTGGTTTTCCTTTTTGGCCATCGCCCACGCCGTGCAGCTGCGGGCGAGTTAAACACAGATGATTGTACTTTAGCCAAACAAGGCGCGGCCTATACGGTCGACCTCGACCGCCACGTAATAACTACGACCAACCTGCCAAAAAGGGACTGGTTTAATTTGTCAGCTTTTATCTGGAAATACGCTGTCTCTCTGCCATTTGGCGCAAACCAATCCGTCCCCTTCGTACCAATCTGGTGCCATGGAGACAGGTCCGTTTGCACCAATAAAGGAAAAGGGCCGCGCACCCAAACGGATGCACGGCCCTTATGCCATGAATGCGAGCGATTCCGCGGCGGGCTATTTACTCAGCAGCCTCGGTGGTCTCAGCCTCGGCAGCGGCCTCCTCGACGGGAGCCTCTGCGGGAGCCTCGGCGGCCTGCTTGGCAGCCTCCTCGGCGAACTTAGCGGCACGCTTAGCCTTCTCGGCAGCCTTAGCCTCAGCGGCGGCCTTGCGAGCGGCCTCGGCCTCAGCAGCCTTGGCGGCCTTGGCAGCCTTGGCCTCCTCAGCCTTCTTGAGCTGGGCGGCAGCGGCGCCACCGAACTTGTCGGCGAAGCGCTGGACGCGTCCACCGGTGTCGACGAACTTCTGCTGGCCGGTGTAGAACGGGTGGCACTCGTTGCAAAGCTCGACCTTCATCTCGGACACGGTAGCGTGCGTCTTGAAGGTGTTGCCGCAGGAGCACGTCACCGTGCACTCGACATACTGGGGATGGATACCCTGCTTCATGGTAGGACTCCTTATTAGTCAGGCGCTGGTTACCGATCAGCGCATAAGGCGTCTTGGTTTCCGACCAAGACAACAAACTCGGCTATGGTACCACGGCACCGCGCGTCCCACAAAAGGTTCACGGTCTTTTCGGAACGACACGAATCTGACCCATCGAAACACATCTCCACCGTGCCTTCAACTGGGAAAATGCCGTCCCCGGGGCCTGAGAAGGGCCCCGGGGACGTTCGACTGACTGCGGGAACGGCCTTTCCGCTCAATGTGTTCGGCTGAGATCGGAAATCAACCAAACTAAACTAGGTTCAGTTGACATGGTTAAAAACGGGGGCGACGCTTTTGCGTCGCCCCTCGTCCCAGCCGGTTGCTTTAGTTGTACACACGGTAGTTACACTTGAACTGGGTTATGTGTCCATAGTTGGAGCGGTACCAACCCGACGTATAGCTGATTGCCTCTGCGCCTAGATAGTCGTAGCCCTTGTTGTAGCGAAGCTCACGGTAGGTCGTGTCGTACTCTGCTACGTAAAACGCGTCTCCAGAGAAGGCTTTGTACCGGTCCTTAACCGTCGAAGCCATGTACGCGGGTTCGACATCGCCTTTCTCCCCGTTGAGCGCATAGACGGGTGCCGCGATTCCGCATCAAGCCGTTGCCACGAGGATGGCGTAGACAGCCATGCGCGACGCATTGGACTTCAGCTGTTCAAATAGTTTCATGTCATTCACCTCGCTCGTATGTATCGAGGTATTCCTGCTTGAGCGTCTGCGAGGACGACTCGGTCTTT
>CABRZT010000031.1:0-26064 GCA_902475595.1 uncultured Collinsella sp. | reverse complement strand
CCTGCGCAAGACGGAAAGCACATTAAGTGCTTTCCTTTGCGTGCGGAACTCGCGACAAACTTAACCCGCGCCCGCCGGCCCCGGAGGCCCTCCCTGCCGTCACATTGTTCGAGCCGTTGTTGTTGCTCGCCGCTTCGCGGCTCGGCGGCCCCGTTCTCCGCGGCGGGGTTGTCTAAGGTTTTTGTTGAAGCCCGGCCATTGGCTCAAATGGAAACGGGGAACGCATCTGCATCCCCCGTTTTTGTTGCGGTTAGTCTAGGTCAATAAACTTGGTGCTTATGACATGGCCGTCTTTTACTAGCATTCTGGCCATGGTGGGGCCTCGGGTGCCTCTGGGGTAGCTGGCGCTGCCCGGGTTGAGGACTAAGCAGCGGCCCACTTGGGCTTCTTTGGTTACGTGGGTGTGGCCGTTGATGGCTACGTCTACGGATCCCACCGGAAGGTCTTCGCGGTAGTGGGCTACGGCGAATTTGAGGCCTTCGTAGGTAAAGAGTGCAAGACGGTCTACATCGGGGCCGTAGTCGCGGTAGTAATCGTTGTTGCCCAGTACGGCCCGCACGGGGGCGATGGTGCATAGGTGCTCGTAGTCCATCTCTGACGTGAGGTCGCCGGCGTGGATAATCAGATCTGCGCCCTCAAGCTCATCCAAGAGCGCAGGCGATAAATAGCCGTGGGTGTCCGAGATGATGTCGATGCGCTTGGCGCTTGCGCTGTTCATGGGATCCTTCCGCAAAAAACGATTCGGCAGATACATACAAAAAAGCCCCACGGCTCCGCAGACGATGGGTCTACAGGGCTGCGGGGCCAGTGTGCTAGAGACTCAGAGCCTTCTTGAGCGGCACGACGCGGCGGCGCGAAACCGGCACGCGTTCGTCGACGCCCGTAATGCCCAGCTGGATGGCACCCGAGGGCACCGTCTCGACGTCCGTGACGCACGCCAAGTTGACGATATAGCGACGGTGAACACGGAAGAAGCCAAAGTCGCAGAGCTTGGCCTCAAACTGCGCCAGCGAGGTCGTCGACAAAAAGCGATCATCGACGGTATAGATGCAGGAGTAATCGTCCTTGGCCATGATAAAGCGAATGTCGTCCACGGGAATGAGCACCTTGCGGCCGCCCTTTTCCACCGGGATACGCTCGATGGTCACCTTGCTGTCCGTAACCGGCTTGGTGCGTTGCATGACCTTCTCGATCGCGCGATCCAAGCGAGCTTCCTCGACCGGCTTCATCAGATAATCGACGGCATCCACGTCGAATGCCTCGACCGCATGGTCACTATACGCAGTCACAAACACGATCGCCGGCGGATTTTTGAGCTTATGCAGCGCCTCGGCAAGTTGCAGGCCCGAGGCACCGGGCATCGAGATATCGAGAAACACGACATCCACGCGACTTTCCATAAGCATCTCGATGGCGGAGCGGACGCTCGACGCCTCCGTGATCGTGCCGATCTTGCCCGTTTGCTCGAGCAGGAAGCGAAGCTCCGAGCGAGCCGGCGCCTCATCATCCACAATCATCGCACGCAGCATAGGGATAAAACCTTTCGTCAACTAACTACGCCGGGCATCCGTCGCATGACGTTGAGCCCGTAGCCTTTTATTTTACTCTTGAATGTCAAAGATGCTCTCTGACAAATCAAGATGAAGGAGCACTTTGGTGCCCTTGCCCGGCGCCGATTCGACACGCGTATAGGAGTGCGGCCCATAAAAGCGATGGATGCGCTCCGAAATATTGTGCATGGCCACACCGGCGCCGCCACCCTGGGGAGAGCTGGCGTCGGGACGGGCAGAACGCTCGTCAAACAGTCTGGCGGCGGTACCCTCATCCATGCCCACGCCATTATCGGCCACGGCAATCAAGATTGCATCCTCGCCGTCTTGGTGAACGGTCACGTCGATCCTCAGGGCGTCGTCATCGCCCATACCATGACGCACGGCGTTCTCGACAATCGGCTGGATCACGAACGCCGGCACCAGCGTATCTTCCACGTCCTCGGACACATCGAACGTCGCAAGCACGCGGTCCTCGCCAAAGCGGGCCTTCTCAAAGGTAAGGTAGCGCTTGGTCTGTGCGACCTCGCGCGAGACCGGAATAAGCGATCCCGAGTTGTCGAGCGTGGCACGATAGAACGATGAGAACTCACGAAGCAGTTCGCGGGCCCGCAGCGGATCGGTGCGCGTAAACGATGCAATGGTGTTCAGCGTGTTGAACAGGAAGTGCGGGTTAATCTGCGCCTGCAGTGCACGCACCTCGGCGCGCGCTGTGAGTTCCTTTTGCACCTCGAGCTCGTGGATGGCGAGCTGCGTGGACAAGATCTCGGCAAAGCCCGAGGCAAGCGCGTACTGGGTACGGTCGACGGCGCGCGGGGTCTTGTAGTAGAACTTGAGCGTGCCGACGGTACGATCGCCTACCTTGATGGGGGCGATAATGCCGGCGGGAACTTGGTTGTGCGAGCCGTCCGAGCCCACGACATCCACCATACGGTTGAACGACTGCACGATGCCATGTTCGATAACGTAGCGTGTGGCAAGCGTGTGGATGGGAGAATCTGGCAGTAGTTTTTCCTCAAACTCTCCCGCGCAGGCAAGCACGTTGCCCTCGTCGGTGATGGCAACCGTCATGGCGCGCGTCTCGGGCAAAATGCGCCGGCACACCAAACGCGCCGACTCCTGCGTCAGACCGCCCTTAATGTCCTCGAGCATGGCCGAGGCCACCGAGAGCGTCTCCTCGGTGTACTGGGAGCGCACCGAATCGGGATTGAGCGTCAAAAAGATAAAGATGCACAGAAAGATGCACAGCAGCGCGCAGGCAATCACCGTGGCGATCGGCTCGATACCGGTCACCAAGGCAAAAATAAAGTACACCAGCACGCAAATGGCGCAGGCAACGGCAATGATGCGAAAGATTGATATTGAACTATCGCGCTGGGCGCGGCGGTCGATCATTCGGCCCCCTCCAGGATACTGATCAGTTGTGCGTCACGCCAAAGCCCGTCCATGATCTTGGGCCAAAAGCTCTGGAAACGCAGGTAGCTTGCAGCGTTTTGGCGCGCATAGGCCTTTGCCTCGCCGATACCATGGCGCCAGATGCGCAGGTAGCCCTCATGCTCGCGGGTAAACACGCTGCGGACCATAGCGGTCTTGCGCACGCGGTCGTCGAGCTCGCGCGAAATCCACGGACCCGGGTAGGGCATGAGCGATGCCGCCGTAACGGGAATGAGCTCCTTTTGATGCGCGGCGAATGTCAGCTTGGCCCGTTCGTAGTACCAACGGTATACATCCTGCATAAAGCGCGGTGAGCGCTTTTCGGACTCCGGAGGCAGATGGCGCACGGTCCACTCGTTATCGAACCACACGTCGTAGCCAAACATGCGCATGTTAAAGAGGTAATCCAAGTCCTCGCCGCGGGTGATAAACGGGTCAAAGGCTACACGCGTAAAGGCGCGGGCGTGCAAGGCCATCAGGCCGCCGCACACGTAGTTGGAGCGCGAGATGCGGGTGCCCGAGAGCGCCTTTTTCATCCAACGGTTGAACTCGATGCGCTTGGTCCACCAACGATGGCAGATGCCCGCCTTGTCCGTGGGAGCCAGCGGCGAGCCGTCGCGATCGTAGAAATAGCCGCTCTTGACCAAGATCGGCAAGCCCTGACGCGTCTGCTGCCCCAACGCATAGGTCGCGCGCTTCATAAAGTCGGCGTCGATGACAGTCTCATCGTCATCCAAAAAGATAACCGCGTCATGCCCCAGCACAGCGGCACAGGCTAGCCCCATGTTGCGGATGGCACCGTAGCCTCGCAGGCTCACGCACTCGCCCGAACCCTTGGGCGCGATCTGAGCAACCCGGTCTGCGATGCGCGAGGCCTGGGTGTTGGTGACAACGGTGACCTTGAGCGTGGGATGCGCGTCGACAATCTCGTGCACGCGCAGCGACACATCGGCTGTGGCGGAAACGGGACAGACCACCAAAAGGATGATGCGCGGGATGTCACGTACCTGCTCAAGCGAGGCCAGGCAGCGGTCGAGTTCGGGATTGTCGGCGTTGAGTCGCGTCGAATGGTCATAGGTGCCAGGGGCGTTTGCGCAAGCGTCATCGCCCGCCCAATACGTTGGAATCACGACTGTGGCGTTCATGCCTTACCCTCCCTGCAACACAAAAACGGGACGCCGCCAAACACAGGCGACGCCCCGCGACCTAGCTGATTCCATCATACCCACTTGGGCAAATCATTGCTCGCAAGTCGCAATGTTTATTGCGGATAACCCCAAAAGAGTACCGTGGACAGGCACAATAGCCGCTCGCTCCTATGCGGCATGCTCTGCCGCCCGAGTCATGCGGGACAGGCGGACCAGCAGCATAAAGCCAACGATCAGCAGCACGCCAATGGAAAGGACGCCCAGCGACGGGTTGCCGGTCAGCGAGGTGACGACCGACACTAGGAAAGTGCCCATGACGCTTGCATAGCGACCGAAGATGTCAAAGAAGCCGTAGTACTCGTTGGACTTTTCCTTGGGGATAATGCGACCAAAGTAGCTACGGCTAAGCGCCTGCACGCCGCCCTGGAACAGGCCGACCATAATGGCAAGCACCCAGAATTCAAAGGCGGTCTTTAGGAAGAACGCGGCGAACAGCACAATGCCCATGTAGGCGGCGACTGCCACCAGGATCATGTTGAGCGTGCCCACGCGTCCGGCGAGCTTGCCGTAGATGATGGCGGACGGAAAGGCCACGAACTGCGTGACGAGCAGCGCCAGGACCAACTGGGTCGAATCGATGCCCAAAGCCGAGCCGTAGCTGGTAGCCATGGAAATGACCGTGTGCACACCGTCGATATAGAAGAAGAACGCGATCATGTAGACCAGCACGGTCTTGTTGTGGGCGATCTCGCGCATGGTGTGTCCGACCTCGGAGAACACACCGCCCACGATGTGGCCGATGGTGTCCTCGGGACCGCGCTCGCGACCGTACTTTTGCTTATAGGTGCGAATGAGCGGCAGGGTAAAGATGAGCCACCAGACACCAGTGATGATAAACGACAGACGCGTTGCCAGCATGGTGGGGACGCCAAGAGCGGGGCCACCCATGATGAGCGCCAGGCAGATGACGAACGGCACGGTGGAACCGATGTAGCCCCAGGCATAGCCCGAGCTGGACACGGCGTCCATGCGCTCGTCGGTGGTAATGTCGGGCAGCATGGCGTCGTAGAACGTCATAGAAGAGTTAAGGCCGATGGTGCACAGCACGTACACGGTCAAAAATGCCATGGCGGACATTGGGATAGCCTGCGCCAGGCAAAGCACCAGGCCCGTGAGGAAGAAGCCCAAGAAGAACTTGATCTTGTTGCCGGCGTAGTCGGCAAGCGCGCCCAGAATGGGCATGAGCATGGCGATGACCAGCGAGGCAATCGTCTGCGCATTGCCCCAGGCGACCACCAGGTCGGCCGAAGAAGCGCCGGTATTGATGGCGTTAAAGTAAATGGGCACCACCGAGGTATTGAGCAGCACGAGGGCCGAATTGCCCACATCATACATAACCCAGTTACGCTCGAGCTTGGTGTATTTCATGGACAGGGACCCTTCGTATTCGCCCGATATGCAGTTAGTTCATCGTACCCCAATTGTCCAGAACCGCCGGTAAGGATTCGGCAAAGGGGCACGCACGGGCCCTATTCCTCGCGGTCGAACTCCTCATCGGCATTGAGCACGCGACCGCTGTAGTTGACGTGACTGGTCACGGCATCCATGTCACCGGTCTCGATAAAACGTGCGACCGTGCACTCGTAATCGACCAGCGCGCGATCAAAGACCTCGGGGAAACTCTCGTTCGAGACCTCGTCGGTAAAGGGATTCTTCCATGTCAGATGGCCCAGGTTACCGGTGCGCTCGGGCAGCTCCGTCGTCACGCGATGGGCAAGGCCATCGAGCAGCGAGTAGTCGTGCACCAAGCCCTCAACCAGCGAGATCGCGCGCGTCTTTGCGGAGCCGGCCGGCTCAATCGCGCGGTAAAGTCGCTGCATATTGGCAACGGCAGCACCGTACTCCCCCGCCGGAATGTCAATGCCGTACACGCGTCCGGCAACATAGCTCATCAGCACGCCGGCCACGCGATTGATGCGATCGGTGGTGACGATCTCGCCCGCCGGCGGGTAATCGTCGACCGTAGCGCCGGCGCGTTTAAGCTGCAGCATCAGTACATCCAGGTCGCTCTCGATCACGGCATGAACCTGACTGCTCGAATCCTCAAGCTCTGAATCGGACTCCACGATGCCAAACTGCTGCTCATAGACAAAAGGATGGGCGTTGCGGTCGAGCACGTAATGAGACAGCAGGCCCAGCGCAAAGGCGCGACCCAAGCTGGCGTCGCGCGGCAGCAGATGCGACACGCCGTCGCGCAGGCACGCGAACTGGCGAGACATGCGCGACCGATGCATGACCTGCGCCAGCAGCGTGCAGTCGGAAACACGCGGTGTCAGAATGTGAAAGAAAAACGGGTCGGGGCCTTGGTTGCCCAAGATAAAGGCAATGCGCTCTTCATCGGACGTGATGACGCCCTGCGGAAGACGGTCGATGCTTTCCTCGCCAAACAGATGATGGGTGATAAGCGCGGGCATAATGATCCTTTCGATTTCATTCGATGCCACCCATTATGCCCACCGCGCGCCCATGCCAAACCTGCGATGGTAAACGACGGCACGCAGACCGTCTACGCAAGCCCCAAGTGTGCTTTAACCTCGGCAGCGCGACGGCGGGACACGGGCACCGTCGAGGTTACGCGATCGAGCCTGAGCTCCATAAGACCCGTGGAACCGATCTCGACATTGTGCACGTCCTCCAAATTGACCAGATAGCTGCGGTGGACACGGATAAAGCCCTCGGGGGCCAGGCGCCGCTCGAGCGAGGAAATCGACTCATTGATCAGGTATGTTCCCTCGGCGCAGACGGCGTTGCAAAAATCGGCACGCGCCTCAAAGTAGCAGACGTCTGCGGCGGGAATGAACACCTTTTTGCCCCCGCGGTCCACCGTCAGACGCAAAGGCTGGCGCGGAGCGTGGATAACACGACGGACACCCAAGGCTGCCTCGATCTTGTCGAGTGCCTTTGACAGGCGTGCGTCCTCGACCGGCTTGACGACATAATCGACGGCATCGAGGTTATAGGCATCGGCCGCATACTCGGCAAACGCCGTCACAAACACAACCACCGGCGGCGTCTTTAGGTTCTGCAGCGTCTCGGCAAGCTCAATTCCCGAGCGACCGGGCATGGTAATGTCTAAAAACAGCACGTCGGGCTTGTTCGACAGAATCGACTCCACGGCTTCGGTGACATTGCCCGCCTCGGCAATCGGGCCCACACGCGTATCCTTTTCCAACAGATAGCGTAGCTCGGCCCTAATGGGAGGTTCGTCATCAACCACCAAGATGTTCCAGCCTTCGGACATATGTGCTTCCCCTCTTTTTCTCTCAATCCAACCGCGTGCTACGCCGTCAACGGCGCGGGCTCATGCGGCTCGCCGTTCAGCTCGACGATGACCTGCGTTCCCACGCCCTCCTGGGACTTCACGCGCATGCCGGAATCTTCTCCGTAAAAGAAATGGATGCGCTGAAGCACGTTGAAGAGCGCCAGGCCGCAACCTCGCTTGACGGAGCCGTCGGCGGTAATGCTCTCGGGCTCCTCCAGGCGATGCTGCTCAAACAGATGCGCGCAGACTTCTTCGCTCATACCGATGCCGTCGTCCTCGACGATGATCTCCAAACCGTCATCGGTCTCGAAAGCCCTAACATGAATAGAAAGCGGCTCGGTCTCGCGCTGCGCGTGCTTGATGCAGTTTTCGAGCAACGGCTGCAAGATAAACGGCGGCACCATGCAATCGCGCACCTCAAAGTCGATATCGACCGAGACGCGCAGACGGCCGTCGCCATAACGAGCCTGCATAAGATTGATATAGCGAGTGCCCTGTTCCACCTCGTGCTCGAGCGTTGTGAGGGTATCGGAATCAGAAAGCGTCTGACGGTAGTAGTTGGAGAAGTCGATCAGCAGCGATCGCGCCTTGTCGGGCTCGGTTCGAACGAGCGACACGATGGTGCTGATGGTGTTAAACAGAAAATGAGGATCGACCTGCGATTGCAAGGCGCGCAGCTCCACGCGGGCCGTAAGCTCGTCCTGGCGCTCGAGCTCAAAGCTCGCAAGCTGCGTGGAAATGAGGTCGGCAAAGCCCGAGGCAAGCGCCGTCTGGCGCATATCGATGCTGCTCAGACGGGGATAATACAGCTCGAGCGTGCCCACGCAATGCCCGCGCACGGTAAGCGGTGCGACAATACCGGCGCGCAGGCGCGGAAAGTAGCCACCTGTCTCGGTCGAGGCATCGCGCGAGAACACGCTTTGCTCACCGCTGTTGATCACGTTGAGCGTAGTCCGCAGCACCACCGGGGTGCCCGCGGGGCATTTTGCCGAGTCCTCGCCCCAGCTTGCCAACACCTGCTTGCCGTCGGTAAAGCAGATGGCAGAGGCGATCGTTTCGGACAGGATGATCTTAGAGGCGCCCAGGGCAGCTTCGGGCGTAAGGCCGCGCGACGTGTAGGCGAATATTTTTGAAGCGATGGCGAGCGTGCGGTCGGTTGCGCTCGATGTGAGGTCGTCGGGAACGACAAAGACGTACGAGAAGAAGAAGCACAGCATGACCAAGCCGGCAATGACAACAACGGCCGGAACGGGATTGGGATTATCGGTTAGATCCCAGATGAGCAGCAGGATAAGCAGCGGAACGACAATACCGAGCAAGATGGCTTGAACCACATGCTGAGCGGTACGAAAGACCTTGGTAGAGTTGTAGCTCTTGCCCAGAATCAGCCTATTGAGATCCACCGTCATCTCCTTCTTACTGACGCACCCCATAGCAATAAAGAGGGCCGCAAGCGACCCTCTCCATTGCATTATGCATCAAATACTGTGTTTTACATCAAGCCATCGATGAACGGTAGCTTAGGCGCTGTACTTGTTTGCCTCGCTGAAGGTGCCGCCCTCGACAATCCAGCCGTCCTTCATGATGACGTCCATGTTGTCGGTGTTGAGCACGTGGATGTCGGCGGCGACGTCACCGTTGACGACCAGCAGGTCGGCGCACTTGCCGGCCTCGATGGAACCGGTCTCGTCCTCGATGTGGCACATCTTGGCACCGTTGAGAGTGGCACAGGTGATGGTCTCGACCGGGGTGAAGCCGATCTTGTCGACGAACTCGTACATCTCCTCGATGGAGCAGGTGCCGTACGGGGTGACGAAGGAGAAGGAGTCGGAGCCGATCGTCATGACGACGCCGCGCTTCTTGGCCTCGCGCAGGCAGTCGTAGTTGCGCTGCAGCTCCTTCTCGACCAGGGTGCCCTCGTACTTGTCGTGCAGCTCGGGGACGTAGACGGGCGGATAGGTGGCGTACCAGGTGGGCAGGAAGGCGATCGTCGGGGTGAAGAAGGTGCCCTGCTCGGCCATGAGGTCCATGGTACGCTCATCGATATCGAAGCCGTGAATCAGCTGCTCGCAGCCAAAGCGGACGGAATCGTAGGCAGCGGCGTGGTTGTTGTAGCAGTGGCTCCACACGGGGATGCCGACCATCTTTGCCTCTTCGACCACGGCCTGGATCTCCTCGGAGCAATAGTGCTGGTCGCGACCGGAGTCCCAGCGCCAGATGCCACCACCGGTTGCCCAGATCTTGATGGCATCGGGGTTCTCGCGCAGGCGACGACGGACGGCCTTGCGCAGCTCCCAAGGACCGTCGACCTGATCGCCCCAGGGGTGGGATTCCTTGTTGAGCTCCTGGGTGCAGTGGTGGGAGTCACCGTGACCGGCAACACGGCAGAAGCCCAGACCGGTGGCCAGAACGCGCGGGCCCTTAAAGACGCCCTTGTCGATGCAGTCACGGATCTGGATACCAAAGCGGCCGATCTCGCAGACGGTGGTGAGGCCGTGGGTGAGGCAGTCGTAGGCCTGCTTGACGGCGACGGCCTGCTTCTCGAGGAGCGGCTGCATGACCCAATCGGTGTCATCGTCGGTCAGGTTGCCCGAGAAGTGCAGATGGGTGTCGATCAGGCCGGGAAGGACGGTCTTGCCGGCGGCGTCGATAACCTCAACGCCCTCGGGAAGGTCCTGCATAGCACCGGCGTACTCGATCTTGCCGTTGTCGTCGACGAGAACGAGGGAGTTCTCGACCGGCTCGGCACCGGTACCGTCGATGAGCTTACCGCCAACGATTGCATACTTAGTGGACATGGTTCCTCCTTATGGATCCATATAGTGGGCGAGGCCGTGTTGGGTTAAGGCCTCACAAAGCTACCCAAGTGGCGCCGGGTTCGGTGCACGGAAGAGAGGGTCCCGCGCACCCGATCCGCCCCGGCTCGGCGTTACTTTTTGCGGGAATTGGTGAAAGCCATGAGGGCCAGGCCAATAGCCAACCAGCCGATCACGATGCTCCACTCCACCATGTTGAGGGAGGCGGGAGAGAACGGAATCACGAGCAGGCCGATGATGATGGCGCAGGCAGCGATAGCGAGGCCGATGCCAAACTTGCCGCCGGGCACCTCGTAGGGACGAGGCAGGTCGGGCTCGGTGAAGCGCATGCGCAGGCAAGCGAGGGCGACCATGCCGCAGGAGAAGATGAAGGCGAGAGCCGACACGTTGGTCAGAGGGATGAGCATGTTCTTGCCCAGGAACGGACCGACGACGGTGATGACGCCCAGAACGACGCAGGCAAGCTTGGGAGCGCCGGACTTGGGGTCGACCTCGGCGAACTGCTCGGGCAGCTGGCCCTTGCGGCCCATGGCGAGCATGATGCGGCTCGTGGCGCCGTAGAAGGAGTTCATCGGGCCCATGGGTCCAAGCGTGGCGATGACGAGCATAGCCAGGTACAGAAGCATGTTGATGCCCTTGAGGCAGGCAAGCGCGGGAACCGGGCTCTTAACAAACTCATGCCAGTCGAGGATGGTGCCGAACGAGTAGATGCAGACCATGTAGAAGCCGCCGGCGGCCAGCAGGGCCAGGGAGATGATCTTGCCGAACTTGTTCCAGTTGAGGCCCTCGGCTGCTTCCTCAGCCTGCTGAGGAATGGTGTCGAAGCCAGCGTAGAAGAACGGGGTCAGAACCAGGACCGACACGATGCCGGCAAACAGGCTGGAGCTCTCGGTAGCGGCCTTGCCGCCGCCAGCGCCGGTGACCTGGGAGAACACGGGCATGGCATTGTCCGGCGAGCCGGTGAACAGCGAGACGCCCATGGCGAGCAGCATGCCGCAGAGCAGGGCCTTGGTCAGGAAGGCCTGGAGCTTGGCAGCCGAGCTGGCACCGCGGAAGTTGAGGAAGATGACGTAGACTGCAAAGCCGAGCGCGATCAGCGTCGGGAACAGGTAGACGTCGGCCCCCAGTATGGTGTAGAGCTTGACGGCGCGCAGCCACTCAAGGCCGGGCAGGCTGCCGAACATCTCGGACACAAGGGTCGAAATGGCGATGGCCTCCCACGGGCACAGGATGCCGTTGCCCAGGGCCAAAAGCCATCCGGTGATGTAGCTCAGCGTACGGCCAAAGCTACGATCGACATACTCGACGATGCCGCCCGAGATGGGGATAGCAGCCGTGAGCTCACCGAAAACAGCTCCGACGGGCACGAGGAAGATTGCACCCAAGAGGAATGCGATCATAGCGGGAACGGGACCGCCGCCCACGACCATCCAGTCGCCGACCTGCAGAACCCAACCGGTACCGATGATGGCACCGAAGCCGATGGTAAAGAAGTTCCAGAGCGAGAGCGTTTTCTTCATGCCGCCGTTATCCTCGACTGCAACTTCTGCGTTCTTGTCCGCCATTGTTCCCCTCCTTTCCTATTTGACGCCCTTGGCGTCACCCCTTGCGCGGTCCGTTTTGCCGCGCGCTTTTATTCCATGGCTTTAAGATACGGCCTTGGCGCAGCAGCGCCGCTCGCAGCTCGACCGAAGGCAGAACTGCAAAACGAGCGGCACCGTTTTTGGGACGAACGGCGGGAGACGTCATTCGTCTTGGACGCTTTCATCTTGTCTGCTTTTGAATACCTGTTGCCGTGACGCTAGGCGCGCGGCGCGGCAACGTTCATACCATTTGTCAGGCTTTTGGCGCACATACCCATGTGTCGTGCATCTTTTTATGTAGGATAAACAAGTTACACATGAGGCAAGGTGATTCGAATGGCATACGGATACAATGACGGCGACCAACGGCCACAAAGCGTGCGCCTTGCCGGCCGCGCCACGCCAACGCCCAGAATCACCTCCGACAACGACAACCCGCAGCGCCCCCAAGAGCAGCTCGGGGCTTCTTCGCGGCAGCAAAGCCGTACCGTGCAGCAGTCAGACCGCGTGAGTACGAGCACACGCCAACGCCAGACCGACACATCGCAGCCACGCCGCTACGATCGCCGTAAGACCGACTACTACGTTAAGCGCTCCTTTTCGCGACCTCAACGCGATCGCGGCAATTCCGCCCCTCACCCCGCGTCGCACACCACAAGCCACGCGCTTCCGGCCCGCCGCCTACGCCTTGCGCTTTGCTCCATCGCCGCCTGCCTCGTCTTTGTGTTTTTGGGATCCTGTATCTCCCACGGATCAGCCGGTCTTGAGCCCACTGCCGAGGACAAGCTGCTTAAAGCCCCCGTCGCGCCCGGTTACTCCTTTGCGTTCTCGACCCCACGCTCGCAATGGCAGGCCGGCGCCATGCCCCACATCTACCAAATTGACCCCGCATGGTCGGAGCTGCCCTATGCCGGTGGCACTATTCGCGAAAACGCTTGCGGTCCTACCTGCCTCACCATGGTCTATATCTTTAAGACCGGCCATACCGATAAGACGCCGGTCGATATATGCGCACTGGCCGAAGCCGGCAACTACGCCCCCACCGGTGCCACCGAGTGGTCGTTTATGACAGGCGGTGCGTGGCAGCTGGGGCTCAACGGAACACAGCTCTATAACGATCGCGAATCGATTACCCAAGCACTTCGCTCGGGTGCGCCCGTCATCGCCGCAGTGCGCCCCGGTACGTTTACCAACGTAGGCCACTACATCGTGCTCTACGGCATCGACGATGCCGACCAGATTGGTGTCTACGACCCCAACTCGGCCAGCCGCAGCGCCCGCCGCTGGGGCGTCGTAGAGGTCCTCAACGAAGTCGAAGCCATGTGGGCCTACTACTAGTCATTGGGGACAGACTTAAATGAGTGGTCATTGGGGACGCTCATGTTTGACTAGTCATTTAAGAACGTCCCCAATGACTAGGTGAATAGCAAAAGCCCCGCAGTCGGAGCGGACTGCGGGGCTCATGAAGAGAGGCTAGTTTGTGGGCGCTTTGCCTGGCGCCCACGAGAGAGGCAACAGAGTAGAGACTACTCGTGGATGCGGGTACCGGAGAGGCCGGCCATGGTCTCGGCAGCCTTGTCCAGGGCGCCGATGATGCAGGTGCGGCCCTTGCGGGAACGGGCGAACTTGATGGCAGCGCGAACCTTGGGCTCCATGGAACCCTTGCCGAACTGGCCCTCGTCGGCCAGGCGCTCGGCCTCGTCGGCGGTGAGGTCCTCGAGCTCCTCCTGGTTGGGCTTGCCAAAGTTGATGGCGACATGCTCAACGGCGGTCAGCAGGAACAGGACGTCGGCATCGCAGTCCTCGGCCAGCAGCTCGCCGCCCAGGTCCTTGTCGATGACGGCGGGAACGCCCTTGTAGCAGCCCTTGTTCTCGTAGTCGCGGACGACGGGGATGCCGCCGCCACCGCAGGCGATGACGATGAACTCGTTGTCGAGCAGGTTGAGGATGGAGTCAGCCTCGACGATCTTCTTGGGATCGGGGGAAGCGACGACGCGACGCCAGCCGCGGCCGGAATCCTCGACGAAGACCTTGGAGGGATCCTCGGCCATGAACTCCTTGGCCTGCTCCTCGGTGTAGAAGGGGCCGATCGGCTTGGTCGGGTTCTTGAACGCGGGGTCGTCGGGATCGCACTCAATCTGGGTGACGACGGTGGCGGCGTGCCAACGCTTATAGCGCTTGTGCATCTCGCGGCCGATGCCCTGCTGCAGGTGATAACCAATGTAGCCCTGGGACATGGCGCCGCACTCGGGCAGCGGCATCTCGGGGGTACCGATGGCATCGTGGGCAGCGGCGAAGGCGTTCTGGATCATGCCGACCTGCGGGCCGTTGCCGTGGGTGATGATGATCTCATTGCCCTGCTCGATGAGACCGAGGAGAGCGTGGGCGGTGTTGCTCACGGCCTCGATCTGCTCAACGGGGTTGTTGCCGAGGGCGTTGCCGCCAAGGGCGACGACAATACGATCGGGCTTGCCAAGAGGCTTAGACATTGCTGGAATCCTTTCTGTAAAAGGCCTACAACCCATTAATAACCCGCGTCCGTGCGATACGTGAGTTTATTAAGGTTTATATTCTCTTTATCGCTCATTTTATTCATTTTGAAAATAGCGGAACGGTGAACGGTCGTTTTTGTCCGCTCAGCGTACAGAACACCAGCTCAGACATATCTACGTAATTTACGTGCGACTTTATTTAAATGAAGCGAGGATTATGTCGGATTATGCAAACTACATCTCTGCTAAACACAAAACGGACAGCGCAATATCTTACTCGCACTATACGAGATTCTATGCACTTATAAGTCGAGTATGCACCCCTGCAAAAACAAGGGGCTTTTCATCCAGCAAAAGGAATAAAGAAGAGCTCCGAAAAGACGGCAGCAACCCTGTCCTCCCCCGCGTCCCAAAGTGGCGCGAGGTTTCGCGGCAAAGCCGCGAAACAGCGAAGGGGACGGAATACCCGGCCAACTACGTCCTTCATCCGCCCACACAATCCGAGGGCGTAGTCGTAGCAGGATCTGAGGGCTGACCTTCGCGGACACTCCGCAGGACGAAAGAACCCCCGCCGCACGTAGTGCGCAGCGGGGGTTCTTTCATGTCCGAGGACGTCCGCGAAGGTCAGCCCTCAGATCCTGCGGTGGGAGACCTAGGCCTCGTTGTACACCGTCTTGAGCTTCAGCAGGTGCTGATAGCGGTCCATAGCGGCCTGCTCATTCTCCTTGAAGAGCTCCTCGGCGCGCTCGGGGAAGGAACGCGTCAGCGAAGCGTAACGGGCCTCGTTCATCAGGAACTCCTGATAACCGCCCGCGGGCTCCTTGGAATCGAGCGAGAACTTCTTGCCGGCAGCAGCCTCGGGGTTGAAGCGGAAGAGGTTCCAGTAACCGCACTCGACAGCCTTCTTCATCTCGGCCTGGCAGTTCTGCATGCCACCCTTCTTGATGGAGTGCATCTCGCAAGGGCTGTAGCCGATGATGAGGGACGGACCGTCGTAGGCCTCGGCCTCGTGGATGGCCTTGAGGGTCTGAGCCGGGTTGGCGCCCATGGCGACCTGCGCCACGTAGACGTAGCCGTAGCTCATGGCAATCTCGGCCAGGGACTTCTTCTTGGTCACCTTACCGGCAGCGGCGAACTGAGCGACCTGGCCCAGGTTCGAGGCCTTGGAGGCCTGACCACCGGTGTTGGAGTAAACCTCGGTGTCGAAGACGAAGACGTTGACGTTGTGGCCGGAAGCCAGGACGTGGTCCAGGCCACCGAAGCCGATGTCGTAGGCCCAGCCGTCGCCGCCGAAGATCCAGAAGGACTTCTTGGTGAGGTAAGCCTTGTCGGCGAGGATCGCCTTGGAAGCGTCGCAGCCGCACTTCTCGAGCTCGGCAACGTAGGCAGCGGCAGCGGTCTTGGAAGCCTCGGCGTCGTTGACGGAGTCGATCCAAGCCTGGCCGGCAGCCTTGAGCTCATCGGACGGACCATCGGCAGCGATGATGTCCTGGGTAGCGGCGATCAGCTTGTGCTGAACGGCCTCATAGCCAACGGCCATGCCCAGACCGTGCTCGGCATTGTCCTCGAACAGGGAGTTGTTCCACGCCGGGCCGTGACCGTCCTTGTCCTTGCAGTAAGGAGCGGTGGCAGCGGGGTTGCCCCAAATGGAGGAGCAGCCGGTGGCGTTGGAAATGAACATGCGGTCGCCGGCGACCTGGGTCACCAGACGTGCATAGGCGGTCTCGGCGCAGCCGGCGCAGGAGCCGGAGAACTCCAGGTAGGGCTGCTTAAACTGGCTGCCCTTGACGTTGGCCGCGATGAGCTCCTTCTTCTCGGAGACGTTCTCGACCATGTAGTCCCAAACGGGCTGCTGGTCCATCTCCTGCTCGGTGGGAACCATCTCGAGGGCGCCCTTGGGGCAGACCTTGACGCAGTTGGTGCAACCCATGCAGTCGAGCGGGGACACGGCCATGGTGAACTTCATGCCCTTGGCCTTGGGGCCCATGGCGTCGAGCGTGCGGGTAGCCTCGGGCGCGGCGGCGGCCTCGTCCTCGGTCATCGCGAACGGACGGATGGTGGCATGCGGGCACACATAGGCGCACTGGTTGCACTGGATGCACTTGGTCTCGTCCCAGTGGGGAACGACCACGGCGACGCCGCGCTTCTCGTATGCGGAGGCGCCCAGCTCAAACTGGCCGTCAGCGCAATCGACGAAGGCGGAAACAGGCAGGCTGTCGCCATCCATGCGATCGATGGGCTCGAGCAGGTTCTTGACCTGCTGGGCGATGGCGGACTTGGTCTCCTCGGAGAGCTCGACGGGAGCGGCATCCTCGGCGGTAGCCCAGTCGGCCGGAACCTCGAACTTACGGAAGGCGGTAGCGCCGGCATCGATGGCCTTATGGTTGGCGTCGACGATGGCCTGGCCCTTCTTCATGTAGGACTTGGTAGCCGCGTCCTTCATGTACTGCAGGGCGTCCTCGGCGGGCAGGACCTTGGCCAGCGCGAAGAAGGCGGACTGGAGCACCGTGTTGGTGCGCTTGCCCATGCCGACCTTGGCGGCCAGGTCGATAGCGTCAATCAGGTAAACGTTGACGTTGTTGTTCGCGATGTAGCGCTTGGCCACGGCGGGCATGTGCTCGGCGAACTCCTCGTCGCTCCACTGGCAGTTGACCAGGAAGGTGCCGCCCGGCTTGACGTCGCGGACCATCTTGAAGCCCTTAACGATGTAGCTGGGGTTATGGCAGGCGACAAAGTCGGCCTTGGTCACGTAGTACGGCGAGCGAATCGGGGAATCACCAAAGCGCAGGTGCGAGACGGTGACGCCGCCGGTCTTCTTGGAGTCGTACTGGAAGTAGGCCTGGACGTACTTGTCGGTGTGGTCGCCGATGATCTTAATCGAGTTCTTGTTGGCGCCGACGGTACCGTCGCCACCCAGACCCCAGAACTTGCACTCGATGGTGCCGGGGGCTGCGGTGTTGGGCGCATCCTCGGCCTCGGGCAGGCTCAGGTTGGTCACGTCATCGACAATGCCGATGGTGAACTCGCGCTTGGGCTCGTCCTTCTTGAGCTCCTCGAAGACAGCGAACGCGGACGCGGGAGGCGTGTCCTTGCTGCCCAGGCCATAACGGCCGCCGACGACCTTGATGCCCGTCTTGCCGGCCTCGTAGAGAGCGGAGACGACGTCCTGGTAGAGCGGCTCGCCGATAGAACCCGGCTCCTTGGTACGGTCCATGACGGCGATCTTCTGGACGGTCTCGGGGAGAACGTCGACGAAGTGCTTGATGGAGAACGGACGGAACAGACGAACCTTGACCAGGCCGACCTTCTCGCCGTGAGCGTTGAGGTAGTCGATGACTTCCTCGAGCACGTCGCAGAAGGAGCCCATGCACACGACGACGCGGTCGGCATCGGGAGCGCCGTAGTAGTTGAACAGGCCGTAATCGGTGCCGAGCTTCTCGTTGATCTTCTTCATGTAGCCCTCGACGACGGCGGGAAGCTCGTCGTAGACCTTGTTGCAGGCCTCACGGTTCTGGAAGAAGATATCGCCGTTCTCGTGGCTACCGCGGGTGTGCGGGTGCTCAGGGTTGAGCGCGTGGTCGCGGAAAGCCTGGACGGCGTCCATGTCGCACATCTCGGCCAGATCCTTGTAGTCCCACATGGCGACCTTCTGGATCTCGTGGCTGGTGCGGAAGCCGTCGAAGAAGTTAAGGAACGGGGTCTTACCCTCGATGGCGGCAAGGTGAGCCACCGGCGAGAGGTCCATGACCTCCTGGACGTTGCCCTCGGCGAGCATGGCGAAGCCGGTCTGACGACAAGCCATGACGTCGGAGTGATCGCCAAAAATGTTCAGGGCGTGGGAAGCGACGCAACGCGCGGAGACGTGGAAGACGCCCGGGAGCTGCTCGCCCGCGATCTTGTACATGTTCGGAATCATCAGGAGCAGGCCCTGGGAAGCCGTGTAGGTGGTGGTCAGAGCACCGGCGCCCAGCGAACCGTGAACGGTACCGGCTGCGCCTGCCTCGGACTCCATCTCGACGACCTTGACCGGGGTGCCGAAGATGTTCTTGCGACCCTGGGCCGCCCACTGGTCGACATGGTCGGCCATCGGGCTGGACGGCGTAATGGGATAGATTCCCGCTACCTCGGTGTACGCATACGAAACATATGCGGCCGCCTCGTTGCCGTCCATAGACTTAAACTTACGCGCCATATACCCCTCTCCTCTCATATAGGTATACAGGCCCCGGCGATCGCCGGGATGTTGGCGTGATGGGATTTACGCTGTTGCTTCCAATCATCTGGCAGGCAGGCTCAGCAGCAGGTACGTGGCGTGGAGAGAAGACATGCCGAGGCGAGGGGCAACTGATGCGCCCCACAGACCCGACCGCCCGTCTTGCACATGACCGAGCGCCGCAAAGGCCGCATGCCGGATGCTCCCGGGCACGCCCCGGCGATGGGAAGCGCCCGCAACGGAAATCCGCATGCGGGTTTATTGTACCCCGCCTTCAAGTGTAATTTCGGCAAATATAGGCGGGCGGTAAAGGTTTACCTCGGGTGACCGCCAAGGGCCAAAATGGCCTCTCCATCCCCAGGCGACCGGTTCTGGCGCGCCAAGGAGTGTCCCCAGCCGGCAGAAAAGGAACGTCCCTATCTGCCGGCTAGAGAGCACCGAAGAGGATGGCGTAGGTAGTGGATTCGCCGAGCTTGAGCTCGTCGCCGGGATTGAGTTGGGCGGAACGGCCGGGCTCGACCTGAATGCAGACGCGCGTGGCCCCGTTTACCACCACGGTTCCGTTGGTGGACGACAAGTCCTCGACGTGCCAGATATTCTGAGCATCGCACCAGATATGGGCATGGCGGGCCGAGACATCGTCGCCGACGTCGGTAATATCGCCCTCACCAGTGGCCAGCGCGCCAATCTCAACACCCTGCTCACTCGGCTGAATCCAGCGCGGGGCGCTCACGACAAAACTGTTTTGTACGCGCAGCAAGCCCAAGGGGCGCGCCGGGGCGGGTTCACGTTCGCCCGCGGTCATCGACATGCCAAGCGAACGCGGCGTGGATGTGCCTCCTCCACAGGTCGCGTGCGCGTAGTCGATGGCATAGTTCACCGAGGTCCGCACATCCGCCGAACAACCGACGGCGACAAACAGCACCAGCACGGCCTCGGCGCGCTCGGCGGGCATGAGTTCCGCCGCCTGGGACAGGCGATCGAGCGCGTTGCGATAGAGATTCGTGTCCTGGTGGCACTCTTCGAGCGCGCGCACCATCGGTTCACCTGCAGGACCGCACACCATATTGATCACAGCCGTGGAGTCCATGGGATTTCGGTGGCGCAGGGCCAGTTGCGACATAATGCGCGCAGCCGAGGTACCGTATTCGGCAAAGTAGCGCTGCTGAAGCGTGCCGACCGGCGCGCGAACGATAAAGCGGGAAACCCAAGAGCGATCGGCGGCTCGGCTCTGCGGGCTGCGGCCGTCGGCGAGCGGACGGGACGAAAGCACCAGGCCGCACAGCTCGATATGGCTCAGATGCGCCGCGCGCTTAAAGATGTCAAACATGGCCCCGCATGGGGTGAGCTCAACTTGAGATGCCATGACCTAGGCCTCCTTGGTCGTAGAAATAGAATCGGACGATACTTCGACAGGTCCGCCAAAAGTACGGGCAGCTGCGGCTCCACCGGCAAGCGGAGTCGCCATCTGGGCTTTTGTGCGTCGCGGTGCCGAAACGGGAAGTTCAAAGGCAAAGCCCATCGCAAGCAAAAACCACGTAAGCGTATAGGTTGCAACCAGAGCGGCAACAAGGCCACCCATCACGGCGCGTTGGGAAAATACGCTACATGCAGCCACAACCAGCACCGGAACCTCGCAGGCAGAAAGCGCAAGCACACCCTGCAGGAACCCCGAGCGCCGATTGCGCGCAAGTGCCCCCGCGGCAACGCCGGCTATGCCTGGCAGCGCCAAAGCCAGTGCGGCAATAATACCCGGTAGCGACCCAGACCACACGAGCGATCCCAAAATCGCCGTCACGCGAGCGCCCGACGCCAGCAGCGCGGCCGAAACCACGACCACAGCCCAAACCACGCCACAGACGACCGTCGCGCCGACCATCAGCGCGCGACGAACCGCGCGGCCAGACGCATCCATGGGGCACGGCGTGAGCGGCTCGCCGCGGAGCGAACGACCGACATTTTGCGCATAGTGGTCACAAAACGCCGAGAGCGCCGCCTCGACCGCCGCCGGCTCGGGACGATCTTTTTGATGGCTGGACAGACAGGCCATCACCACGTCGAACAGCTGGGCATCGACAAACGCCAGCGCATCGCGTAGCTCTTCGGAATCCGGCTCAAGCCCTAGCTGCTGGGCCTGCTCGGCCGCGGCGAGCGCCACATCGGGCTCACGACGAAGCAGCTGAGTCAAATCACAACCGGGCGCATGGGCACCAATGGGATAGTCGGGCCGCGTGTCCATCTTGAGACGGTAGGGGCTCGCGATGTCGCGCGTCTTTTTGCGCGAACCCGAGGTGCCCGAAGTGCTCGGCGCGGCTTCGTATGGCACGACGCCGGCAATGAGCTCGTAAACCGTGCTTGCCGAGGCATAAACGTCAATCGCCGGCGACATACGCAAAGCGCGCAGGTCGGGAATATCGTCGGTGAGCATCTCGGGCGGGGCATAGGCAACCGTCGCGCGACGCAGCGTGGCATAACGCTCCGTAAACGACGCCTTGCCGCCGGTACCGGCCACGGCCGACGCAGGCTCAAGCGCCAGCGACGAGCCAAAGTCGATCAGGCACAGGTCAAAGGTGCCCTCGGCAAGCTGCCGGTCAAGCGGTAGACGCGCCGTGCGCACCATAATATTAGCGGGCGAGATATCGCGATGGACAAAGCCCTCGCCCACCAGGCTCATACGGCAGAGCAGATCGAACAGGTCGCGACCCAGACGCGCCGCCACAAGCGGCGACAGGCGTCCGGCATCGTCCACGGCGAGTCGCGAACGCAAGCGGGCAAGCGTCTCGCCCTCGACCCATTCCATGACAATTGCAGGCACACCGTCGACCTCGCCCCAGCCATAGAGGCGAGGAAAGCCCTTAAGGCCCGAAAGGGCGCGATGGCATTCGTATTCCTCGCGAAACGCCGCCTTGAACTTGGCGACCAGCGCCTCGTGAGCGGCATCGTCGTCAAACTCATCGCGCGTCGGCAAGATGAGCTGCTTGAGTGCCACGGCCTCGCCTTGGGCGTTGACGGCACGCGTCACGCGGCCGATGCCGCCACGACGCATGGTGACATCGTCGGCAAACAGCATCGTAAAACGACGCAGATAGGCAGGCAGTTCGTCCTGACCGAGCGCAATGGCCGGCTCAAACCCGTCGACACGCGCCAGGCGCAGGCCGACCATGGGATCGCGACCGAGCGATTGTGGTGTGGTGGATGCAAGATCGGTCATCATAGGGCAAGCGCCGCCACGTTATTGTTAAAGTTACCGAGCGCAACGTCATCATCGCCGTAATGGCCGACCCATTGACATAGGTTGGTGTAACAGCCCCACAGATTGGCATACTGCTGATACCACTTTGACCGGGGCGAGAATGTCTGACGGCCGAACTCGGCTCGAATGACAAACATCTCCCCGACCAGGCTGTCGCACGGTCTGGGATCTCCCGTAGAGTTATAGGTCGAGACCACATCATTGGCACGAGAAACATAGCCGTCGAGCATGTTGTACTTGGTCACAAGCCAACTGTGAATGCTCTCTTCTTCAGCAGCGGAAAGGCCACCGGAGTTTGCATCGTTGTCAGTGTTGCCGCCCGTCGAGCCGCCGTTTCCAGTCCCTCCGGTAGAGGAACCCGCCCCAGAGCCGCCGCCCGAACTCGATGAATCCGAGACGGAGCCAGAAGTATCCGAGCTACCGGGCTTTCCGGACTGCTGGGCGTCCTGCTCCTTCTGCTGCTCGACCTTATTCACCGTTGCCGCCACGCTATTGTTGGACAACCGATCGATGATCTTGGTGTTGGTGAGCACGATGGTTTTGCCATTGGCAAGCGTGACTTCGTTGTCCGGGACCTCGGCGCCGCCCGCATCGTCGGTGCCAAACACAATATGCGCGACCACACTTGCCCAAGCATATCCAGTCGTGGTGCCCAGATCACTTTTGACCTCATGCCCCACGCGCGGTTCGCGTGCGGCATGCGCCTGCACCATAGACGGCACCGTCATGCCATAGGCAGAAACGCCAGCTATGACCAGCACCAGCGAGCAAGACAGCAGTGCGTACGCCCGCGGCGCCAAGCCCAGTCGGCGTCGCATGCGCACCGCGGCGCCGCGCTTTGTCTGAGTGCCACCGGGCCGCATGCGTTCTCCTCCAACAAAAACACGCCGCTCGGGAGCGGCGCATTCATTCGAATCCATATTTGAGTGTATCAGCGAACCCAAAAGGTTGCGCAACGAATGGGCAAATAAAGGATGCGAATGGAAGCATCCATGCGATAAGCGGATACAAAGCATCTTTATTGCACAACAAACTTACAGTCGCACGGGGAAATTATGACTACCCCGTGCGTTGCGATGAAGACATACGGTAGGAGCAGGCTCGCCACCTAAATCGTGCGACGGGCCTCGATGGCGCGCCCAAGCGTAAGCTCGTCGGCATACTCCAGGTCGCCGCCCACGGGCAGGCCGCTCGCCAGACGCGATACCTCAACGCCCAGCGGCTTGATAGTGCGGGCCAGGTAGCTCGCCGTGGTCTCGCCCTCGATATTGGGGTTGGTGGCGATGATGACCTCGTGGATGTCCTCGTGCCCCAGGCGCGCCAGCAGCTCACGAATGTGCAGCTGCTCGGGGCCAATCTTGTCCATGGGGCTGATCACGCCGCCCAGCACATGGTAGAGGCCATGGTAGCTGCCCGTGCGCTCAATCGCCTGGACATCGCGCGGCTCGCCCACCACGCAGATGCGGGTGGTGTCGCGCATCGAATCCTGGCAAATGGAGCACTCGTCGGCGGTGGCGTAGTTAAAGCAGCGGCTGCAAAAATGCACTTCCTGCTTAACCTCTAGAATGGCCTCGGCCAGGCGGCGCGCCTCCTCGGCGTCGGCCTCGAGCAGGTAGTAGGCGATACGCTGGGCCGACTTGGGACCAATGCCTGGCAGGCGACCCAGCTCATCGAGCAGTTTTTGCAGACTATGGTTGGCACTCATATATATGCGCGTCTTAGAACGGCATGCCCGGGATGTTGAGGCCGCCGGTGATGGCGCCCATCTGCTTGTTGGCGAGCTCGTTGACGCCGCGAACGGCCTCGTTGACGGCAGCCATGATCATGTCCTGCAGCATATCGACGTCCTCGGGATCGAGCGCATCGGGATCGATGGTGAGGTTGACGAGCTCCATCTCGCCGTTGACGGTCACCTTGACCATGCCACCGCCGGCAGAGGCGTCGACGGTCTGGGACTTGAGGTTCTCCTGCGCGGCGGCAAGCTGCTCCTGCATCTTGCGGGCCTGCTTCATCATCTGCTGCATGTTCATACCGGCCATAATGGCTCCTTTACGTACGGCCGCGCGACAAGCTGCAAGGGCAACCGGAGCGCGACGGGACTTTCAAACTCGAAAATCGTACCACGGCGCGAGGCCAGCGAGCGGGGCGGACACGCTACCTCAGTCGATATACATGTCCTGGAGTGCAAGCCGCACCCAAAGATTATGCAAAGTTGAATAATTCGCATCTGAATAATATTGAAAGCTACATCTAGCAGAGCTGGAACCAGGCAGTTTATGCGTAGGGCTACAAGGCTACATGGCAAAATGCCGAACCGCTGCTCGAGGTGGCGCGCATGACGGCAGGGTATAATTTGATTGTCACAGACAGCAATTTGGAGGTGCCCCATGAATGCCCCCGACATGCTCCAAAACATCCGCTCAAAACACCCCGTTGCATATGTGGTTCTCTATCTCTTTGTCGGCTGGGCATTGCTGGTTGTCATCACCCATGCCGTAGCTTTTGGAGCAGAACTGCTGATAGCCGGCTCGGACCAGCCGGTCGTCAAATGGGAAGCGACCGATGAGTGCACCGACGGAACTCGAACCATTTACTACAACAGCCCGTCCCTCTACCAAGAGTTCAAGGTCAAGATAAAGGACTCCAAGATTGTCGATGCCGAACTAGGCGCTTTCTTGACAATCGGAGCAACCGTCAACGCCGAGCAAGTCGAGCACACGGACAGCCATGCGACGTATCGTATCGACCTCAGCATCCTAGGCCGACCGTCACGTACCTGTCTGCTCGAATGCGAGATACGCGGCACCGCGTTGCACATGTCCGAAATACAGATGCGCCCGGGCAAAGAGATCTCTTCTTGAGCAGCATACCCGCCCGCACGGTTACTCCACCGGTTTGAAGATGGTGGACTGGCCGAAGACGCTGCGGATGAGGGCTTTGGCCTCGTCCTCGGTCTGCGGGATGCTCGGGGCTGCACCCTGATGGCCGAAGGGGCTGCCCGCACCGGGGTTGGACTCCCAGGGAGCTGCAGGAGCGCCCTCCTCTTTGGGGGCAGTTGCAGCGGACTTGGGCGCGGACGCCGCACCCGGCACGTCGAACGGAGGCAGATCGTCCCCGCTCGCATCGACAGCGAAGCCGCCGACCATAGCGTCGTCGTAGGGCACCTGCTCGGATTCCCACGGCGCGGACTGCGCGACAGGCTGAGCCTTGGGGGCAGCCGAGCGCTCGGGCGCACGAGGTGCGGGCTCAGTCGGGAGCTTACCCGTGGCAGGAGCGCCGGCGGGGTTGTCGGAGCGTAGCCAGGGGGCTTTGCCCAGGTCAGACGACTTGGGCGCGGGCGAGACGGGCTTGGGCGCGGGTGTCGGAGCAGCCGGTTTGGGCGCCGCGGGCTTAGGCGCCGACGGGGTCGATGCCGCTACCGGCGCTTGCTGCTGCGACGCGCTGGCGCTCGAGGATACAGGGGCCGCCGAGGACACGGGTTGCGGGTCCGCAGATGCCGCAGCCCGTGCAGATGGAGAATGCTCCTCATGTTGAGGAGCCGGCGTGCCACCCCCATCCAGGACATAGTCGACGGTACGACGACCGAAGACCGCGCAGACCGTCGGCAGGACCACCGACTGCGTATCGGCGCGACCGAGCATCTTAACTGCAAAAGTCGAACCCGCGGGGAACGAGACCGTGAGCTTGGAGCCGTCGTCGGCCGTGGCGCGGGCGTTGAGCAAAAGCCCTGCGTAGGAAGCCTGACGTGCCTTGACACGCTCGACAACCTCGGCCCATTTGCGCTGCAGCTCTCCGGCATCCTCGACCGCAGGCGTCTCGGCAGCACCGGCGGCGGCAACCTGGGCGGCATTGTTGGACTGGGGCTTAGGTGCCGGAGCGGTGGCAGACGCGGGGGCCGCAACGGGCTGAGGCGTCGGAGCCGGCGCAGGCTGAGGTGCAGGCGCTGCAGGCTTGGAAGCTGACACGGACGCAGAACGGGGCGAAGGCTGGGCAGCCGGAACAGCAGCACCACGGTCCCAAGGCATACCGCCCTGGCGCGCGGACGTAGCAGCGGGGGCAGCGGATGCCGCCGGGGCGGCAGCGCGGGCGCCCGAAATGAGCGTCGGCTGTTGGGCAGCAGCGGGTACGGATGCTGCAGGCGCGGCGGCCTGAGCAGCAGCCACGCTCGCCGGCACGGCGGCGTTGGCAACCATGGCCTCCAGGCGTGCCACGCGCTCGGCCAATGCCTCAATCGTTAAATCAGCCTCGGGACG